>NZ_JBISHD010000026.1:0-10024 GCF_045064235.1 Paracoccus sp. Ld10 | reverse complement strand
GATTATAAAGCGTCTTGGCCGGTCCATATTCCCTCGGTGCGTCGCACCACCGTAAGCCATTGCGATTGATGAAGATAATGCCGCTCAGAACCCGCAGATCGTCCACGCGTGGGCGGCCATGGCTCTTGGGAAAGAACGTGCGAAGGCGCGCCATCTGCGCTTCGGTCAGCCAGAACAAGTTGCTCATCGATCAGGTCTCCTTGCGGCGGCCTGAATCACGCAAAGGGCGTAAAATCAATGGGTCTGGAGCCTAGCCAGGCTGTGGTCGCTACTGGAACATGAGAGCACCGTGGATAGGCCTGCTGATGGCATCCAGGAATCCGACTGGGTCGAGCGCATGTCGCACTTGCTATGGAAGATGTGGGAGGTGAAGCCATGAAAGCTCCCAGACCAGCCATGACACCGATAAACTTCCCCTACCGCACCCTTTTCCCAGCGCCTCCGAAGCCTTCGCCCAGCGAAGAAGAGGCGGCCGCGTTCCAGGCTTGCATAGAGGACCTTGTCGCCGTGCTTATAAAGCACGGCATGCTGGTGGAGGTCGGAGAGGATGAGGGCTGCCCGGTGATGTTACTTGTGCCTTCCGATCCAGTGCCAGGTGCGCTTGTGGTCTTCCATGACGGGGAGATGCGTTTCGAGGGCGACATGCGGGACCCAGAGGATGTGGTGGCGCAGGTCGCGTGGAACAACAGTAACCATGGGCGCCTGGCTGCCGCGAAAAGGGTAGGATCCCTAAGCGGAAAGAAAGACAGGGAGGGTGTTCTATGACCATCCCACCCGAAGTTTTCGACCGCTACGAGGTCGTCGATCAGCAGCTCTGGAGGGGTAAGGTGGTTGGGGAGACTGTAAGGCGGGTTTGCCGACCCTTGACGGCGCATGAGGTGCTGACGTGGACTTTGTCGGACAGGAAGGCCCTTGATGGGTGGTTGCAGGGCCCTGCAACGGCGATCAGGGAGCGTGCTGCGGATGTCGCCGGGTGGACGGGTTTCGCGGCTGGTTTGCGGGTCCTGGAACACGCGGCGACCAGGTCAAGGGAGGGAAGGCCATGACCGACCCGTTCACCTTCGACCCGGCGCGCATGGAAAGCGACATTGACTACGAAGGCGGCGAGAGGCACATCACGCTCCCTTACCTCGCCCCGCTCTTAACCGTGTCTGCCTCCGGTGAGGAATCCGCGGACGCCATGGATCTGTTGAAGACTTGTTATGACGAGGCTGTGGCCGGTCTTTCTCCCCATCAGCGGCTGGAATGGATTGCCGCGGCGTGCAGGGAGGGTGGGGTATGATCCAGTATACCTCATCTGTCGTCGAGAACACGACCGGAGCCGTTCCAAGGACTCTTTGCCACAGAAGCGCGGTGTTTGAAGCAGCTACCATAGATTTTATGGAGGACGGCATTCTGAGTCGCCGAGAGTGGTGGGTTGCCGGCAAAAAGCACCGGGAAGACGGGCCTGCCGTCATTTTTTATCGTGATGGCCGGCCGAACAATGAAGAGTGGTGGAGGGACGGGAAGATGCACCGGGACCATGGACCGGCAGACACCTTCTACAATGAAGACGGATCGGTTCGCCATGAGGTGTGGGTGCGTAATGGGCGGGACTACACGCCGTCTGGCCACGACCGCCTGACCTGGATCGCCGCCTCCCGTCAAAAACCACCCGAATAAGAGGGTTTCTGTGCGAGTTTCTGGGCCAATGGCGGTATAGAGCCAACCCGGCATCGCGCAAACGCAGTGATTATTGGTGCACCCGACTGGATTCGAACCAGTGACCTCTGCCTTCGGAGGGCAGCGCTCTATCCAGCTGAGCTACGGGTGCACGCGCGGCCTGATTACCCGGCGGGGTCAGGCGACGCAATGGTGAAAATCGATCAGGCCGCGTCCAGGGCGGCAATGATCGGGACAAAATCCGCGGCCTTCAGGCTGGCACCGCCCACCAGCGCGCCGTTTACATGCGGGGTGGCAAAGATCTCGGCCGCGTTCGCGGGCTTGACGCTGCCACCGTACAGCAGTGCGACATCGGCGCCGTCGGACAGGCGCGCGGACAGGTGGTCGCGCATCAGGGCATGGACCTGAGCGATCTGGTCCAGCGTGGGCGTGCGGCCCGTGCCGATGGCCCAGACCGGTTCATAGGCCAGCACGGTGTTGCGGGCATTGGCCCCGTCGGGCACGGACCCTGCCAGCTGCGTGGCGATCACGTCCAGGGTGCGGTCTGCGTCGCGTTCGGCCTCGGTCTCTCCGACGCAGATGATGGCGATCAGGCCGGCGGCATGGGCGGCCGCAGCCTTGGCATGTACCATGGCGTCTGTTTCGCCGTGATCGGCGCGGCGTTCGGAATGGCCCAGGATCACATGTGTCGCGCCCGCATCGCGCAGCTGGACGGCGGCGATGTTGCCGGTATGGGCGCCCTTGTCCGCGTGGTGGCAGTCCTGCCCGCCAACCAGCAGATCACTGGCGCCGACGCGCGCCATCATCGGGTGGATCAGCAAGGCAGGGGGGCAGATCAGCACGTCGCAGGTCGCGCCCTCGGCGGCGGCGGCCATGTCGTCCAGCTGCGCCAATGCGGCCAGATCGCCGTTCATCTTCCAGTTTCCAGCGGCAAGTTTGCGCGGTGCCATGAGGGTCCTCCGTAGGTTCGGGACAGGCTTAGCCAGCGTCCCGCCCCCGCGCAAGGCTCAGCCTTGGGCGCGACTGCCCTCCAGAGGGGCAAAGTTCACCGATTCACCGCAACCGCAGCTGTCGGTGACATTGGGATTGCGGAACCGAAATCCCTGTTCCAACAGCCCGGTTTCATAGTCGATCTGCGTGCCGAACAGGAACATCTGCGCCATGGGCGCGATGATGACGCGCGCGCCGTCCAATTCGACCACCTCTTCGTTCGCGGTGGGGGTCTCGGCCAGTTCCATCGTGTATTCCATGCCCGCGCAGCCGCCCTTTTTCAGGCCGATCCGCAAGCCATAGGCGTTCTTGCCCGCCATCAGCTGCGCGATCCGGGCGGCGGCGGCGGGGGTGATGGTCACGGGAGGGGTGCCGGGCATGGCGAACATGGCGAAATCCTTTCGGGCTTGGCATCAAGATAGTCATCCGGGGGGCACCGGTTCAAGACCGCCCCCCGGCCGGCAATCACATGAAGCCCAATTCCAGGCGCGCCTCGTCGGACATCATGTCCATGCCCCATTGCGGCTGGAACGTCATCTCGACGTCGACCTGCTTGACGCCCGGCACGGCCTCGACCGCGTCGGCGACCCATCCGGGCATCTCTCCGGCCACGGGACAGCCGGGGGCGGTCAGTGTCATGATCACCCGCACCTCGGACGCGTCGTTGATGTCGACCGTGTAGATGAGACCCAGGTCATGGATGTTGACCGGGATTTCCGGGTCATAGACAGTCTTGCAGGCTTCGACGATCGGCTCGTACAGCGGATGGTCGGTACTCGAGGGCGCGATCAGGGGCGCGCCTTCCATCAGGGGTTCGGTCATCGGATCATCCTTCAATTCCGACCGATTATATAGGGTGTCACCCGCCCGCGGTCCAGTGGCACGCGCATTGCACAGGGCGGGGGGCGGCGCTACAAGCGCCCGGTTCCAAAGGCTCGGGCGGCACCATGACCACGCGTTTCAACTTTACCCTGCAGGCGACCGACGGCGCGGCGCGCACGGGCGTGATCGACACGCCCCGCGGCCAGATCCGCACCCCGGCCTTCATGCCGGTGGGCACGGCGGCTACGGTCAAGGCGATGCTGCCCGAAAGCGTGGCGGCCACGGGTGCCGACATCCTGCTGGGCAACACCTATCACCTGATGCTGCGCCCCGGCGCCGAACGTGTGGCGCGGATGGGCGGCCTGCACAGGTTCATGAACTGGGACAAGCCGATCCTGACCGACAGCGGCGGGTTTCAGGTGATGTCGCTGGCGGGCCTGCGCAAGCTGACCGAGGACGGGGTGACGTTTTCCAGCCACGTGGACGGGTCCAAGCATTTCCTGTCGCCCGAAACGAGCATGCAGATCCAGAAGCTGCTGGGCAGCGACATCGTGATGTGTTTCGACGAATGCCCCGCGCTGCCCGCGACGGACGAGGCGGTGGCGGCGTCCATGCGCCTGTCGATGCGGTGGGCACAGCGATCGCGCGACGCGTTCGGCGACCGTCCGGGGCATGCACTGTTCGGCATCATGCAGGGCGGCGTGACGCGCGATCTGCGCGAGGAAAGCGCCCAGGCTCTGCAGGCCATCGGGTTCGATGGTTACGCGGTCGGCGGGCTGGCCGTGGGCGAGGGGCAGGAGGCGATGTTCGGCGTGCTGGACTATGCCCCCGGTTTCCTGCCGCAGGACAAGCCGCGATATCTGATGGGCGTGGGCAAGCCCGACGATATCGTGGGCGCGGTCCAGCGGGGCATCGACATGATGGATTGCGTGCTGCCCTCGCGGTCCGGGCGGACGGGCCAGGCATGGACTCCGCGCGGACAGGTCAACATCAAGAACGCCCGCCACCAGGACGATCCGCGTCCCTTGGACGAGGATTGTACATGCCCCTGCTGCACGGGCTATTCCCGCGCCTATCTGCACCACGTCTTTCGCGCGCGCGAAATGATCAGCGGCATGCTGCTGACCTGGCACAACCTGCATTACTATCAACAGCTGATGGCGGGCTTGCGGGACGCGATCGCCGCGGGGCAGTTGGACGCGTTCGTCGCCGATTTCCACGCGCGCCGGGCGCAGGGTGATATCGAACCCGTGTGACGCGGCGGTTTTGACAGGATTTTTCCTGTCCGGCCCTTGGCGCGGAGGGGCAACGCCGCTATCCTTGGGGTGTTCTCAGGGCGGGGTGTAATTCCCCACCGGCGGTCACAGCCCGCGAGCGCCCCTTGTCCTTTGCAGGGGGGTCAGCAGATCCGGTGAAATTCCGGGGCCGACGGTATAGTCCGGATGGAAGAGAACCGCACCGTGCGCCACCCCGGCGTCAGTTGCGGTATGCCTTGGGGGCCTGACGCAACTGACGTAAGGTTCCTGAAAGATGACCAAATCCCCCCGTATCGCCTTTATCAAGGCACGCTGGCACGCCGATGTCGTGGACCGCGCGCATGAAGGTTTCCTGACCCAGGCCGCCAGCCTGATGCCCGGCGCTCAGGTCGAGGCTTGGGATGTCCCCGGCGCGTTCGAGATGCCGCAATTGGCCAAGAAGCTGGCGCTGACCGGCAAATACGACGCCGTGGTCGCCGCCGCACTGGTGGTCGATGGCGGCATCTATCGCCACGATTTCGTCGCGGGCGCCGTCGTGACGGGCCTGATGCAGGCCGGCATGGACACGGGTGTGCCGGTTTTTTCCGTGTCGCTGACGCCCCACAATTATCAGGAAACCGAGTTGCTGACCGGTTTTTATCGTGAGCATTTCGTGAAAAAGGGGGCCGAGGCCGCCCATGCCGTCGCCCAGATGCTGGCCGTCGAGGGGCGTCTGGTCCGTCTGGATCAGGCCGACGCGGCCTGATCCATCCAAGGGCGGTGCTGCACCAGCAGCATCGCCTGTGTTTCCCTGAATATTCGATGACAGCGCGGTCTGATCGCCATGCTGCGCTGATCGGCCATCTGCAGAGTGTGGTCCCGCGCACTGCCGCGTGGTTACTGCACACCAAGTGACCCTGCTCGGGGTCCGACCGCGTTTTAAGAATCGCGGGAATGCGTCTTTGGACGCCGGAACTCGTGTGGCGACCCACCGACGGATCGCCGGCGCGCATGGCGGGTGTCCGCTGGCGCCGGTCGATCAGGATGGGGCGCGCGCATCATGACGCGCGCGCGCCCCGCAGATGTCATTGATCCAGAACGAATGGCGCGCTGTAGCTGTCCACGTTTTCCGGCGTGACCAGCAAGCAATCGAACAGCTGCTTTTCGGCGTCGACCCCGGTTTCGCCGGTCTTGATAAAGCTGTCGGCCTGACGGACGGCGGCTTCGGCAAAGACGGCGACGGGCTGGAGGACGGTATAGGCCATCTCTCCGGCGCGGACGGCCTCGACGGCGTCGGGGCTGCCGTCAAATCCGCCCACGGTCACTGCCTCCAGCTTGCCGGCCTCCTTCAGCGCGGCGATGGCGCCCAGGGCCATCTCGTCGTTGCCGGAAATCACGCCGGTGACGTCGGGGTTCGCCTGCAGCAGCGACTGCATGCGCTGATAGCCCTGGGTGCGGTCCCAGTTGGCGACCTCTTCTCCGGCCTTTTCGAATTCCGGGTACTGGGACAGGACCGTCTCGTAACCGTTCGAGCGGGTCTGAGCATTGTTGTCGGAGGGCGCGCCGAACAGCTCGACATAGCTGCCGCCATCCGTGCCCATCGCCTCGACCCAGGCCTGCGCACCAAGCGCCGCGCCCTGGGCGTTGTTCGACACCAGCTGGGCCTTGGCCAGGCCTTCCTGGTTGATCTCGGCGTTCACCAGAAACACCGGGATGCCCGCATCGACGGCCTTCTGGACGGCACCGACCGAACCGTCGGCATTGGCCGGGTCCAGGATGATCGCAACCGACTGGTTGGTGATCGCGGTGTCGATCAGCGTGCTTTCGCTGTTGGTGTCGCCGCGGTGGGCGGCCACATTGGCGGTATAGCCCAGTTCCTCGGCGGTGGCCTTGGCGACCTCGCCCTCGGTGAACCAGTACGGGTTGGCCGGGTCGTTCACGATCACGGTGATCAGCCCTTCGGCCCAGGCCGATCCGGCCATCAGCGGCACGGTGGCCACGGCAGCCATCAGCATCCGGCGCGTCATCTTCATCATCTTGTCTCTCTCCCTTGGTGTGGTGGTCCTGCCCGGTTGTGGGCAGTCTTTCCGCGCGCCATCCCTGTGGCAGGCGGGGAAGGTCGGGGGCAGTGCCTCACGTCTTGCGCGTGCCGCTGCCGTATTGAAGCGAGTTCATCAGGACGGCCAGCACGATCACCGCGCCGGTGAACACCGTCTGCCAGTACGAACTGACCCCGATGATCACCAGGCCCGCCGATAGAAAGCCGATGACAAAGGCGCCCAGCATGGTGCCGCGCACATTGCCGCGCCCGCCGGTCAGCGCCGCGCCCCCAATGACGACCGCGGCGATGGCGGTCAGCTCGTACGCGTTGCCCGCCGTGGGTCCGGCGGATGTCAGCTGCGACGCCAGCACCAGACCCGCCGCCGCCGCCAGCGCGCCCGATACCATATAGACGGTGATCTTGACCCGTTTGACCGGCACGCCGGACAGTTCCGCCGCGCGTTCGTTCCCGCCCGATGCGTACAGCCAGCGCCCGAAGGCCGACCGGCCCAGCATCAGCCCCGCGGCAATCGCCGCAACGGCCAGCACGATCACGCTGATCGGCACGCCGCCGATGCGGTAAAAGCCCAGCCAGTTGAAGCCGGTGTTACCCAAAGCCTCGGACCCGCGCAGATTGTTGTAGGTCAGCCCGTTGGTCATCAGCAGCGCGATGCCGCGGGCCACGTACATGACCCCAAGCGTCGCGACAAAGGGCGGCACCTTGAAGATCGCGACCAGCACGCCGTTGACCGCGCCGACCGCCGCACCCACGCACAGCGTCAGCACGACGACCGCCCAGACCGGCGGGTACAGGATCACGCCCATTGCGTCGATTTCGACCCCCTGCATCATCGCACCCGCGACGACGCCGGACAGCGCCAGGATCGACCCGACGGACAGGTCGATGCCGCCGTTCAGGATGACCAGCAGCATGCCGATGGACAGGATGCCAAAGATCGCGACCTGGCTGGACATGATCAGCAGGTTCGACAGGGTGAAATAGTTCGGCGACAGGAACGAAAAGACCGCGATGATGGCGATCAGCGCAAAAAAGGCGCGTCCCTCCAGCAGCAGGCGGCCGATGTTCAGGGACCGGCTCTTGGCGGGGGCGGTGGTGGTTGCGGACATGGGTCTCTCCCTCAGGCTGCCACGGACTCGCCCGAGGCGGCCATGATCCGGTCCTTGGACACGGTGCTGTCGAATTCGGCCGTGATGTGGCCCTTGTGCATGACGATGATCCGGTGGGCGATGGACAGGCATTCGCTGACCTCGGAGGTGGAATAGACCACCGCCAGGCCGTCCATCGCGCCCTCGGCCAGCAGGCGGAACACCTCGGCCTTGGCGCCGATGTCGATGCCGCGCGACGGCTCGTCCAACAGGATGGCGCGGGGCCGGGTGGCCAGCATCTTGCCGATCACCACCTTTTGCTGGTTGCCGCCCGACAGCGACCCGATGGGGGCGCCGCCGCCCGATGTCTTGACCGTCACGCGGCGGATGCTGTCGTCGACCAGCTCGCGTTCGGCGCGGGTGCTGGTGAACAACCCGCGCGTGAACCGCGCGATGGAGGCCAGCGACAGGTTCTGCCCGACGCTCATGGTCTGAACCAGGCCATCGCGCTGGCGGTCCTCGGGGACCAGGGCCAGGCCGCGGGCGATACGTTCGCCGATGGACAGGTGGCTGATCTCATGGCCCTCCAGGACGATCTGCCCGCCCGTGGCGCGCAGGCGGCCGGCGACCGTCTCCAGCAGCTCGGTCCGGCCCGCGCCCATCAGGCCATAGATGCAGACGATTTCACCCGCGCGCACGTCCAGGTTCAGGCCGTCGACCAGATCCTGGCCCGTGGCATCGGGCACCGACAGGTCGCGGATGGACAGGGCGACATCGCCCATGGTGCTGTCGGGCGGGCTGCCCAGGTCGTAATTGTCGCCGACCATGTTGCGCACGATCCATTCCAGATCGATGTCCGCACGCGGCGCATAGGCGGTCATCACCCCGTCGCGCAGCACGACCGCGTGGTCGGTGATGGTCAGCGCCTCTTCCAGGTGGTGAGAGATATAGACGATGCTGACGCCCCGCGCGGTCAGGTCGCGGATGACCTTGAACAGGACCTCGACCTCGCTGGCCGACAAGGCGCTGGTGGGTTCGTCCATGATCAGGATGCGGCTGTCCACGGACAGGGCGCGGGCGATCTCGACGATCTGCTGCTGGCCCAGGCGCAGGTCCTCGACCAGGGTCGAGGGGGCGATCTGTTCCTCCAGCTCCTCCATCAGGGCGAGGGTCTGGCGGTCCTCTTCGGCGTAATTCACGCCAAGCGCGCCCATGATCTCGCGGCCCATGAAGATGTTGTCGCGCACCGACAGGTTCGGCGCCAGCGACAGTTCCTGGTGGATGATCGAGATGCCCTGATCGCGCGCGTCGTTGGCGTTTGCGAATGCCACCGCTTGACCGTCCAGCATGATCTGGCCCGATGTGGGCTGGATCACGCCCGACAGGATCTTCATCAGCGTCGATTTGCCCGCGCCGTTCTCCCCGAACAGGGTGGTGACCTGACCGCGGTGGATGTCAAAGTTCACGCCCTTCAACGCATGGACCTGCCCATAGGATTTCGCCACATTGCGGGCGGCAAGGACGACCTCGGCGCTCATTGGACCTCCATCGCGACGGGAGTGATCAGCCAGTTCGCCGGATTGATCAGCCGGAACGCGCCGGTCACCGTCACCTGCCTGCCCGTCAGGGCGGCGGTGTCGATCGGGGCCAGCACCTCGGCCGCCATGGCGCGGTTGATGCCCGACCCGGCGTCCTGATATTCGATCTGGTTCTTGAACGCGCCGAACGCGATGTCGCCGGGCGCGTCGCGCAGGTCGGTGCCGTTGATTGCAGGGCCGGTCTGCACGCGGACGCGCAGATCATCGGGCAGGCCCTCGACCGTCAGGGGATAGACCCCGGCGCGCGGCTCTCCGGCGGTGCCGGTCACGGTGACCATCATGATCGCGCCGGTGGATGCGGGCGTGCCGTATTCCGCGATGGCCGCGTCCTGATCGGCGGCGATGGCGGCGGCCAGGTCGGTTGCGGGCACGGCGCGTTCGATCACCGCGTCACGGATGCGGGGGAATTCCTGCGTGCCATAGGTGTCGGGCGAAAACGCCTGCTGGCGGGCATCGGCGTCGGACCCGACCTGCACCACGGTGGTGTCCAGCGCGATCGCGGCCAGAACGCCCAGGCCCACGGCCACGGACAGGATCAGGCCGCGGCGACTGGCGGCGGGGGCACGGGGG
>NZ_JBISHD010000025.1:0-33572 GCF_045064235.1 Paracoccus sp. Ld10 | reverse complement strand
GTCAGTCATCTGTCTGCCTCTGGCTGGAACACGGGGCGGGCGGGCGCATGTCTGGTTGTCGCGGAAACCATCAGTTGACCGCTTTGGCCGTGACATCGTGCGTACCGCACAGGTGTTGCCACGCTGGCGGTCTGTGTGCTGCGGCCGCATTCGGAAAGCAAGCCCGTGCTGACAAAGGTCCTCATTTCGGTCCGGCCTCCCCTCCGGTCTGTTCGCGTGGCGCGGGCCGGCAATCGCGGCGAATCCGCGCATCCTTTCGGACACGAACCTCATCACCCTAGATGAAATAAATTGCTGTGTCCGTAAAAAAATACGTTTCATGAGCAGTGATCGTGATATAAGCCGGGGCCAAGGGATGGAGGCGACATGACGGACAGGCAGCGCGACGTGCTGATCGGAATCGATGCCGGGACCTCGGTCATCAAGGCGGTCGGGTTCAGCCTGTCGGGACGTCAACTAGGCGCGGCGGCGGTTCCCAACCGCTATGCGACCGGGGCGCAGGGGGCCGCGACACAGGACATGGCCCGGACCTGGGACGATTGCGCGGCGGCCCTGCGCGGGCTGGCCGATCATATTCCCGATCTTGCGGCACGCACGGCGGGGGTGGCGGTCACGGGGCAGGGCGACGGCACGTGGCTGGTCGGCAATGACGGCCCGGTGGGTGATGCCTGGTTGTGGCTGGACGCGCGCGCCGCGCCGACCGTCGACCGGCTGGGCCAGAACCGCGCCCGGTTCGAGGCGACGGGCACCGGCCTGAACACCTGTCAGCAGGGCGCGCAGATGGCGCATATGGACGCGCATCACCCCGATCTGCTGGACCGTGCCCAGGTCGCGCTGCACTGCAAGGACTGGTTATACCTGAACCTGACGGGCATCCGCGCGACCGACCCGTCCGAGGCCAGCTTTACCTTTGGCAATTTCCGCACCCGCGCCTATGACGACATGGTCATCGACGCGTTGGGCCTGACGCATCGGCGCGGGCTGTTGCCCCCCATCGTGGACGGCACGCAGGTGACCCATCCGCTGACCGCGGATGCCGCACGCGCCACGGGGCTGTTGGCGGGAACGCCGGTATCGCTGGGCTATGTCGACATGGTGATGACCGCGCTGGGCGCGGGGGTATTGGGCGGGGCAGGGGACGTCGCCTGTTCCACCGTCGGGTCGACCGGGGTGCATCTGCGCGCGGTGACCGCCGACCGAGTGCACCTGAACGATCAGGGCACGGGTTACGTCATCTGCCTGCCGGTGCCGGGCGTGGTCACGCAGGTCCAGACCAACATGGCGGCGACGCTGAACCTGGATTGGGTGCTGGGTCTGGCCGCGGGCATCCTGTCGGACATGGGCCAGCCGGTGACGCATCGCGACCTGGTCGCGCGGCTGGACGGCTGGCTGGGGCAGGCGGAACCGGGGCAAATTTTGTACCACCCCTATATTTCTGACGCTGGCGAACGCGGGCCGTTCGTCGATGCAGGCGCGCGGGCGGGGTTCACCGGGCTGTCGGCGGGACATCGCTATCCCGATCTGGTCCGCGCCGTGGCCGAAGGGTTGGGCCTCGCCATGCGCGACTGTTACGCCGCGATGGGGCCGCTGCCGTCCGAACTGCGCCTGACCGGGGGGGCGGCGCGGTCACCCGCCCTGCGCCGCATCCTGTCGGCTGCCCTGGACGCGCCCGTGCGCGTGTCCGACCGCGACGAGGCCGGGGCCGCGGGCGCCGCGATGATGGCCGCCGTGGCCATCGGCGCCTATCCCGACATGGATGCCTGCATCGCCGAATGGGTCACGCCTCTGCTGCGCGCGCCCGAGGCGCCCGACCCCCATCTGGCCGCGACCTATGCGCGGCTGTTCCCCGCCTTTGCCGCGACCCGCGCCGCCCTGCCGCCCGTCTGGGCCGCATTGGCCCGGGCCCGCACCACGACAGGAGAGTAGGATGACCCAAGGCCTTGAGACGATCGATCTGTTCGTGATCGGCGGCGGTATCAACGGCGCGGGCGTCGCGCGCGATGCCGCGGGGCGGGGCCTGTCGGTCGTGCTGTGCGAAAAGGACGACCTGGCGCAGGGCACGTCGTCCCGGTCGGGCAAGCTGGTTCATGGCGGGCTGCGCTATCTGGAATATTACGAATTCCGTCTGGTCCGAGAGGCGCTGATCGAACGAGAGGTGCTGATGGCCGCGGCCCCGCACATCATCTGGCCGATGCGTTTCGTGTTGCCGCACAGCCCCGACGACCGTCCCGCCTGGCTGGTCCGGCTGGGGCTGTTCCTGTACGACCATCTGGGCGGGCGCAAGAAACTGCCGGGGACGCGCACGCTGGACCTGCGCCGCGACCCCGAGGGGGCACCCCTGCTGGACAAGTACCACAAGGGGTTCGAATACAGCGACTGCTGGGTGGACGATGCGCGGCTGGTGGTGCTGAACGCGGTCGATGCGGCAGAGCATGGCGCGACCGTCCTGACCCGCACCGCCTGTGTGTCGGCGCGCCGCGAAGGCGACGTCTGGGCCGTCACCACCCGCGACACCGTCACCGGGGACGAACGGCATTTCCATGCCCGCTGTCTGGTCAACTGCGCCGGTCCTTGGGTCAGCGATATCATCACCCGCGTGGCGGGATCGAATTCGGCCCGCAACGTGCGGCTGGTCAAGGGCAGCCACATCATCGTGCCGAAATGGTGGGCGGGGACCAACGCCTATCTGGTGCAGAACCACGACAAGCGCGTGATCTTCATCAACCCCTACGAAGGCGACATGGCGCTGATCGGGACGACCGACATCGCCTATGACGGTCGCGCCGAGGATGTGAGCGCCGACGAGTCAGAGATCGATTATCTGCTGACCGCCGTGAACCGCTATTTCAAGGAAAAGCTGCGCCGGTCCGACGTGATCCACAGTTTTTCTGGGGTGCGTCCGCTGTTCGACGACGGGCAGGGCAACCCATCGGCGGTCACGCGGGATTATGTTTTCGATTTGGACCAGACCGGGGGCGCGCCGCTGCTGAACGTGTTCGGCGGCAAGATCACCACGTTCCGCGAACTGGCCGAACGCGGCATGCACCGGCTGGCGGACATCTTTCCGGCGATGGGCCCCGACTGGACCGAAACAGCGCCCCTGCCGGGCGGAGAGATCGCGAATGCCGATTTCGAAAGCTTTGCCAACCTGCAGCGTGAACTGCACCCCTGGATGCCCCGCGCGCTGGTCCGGCACTATGGCCGTTTGTACGGCGCGCGGACCAAAAACGTCGTGGCGGGCGCCATGAGCCTGCCCGGTCTGGGTCGCCATTTCGGCGGACAGTTGTACGAGGCCGAGGCGCGGTATCTGGTGTCCAAGGAATGGGCGCGCACGCCCCAGGACATCCTGACCCGGCGAACCAAGCATTACCTGCACCTGACCGCCGATCAGCAGGCAGCATTTGCCGCGTGGTTCGGCGAAACGCTGGCGCCGGAGATCGCGTGATGTTGACCTTGTCGCTGAACACCAATCCGCTGGTCAATCGCTTTGCCGATCCGGACGACCTGATCGACACGGTCGCGCGCGATCTTCGCATCCGCGATCTGCAGCTGACGCATGAATTCATCAACCCATCCTGGCCCGCGCCGGTGATCCGCCGCCTGACGCGGCAGATGGGCGCGGCGCTGGACCGCACCGGGGTGCGCGTCACCAGCGGCATGACCGGGCCTTACGGGCGGCTGAACCATTTCGGTCATCCCAATGCGGACGTGCGGCGATACTATATCGACTGGTTCAAGACATTCGCCGACATCACCGCTGATCTGGGCGGGCGGTCGGTGGGCACGCAGTTCGCGATATTCACCTATCGCGACTATGACGATCCGACCCGGCGCGAGGATCTGATCCGCATCGCCATCGATGCCTGGGCCGAGGTCGCGGACCACGCCAAGGCCGCCGGTCTGGATTACGTCTTCTGGGAACCCATGAGCGTGGGGCGTGAGTTCGGAGAGACGATTCCCATTGCGATGGCGCTGCAGGATCGGCTGTCGGCGGCCGACATGGCGGTGCCCATGTGGATGATGGCCGACATCGATCATGGCGACGTCACCAGCCCCGATCCCGACGATCTGGACCCCTATGCCTGGGCCCGCGCCGTGCCGCGCGTCAGCCCGATCATCCACATCAAGCAGTCGCTGATGGATAAGGGCGGTCACCGCCCCTTTACCGCCGAATTCAACGCGCGCGGGCGGGTGCAGCCCGAACCCCTGCTGGCCGCGCTGTTGCAGGGCGGCGCCGTCGACAACGAGATCTGCTTGGAGCTGTCGTTCAAGGAACGCGAACCCAACGATCGGCAGGTCATCGCCCAGATCGCCGAAAGCATCGCATTCTGGGCACCGCATATCGACACCGGAGCCGACCGGCTGAATATCTGACCCATCAGCGACAGGACCCCCAGATGCCCCAGCCCTTTGCCTTTGCCACCGCGACCGAGATCCTGTTTGGCCGGGGGCAGGCGGCGCAGGCCGCCGCGCGGGTGGCAGCCCTGGGGCGGCGGGTGCTGCTGGTCCACGGTCGCGACCCCGCCCGCAGCGCATCACTGGCGCGCGCGCTGGCCGACATGGGCTGTTCGGTCGCCACCTTTGCCGTTCCCCGAGAGCCTGACATGGCGCTGATCACACTGGGGCTGGACGCAGGTGCGAATGCGCAGGTAATCGTCGCGATGGGCGGCGGGGCGGTGATCGACGCGGGCAAGGCCATCGCCGCGCTGATCCCCGCGACGCGCCCGATGCTGGATCACCTTGAGGTCGTGGGGCAGGGCCTGCCGCTGGATCATCCGCCCTTGCCCTTTGTCGCCATTCCGACCACCGCCGGCACCGGGGCCGAGGTCACGCGCAATGCCGTCATCGGCGTCCCCGAGGCGCGCCGTAAGGTCAGCCTGCGCGATGCGCGAATGCTGCCCACGCTTGCGATCGTCGACCCGGCGCTGACCGACGGCTGTCCGCGGGGCGTGACGCTGGCATCGGGGCTGGATGCGATCACGCAGGTGATCGAGCCGTATGTCTGCACCCGCGCGAACCCGTTGACCGACGCGTTGTGCCGGGATGCGATCCCGCGCGGGCTGGCGGCGCTGATCCGCCTGATGCAGGCCGACGATCCGCAAGCGCGCGACCACATGGCTTGGGTCAGCCTGTGCGGCGGGCTGGCGCTGGCCAATGCGGGGCTGGGGGCGGTGCACGGGCTGGCGGGGCCGTTGGGCGGCCTGACCGGGGCGGCCCATGGCGCGATCTGCGGCACGCTGTTGCCGCATGTGCTGGTCGCCAACCGGCAGGCGGTCACGGACGCCACGCTGGCGGCCCGGCTGGATCAGGTCGGCCGGTGGATCGGCACGGCGTTCGGGCAGGCCGATGCATCGGTCGTCGATGCCGGGCGGATGCTGGCAATTTGGTCGCGCGATGCGGGGCTGTCGGGGCTGGACGGGTTGGGCATCGATGCGGCGGCGCGCGGTGCGGCGGCGCAGGCGGCGGCGGGGTCTTCGTCGATGAAGGCCAACCCTGCGGCACTGTCGGTCGATGAGCTGGACACCCTGATGCGGGCGGCAGCCTGATGGCAGGTCGGGGCCATGCCGATCCGGAACAGAGCCTGGCAATCCGCGCGGCGTGGTTGCATTACGCAGGCGGACTGACGCAGGCGGCGGTCGCCAAGCGGCTGGGCGTGCCCGGCGTCAAGGCGCACCGCCTGATCGCCCGTGCCGTGTCCGATGGTGTCGTCAAGGTCACCATCGACGGAGAGATCGTTGAATGCGCCATGTTGGAGGACCAGCTTTGCACGCGCTATGGGCTGGATCATTGCGAGGTGGCCCCCGATCTGGCCGAGGACGGTATGCCCCTGCGTGCCCTGGGGCTTGCGGGCGCTGGATTTCTGCGCCGACAGATAGAGCGGGGCGAACACCGGGTCATCGGTCTGGGTCATGGCCGGACATTGGCGGCGGCAGTCCGACAGATGCCGCGGTTCGATGCGCGGGCGGTACGGTTCGTGTCGGTTCTGGGCGGTCTGACGCGCAACTATGCGGCCAACCCCCATGACGTGATGCACGCGCTGGCCGAGAAGACCGGGGCGCAGGCCTTTGTCATGCCGGTGCCGTTCTTTGCCAATTCCGAAGGTGACCGGGCCGTGCTGCTGTCCCAGCCCGGCGTGCGCGACATTTTCGATCTGTCGAACAGCGCCACGCTGACCCTGGTAGGGATGGGTACCGCAGACGCGGGTGCGCAGCTGGTCGCGTCCGGCATGATCGAACCACGCGAGATCGCCGAGATCAACGCCGCTGGCGGCGTCGGAGAGATGATGGGGTATTTCTTTGACGCCGAGGGCCGGGTTCTGAAGACGACGCTGAGCGCGCGGACGCTGTCGGTCGATCTGGCCCGCGGGCAGGGTCAGCGCATCGTGGTCATCGCCGGCGGGGCGGAAAAGATCGCCGCCATCCGCGCGGTCCTGAACAGCGGGCGATTGTCCGGGCTGATCACCGACGAGGCGACGGCGCGCGACCTGATGGCTGGGTGACCGCAACGGGGACGGGTCGGGGAAACCCCGACCCGGTCGCTGCCGCTGGGCCCCGCGCGCGCGCTTTGCGCGCGTGGGGTGCATCATGGCAAGGCCGCTTGCGGCCTTGGCCTTTGGATCAGTGGCCGGTCACCAGCTTGGCGCGCGCGATGATCGCTTCGGGCGTGATGCCGAACTCCTGGTACAGGCGGTCGATGGGGGCCGACGCGCCGAAACCGGTCATGCCGATCACGTCGTCCTCGGACGCGACATAGCGGGTCCAGCCGAATTTGCCCGCGGCCTCGACCGCGATGCGGGGCGCGGTGCCCAGGACCTGAGCGCGGTAATCGGCGGATTGCGCCTCGAACAGCTCCCAGCTGGGCATCGATACCACGGCCACGGCCATGCCCTCGGCGGCCATCGCCTCGGCGGCGGTGACGGCGATTGCGACCTCGGTGCCGGTGGCGATCAGGGTCACGTCGCGGCCCTCGCCGAACTGGCGGATCACATAGGCACCCTTGGCGGTCAGGTTCTCGGACCCGGCCTCGGTCCGCAGCTGCGGGACGTCCTGGCGGGACAGCGCCAACAGAGACGGCACGTTGCGATTGCGGATCGCAATGTCCCAGGCCTCCAGCGTCTCGACCGTGTCGGCGGGGCGCAGGACGGTCAGGCCGGGGATGGCGCGCAGCGATGCCAGATGTTCGACCGGCTGGTGCGTCGGGCCATCTTCGCCCAGCCCGATGCTGTCATGGGTCATGACATAGATCGTGCCGACCCCCATCAGCGCCGACAGGCGGATCGCGTTGCGGGCATAGTCGGAAAACACCAGGAACGTCCCGCCATAGGCGATCACCCCGCCATGGACGTTCAGCCCGTTCATCGCGGCGGCCATGCCGAATTCGCGCACGCCATAGCCGATGTAACGGCCGGGCGCGTCGCGGGTGTATTGCGTGTCGACGGCCGCGACGCGGGTCAGGTTCGATCCGGTCAGGTCGGCCGAACCACCGATCATCGCAGGCACGGCCCCGGCCAGCGCCTCCAGCGCCATCTGGCTGGCCTTGCGGGTCGCGGCCTTTTTCGGCGCGGCGAACAGGGCGTCGCGGGCGGCGGTGACGGCTGCGTCATAGCCCTCGGGCAGATCGCCTGACAGGCGCTGCGTCAGGGCGGCGCCTTTGGCCGATGCGGCCATGCGGGCCTCCCATGCGGTGCGGTCATTGGCCCCGCGCGCGCCGATCTGGCGCCATTCGGTGGCCAGATCGTCAGGGATCACAAACGCGTCGTGCGTCCATCCCAGGGCCTCGCGGGTCAGCGCGCCCTCGTCCGCGCCCAGGGGCGATCCGTGCACGGAATAGCTGCCGGCGCGGTTGGGCGATCCGAACCCGATGATCGTCTTCATCGCGATCAGGGAGGGTTTGCCGGTCTCGGCCTTGGCGGCCTCCATCGCGGCGTCCAGCGCGCGCCCGTCATGGCCGTCGCAGGTCTGGACATGCCAGCCGCAGGCGGCCAGGCGCGCCGGTACATCCTCGGAGAAACTGACCGAGGTCGGGCCGTCGATGGTGATGCTGTTGTCGTCGTACAGCACGATCAGCTTGCCCAGGCCCAGATGGCCCGCCAGGCTGATGGCCTCCTGGCCGATGCCCTCCTGCAGACAGCCGTCGCCCAGCATGACCCATGTGCGGTGATCGACCAGATCGTCGCCGAACTCGCCCGCCAGCGCGCGTTCCGCCAATGCCATGCCGACGGCGGTGGCCAGACCCTGGCCCAGGGGGCCGGTCGTGGTCTCGATGCCCTTGGCGTGGCCGTATTCCGGGTGGCCCGCAGTGATGGAGCCCCATTGGCGGAAATTGCGGATCTGCTCCAGCGTCATGTCCTGATACCCGGTCAGGTGCAGCAGGCTGTAGAGCAGCATCGACGCATGGCCGTTCGACAGCACGAACCGGTCGCGGTCAGGCCAGTCGGGGTTCGCGGCGTCGAATTTCAGGTGGTTGCGAAACAGCACGGTGGCGGCGTCCGCCATGCCCATCGGCGCGCCGGGATGGCCGGAATTGGCGGCGTTAACAGCGTCGATGGTCAGCGCGCGGATGCAGTTCGCAAGGGCAAAGTTCTGCGGGTCCAGATCGGCCTTGACGGCGATGGCGGGGTCTTTGGGGGTGTCTAAGGGCATGGGGTCCTCCTGTTGCGCCCTGCATAGCGCGGGCCCCCTAATATCACAACGAAAATCACAAAGTCACATCATGGGTGTTGTCATGTTCGGCGATCGTGTTATGAAACCGGCAAGCCAAAGGAGGGTCTGGGTGAAACGGGACGAGCGCAGGCAGGAGATCATGGATCTGCTGGTCGCGGCACGGGCCGTGGACCTGGACGATCTGGCGCTGCGTTTCGCGGTCAGTCGCATGACCATCCACCGCGATCTGGACGACCTTGAACAGGCCGGCCTGCTGCGCAAGGTGCGCGGCGGCGCCACGATCGAGGCCGGAACCCAGTTCGAAAGCGATTTCCGCATCCGCGCCATGCAGGACAGCGACGCCAAGGTCCGCATGGCCCAGGCCGCCCGCGCCCTGATAGAGCCGGGCATGACCGTGATGGTCAATGACGGGTCGATGGCCGCGCTGCTGGGCGCCAGCCTGACGGAATGCGCGCCCCTGTCGGTCATCACCAACAACGCCGCCGTGATCGAACGGCTGAAGGACGCCCCGCGCGTGACCCTGATCGCGCTTGGCGGCATCTACAGCGCCAAGTTCAACGGCTTTTTCGGCATGGTCACGGAAAGCGCGCTGGCCGGGCTGCATGCCGATCTGGCGTTCATCTCGACCCCGGCGGTGGCGGGGCTCAGGGCGTTCCACATGGACGACAACGCGGTCCGGGCCAAACGTGCGATGATGGCGGCCGCTGAACGCAGCGTGCTGATGGTCAACCACGCCCGGTTCGGCCGCAGCGCGCTGCACGCGCTGGCCGATCTGACCGAATTCGATGCCATCATCACCGACGCGCCCCCTGCACCCGAAGATCGCGCCGCGATCGACCGCGCGGGCATCGCGCTGACCATTGCAAAGGACCCCGCATGACCCAATTCTGGATCGGCACCAGCTGGAAGATGAACAAGACCCTGGCCCAGGCGATGACATTCGCGGACGGGTTGCGCGGCACACCGGCCCCGGCGGGCATCCAGCGCTTCGTGATCCCGCCATTCACCGCCTGCCGTCAGGTGGCGGACGCGCTGTCGGGCACCGACGTCAAGGTCGGCGCACAGAACATGCATTGGGACGACGCGGGCGCCTGGACGGGGGAAATCAGCCCCGCGATGCTGACCGATTGCGGGCTGGACATCGTCGAACTGGGTCACAGCGAACGCCGCGAACATTTCGGCGAAACCGACGCGACGGTTGGCCTCAAGACCGCCGCCGCCGTCCGCCACGGCCTGATCCCGCTGATCTGCATCGGAGAGACGCTGGCCGAACGCGAGGCGGGTCGTGCGTCGCAGGTGCTGGAGGCGCAGGTCCGCGCCGCGCTGGAACCCGTGGCCGGGTCCGACGCGACGATCCTGCTGGCCTATGAGCCGGTCTGGGCCATCGGTGCGAACGGCATTCCCGCGACGTCGGACTATGCCGACGCGCGGCAGGCCGAAATCATCGCGGTCGCCCGGGACGTGCTGGGGCGTCGTGTGCCCTGCCTTTACGGCGGGTCGGTCAATCCGGGCAACTGCGCGGAACTGATCGCCTGCCCGCATATCGACGGGCTGTTCATCGGGCGGTCGGCCTGGGACGTGGCCGGCTATCTGGACATTCTGGCGCGCTGCGCCGCAACCATCGGAGAGAACGCATGAAACTGGCAATCGCGGGCGACAGCGCGGGTGAGGGTCTGGCAAAGGTGCTGGCCGACCACCTTAAGGACCGGTTCGATGTATCGGAGATCAGCCGCACGGACGACGGCCCCGACGCGTTCTATGCCACCCTGTCGGACCGGGTCGCAAGCCAGGTGATGGACGGCACCTATGACCGCGCCATTCTGGTTTGCGGCACGGGCATCGGCGTCTGCATCGCCGCCAACAAGGTGCCGGGCATCCGCGCCGCGCTGACGCATGACACCTATTCCGCCGAGCGCGCCGCGCTGTCGAACGACGCGCAGATCATCACCATGGGCGCCCGCGTCATCGGGGCCGAGGTCGCCAAGACCATCGCCGATGCCTGGCTGGCACAGACGGAAAACTTTGACCGCAACGGCAAATCGGCGGGCAATGTCGACGCGATCGACGCCGTCGGCGCCAAATACGCGCAACGCTGATGCTGCGCCTGCCGACTGACGGGCCCGCCACCGGGCCGCTGCTGGACGACCTGCTGGCGCGTGACGGCGCGTCGGCCATCGTGGCGGCCATCGCCCGCGCGCTGCCACCGCTGGCCGCGCGTCTGGCGGCGGGCCGCCTGCATGGCGACCCCGAGGCCGTCGTCGGCACGAACGACAGCGGCGACAAGCAAAAGGCGCTGGACATCGCGGCGCATGACCACATGATCGTCGTCCTGCGCGCGGCGGGCGTGCGTCAGGTCCTGTCCGAAGAGGCCGACGACATCATCGCGCTGAACCCCGACGGGGCGTTCGACGTGGCGATCGACCCGATCGACGGGTCGGGCAGCATCGGCATCGGCGCGCCCCTGGGGATGCTGTTCAGCATCCTGCCTGCCGACCCGCAGGGGTTCGCGCGCACGGGCCGCGCGGTTGTCGCGGCGGGATACGCGTCCTTTGGCCATTCGGTCGATTTCGGCTGGTCCACGGGTGCGGGCGTCCATGTCGCGACCTGGGACGCAGAGGCCGATGCGTTCCGCATCAGCCGTCGGGATCTGCGGTTGAAACCCCAGGCTTCGACCATCGCGTATAACGCGTCGAACGAGCGGCACTGGGCGCCGGGGCTGCAGGGCTGGGCCCGCGACCTGCGCGCGGGCTGCGACGGTCCGCGCGGCCGCGATTTCAACATGCGCTGGCTGGCCGCCGCCGTGGGCGAATTGCACCGCATCCTGCTGAAGGGGGGCGCGTTTTTGTACCCCGCCGATGCGCGGCCCGGATATGGCGATGGCCGGTTGCGGCTGATCTATGAATGCGTGCCCATCGCCTTTCTGATCGAACAGGCGGGGGGCCGCGCGACCGACGGGCATGGCCCGATTTTGGACCGCACGCCACGCGGCCTGCACGATTTCACACCCCTTTTCTTTGGCGCGTCCGACGAGATCGACGCGCTGCATATTGCCCTCAGAGGATAACGCCCATGGCCATGATCACCCTGCGACAACTGCTGGATCACGCCGCCGAGCACAGCTATGCCGTGCCGGCCTTCAACATCAACAACATGGAACAGGGCCTGTCGGTCATGCAGGCGGCGCATGCCACCCGCAGCCCGGTGATCCTGCAGGCCAGCCGCGGCGCGCGCGCCTATGCCAACGATGCGGTGCTGGCTGGTCTGATCGCGGGTCTGGCGCGGGCCTATCCCGACATTCCGATCTGCATGCATCTGGACCACGGCAACGGGCTGGAGACCTGTGCGACCGCGATCCAGAACGG
The DNA here is from genome assembly GCF_045064235.1 of Paracoccus sp. Ld10. Taxonomy (NCBI): domain Bacteria; kingdom Pseudomonadati; phylum Pseudomonadota; class Alphaproteobacteria; order Rhodobacterales; family Paracoccaceae; genus Paracoccus; species Paracoccus sp. Ld10. The sequence goes on along the minus strand of NZ_JBISHD010000025.1, from coordinate 21,547 downwards.
GTTCACGTCGGTGATGATGGACGGGTCGCTGAAATCGGACGGCAAGACGCCTGCCGACTATGCCTATAATGCCGACATTACCCGCCGCGTGACCGAAATGGCCCATGCCTGCGGCGTGTCGGTCGAGGGAGAGCTGGGCGTGCTGGGCAGCCTTGAGACCGGCATGGGCGACGCCGAGGACGGCCACGGCGCCGAGGGCAAGCTGTCCGAGGATCAGCTGTTGACCGACCCCGACGAGGCCGTGCGGTTCGTCGAGGATACCGGCGTGGACGCGCTGGCCATCGCGATGGGCACCAGCCATGGCGCCTACAAGTTCACCCGAAAGCCCGATGGCGACATTCTGGCCATGCACGTGATCGAGGAGATTCACCGCCGCCTGCCCAACACCCACCTGGTGATGCACGGGTCCAGTTCGGTCCCCGAGGACCTGCAGGCGATCATCAACGCGCATGGCGGCGACATTCGCCCCACCTGGGGCGTCCCGGTCGAGGAAATCCAGCGCGGCATTCGCCATGGCGTGCGCAAGGTGAACATCGACACCGACAATCGCCTGGCCATGACCGCCGCGATCCGCCGCGTGATGGCCCAGGACCCCGCTGAATTCGACCCGCGCGCCTATCTGAAGCCCGCGATGGCGATGATGGCCCAGGTCTGCCGCGACCGGTTCGAGGCCTTCGGCACCGCCGGAAACGCCGACAAGCTGCGCCCGCTGTCCCTGCCCGAGATGGCCGGCCGTTACTGATCCGCGCGGGTCAGTAACTCTTCGACCCGGGGGCCGATCGCCTCCACGATCTGTTCGACGCCGCGCGCGTTGGGGTGGATGCGGTCGTCCTGCATCAGGTCGCTCAGGGACAAACCCTGGGCGGCCTTTTCGCCGACCGGCCCCAGGAAATCGGGGACCAGCACGGCGTCGTATTCGGCGGCCAGGTCCACATACATGGCCTCGAAATCGCGCTTGAAATCGGGGCCGTAATTGCCCGGCGCGGGCAGGCCCGCCAACAGGACAGGCACGCCCGCCGCCTGCGTCTTGTCCAGAATGGCCGACAGGTTCGCGCGGCTGGCGGCCGGGTCGATCCCGCGCAGCAGGTCGTTTCCGCCAAGCGCCACGATCATCGCGTCGGGCGCGTCCGCCAGCGTCCAGTCGATGCGCGCAGCACCCCCCGCCGTGGTGTCGCCCGACACGCCTGCATTCGTCACCGCCACGTCATGCCCCCGATCCTGCAGCCACGCCTGCAGCACCGGCACGAACCCCTGATCCTGCGGCAGGCCGTATCCCTGCGTCAGACTGTCGCCCATTGCGGTCAGGCGCAGCGTCTCTGCGTCAGCAGGGGCTGCCCATGATGCCGCGACCGTGACCGCCAGCGCCGCCAGCGTGGCGGTCAGGCGGTTGCCATCGCGGGCGGGGCGACCATATCGTGCGGCCAAACCACGACCCTGATCAAGGATGACCCTGATGGCCGACCCCGTGATCCGCCTGCGCGATGCGCATCTGACGTTGCAGGGCAATGCCGGGCCGGTGCCGATCCTGCGCGGGCTGTCGCTGCAGGTCGAACGCGGAGAGACGGTCGGGCTGGTGGGTCCTTCGGGGTCGGGCAAGTCGTCGCTCCTCATGCTGATGGGCGGTCTGGAACGCGCCACGGGCGGCCTCGTTCAGGCGATGGGCCAGGATCTGACCGCGCTGGACGAGGATGCGCTGGCGCGCTTTCGTCTGTCCCATATGGGGGTGGTGTTCCAATCCTTCCACCTGATCCCCACGATGACTGCGCTGGAAAATGTCGCGACGCCGTTGGAACTGGCGGGCGCGACCGACGCATTCGACCGCGCCGCGGCCGAGCTGGACCGGGTGGGGTTGGCCGCACGATGTGACCATTACCCCGCACAGCTGTCGGGCGGCGAACAACAGCGCGTGGCGCTGGCCCGCGCTGCGGCGCCGCGCCCGGGGATCCTGCTGGCGGACGAACCCACCGGCAACCTGGACGGGACGACGGGACAGGCGATCATGGACCTGTTGTTCGGGCTGCGCGCCGATCATGGTGCGACGCTGGTGCTGGTCACACACGACCCCGATCTGGCGCAGCGGTGTGACAGGGTGATCCGTCTTGCCGATGGCCGGTTGGCCACCGAGGGCGCGGCATGAGCCTGGCGCTGGCGGTTCGATTGGCGCGGCGCGATCTGCGCGGGGGCTGGCGGGGTTTCTGGGTGCTGCTGACCTGTCTGGCCCTGGGCGTGGCGGCCATCGCTGCCGTCGGGTCGGTGCGCGCGGCGATCCAGGCGGGGCTGACGTCGCAGGGCGCGATCCTGCTGGGCGGCGATGCCGAGGTTCAGCTGACCTATCGGTTCGCCACCGCAGAGGAACGGGACTGGCTGGAGGATCGCGCGACCGCTGTTTCGGAAATTGTCGATTTCCGGTCGATGGCCGTGGTCGGGCAGGGCGATACCTCGGAGCGCGCGCTGACCCAGGTCAAGGGCGTTGACGCGGCCTGGCCCCTGCTGGGGCAGGCGGTGCTGGACCCGCCCCTGCCGCTGTCCCAGGCCTTGGGGCCGACGCCGCAGGGCCTGCCGGGCGGGGTCATGGCGCCGCTGCTGGCCGACAGGCTGGGGCTGGCGCCGGGCGACGTGTTCCGCCTTGGGACACAGGATTTCGTGCTGACCGCGCGGCTGGTCACCGAACCGGACGCGGGTGCGGCCAGCTTTGGCTTTGGCCCCCGGACGCTGGTCCTGCGCGCGGCGCTGGCGGACAGCGACCTGCTGGGTGCGGGGACGCTCTATGACAGCAACTATCGTCTGGCGCTGCCGCCGGGGACCGATCTGGACGCGCTGCGGGCCGACTGGCGTGCGGCGTTCCCCGACAGCGGCGGGCGCTGGCGCGACAGCCGCCGCGGCGCGCCGGGCATCGACAGTTTCGTCGACCGCATCGGTGCATTCCTGGTGCTGGTCGGGCTGACCGGGCTGGCCGTGGGCGGGGTGGGCGTATCGGCGGCGGTGCGGGCCCATCTGGCGCGCAAGACCGAGACCATCGCCGTGCTCAAGACATTCGGCGCGTCGGGGCGCACGATCTTTCAGGTCTATCTGCTGCAGATCGGGGCGGTCACCGCGCTCGGTGTGGCGGCGGGGCTGATCCTGGGGGCGCTGGTGCCGCTGGCGCTGGCGCCGCTGTTGACGGCGCGCCTGCCGGTGCCTGCGGTCTTTGGCGTCTATCCGGGGCCGTTGGCACAGGCGGCGGTCTATGGCGTGCTGACGGCGTTCATCTTTGCGCTGTGGCCTTTGGCGCGCACCCGGCGCATCCGTGCGGCGACGCTGTTTCGCGATGCGGACGGATCCGGGGGCTGGCCCGAACGTCGGTTTTTGGTGCTGATCGCCGCGGCGCTGGTCGCGTTGGTCGGGGCCGCGGCGCTGTTTTCGGGGCTGTGGGGGCTGACGCTTGGCATGGCGGGGGGCGTGCTGGCGGCCTTTGTCGTGCTGGCCGGGGCGGCGGCGCTGGTGCGGCGCGCGGCGCGGGGCGGCGCGCGGGTGGCACGGGGGCGGCCCGCGCTGCGGCTGGCGCTGGCGGCCATCGGTGGGCCGCGGAACGAGGCGTTGTCGGTGATCCTGTCCCTGGGGCTGGGCCTGACGGTGCTGGCGGCGGTGGGGCAGGTGTCGTCGAACCTGCGACAGGCCATCGCAACCGAACTGCCCGAACGCGCGCCCAGCTATTTCTTTCTGGACATTCAGCCCGACCAGTTGGACCCGTTCCTGGCCCGCCTGCGGGACGATCCGCTGGTGGGTGACGTCCAGACCGCGCCGATGCTGCGCGGCATCGTCACCGGCCTGAACGACCGCCCGGCGCGGGAGGTCGCGGGCGACCACTGGGTGCTGCGCGGCGACCGTGGCATCACCTATGCCGCGACCCCGCCGCCGGGGACGCGGATCACGCGGGGCGAATGGTGGCCCGAGGATTACGCCGGTCCCCCGCTGGTCAGCCTGTCCGACGAAATCGCGACAGAGATCGGCCTGGACCTGGGTGACACCGTCACCGTCAACATTCTGGGCCGCGACATCACTGCGACCATCGCCAACCTGCGCGTGGTCGATTTCAGCGATGCGGGGATCGGGTTCGTCATGGCGCTGAACCCCGCCGCGCTGGCGGGCGCGCCGCACACCCATATCGCCACCGTCCATGCCGACCCTGCGGCCGAGGCCCAGATCCTGCGTGATCTGGGCAACCGCTTTCCCAACATCACCGCCGTTCCCGTGGCCGAGGCGATCGCCCGCGCGTCCGATGCGTTGGCAGGCATTGCGGCGGCGGTGGCATGGGCCGCGGGGGCCACGTTGGTCACGGGCTTTGTCGTGCTGATCGGGGCGGCCGCGGCGGGTGAACGCGCCCGCGTCTATGAGGCCGCGGTCCTCAAGACGCTTGGCGCATCACGCGCGCTGATCCTGGGCAGTTTCGCGTTGCGGTCGGTGCTGATGGGGGCCGCGGCGGGTCTGGTCGCGTTGCTGGGTGGCGGGCTGGCGGGATGGGCGGTCAGCCGGTGGGTGATGGACGTGCCCTATCGGTTCGACGCGGGATCGGCGCTGCCGATCGTGGCGGGGGGCATCATCGCCACCGTCGTCGCGGGTCTGGCGTTCGCGTGGCGCCCGCTGGCCGCGCGTCCCGCACGGGTCCTGCGCGCGCAGGACTAGGGGTCAACGGGGCCGGGCGGCGGCGGGGCGGTCTGCGCCACGTCCCGCTGCCATTCGCGCCAGATCGACATCAACAGCGCCATCAGGACCGGGCCCACGAACAGGCCCACCAGCCCCATCGTCTTGATCCCGCCGATCAGGCCAAAGAACGTCGCCAGAAACGGCAGCTTGACCGGCCCGCCGATCAGCATGGGGCGGATGGTCTTGTCGACGACGAACAGCTCTACGGTGCCCCAGACGAACAACGCCGCACCCGCGACCGGCGATCCGCTGAACCCCAGATAGACCGAGATCAGCGTGAACGACAGCGGCGCCCCCCCGGGGACCAACGCCATGAAACCTGTCACCACCCCGAAAAAGACCGGAGAAGGCACCCCCGCCAGCCAATAGGCCGTGCCCAGGATCACCCCTTCGGTAATGGCGATCAGGGTCATGCCGGTGACGGTGGCGCTGATCGTGGCGGGAACGACGCGCGACATGTGCGACCAGCGTCCCGGCAGGATGCGCGCGCCCACGCGGTCCAGCTGGACCACGATGCGTTCCCCGTCGCGATAGAACACGAACAGCGCGATCAGCGTGAACAGCAGGGTCAGTGCCAGTTGGAACGCGGTCGATCCTGCCGTCAGGATGCCGCGATAGACGGAATAGATGTTCGACCCGGTGACCGCCTGAACCAGCTGGCTGATCGCACCTGGCTGGCCGACATAGGTGCTCCATTGCAGGTCCAGCCAGGGGCCGACGCGGGGGATGTCGGCGATCCAGGCGGGCGTTGCCTCGCCCGTGGCGTTCACGTTGCCCGCCCACATGATCCAGACCCGCAGTTCCGCCGCGGCATAGGTCAGCGCCATCAGCAGGGGCACGACCAGAATGCACAGGATCGCCACCACCAGCAGCGTCGCGGCCCAGGTCGGCCCTGTCCGCTGTGCGATGCGGACGCGGATGCGCCAGCTGGCCACGCAGATGATCGTCGCCGCCAGGACCGGGATCAGGAAGCCGTGAAAGAAATAGATCGACGCCGCAAGGATGCCCAGCAACAGCCAGCGTGCCGCCGACAGGTCGGTGACCAGCGGGCGCGGTGCGGGGCGCGGGCCGGGCTCGTGGTCGGGAAACCGGCTCATGCGGCACGCCCGGGATCGGCGCGGACATTGTCTGCCGTGGGCTGCAGGGACCCGGCGGCCATGCCTGACATCGGGGCCGCCCCCGGCATCACCAGCGCCGCCACCGGCAGGGCCAGCCACAGGGGAGGGTTGCACAGGGGGCTCATTCGGTCATGTCTCCTTGAGGCCCGGACCTTTCCGGGACGATACACGCGGCGGGGTTCATCCTGACCCCGAACCGTGCAGGCGGCGTTCCCATGTCGGGAGCAGTAGCATCACCGCGCTGCACGGCCTGTCAAGGTTAACGGCCTGTCCATGGTGCGCCGGCACGCGACCGGCTCGACGACCCCGATATGGATGCTGACAGATGGCATGATCGTGTGTTCATTCAACAATCTCCTGCAGCATGGGTTCATACACCCCGTGGATGACACAACGGTAATGGCCGATGCAGACCCGTTCAGATGGTACAAACCGGGCGTCGGGGTCTGCCGTTCAGGTGCGGCCATGACGATCATTGCGACCGGCAACCGTAACCTGCGCGGCGGCTGCAGGATGGGGTTGCCGGGTGCATCAGCGTTCCGCATGGTGTGATGGTCGCCGGATGCTGGCCCAATCACGACTGTGCATGAGGTGCGGTGACACCGATGGCGATCATCGCCCGGACCAGAGGCGGCAAGGTCCGATGGATGATCCGGTCGCATGGCGACCGTGACGATACCCATCATCCGGCATCGCCCTGACGACAAACAGGCCGTCACATTCGCCCGCCCCGTTCCGCGCCCCGACGCACGCGCGTTGGACCGGAAACACCGGTACGCATGGGGTGTCATCAGCGCCACCCCGCACGACACGGCCAGATCCAGCCGGGTGACCATTGCGACGACACAGTACGGCCCCGTCCCGAGGCGGCGCATGGAACATGTCGGTCACGTGTTGCGTGCGGTGTGCGTCATGCGACCGGCAGGTGCAGTTCGGCCCGCAGGCCGCGCCCGTCCGCGCCCGCGCGCAGCCGCAGGGAGCCGCCGAACAGCTGTGCGATCTCGGTCACGATGGACAGGCCCAGGCCGGTGCCTGCGGGTCGCGCCTCGGCCGATGCACCGCGGGCAAAGCGTGATATCAGCCGGTCGATTGCCGGGGCGGCGATGCCTGGCCCGTCATCCTCGACCGCGATCACCGCAACGCCGTCGCACAGGTCCACGCGGACCGTGACCACTGCCCCGCGACCGGCATAGGCCAGCGCGTTGTCGATCAGGTTCTTCAGCGCCTCGGCCAGCAGGACGGGTTCGGCGCGGATGGTGACGGGCTGTCCGTCATACCCCAGGTCGATCCCGGCACCGGCGGCGCGCGGAATCATATCGCCGGTCAGGTCGCGCGCCAGGGCGTGGGCGTCCAGCGGCGCGACCATCGGATGGCCAGCCGCCGCATCGACCCGCGCCAGCAGCAGCAATTGCGCCAGGATGCGTTCGGCATCGGCCAGGGCCGCGTCGCCCTTGGCCACCGCGCACTGCGCGGCCTGCGCATCGCCCGCGCGCTGTGCCAGCGTCAGCTGGGTGCGGATCACCGCCAGCGGCGTGCGCAGTTGATGGCTGGCATTGCCGGTGAAATTGCGCAGCGCCGACAGCGCTGTGTCCAGTCGCACCATGAAGGAATTCATCGCCTCGACCAGGCCCTGGACCTCTTGGGGGACATCGGCGGGCAGGGGGGACAGGTCGTCTGCCGCCCGCGCGCTGATCGCGTCGCCCAGCCTGTTCAGCGGTCGCAGCGCCAGTGGCACCGCGATCCAGATGATCGCCGCCGCCCCGCAGATCATCAGCGCCAGACGTGCGGCCGACCGCAGCAGGATCGCCTGCGACAGCTGGTTTCGCGCCAGCTTGGATTCCGCGACCGTCACCCGGAACGGGATCGATGTGATGCCCGTCGACACGGTGCGCGCCAAGGTGATGACCCGGATCGGCGCGCCCGCGAAATCGGCATCGGCATAGCCCACGCCGTCCACATCCGGTTCCGCCAGCGGCAGGTCGGCATAGCCGGTCATGAACCCGCCCGGCCCGTCGACGCGATAGAACACGCTGTCCTGCGCGGTCGAGGTCAGCATCTCCAGCGCGGAATAGGGGATGTCGGCCTGAAGGTCAGCGTCGTCGCCCACCGTCACCCGTTCCGCGATGGCCAGCGCCGATCCGGTCAGCACGCGGTCGGACACAGCGCGCGCGGTGGATACGGCCTCGGACCAGGTGTCGGCCAGCGCCAGCGTGCCCAACGCCGCCGTGGCCACCAGCAGCCAGGCCAGCAGGCGGCGGCGCAGCGATCCCATCGGCGTTCAGACGCCCTTGTCGATGTAATAGCCGATGCCCCGCGCGGTGCGCAGGTGCACCCCATGGGGGGCCAGCCTGCGGCGCAGGCGGCTGGCATATTGTTCGATCGCATTGTCCGACAGCGTGTCGTCCAGCGAGGTCATGGATTGCATGATGGTTTCCTTGGGGACAACCTTGCCGGCGCGCATGAACAGCAGTTCCAGCAGGGCGTGTTCGCGGGCGGGCAGGTCCATCGGCTGTCCTTCGGCCAGAAAACGGCGGGCGGTCAGGTCCAGCATGACGCCGCCGATCGTCACCTCGGCCGCGCGCAGTCCCGCCTGACGGCGCAGCAGGGACCGGACGCGGGCCTCGAATTCGGTGATCTCGAACGGCTTGACCATATAGTCGTCGGCCCCCAGGTCCAGACCGCGGACGCGTTCCTCGGGGGTGCCGCGGGCGGTCAGGATCATCACCGCCGCCGGGTCGCGGCGGGTGCGCATCCGGCGCAACACCTCCAGCCCGTCCATCTGCGGCAGGTTCAGGTCCAGGATCACCAGATCGAACCGTTCCGCCGCGATCAGCGCCTCGGCCGAGGCGCCATCGTCGACGTGATCGACCGCATGCCCGGCCCCGGCCAACAGCTGCACCAGCCCGTCGGCCAGTGCCGCGTTGTCCTCGACCAGCAGAATGCGCATCACCCGTCCCCCCGGTGGCGATCTTAGGGCCGCGCGGGCAGGGCAGGCAAGGGTCGCTTGTCCGGCAGGGCGGGGGGTGCCACGATGCGCCATGCTGCCGCGCATGATTCCCCGCCTGTTCCACCTTGCGCTGATCCTGACGGTCGTCGCGGGGGCGGCGCGGGCGGATACGGTACGCTTTGTCGCGCCGTCGGGGGCGCAGGAGGGGCCCCTGCGTTTGTACATGTCGCTGGACGAGGATCTGGCCCGCCCCCTGATCGAGGGGTTCCAGGCACTGAACCCCGACATCGCCGTCGAATATCAGGACCTGCTGACCGGACAGATCTTTTCACGCATCACCGATGAGACGGATGCCGGCGGCACCACCGCGGATCTGGCGTTTTCATCCGCGATGGATCTGCAGATCAAGCTGGCCAATGACGGCTATGCGCAGGCGGTGCCCACGCCATCATCCCCGGGCTGGCCGCGATGGGCGAACTGGCGCGACACCGCCTATGCGATCACGTTCGAACCCGCCGTGCTGGTCTATCACAAGCCCAGTTTCCGCGACCGCCCGCCCCCCGCCACCCGGTTCGAACTGCTGGACTGGTTGGACCATGGTGGTGCGGGGGTGCAGGGGCGCATCGGCACCTATGACATCGCGCTGTCGGGGGTGGGCTATCTGTTCCTGGCCCGCGATCAGGAACATTTCTTTGACATCTGGAACCTTGGGCAGGCGATGGGCCGCGCGGGCGTCCAGCAGTTCGCGACATCGCGCGAGATCCTGGACCGGGTGGCCGACGGGCGGCTGGCGGTGGGGTACAACATCCTGGGGTCCTATGCCGCGGACCGAGCGCGGCAGGAACCCAACGTGGGCCTGCTGTTGCCGCGCGATTTCACCGTGGTCGTGTCGCGTGTGGCGCTGGTGCCTCGCGCAGCGGCGCGGCCCGATCTGGGCGCGGCCTTTCTGGCCTTCCTGATGTCGCGCGAAGGCCAGACCATTCTGGCCGAGGAACTGCGCCTTCCTGCTGTCAGCCTGGAGGTGTCGTCGGGCACGGGCGGCATGCCCCCGGCACTGGGCGCGCAGCTGCGCCCGGTGGCGATCAGCCCCGGCCTGCTGGCCTATCTGGACCAGTCGCGCCGCGCCCGCCTGATCGCCCGGTGGCAGCAGGCACTGTCCCCGCCGGATGCGTCCGACGAATGATCACGCCGATGTCAGCTTTGTGACAGGTTGGCGTGTCAGGATGCCCATTGCCGGGTGGAGGCCCGGCCAATGGGGAGGACTATCTTGAAACACGCAATTCTTGCGGGCCTGTTCACCGCGGCCCTGACCGTTCCGGCGCTGGCCACCGATTACACCATCCTGGCGCCCGCCGCGCCCGGCGGTGGCTGGGACCAGACCGCCCGCACCATGCAGGAGGTTCTGCAGGCCGAGGGCATTTCCGAGTCCGTGCAGGTCCAGAACGTGCCGGGCGCTGGCGGCACCGTGGGTCTGGCACAGTTCGCGTCCGCGACCTCGGGGCAGGCGGACCAGCTGATCGTGGGCGGCTATGTCATGGTCGGCGCGATCCTGACCAACGCATCGCCCGTGTCGCTGGCCGACGTGACGCCCATCGCCCGCCTGACCGGCGAGTACGAGGCGATCGTGGTGCCCACCGCGTCCGAGATCACCGACATCAACCAGCTGGTCGAGATGCTGAAGGCCGATCCCGGTTCCGTCAGCTGGGCTGGCGGTTCGGCAGGCGGCGCGGACCACATCGCGGTCGGCCTGCTGGCCAATGCCGCAGAGGTCGACCCGACCACGATCAACTATATCGCCTATTCCGGCGGCGGAGAGGCGCTGGCCGCGATTCTGGGCAGTCAGGTGACCGCGGGCATCTCCAGCCTTGGCGAGTTCAAGCCACAGGCCGATGCCGGAACGCTGCGCATCCTGGCCGTCACCTCGGAGGAGCGGATCGAGGGCGTCGACGCCCCCACCCTGACCGAGGTCGGTCTGGACGTCGTGCTGCAGAACTGGCGCATGGTCGCCGCCCCCGCCGGACTGTCCCCCGAGGATGAGGCCGCGATTGCCGCCGACATCGAGACGATGGTGCAATCGGCCACCTGGCAGGAGGCGCTGACCACCAAAGGCTGGGCCGACACCTATCTGGCAGGCGACGACTTCCGCGCCCAACTGGACGAGGATGTCACCACGACCGCATCGATCCTCAAGGACATCGGGCTGGTCGAATGACGACTGCCCCGGACACGAGACGCCGCCCCGACGGGGCGGCGCTGACCGTGGCGGCCGTGCTGGCGCTGATCGCGGTCATCATCTTCCGCGACGTGGCCACGCTGCCGGAAAGCCGGGGCTATTCCGGCGTCGGCCCTGCCGACGTCCCGCGCTGGATCGCGTGGGCGCTGCTGGCGCTGTCCGTCTGGACGGTCGTCGCGGCGTTCCGCGATGCACCGGCGGCGCGTCCTGCACAGGACCCCGCGCCCATCGCCTGGATCATCGGCGGTCTGGCCGCACAGCTGGCATTGCTGGACAGGGCGGGGTTCGTCATTGCGACGGCGCTGCTGTTCGCGGCCACCGCGCGGGCCTTTGGCAAGCGCAATTTGGCGCTGACCCTGCCCATCGGGCTGGTCTTCACCGGCACGATCTATGTGGTCTTTTCCCAGCTGCTGAACCTCAGCCTTCCGGCGGGTCCGCTGGAACGCCTGATCACGGGGGGCTAGGGGATGGAGACGTTCGGATACCTGTTCCAGGGCCTGATGGTCGCCAGCGACCCGATGATCCTGATGTACGCGCTGATCGGCGTGACCGTGGGCACCGCCGTGGGCGTGCTGCCCGGCATCGGGCCTGCGCTGACCGTGGCGCTGTTGCTGCCCATCACCTATGGGCTGGACCCTGCGGGGTCGCTGGTCATGTTCGCGGGCATCTATTACGGCGGCATGTATGGCGGGTCGACCACGTCGATCCTGCTGAACACGCCCGGCGAAAGCGCCTCCATCGTGACCGCGCTGGAGGGCAACAAGATGGCCCGCGCCGGACGCGGCGGGCCGGCGCTGGCCACCGCCGCCATCGGGTCGTTCGTCGCGGGCTTGATCGCCACGCTGCTGCTGGCCTTTGTTGCGCCCACCGTGGTGAAACTGGCCCTGACATTCGGGCCGCGTGAATACTTCGCGCTGATGGTGCTGGCCTTTGTCACCGTGTCGTCCGCATTCGGCGACAGCGCGCGCAAGGGGCTGATCTCGTTGTTCATCGGGCTGGCGCTGGCCCTGGTCGGCATCGACCAGCTGACCGGTCAGGCCCGACTTGATTTCGGCGTCCCGCAGTTGCTGGACGGGATAGAGGTCACCACGCTGGCCGTGGCCCTGTTCGCCGTGGGCGAGGCGATGATCGTCGCCGCCAACCGCTATGGTGCCGATGACAAGGTCATCGCGGTCAAGGGTTCGGTCTGGATGACGCGCGACGACTGGAAACGGTCGTGGAAGCCGTGGCTGCGCGGCACCTTCATCGGCTTTCCCATCGGCGCCATGCCGGCGGGGGGCGCCGACATCGCCACCTTCCTGTCCTATGCCGCCGAAAAACGCGCCGCCAAGCACCCCGAGGAATTCGGCCACGGCGCGATCGAGGGCGTCGCCGGACCCGAGGCCGCCAACAACGCCAGCGCCGCAGGCACGCTGGTGCCGCTGTTGACCCTGGGCCTGCCCACGACGGCGACCGCGGCGATCATGCTGGCCGGATTCCAGCAATTCGGCCTGCAGCCCGGACCGTTGCTGTTCGTCACCAACCCGGATCTGGTCTGGGGCCTGATCGCGTCGCTGCTGATCGCCAACGTGATGCTGGTGATCCTGAACCTGCCGCTGATCGGGCTGTGGGTGCGGTTGCTGACCATCCCGCGGCCGTGGCTGTATGCGGGCATCCTGTGCTTTGCCACGCTGGGCACGATCGGGGCCAACCCATCGCCGATCGAACTGTCGATGCTGCTGATCTTTGGCATCATGGGCTATCTGATGCGGCTTCACGGTTACCCCATCGCGCCGGTCGTCGTGGGCCTGATCCTGGGACCTATGGCCGAACAGCAGCTGCGCCGCGCGCTGTCGATCAGCCAGGGCGACGTCACCACGCTGATCTCGACCCCGGTATCGGCGGGCCTGATCGCCGTGGCGGCATTCGCGCTGATCGTGCCGATGATCATGCGCATCCGCGGCAAGGGCCAGGTTCTCAGCCAGATGGCTTCCGACGAGGATTGATCAATGCCCCCGGCCCGGTGGCGGGTCGGGGGCATGCGCCCTGCGCAGGGCTGGGTTTCCGGGGCGATGCGTTGCGGAACGCATGGCCGGACCCGATATCCTTTGCGTCACCCGATGACGGAAAGAGAGATCGACATGACCACCCTGCGCACCGCATGGAACCGCATCCTGTCAGCATTGGACACGTTTGGCGCCAGCCTGGAGGCGGCCCGCGCGGTCCGTGCTCATCGCCGCCCCACCGATGCCAGCCTGAATCAGCTGGGCATCCGTCGCGACAGTTTCCCCACGCATCTGTCATCGTGACGTCTGCCCGACAGGCCGTCCGGGGCCTGTAGAAAAGGACAACTCTTAATTGGGCAGCCTTATGGACTAAACCATCAAAAGCCGACGGGTACGAATCGCCGGGCAAAAGCCCATGGCGATCCGTCGCATGTGAAAGAACCAGTGATATTGTAGGGGCGTTCGATGGCCGCAGATTTTTCCGGAACTTCGGGTGACGACACGATCGAGGGTACGGCCGACGCCGACCAGATCGCGGGCCGTGCCGGTAACGACAGCATTCGCGGCCTGGACGGCAACGACGCCATTGACGGAGGCCGCGGCAGCGACACGGTCGATGGCGGCGAGGGTGCCGACGCCCTGATGTGGAACGGGTCGCCCATGGGCGGCGATCACGACCTGTACATCGGCGGCGATGGGCATGTTCCTGTCTATGACGGAGAATATGTCTCCGGCATGACCGGGTCGGAAAATTATACGTTCGATCCCTACAACCACAATGGCGGCGACACCCTTGCGTTGAACATGGGTAACGGTGCCGACATGACGGTCACCTATTCCTCGACAGAGGCGGGGGCGGTTACCGATTCGAACGGGAACACGCTGGAGTTCCAGGGGATCGAACGCGTGTTTCTGGGCGACGGCAATCACACTGTCGACGCATCGGGCGCCGATATTCTGTATGTCGACGGTCCCAACCACGAGGTCGGGATCCGTCTGTACTCCGGCAACGGAAACGACACCATCATCGGCAGCGCGGGCACCGACTATATCCAAAGCGGTGGGGGCGATGACATCGTCTATGGCGGCGAAGGCAATGACGTCATCGAGACCGGTGGCGGCGATGACATCGCCTATGGCGAGGGTGGCGACGACGGCTATCGTTGGGGGAACGGCGGCAGCGACGAGGCCATCGGGAACGATCTGTACGACGGCGGAACCGGGTACAATACCCTGAATGCGTGGCAATCCGCCCCGGCCAGTGCGGACGGGTCATCGGCTGGTGTGCATGTCGTTCTGGACAGTTCGGCGTCGGGTGACATTGATGCGTTGGGCGGCGTCGAAGGCCATCTTCGGTTCCTGAACATGGAGAACCTGCGGACAGGCGGCGGCAACGATGTCATCGACGGATCGGCAGCAGGCGTTGACGGATATCGGGTTTTTGCCGATTACGGCGACGATCTGGTGATCGGCAGCGACGGCAACGACACGCTTGAAGGCGGTTGGGGCGCGGATACGATCATCGGCGGTCTGGGCAACGACGAGATCTCGATGAACGGCGATCTGTTCGCCGCGGTCAGCCGCGCCGATGGCGAGGTCGATACGCTGGTGCTGACCGACGGCTTTGGCCAGGACACCATTCGCGGGTTCGGTTTCGCGGGCGATCTGGACAGCGAGGGCAACCCCGCCGCGGCGGATGTGCTGGACCTCAGCGGCCTGCATGATGCCGACGGCAACCCTATTGATTTGTCGGACGTCACGATCCGCGCCGACGTGAACAGGTACGGCGACAATTTCGCGGTCATTTCGTTCCCGAACGGCGAAGAGCTGTGGATGCGGGACGTCGATCCCGAAAGCCTGACGCCGTCGCGCCTTAACGGTATGGGCATTCCTTGTTTCTGCGCGGGCACGATGATCCGCACCCCGAACGGCGATGTCGCGGTCGAGGATCTGCGCGTCGGCGATCTGGTCGAAACCGGTGACAACGGTGCCCGTCCGATCCGCTGGATCGGGGGACGGACCCTTGACCGCGTTGATCTAGTGATGGCTCCCAAACTGCGTCCGGTCCGCATTCGCGCGGGTGCCCTGGGGCAGGGGGTTCCCAGCCGCGACCTGATGGTATCACCACAGCACCGGGTGCTGGTGCGGTCGGCAATCGCGCAGCGCATGTTCGGCACCACCGAGGTCCTGGTCGCCGCGCGTCAGCTGACCGCGCTTGACGGCGTCGACGAGGTCGCGGTGGATACGGTTTCGTATTATCATATCCTGTTTGCCCGCCACGAAATCGTCTTTTCGAACGATGCCCAGACAGAGTCGCTCTATACCGGCCCGCAGGCGATGAAGTCGTTGGGTCAGGCGGCACAGGATGAAATATTCACCCTGTTCCCCGAACTGCGCGCGGGTCCGTCAGAGCCTGCACGTCCCTTTGTGCCCGGCGGCAAGGCGCAGCAGATGGTCCAGCGTCACCGCCGCAACGGCAAGACGCTGATCTGCTGACAGCCACACTGGATCGACGGTGACAGCATAACGATCAAAGGCAGCCATGCCTTTGGTCGTTTTTTTGTTGTGCGGTCAGGCCTCGTCCGGGGGGGCGTGCGATGCGCCGATATCACCCGCAGCCACGGCAACCGTTTTCAGGATCGCATGGCAGGGCTGACCCGGCGCAAGACCCATGGCCGCAACCGAGCGACGCGTCAGGCGCGCCGTGAGCGTGTCAGGGCCGACGGTCAGGGCCACCTGTGCATTCGGCCCGTCCTCTGGGGTGATTGCGGCGATGTGACCCGCCAGGATGTTCAGCGCCGACAGCCCCTGCGGGCGGTCGCGGGACAGGATGACATCGCGCGCCACCACACGCAGGCGCAGATGCGCGCCGGGCGGCTCATCCAGCCGCGCCACGAATACCGGCCCCGCGGCCGTGACCAGCCGGGTCAGCCCATCCGCGTCATGGCACGCCACCCGGGCGGTCAGGATCGACGCCGTGTCCGCCCCGACTGCGCCCGCATCGCCCAGGACCTGAGCGGGCGGCCCGATGGCCGCGACCCGGCCCGCCCGCAGTGCCACGACGGTGGTGGCCAGCCGCGCGACCTCGGCGCTGGAATGGCTGACATAGAGGATCGGCACGCCCCCTTCGTCACGCAGGCGTTCGAAATAGGGCAGGATCTCGGCCTTGCGGGCTTCGTCCAGGGCGGCCAGCGGTTCGTCCGCCAGGATCAGGCGCGGCGCGGCCAACAGGGCCCGGCCAATGGCCACGCGGCTTTTCTCTCCGCCCGACAGAGCACCGGGGCGGCGGGTCAGCAACGGTCCGATGCCCAGCATCTGCACCACGCGGTCAAGATCCGGCGCAACCGCCCCACGGGGCGCGAACCACCGCCCATAGAGCAGGTTCTGGCGCACGGACAGGTGCGGAAACAGCCGCCCGTCCTGAAAGATATAGCCCAGGCGGCGGCGGTGGGGGGGCAGATGGCGGCGCGCGGCGCTGTCGCTCAGCACCCAGTCATCGACCGTAATCCGGGCCGCATCAGGACGCAGCAGGCCCGCGACTGCGTTCACCACCGTCGTCTTGCCCGACCCGGACGGGCCGAACAGCACCGTCAATCCGGGCGGCACGGCAAAGTCGACGTCCAGATCGAACCCCGCGAACCGGTGCGCCATGCGGACCTGCAGCGTCATGCCCCCGCCACCCGTCGGGCAACGCGCCGGGCCAGAAATTCCGACATCAGCAGCGCGGACATGGCGATGACGATGGACACCAGCACCAGCCGCCCTGCCGCCGCCTCTGCGCCCGGGACCTGCAGCAGGGCATAGATGGCCGACGGAACGGTCTGGGTCTGACCCGGAATATTGGACACAAAGGTGATGGTTGCCCCGAATTCGCCCATAGCCTTGGCAAAGGCCAGAATCGACCCGGCCAGCACCCCGGGCAGGATCAGGGGCAGGGTGACGGTCGCGAACACCCAAACGGGTCGCGCACCCAGCGTGCCTGCCGCAGCCTCCAGCCGGGGATCGACGGCCTCGATCGCCAGGCGAATGGCGCGCACCATCAGCGGGAACGCCATGATCGCCGCCGCCAGCGCTGCGCCGGTCCAGCGGAACGAGAATACGATGCCCGCGGTTTCCAGCCACTGACCGACGCTGCCGCGCCGCCCAAAGGTGATTAGCAGCAGGTAACCGGTGACCACGGGCGGCAGGATCAGGGGCAGGTGGACGATGCCGTTCAACACCTGCTTGCCGGGAAAGGACCAGCGCGCCAGCGCATAGGCCGTCAGGATGCCAAGCGGCAAGCTGGCCAGCGTGGCGACCAGCCCGACCCGCAGCGACAGGCGTACCGCCTGCCACTCCGCGGGTCCCAGCCAGGATGTCACGCTGTCGATCATTCCGGCATCGCAAAGCCGAAACGGGTCCAGATCGCCCGTGCCGCGTCCGACGACAGATAGTCCAGAAACGCCTGTGCTTGGTCGTTGTCCGATTGCGCAGTGATCGCGGCGGGATACAGGATCGGGTCATGGCTGTCGGCCGGAAAGCGGCCCACGATGGTGACGTCATTCTGGGCGGCCGCATCGGTGGCATAGACGATGCCCAAGGGCGCCTCTCCACGTGCGACAAAGGTCAGGGCGCTGCGCACGTTGTCCGATTGCGCGACCATCGGCGCGACCGTATCCCACAGGCCCAGATGGGTCAGCGCGGCCTTGCCATAGATGCCGGCGGGGACGCTGTCGACCATGGCCATCGACAGCCGCCCCCCGTCCAGCATCGCCGTCAGGTCCAGCGTGGCGTCGATGGCGACAGGTTGCGCATCGCCATGTGCGATCAGCACCAACGTGTTGGTCAGCAGGTCCCGGCGAGTGCCCTGACGCATGTCGCCCGACGAATCCACTGCGTCCATCCAGTCCACGCTGGCCGAGATGAAGATATCCGCAGGCGCGCCCTGTTGAATCTGTCGGGCAAGCGCGGACGAACCGGCATAGGTCACGACAGCGGTATTGCCCGTTTCCTGGGTCCATGCGGCTGCCACGCCGTCCAGTGCGTCGATCAGGCTTGCGGCGGCAAAGACCGTGATATCATCGGCAAGCACCGGCGCCGCAGTCATCGCAAGGCAGGCGGCAAGAGCAAGTTCATGTGTCACAGGCACGACAGTCTCCGTCTGCGATATATCTGAGCGGATGTAACGCAATGAGGCCGGTGCATGACAAGCGATATTTTCAGCCAAGCATATCGCGTTATGGCCGGAATGCGGCCCAAGCGTGATTTTTCCCGGCTTTGCCAAGCTCATGTCATGCGCATGATGCAGGCAGGGCCAGGCGCGTTGAAGCGGTCCATAAGCGTGAGGCGAATGTCGATCGTGGCCGTTTTCCCCGGGGGGCACCGGCTAATCCGCTGGCCATTGTGTTTGCCTCAGCGCGTTTGCCTTGATCCGGCGTCATATGTGATAGCCGGCACAGTGGTTGCAGTTGGCCCGCCTAAGGGTTTGCCCGCCTGCGGAATGCCGCTGAGGGCGCGGACGGCAAGCCGGTCTTTCTGTCGAACGCGTCTGCGCCTGCCGATCGGGATTATGGCCGCGCCGCCGCTATCCATCATTGCGCTGTGACAGCACCGGGTCTCGGTGGCACAGTCACCTGTCGCGGTGCCCGTTCGTCCATCAGCTGGGCTCTGTGTCAACACGTCAGGCTGCACGGGACCGTCTCCCTCACGGCCCGCGGTCAGGTCCTAACGCCCGGATGTGGCCGATGGCCGTATCCATGGCCAGATGGACGGTGCGGTATTAGGTGCTGTGATCCGCACCATGCCTTCTGACCGGCCATTCTTGTTCATTGAGCTAGCGCGCCCCTCCTGGAGCCACGGCCCAACCGTCACCCCTGATCCTTGATCCGGGTGCGATTCACCAGCAAGTTGAGCGGCCCCGGTTCGCGGGGTTGAGCGTTGTGACTGCTCGCGTCTTTAGGCTTCCGCTCAGGGTGGAGGATGCTGCCACCGGCCAACTTTGGCCCGACAATCTTCAGACTGCCGGCCACCAGATCGGCGGTTTGGCCAAAGGGCGGCCCGAATGGCACGAGTACAATCGCGCAGAGCGGGATTGCTGCATTGGAAGCCGCCGACGTTCAGCAGCGATGCACCACCTCTTTCGTCGGCCACGCCACATCCTTGTCCAGTCAAATCAGCCGTAGTCCGCGCCGCCTGAGGCCTCGTTCGCGGGACGTCCCTCTTGTTGTGCGGTCGTGTGCAGGATCAGGTTCGCCCGTGCAGCAGACTCACGCTGCCAACTGGCGCGTGCGAATCTCCCGAAGGGCTAATTTCTGCAATAACGCCGTCCGGCCCGCCGTTGGACAGAACGGCCTGCCTCGTACCGAAAGGACAGGATCATATCGCTGAACGACTTGGAGCCGCGCGGTTCAGGAAATATCCGCCGACCGAGCCCCACACCGGGCATGTCCACATGCCCGGTGGGAGTGCCGACGCGGAGGATTGAAACCCTGCGCCCACAGTTACTGTTGCAGTGTTTCGCCATGGGTCAGCGATTCGGACCGTGATGCCGATTGCGCAGACGCCATGGTAAAGCCTGCGTATATTCTTGCGATTATAGAGGCTGTCCCGAGCTTTGCCGCCCGGCGGCGCGAGGTGATCATTACGGCCGACGGCTGGTGTTCGTGGGCGCGTTTAGGGTGGCGAAAGTTTACCAAGCAAACGCCCCATGACACTGCGGCGGGCGATGTCCAACAATGTTGAACCTGCCAAACAGAGGTACTCGCGGGCATTCGGTGTAGTCGCCTAGCTTTGGTGATTGACGGGGCTCATCTATGACAAAGCGTCATTGGGCCGGGTTCAAGGCGCAGGTTGCTCCTGGCGTCCGCCGCGCGGCACTGACCACGGGCTGAAACGTAAACGCAACCTTTTACGGAACAAGCTGCCTGAGCGGATGACGTCCGATCAGGAGGCGAGACGCTGCATGTCAAGATCGACCATCGGGATGTGGAGCGGATTTGTTTGCCGCAGCCTGCATTTTCATCCTGGGGACTGCAGGCAAAAGCGGTGAAGCAGGATTACCCTGATGTAGGCGTCCGGCGCCGATGCAGCCTGCTGTCGTTGTCGCGCTCTGGCCTTTGCTGGCGTGCCACTCGGCGAACGCGCCAGAACGTGACTTTCTGAGAGCATCGACGGGCAGATCCATAAGGCGTTATGGTATGGTGTGCGCCAGATGCTGCTTCATATGCAGCGGGAGGGGCATCGAAATCGGCGCCGTCGGGTCCGCCAGCTAATGACGCTGGTGCCGATCTGACAGCAGCACGCGACCCGCAAGAGGCATCCGGAACACAAATCTTCCACATACCATCCCGTGGTTTGTCCATCACCCGCCCCAAACGGGTCAGGTGCGTTGATGCCAGGGAAAAGCCGATGCGCCGGGGTGTGTTTACCCGGTGGCCATCAAGGATTGGCACAGGCGCAGGTGCTCCGCTGGCGGCTCTCGAACACCACGGACGCACGCTAATGCTTCGAGGATCTGATAAATGCGCTGGCCAACAATGGCCCCCCCGAGATCCATGATGCTGTTCAGTGTCAACTATTCGCCCGAACCGATTTCACCGAGGTGCTTTTGTACCGCCAGGGTGAAGGTCGCCACGGAGGGCTGCGATGGCCGGATGGCTAGTCGAAAAACACAGACGATCTATGTCGTGGCGGCGCGTATGAGCTACGCTTGCAAGCTCATGCCCAACCCGACGATCAAGATCAACGAGGTCGCTTTATCACGTGGGTATGGGGACGCAAAATCCGTCTATCTGGCCTTCCGTGGCTGGAAAGAGACAACTCCACACCCGTAGTGTCAGACTGTTAGGCTTCAGACATATTGATTTCATGCCTTTGGCGTGATGCAGACCCCGCAGGGAGACCTTGCAGATAAGCAATGCGTTCTGGCTGACTTAAGCGCATGCAACCGTTTGTGTCAAAGAGCCACGGGGGCCCGCGCTTGGATAATCTGTATAACCTAAGCGGCATAATTATCATAAATTGCAACGGGGTGCGATGGTGATGGAATTGCTGGCATTGGTTCGAGAGAATGCCCGAATGGAGAATGCCGACCGGCAAGGACTCTTTATAATCGCTGGAAGCGTTGGAGCGATAATGATCTTTGCCCGGATCATGGTCGGCCTGGCCGCCGAGGCAGCCGATTCAAAAACATTCATGATCAACTCGACGTATGTAAGGTCGCATCGCACAGCGCGCGGCATGCGCGCGAAAAAAGGGTGGCGCGGTCGCCAGATTGGGCGAACGAAGGGTCGCGTGAACACAAAGGTGGACGCCGTCACCGATGCCGAAGGCCGAACTATCCCGCTCTTCATGGGGGCAGGGCAGCGACGACACGGGTGGCGGCGGCACCCTTGGACAGCCTAGGTGTTCAGTCCCGTCATCTGGTGGATCGGATTTGGGATGAATCGAGCTGGCTCTGAAGTCCAGACCTTGCAAATGTATTCGTAGGGCGTGAGGCCGTTGAGCGTCTTCAGCCTGCGTGCGAAGTTGTATGCGTTCATGAAGTCGGCGAGGTGGGTGCGCAGCTGATCATGGCTGTCGTAATGGTATCGCTTCACCGTCG
>NZ_JBISHD010000024.1:0-46417 GCF_045064235.1 Paracoccus sp. Ld10 | reverse complement strand
GACCGCAGCGTCGAAGAACACGGGCGGTCGGCCCTCCCTGATCGCCACCCACGCCATGTCCTTGTCCAGCCAGCTCAGCAGCGAGCCGCGCTGCTTGAGGGCGTCATTGCAGGACTTGCAGTTCGTCGTGCGGGAGCGGGCAGGCTCGGGCTTCGTCATGCCAGGGCGCTGAACCTACAGCAGCCCCCGCGGGAATCCTCGCCAGGGAGAGTTCTGCAACAATGCCGCTCAGATGGGTCAAAGCTTCCCGGTGTGCCGCGTCATTCCGGTGGCATCTGGGTGGATTACGATGCACGGGCTGACAATGGCGACGGCTGGCGCGCCGGTGCCGGGCTGCACGCTGTCTCTTCCTCCCCGCTTGATCAGATGAACACTTATAAGACTGCGGGCTATGCCACGGTGAATGCCTCGGCCAGCCACACGCAGGACGCGATGACCTATGCGCTGGCTGTAAAAAACCTCTTTGATACCGAATACGACCTGCCGATGTATGGATACATGGGCGGTCGCGTGGTGCCCGGTGCCGAGCGGCAGATCCTCCTCAACATCAGCAAGAGGTTCTGAGATGATACGGATTCTTGCACTTTGCGCCTTCCTCCTCCCAATGGCGTCTATGGCCGACACGGTCATACCGCTTTACCCGGAAGGCACTGTCGTGCCGCTGCCCCGCCCCGAAAGCCAGGACTTGATAGAGGGCGAGATGTTCGTCTTCAATGTCAGCGTGCCGATGCTGGAGGTCATCCGGCCCACGGAAGGGGCGGCGAACGGCACAGCGGTGATCGTCGCGCCCGGCGGCGGTTTCGTAGGACTGGCCTATGAACAAAGCATGGCGGTCGCGCACCGCCTTGCCGATCTTGGCGTGACAGCATTCGTCCTGAAATACCGCACAATCGAAAGCCCGGATGACGGCATGCACATGCCCGAGGTTCATATCCAGGAAATGAATGTCCTGATGCAGCGGGCAGAGACAAGCCAGCCGGCGCAGATCCCGATCTTCGCAGGCGAACCTGCTGCGGTCGAGGATGGCCGCCGCGCCATGCGTCTTTTGCGGGAGAATGCGGCGGACTTGGGCATCGACCAGGCAAAGATCGGCATGCTGGGGTTCTCCTCTGGCGCTTTTCTGGCTGTCGATCTGGCCATTGGCGATGTCGAGACCCGGCCTGACTTCGTGGCTCTCCTCTACGGTGGTCTGCGGACGCCCGTTCCCGCCACTGCCTCTCCTGCATTCATTGCCGCCGCTGCTGATGATGCTTTTCTGCCCGATGACAGCCTGCACATCTACGCAGCCTGGCGACACGCGGGCGTTCCGGCAGAACTGCATCTCTATCAAGATGGTGGTCATGGCTTCGGCCTCAAACCTCAGGGAAAGGCAACCGACCACTGGTTCGAAGACTTCGCCGATTGGCTGCAGACAATCGGTTTGATCGATGCGGAACGGTGCTGCTTTTCTGCCGCAGCGGATTGTCGTGAGGGCCGGGGATAAGAGGGGCACGATTGAGCAGATTACGCTTGGCACCCAACACAGCGGCGACAAAAAGCTGGGTGTTCAGCCCCTGCATCTCGTGGATCGAATTTATAATGATCTGGCTGGCTTGGATGGGCTTCGTAAGGTGGTGCTCGATGCGGGATGGATGACTGCAGGGCATAAAGGCAAGCGCAGCGCCGTTCAGCGGCAGCACCGTCACTATGTCGTCCGGGGCCAAGTGTGCGAACAGGATTCTTCATCGGTTTTCCTGAAGCGTAGCCCATATTTCGCACCACCGTTCATACCACAAAATGAACAGAACTGGGCGCAATCAAAAAGAAAGGAATGAAAATCAGCGCACAGGTTCAGTGGCCTGTACGCTAGAATGCGATGATTCAAAGGTCACATAAAATGGTGAGTGGCGGAGGCGGTGTCTGCCGTTCCACAATCCGCCATGTTCCGAACAATTCCGATTCAATCATCCATTGCAACGCACTAAGGGGCTTCCCATGTCCCTAGTGTTCCGGCATTGTCCGGGTTGTTCCCCCATTAGAAGGGGGAAAGAACGGGGGAAGCCATGGCCGTCCATTTGACCCGCAGACCGGAAAAGGCCCTGACAGCGCAAGCTGTGCGCAGCGCGACCGTTCCGGGCAAGTATTTTGATGGGCACGGGCTTTATCTTCGCGTTGATGCCAACGGTTCGCGATTCTGGGTGCAGCGCATCACCGTGCGCGGCAAGCGGTGCGAACTTGGCTTGGGTTCACCGTCGCTGGTGACGCTGGCCGAGGCGCGAGCTAAGGCGCTAGAGAACCGCAAGCTGGCCCGTGAAGGCGGCGACCCCCTGCAAGCCAAGCGTGACACGCAAGCCATGCTGTCGTTCGAGGAAGCGGCCCGCAAGGTTCACGCCCTGCACAAGCCGACTTGGGCGAATGCAAAACATGCGGCACAGTTTCTTGCCACGCTCGAAACCTACACCTTCCCACGACTGGGCAAGCTGAAGGTGCAGGACGTGACCACGGGGGATGTGCTGGCGGTTCTTATGCCGATCTGGACGGAAAAGCCCGAGACCGCCCGCCGCGTGCGCCAGCGCATCGGTGCCGTGATGAAATGGGCAATCGCCCAAGGGTGGCGGCAGGACAATCCAGCCGAGAATATCAGCCGCGCACTGCCCAAGGTGTCCAAGGCGCAGGAACACCGCAAGGCGCTGCCTTATGACGCCGTGGCAGGCTGCATCGACACGGTGCGCGCATCCGGCGCCGGGCAAGTGACAAAGCTGGCACTGGAATTTCTAGTGCTGGCCGCCGCCCGATCGGGCGAGGTGCGCGAGGCGCATTGGGATGAAATCGACATGAAAGCCAAGGTCTGGGAAATCCCTGCCGCCCGCATGAAAATGAAACGCCCGCACCGCGTGCCGCTGTCGCCGCGCGCCGTCGCATTGCTGCACGAGGCCGAGGCGCTGGCCGATGGGTCCGGGCTAGTGTTCCCCGGCACCAAGACAGGCCGCCCGCTGTCGGACATGACGCTGTCCAAGCTGGTGAAGGAATTGGGGTTCAACGCCGATGTTCACGGCTTCCGCACGTCCTTCCGCACCTGGGCGCAGGAACGCACGACATTTCCCCGCGAGGTGGCCGAGGCGGCGCTGGCGCATTTGTCAGGTGATGCCGTGGAACGGGCCTATGCCCGCAGTGACGTCTTTGAGAAGCGCCGCAAAATGATGGATGCGTGGGCGGCTTTCCTGGCCGAAAAGCGCGATAATGTAGTGAGGATTGGGTAATGGGTTGGTGTCCAGTAGGATATGTCTCCATAGTGGAGTTGCGGGAACAATGCGAAATTGTGGCCAGCTTGATTGTCCGAGAAATGCAGGAAACAGCCGATATCTTCTCAGACGTCAAAACTGATCCTGAAACGGCAGCCATTTCCAAATGGGATTTAGATTTGGTCGTGCACGGTAAACTCATCGAAAATTTTCTGCATCTTAATGCCTGCAAAGCAACGGCATGTTCTCCAGATGGTAAGCTTTTCAAGCTCACTCGAACGTTAATGCGGCCGCCTATATATAATCATTGGTATTCCTATGATGAACGCTTCGCCCGGCATCCTGACCTTCTATATGTCGATA
Source organism: Paracoccus sp. Ld10 (assembly GCF_045064235.1). Classification (NCBI taxonomy): domain Bacteria; kingdom Pseudomonadati; phylum Pseudomonadota; class Alphaproteobacteria; order Rhodobacterales; family Paracoccaceae; genus Paracoccus; species Paracoccus sp. Ld10. Next base: position 42,833 of record NZ_JBISHD010000024.1, on the reverse strand, counting down.
TCTGGGACGGCGTGGTCGATTTACAGGGAGTCGCAAAGCGAATGAGCGAATGGACTGATTTAGCTGATGGCGAGACTTGGCAAAATCGAGCGATTTCTCGATTTTCCCACCTAGACGGCTGGAGTGTTTGTTTTTGTGCTGACGAAGTTAATATTTCGCGGGATGGCATTCATAAATTGTGGACCCCTAATAGTCCTATTAAAGCTCCAACCGTAGGAAGGCCTTTGATTGCACTAGATGCGGCCAAACGATACTTGGCGCTGTACCCTAACGGCCATGAAGGCCAAAGCAAAAAATGGAAACAAATCGAAGATGAAATCGGCGTAAACCAAAAGACAATTAAGGCCGGATTGGCTAAGCTGGCGGAAAAAACTTCGAAAGAATAGCGAAAAAATCCCCTATAAGTATTTTCGATTTATACTATTTGGATATGCTATAGCTGTCCGCCATCTTCCTCTGTATTGCCCCATAGATAAGAGGAAGATGAGATGGCTCAGAAGCACCTACGCCGCCGCGCCGTAGAAGAAATCACTGGCCTGAGCCGCAGCACCATTTACGCCATGATGAGCAAGGGGCTGTTTCCGCGCCCCGTGAAGCTGACCGGCAAAGCTGTTGGCTGGCCAGAAAGCGACGTGTCCGATTGGCTGAACAGCCGCCAGCACGCCGCATAAGCAAACCGCCACCCTTGGGCACAAGGGCGGCGGCGGCTTTATCATCGGTGGTGCGAACACCCTGAATATAGCCACCCGCGCCCCGGCCCGCAAGAAAAAGGCCAAGAGATGGCAAATTCTGAACGCTGGTATTCCGATCCTACCCAAATTTACTGGACCTGCAAAGCCCTGATCGGGGGCCGCATTCTATCTACCAAAACCGAAATCCGCGAGGTGAAAGGCTGGCGTCTGGCAGCCATCACCGAAAAGCTGCGCAAGCAATATGGCTGGCCGATCCTGACTGATTATCGCGGACCTAAGAACGTGGCCCATTATCGTCTGGCACCCGGAACCGATATTGCCCGCCTGCGCCTTCCCCCCAGCGCCAAGTCGCTGTGCGACCGGCTGGACGGGGCGGCACATGAATAACGCGCAAGCCCTCACCCTTTCGCTGGGCGGCAAGTGGCACCGCACCTATGGGCTGGCGCTGTGCCCCGCGCATCGCGACCGCAAGCCCAGCCTGACATTGGCGGATGCCCCGGATGGGCGCTTGCTGTTGAACTGCAAGACCGGCTGCGGCTTCATGGACGTTTTGGACGCCCTGCGAGGTAAGGGCCTGTTGCACGGCATGTCCCGCCCCCAGCCGCCCGATGCCGGGGAACTGGCCCGCCGTGAGGCGCAGGAACGGGCCGAAGCCGACCGTGCCGAACATAGGGCGCTGGCGACGTGGGGCGAGGCGCTGCCGATCGGTGGCACGATTGCCGAAACCTATCTGCGCCACCGGGGCATCACCTGCCCGCTGCCGGGCACGCTGCGCTTTCATCCCGAATGCTGGCACCCGACCGCCCGGCGCTTCCCGGCCATGGTGGCGCTTGTGGAGGGGCTGCCCCGCGCCGCCATCCATCGGACCTATCTGCGCGCCGATGGCACCGGCAAGGCGGATGCCGAACCGGCCAAGGCCATGCAGGGTGCCACCCGTGGCGGCGCTGTGCGACTCACTGAGGCGCAGGGACCGCTTGTGGTGGCCGAGGGCATCGAAACCGCTCTAAGCCTGTCCAGCGGCCTGTTGCGCGCCCCTGCGACCGTCTGGGCCGCGCTGTCCGCCCCTGGCATCGCGGCGCTGCGCCTCCCCGACCGCCCGCATCGCCTGACCGTCGCTGCTGATGGCGACCCGGTAGGGCAGGCCGCCGCAACCGCATTGGCCGAACGTGCCGCCGCCCTGGGCTGGACTGTCAGCCTTCTTCCCGCGCCGCTGGGGCGCGACTGGAACGATGTTTTGACCACGAAAGGGGCCAGCGCATGAACGTCATGCCCGAACCCATCCCGTTCAAGGCCGATTGGCCGGATGCAGACGTGCGCTTTCTGCGCCCAACACTTGCGCCCGCGCCGCTGCTGCCCCTCGCGGAAATTCTGACCCCACACGCGGCCGAATGGGTGGCCGCGACTGCCGAGGGTGCAGGGGCACCGGCAGATTATGTGCTGGCAACGTTGCTGTGCGTAACGGGCACCGCGATGGGAAATGCCCGCTGGGTGTCGCCTTGGCATGGATGGACAGAACCGCCCACTATCTGGGCCATGTGCATCGGCAACCCCAGCGCCGGGAAAAGCCCGGCCATCGACGCCGTGCTAGCGCCATTGCGCCGTGCCGAGAAGCCGCTACGCGCAGAGGCCGAGGTGAAGCTGGCCGAATGGCAGGCGCGAGACAAGCTGGCAAAGTTGGCCGAGGCGGAATGGGAACGCAAGGTCAAGGCCGCGATGACCAAGGGTCTGACCCCACCACCTATGCCCAGCGATGCGGACGCGGGCACCGCCCCCCATATTCCCCGGCTGGTGGTGAATGACGGGACGGTGGAACGCCTGGGCGTTATCATGGAAGCGCAGCCCAAGGGCGTCTTGCAAATGCGCGATGAATTGGCGGGATGGCTGCTGACGATGGAAGCCCGCAATGGTGGTTCCGACCGGGCATTCTGGTTGGAAGCGTTCGGCGGGCGCAGTTTCACCGTGGAGCGAATGGGGCGGGCACCGCTAACAATTTCACGGCTGACCATCGGTGCGTTGGGTGGCATCCAGCCTGACCGGCTTTCGCAGCTACTGACCAAGACCAGTGATGATGGCCTATTGGCCCGCTTCCTGCCGATATGGCCGGAACGCGCCCCGGTTCGTCAGCCACGCCGGTTCGCCTCTGACACGCTTGCAGATGAGGCCATGACCCGTCTGACCGGATTGCAAATGCCGCAGGGCGATGATGGCGAACCCCGCCCGTGGATTGTCACCTTTGATGATGACGCCCGCGCGCTGATGAACGAATGGCGCACCGCCTGCGCTGAATGGGAAGCGGGGGCAGACGGATTGCTGCTGTCCTATATCGGCAAGCTGCCGGGAATGGCTGCGCGCCTGTCGCTTGTGCTGTCCGCCATCAGTTTTGCATTCGATGGCGAGGCCGACCCTGCCCAGCGGCAGATAACGCCTGCGGCTTTCGGACGGGCCTGCCATTTCCTTGAAAGCTATGCGCTGCCGATGGCGCGGCGGGCCTATGGCGATGCTAGCGGGACGCAAGCCGAGCGTGCGGGGCGAAGGCTGGCCGGGCTCATTGGTGAAATGGGCTGGCACGCATTCACGGCACGCGAGGTGCGGCGGATGCAGCGCAAGGGTCTGGATAGCATGGCGGCAATCAATCCCGCCCTGTCCGCCTTGGAAGATGCAGATCTGATACGCGCCATCCCCGAACAGATTGCGGCACAGGGCGGGCGGCCCGCGCGCCGCTATTTGGTAAACCCTGCGCTGCATGAGGTGACGGCATGACCCGGTGGCTGCAAGCGGCGCTTTCCAGCGCCATGCCATTAGACAGAACTGACGTAACTGACAAAACCCCCCTGAGCCGCGCGCCCGGACAGGTTTCGTCAGTTGTGTCAGTTTCGTCAGTCTGTCACGTCGCTGAACCCGCCCGCCTGCCTAACGAAATCACCCAGCCGCCCGCCCCGGCTTCCCCTCCACGGCATGATGAACCCCGCCCCGACGCCTATGGCCGCTGCCACACATGGACGGGTCGCGTGGTGCATCTGGACGAATGGCGGCAGCTTTCGGCGTGGGACCGGCACGGCCCGGCTGGGCGGCTGTTCTGCGGCATCTGTCATTCATGGGTGAACCGTGAGGGCGGATGCCCCCAGCGCGGATGCTGGAAAGCGGACGGCGGTGCAGCATGACCGGGGTGGAACTGGCAGCCATCCGCAAAGCCACTGGGCTATCGCAAACCGAACTGGCCCAGCGTGCAGGCATCGGGCGTCACGCTGTCAGCTATTGGGAGTGCAAGCCGCAGGTTGACCGCTGTGCTTGGGCGGTGGAACGCATGGCCGGTGCGCTGTCCTTGCCCGATATGCCCGCCCGCCATCCTGTCGCTATCTGCTGGGCGGCACGCATGGATGCCGAACTGACCGCGCGGGATGCGGTATTCATCGCCATGGTGGACCGCCTGCAAGCCCGCTGTGAGGCATTCAAGGCAACCCGCCGCGTGCGCTGTGGGGCCAAGACGCGCAAGAGCGCACCCTGCCGAATGAAATCGGAACCGGGCAAGCACCGGTGCAAGTTTCACGGAGGTCGATCGACCGGCGCCAGAACGCCAGAGGGCAAGGCCCGGATTGCCGAGGCGCAGCGCCGCCGCTGGTCAAAATGGCGGGCTGACCGGGAACAAGTGACTGATCCGGCTGTGACCCTTCAAATACAGGCTGCCACCGATGCCCGCACCTGACCCGCATGGCATCACGATCGAAGTGCAGGGCAACGGCTGGTCGCTGCTGATCGAAACTTTCCTGCTGTTAGGACGCACCCAGCGCAAGGCCCGCGCGCGCCGCATCTTGGCGAACCTGCACCGCGATGGCTGGGCGTGCCGAAATTGTGGCGGCCCCGTGCCGGAATACCGTCGCGCCGATGCCCGCTACTGCTGCGAGGGATGCCGAAAGCGTGTATCTCGCAACAGGCGAAAGCTGCCGGGCAAACCGTTACAGAACCGTAACTGATCGGCCAGGGGTTCCGTTATGGGGTGTTAGTCGGACAGCGTACTTGAAAAATAATCAAGACGGACCGCTGGTGCATGGGCTGCAATCAATCGACCCGGCAATCCTCTTTGGCTCTGCCGCGCTCAAAACTTGCTTTGATCGATCGCAACCTCTAGCAATAAGGGCGGGCGCGGAACCCATGGCAGGCCTGGCCCCGTCCTGCTCCTGATCGGAAACTTCCGACTCTGTGTTTCTCCAGGCTATCGAGGCCACATTATTTTGACGTGCGAGCGCGCAGATGTGCGGCTTTCACACGTGCCCTGCCGGGTTCGCGGACAATTACGCGCACGCGCGATAGGCTGAAACTACGGTGCCGCAATCTCGGTATCGGGTCTACCGGTCCCGTCTGAACTGCCGGGGTGCACCCTAAGATGACCCTAGGGGTCGCAAAGCGCCCTATGTGCTGTGACGCATCCCATGCGATCCGCAGGCATTCCTGACTTGTCGCCGTCCCGCTTGCGCAGTCTTATGCCGCCACCGGAGGGCCTATGACACCGCACAGCTTTATCGCGAAATGGCAGAACGTTGAACTGAAGGAGCGCAGCGCATCGCAGGCGCATTTTCTGGACCTGTGCCGCCTGTTGGACATTGAAGATCCTGTGACGGCGGACCCCAAGGGCGACTGGTTCACGTTCGAGAAAGGCGCAAGCAAGACCACCGGGGGCGAAGGCTGGGCCGATGTATGGCGCAAGGAATGCTTTGCCTGGGAATACAAAGGCCGTCGCAAGGATCTCAAGGCCGCCTTTGCCCAGCTTCAGCAATACGCGATTGCGCTGGAGAACCCGCCGCTGCTGATCGTGTCGGACATGGACCGCATCCAGATCCACACGAACTGGACGAATACCATCCAGCAAGTGCATGAAATCGGGCTGGGCGAACTGGCGGACGCGGGCAAGCGCGACTTGTTGAAAGCCGCCTTCACCGATCCCGAACGCCTACGCCCGTCGAAGACCCGGCAGGCGCTGACCGAGGAAGCTGCCCGCCGCTTTGCGGCTTTGGCGATGAATCTGCGCCAGCGCGGCCACGATGCCCAGTCTGTCGCGCACTTCGTGAACCGCCTGATTTTCTGCATGTTTGCCGAGGATGTGAACCTGCTGCCCAACCGCATGTTCCAGCGCATGATCGAGGGCGCGCAGCGCGATCCGGGCATGTTCGAAGTGGATGCGGGCACACTATTCAAGGCCATGCAATCAGGCGGGCGCGTGGGGTTCGAACAGGTGGAATGGTTCAATGGAGGGCTGTTCGACCACGCGGACGCCCTGCCGCTGGAAGCGAATGACGTCAAGGAACTGCTGGCCGCTGCCCGGCTGGATTGGTCCGAAATCGACCCATCCATCATGGGCACGCTGTTCGAACGCGGTCTGGATCCCGACAAGCGCAGCCAGTTGGGCGCGCATTACACCGACCGCGATAAAATCATGCAGATCGTCGAACCCGTCATCATCCGCCCCTTGCTGGCGGAATGGGACGCGGTGCGCGCCACTATTACCGAGGCGCTGGACAAGGCGCGGGCCGCAAAATCCCCCGCCGCCCGCACCCGCGCCGCGAAACAGGCCGAGGCGCTAAAGGATGCCTTTCTGGAACGCCTTGCTAATTTCCGGGTGTTGGACCCGGCCTGTGGATCGGGAAATTTCCTGTATCTGTCTTTGCTAGCGCTGAAGGATACCGAACACCGCATCAACCTGGATGCCGAGGCGCTGGGCCTGCCGCGCGGCTTTCCCCGTGTCGGGCCGGAATGTGTCTATGGCATCGAATTGAACCCCTATGCCGCCGAACTGGCCCGCGTGTCGGTCTGGATCGGCGAAATTCAATGGATGCGCCGCAACGGCTTCGAGGCCGCGCGCAACCCGATCCTGCGCCCGCTGGCGACCATCGATAACCGCGATGCCGTGCTGGCCCCCGATGGCACACCCGCCGAATGGCCTACGGTGGATGCGGTCGTGGGCAACCCGCCGTTTCTGGGCAACAAAAAGATGATCGGGGCGATGGGTGAGGATTACGCGACCCGCCTGCGCGCCGCATGGCCGAGCGTGCCGGGCGGGGCCGATCTGGTCTGCTACTGGTTCGCCAAGGCGTGGCGGCAGATGCAGGCGGGCGCACTAACCCGCGCCGGACTGGTGGCAACGAACTCGATCCGGGGCGGGGCCAACCGTGAGGTGTTAAAGCCGATTGTGGATGTTGGGCGCATTTTCGAGGCTTGGAGCGACGAACCGTGGACAGTGGATGGTGCGGCCGTGCGCGTGTCGATGGTCAGCTTTAACTCTGTTGGAGAAGGCGTCTCACTCTTGGACGGCAAGCCTGTGCAACAGATTTTTTCTGATTTGACCGCCGTTAACGCTGCGGACCTTTCTGGTGCGGTAAGGCTGCATGAAAATAAGAAAGTCTCCTTCATTGGCACACAGCGGAACGGACCATTTACCTTAACACGATCCGAAGCCGAATTGATGCTGGCCCAGCCTGCTAATCCCAACGGACGCAAAAATACCGATATTGTCCGCCGCTGGACTAACGGCATGGATATAACCCGTCGCTCATCGGACACTTGGATTATTGACTTCAATGACCTGCCACTGGAGGAAGCTCGATTCTACGAAATGCCTTTCGCCCGCGTCGAAACTCAAGTGAGACCGACGCGCATAAACTTGCGCAGGCTTGGGCATCGGGAGAAATGGTGGCAATACGGCGAAAATCGCCCAGGTTTGCGTCTTGCGGTGTCGAAATTGAGTAGAATGATTGTCACATCTATGGTGGCGAAGCATCGCTCTTTTGTATGGCTTCCAATCGTTCAGATACCGGAAAATCTGTGTGTCGCGATAGCCCGCGATGATGACACGACCTTCGGCATCCTGCATTCCCGCTTCCATGAACTCTGGTCGTTGAGGATGGGCACGTTTTTGGGGGTGGGCAACGATCCCCGCTACACCCCTTCAAGCACGTTCGAGACCTTCCCCTTCCCGCAGGGCCTGACCCCCGACATTCCCGCCGCTGACTATGCCGCCGACCCTCGCGCGCAGGCCATCGCTGTGGCCGCCGCCCGTTTGAACGAACTGCGCGAAAGCTGGCTGAACCCGTCCGATCTGGTGCGCCGCGTCCCCGAAGTCGTGCCGGGCTATCCCGACCGCATCCTGCCCGTTGATGACAAGGCGGAAAAGGAGTTGAAGAAGCGCACCCTGACGAACCTGTATAACGCCCGCCCCGCATGGCTGGCCCATGCCCATGCCGATCTAGATGCCGCCGTTGCGGACGCCTATGGTTGGGGCGATGATTGGCGCGCGGGCCTCTTGACCGATGATGAAATCTTGGCCCGCCTGTTCAGGCTTAATCAGGACCGCGCTGCGGCACAGGGCGGCTAGGGCGCGATGTGCGGGCGGTTCATCGATCCCAACCTGCGCGGCACCGAACTGGAACTGTCGCAGATCAAGATCGACCCGCTCCCGCGCCGCTTCAATATCAAGCCGACGCAGGATGTTCTTGTCGTGCCATCTGACCCGGCCAAGGCGGCCATGGCCCGCTGGTGGCTGGTCCCGTCCTGGCACAAGGGCGATCTGCGCGGCTGGAAGGCCACCACCTTCAACGCCCGGATCGAGGATGCCGCGACCAAGCCAACCTTCCGCGCCGTCTGGAAACATGGCCGCTGCCTGATCCCGGCTGGCGGCTATTACGAATGGACCGGCGACAAGGGCGCCAAGCAACCCCACGCCATCCTGTCTGCCGCTAACGAGGAAACCCTGTGGTTTGCCGGTCTGGCATCCCGCTGGCAGGATCTGTTGACCTGCACCATCTTGACCCGCGCCGCCACCGATGCCGTGTCAGCCATCCATCACCGGATGCCGGTTGTCCTAGATGCGGACGAACGCGATGCTTGGTTGTCAGGTGCCGATACCCCCGATCTGGGCGCAAAAGCCCGCATACGGTCCCATCCCGTCCCGCGGTTCGATTTGCACGACGATGGCCCCGACCTGATCGAAGCCTGCGATTCGTGACTTCATTCGCCCCCAGGGGGCAAAGTGGGGGCAGTCGGAAACCCCAACGCGCGGTTACGGCAGGACCGGCACAGGCACGAAATCCGCGCATCCACAATTCAAGGCATCTGACACAGAGGCCTGGAGGGGGGCGCTTCAAAGTCTGCCGGATGCGTTGCGCGGGACCGCCGTGGGTAATCGCGCTTTCAGCTAATACAGGTTTTTCTGCGTCACGCGCAGGCGGGCGCGGGATGGGCTGTTGGTTTTCGCGGCACGAAAGACCAGAGCGGCAGGCCAGAACGGACCCCGCGAAAAATAAAGACAGGGGGCGTGCCCGTGGACCCGAAGCAATGCTGCATTCTCACTGAGAACGGAATGTGAAAGGGGGGTATGGGGAAGGGCGGGCACCTGACAAATGCCCAGGCGTTCCGGGCAATTCCGACGAGTGCTGAGATTAAATGGGGGAAGGCGTGGGGGAAGTAAAAACCACCAGCCCCGTTAAAAGCTACAAATACAGAGGTTTAATATGAATGTGTGGCGGAGGCGGTGGGATTCGAACCCACGGTGGACTTTCACCCACGTCGGTTTTCAAGACCGGTGCATTAAACCACTCTGCCACGCCTCCGACTGCTGCGGACTAACGCGGCGCGGGGACATGCGCAAGCCTTCAGCGGGTCAGGGTGATCACGCGGTCGCCGCCCTCGATCTGGATGGCGGAAAGGCGCGACAGGCGCAGAAAGCTGATGGGCAGTGCCACGGTGATCGTGTCCGTCGCAGTGTTTGCGGGCATCGACGCGGCAGCGCTGCCCGCAGGCGGAGGGGACGCCACGAAGCGCATGCGAAGGACGCCATCGGCATCGGGCTGCAACTGGTCGCCGGACCGCGGCACCGACCGGACCAGCGCTGCGGAATGATAACCCTTTAACGGCGCGAACCCGCGCAGGACCAGCAAGCGGCCGTCGCTCAGGGGCTGCCATTCGGCGCCAAGGATCTGCGGCACCACGGGGCGATCGTCTTGGGCCTTGGGATAGCCGCCTTCGGGGGCAAGCGTTTCGGGCGTCGTCGCTGCCGGTCCACGCCAGCCTAGCGGGTTCCAGCCACTGTCGCCAAACCGACCGCAGCCGGACAGGATAAGGGCACCGATCAGCAGCGGCAGGGTAAGTCTGGTCATGGCATGTCCCCTTGGCGGTCTTGGGCTCCGTGATAGGCGATCCGGACCGCGCGGAAAAGCCTCTTTGACCTGACCGCCGCGCCGCGTTAGGCCATGTCCCCTGATATCAGGAGAAACCCATGGCCACCCCCGCCTTTGAGGACATCGCCGAAACCTTCGACTTTCTGGATGACTGGGAAGACCGTTACCGCCACCTGATCGAGATGGGCAAGGCCCTGCCGCCGATGGACGCCGCGGTCCAAGTGCCCGCGACCAAGGTCGACGGCTGTGCCAGCCAGGTGTGGATCCTGCCGCGGATCGAGGGGCGCAGCTTTGACTTTCAGGGCGACAGCGACGCGCTGATCGTGCGCGGGCTGATCGCGGTGCTGCATGCGCTGTATTCAGGCTTGCCGGTCGAACAGGTCGGCGCGGTCGATGCCCAGGCCGCCCTGGCGCGACTTGGCCTGGACGAACACCTGTCGGCACAGCGGTCGAATGGCGTGCGCGCGATGATCGGTCGGGTCAGGCAACTGGCCGCCGACGCAGGCTGATCCATCCGCCACCCAGAACGCGCGTCCCTTCGGCCTCGTAGAAGACGCAGGCCTGGCCGGGGCTGACGCCGTCCTCGGGGTCCAAAAGCTCGATCTCGGCGCGGCGGCCGGGCAGGGGGCGCAGGATCGCGGGGCGCGGCGGACGGGTGGACCGGATGCGGACCAGGCAGGCGATCTCGCCCTCGAATGCCTGATCGCCCAGCCAGTTGACCTCGGTCACGGCGATGGTGCGGGTCGAAAGCGCCTCGCGCGGGCCGACCACGACGCGTCGGGTCTCCGGCTCCAGCCGCAGGACGTACAGAGGCTCTCCGCCGCCGATGCCCAGACCGCGGCGCTGACCGATGGTATAATGGATTACGCCGCGATGCGTGCCCAGGACGGTGCCCTGCTGGTCCACGATCTCTCCGGGATCGGCGGCGCCGGGGCGCAGCTTTTCGATCACCGCCGCATAGTCGCCATTGGGCACGAAGCAGATGTCCTGGCTGTCGGGCTTGTCCGCCACCGACAGGCCGTAATCGGCGGCCAAGGCGCGCGTTTCCGCCTTGCTGACCAGATGTCCTAACGGAAAGCGCAGGAAATCCAGCTGCTCCTGTGTGGTCGAGAACAGAAAATAGCTTTGGTCGCGGTTCGGGTCGGCCGCCATGTGCAGTTCCGCGCGATGGCCGCCATCCTTGCGCTGAATGTAGTGGCCGGTCGCCATGCAGTCGGCGTCCAGATCACGCGCGGTTTCCAGCAGGTCGCGGAACTTGACGCGCTCGTTGCAGCGAATGCAGGGGACGGGCGTCGCCCCCGCCAGATACGCATCCGCAAACTCATCGATGACCGATTCGCGGAACTTGTTTTCATAGTCCAGGACGTAATGCGGAAAGCCCATGCGTTCTGCCACGCGGCGCGCATCGTGGATGTCCTGACCCGCGCAGCAGGCGCCCTTTTTCGCCAACGCCGCGCCGTGGTCGTACAGCTGCAACGTGACACCGATCACGTCATAGCCTTCGGATTTCAGCTGGGCCGCGACGACGGAACTGTCAACGCCCCCCGACATCGCCACCACGACACGTGTCTGTACGGGCGATTTGGCGAAACCGAGGCTGTTGAGTTGGGTCGCGGGCTCATCGGCGTGCAGGGGGAACGTCAGGGTCATGGATGATCTTTCGGCCCGCCAAGGGCGATGCTGGTCGGGCGGCATACGGATTTATGTCGAAATATAGGTAAATTGACCGAATTCTCAACCCCATGCAGGGCCATATTCCCGGTCAGGCTAACCGCGCCTTAAGTGGTTTCGACCAGAACTTGCAGAACGTGACGGAAGGACGCTGCAATGTTCGTGAAAAAGACCTCAGGCCCGCGGATCGTGACGCTGGCAGACGGGCGCATCCTCAGTGTGGCGGATCTGCCGATGCCGGATACACGGTGGGTGGCCAGTCGCAAACAGACTGTCGTGCTTGCCGTATCGCATGGGCTGATCAGCCGCGACGATGCGCTGCGGCGTTATGGTCTGTCCGAAGAGGAGTTCGACGGCTGGTGCACAGCGGTCGCACGCCATGGCAAGGCCGCACTGAAGGTGACGGCCCTGCAAAGGTATAGACAACCATAGGATGCATCGCGCACAAGGCGCGCAAGTGGTAACGACATATTAACCTGTTCGTCAGATTGTCGGGACATGACCTTTGGCGAATCGGGGAAACACCAAGCCATGCGAATCCTTTTGGTAGAAGACGACCCAAGCACTGCGCGGGCGATCGAATTGATGCTGACCGCGGCCAGCTACAACGTGTTCCTGACCGACATGGGCGAAGAGGGAATCGATCTTGCCAAGCTGTACGATTACGATCTGATACTGCTGGATCTGGACTTGCCTGACATGCATGGGATGGAGGTGTTGCGACACCTGCGCCTGGCCCGTATCGACACTCCGATCCTGATCCTGACGGGTTCGGACGATACCGAGAGCAAGCTGCGCGGTTTCGGCTTTGGCGCCGATGACTACATGACCAAGCCCTTCAACCGGGAGGAGCTGCAGGCCCGCATTCAGGCGATCATCCGCCGCTCCAAGGGGCACAGCCAGGCCCTGATCCGGACCGGAGAGATCACCGTGAACCTGGACGCCCGTTCGGTCGAGGTGCGGGGCAAGTCGGTGAACCTGACCGGCAAGGAATACCAGATCCTGGAGCTGCTGAGCCTGCGCAAGGGCACGACACTGACCAAGGAAATGTTCCTGAACCACCTGTACGGCGGCATGGACGAACCCGAACTGAAGATCATCGACGTTTTCATCTGCAAGCTGCGCAAGAAGCTGTCCGAGGCTCTGGGTGGCGAAAACCACATCGAGACGGTCTGGGGCCGTGGCTATGTGCTGCGCGATCCGGGTCCGGGTCAGGCGGAACGTCTGGCGATCGGCGCCTGACGCAGCTTCTGGACGATTGCCTGCCCTTGGGCGATACCCACATCTGAGACGGCCGATCTTCCCGGCCGGATGCGGATGATGGGGGCAGCGATGGCGCAGGACAAGTCGGTGGGGCAGCCGAACGCAAAGATGGACCGCGATCGGGCCGCGGATCGCATCCGGGACCTGGTGGCGCGGGTCGACGCGGCGAACCACGCCTATCACGGGCAGGATGCACCGCAGATATCGGACGCCGACTATGACGCGCTGAAGGCCCAGCTGGCGGCGCTGGAACGGGATTATCCCGATCTGGCGCTGCCAGACAGCCCGACCGGACAGGTGGGCGCCGCCCCGTCCGAAGGGTTCGGCAAGATTGTCCATGCGCAACGCATGATGTCGCTTGGCAATGCCTTCACCGAAGGGGACGTGGCCGATTTCACCGCCCGCGTGCGCAGCTTTCTGGCCCTGCCTGCGGATCTGCCGCTGGAGGTCACTGCCGAGCCCAAGATCGACGGCCTGTCCCTGTCGCTGCGCTATGAGGACGGGGTGCTGGTCCACGCCGCGACCCGCGGCGACGGTGTGGTGGGCGAAAACGTGACCGCCAATGCCCGTACGATCGCCGACATTCCCCACCACCTGGAGGGCGCCGTTCCCTCCATTCTGGAGGTGCGCGGCGAGGTCTACATGGGCCATGACGACTTTGCGATCCTGAACGGTGCGGGGCGGGTCTTTGCCAATCCGCGCAACGCGGCAGCCGGGTCGCTGCGCCAGATCGACCCGGCGGTGACCGCGCGCAGGCCGCTGCGGTTCTTTGCCTATGGCTGGGGGCAGCTGTCCGAACCCCTGGCGCCGACGCAGATGCAGGCGGTGGACCGGCTGGCCGCGTTGGGGTTTCAGACGAACCCCCTGACGCGCCTGTGCACGGACACGGCGCAGATGATCGCGATCTGGGCTGGTATCGAACAGCAGCGCGCAACCTTGGGCTATGACATCGACGGCGTTGTCTACAAGGTGAATGACCTTGGGTTTCAGGGGCGGCTTGGCTTTCGCTCGACCACGCCGCGATGGGCCTTGGCGCACAAGTTCCCGGCCGAGACCGCCTGGACCCGCCTTGACCGGATCGAAATCCAGGTGGGCCGCACGGGCGCCCTGTCCCCGGTCGCGCGGCTGGAGCCGGTGACCGTGGGCGGCGTCGTCGTGTCGAACGCGACCCTGCACAATGAGGATTACATTGCCGGACGGGACAATGGCGGGGCGCTGATCCGCGATGGCCGCGACATCCGCGAAGGGGATTGGGTCAAGATCTATCGCGCAGGCGACGTGATCCCCAAGATCGCCGACGTCGACCTGTCACGCAGGCCTGCCGACAGCGTGCCCTATGTCTTTGCGGCGCAATGCCCCGAATGCGGCTCCGACGCGATCCGCGAACCGGGCGACAGCGTGCGACGCTGCACCGGGGGCCTGATCTGTCCCGCGCAGGCGGTGGAAAAGCTGAAGCATTTCGTCAGTCGCGCGGCCTTCGACATCGACGGGCTTGGCGCCAAGCAGATCGAGATGTTCTTTGCCGATGACCAGTTGCCCATCCGCGAGCCTGCCGACATCTTTACCCTTGCCGCACGCGACGCCCAAAACTTTACCAAGCTGAAGAACCGCGAGGGGTTCGGCGAACGGTCCGCCGAAAAGCTGTTTGCCGCGATCGAGGACCGCCGCGCCATCCCCATGGCACGGCTGATCTTTGCCCTTGGCATCCGCCATGTCGGTGAGGTCGCCTCCGCGACCCTAGCGCGCCATTTCCACGATTGGCCCGCCCTGATCGCGGCCATCGACGGCGCCGCCGCCGAACCGGCCTTTGCCGCCCCCGACGACAAGGCCCGTCGCGCGGTGCTGGGCGACAGCCCGAACTGGGCCGAACTGACCGGCATCGACGGCATCGGCGCGGTGCTGGTCGATTCGCTGGTCACCACATTTGCGCAACCGACGGAACGCGCCAGCATCGACCGCCTGGCGGCCCTGCTGGACATTCGGCCCGCAGATACGGCCAACGCGGTGCAGACGCAGATTTCGGGCAAGACGCTGGTCTTTACCGGCACGCTGGAACGCATGACCCGCGCCGAGGCCAAGGCCCGGGCCGAGGCGATGGGCGCCAAGGTCGCCGGATCGGTCAGCGCCAAGACCGACCTGCTGATCGCGGGTCCGGGGGCCGGGTCCAAGGCCGCCAAGGCCGAGGCCCTGGGTGTCACCGTCGTCGACGAGGACGAATGGCTGCGCATCGCGGGGGCCGGATGACCGCGCCCAAGGGTCGCCCGCCCGCGCTGTTCCCGCTGTTCGCGGGCATCGACACGCTGCCCGGCATCGGTCCCAAGAGCCGCGCCGCGCTGGAACAGATGGGCATCGACAAACCACGCGACCTAGTGATGACGCTGCCCGCCAGCGGCATCACCCGCCGGCGGATCACCACCATCGCCGACGCCCGCGCCCCCGAGATTGTGACGATCACCGTCACCGTGACGCGCCACCACCCGCCCCAGGTCCGCGGCCGCCCGTTCCGGGTGCGTTGTTCCGACGGCGAAAGCGATCTGACGCTGGTGTTCTTTCGTCCGCGCGAGAACTGGATCGAAAGCCAACTGCCCGTGGGGGGGCGACGCGTCATCAGCGGTAAGCTGGAACTGTTCGACAGTCTGGCCCAGATGGTCCATCCCGACCATATCCTGGCCGAGGACGACGCGTTGCCGCCTGCCTTTGAACCCGTCTATCCCCTGTCGGCCGGTCTGACGCAAAAAGGCATGGCCAAGGCGGTCGATGCCGCACTGACCCGTCTGCCCGAGGTCGACGAATGGATCGACCCGCAGCTGATCGCGACGCGCGGTTGGCCCTCATTCGCCGATGCGCTGCATCAGGCGCACGCGCCGCAATCGCCGGGCGCGCTGTCGCCCGACAGCCCGGCGCGGGCACGGTTGGCCTATGATGAGTTTCTGGCGCATCAGATGACGCTGGCGCTGGTGCGGCGCGACAAGCGGCGGCTCAAGGGGCGGGCCAGTGCGGGCGACGGTTCCCTGCGCGCGCGGGTGCTGGACAGCCTGCCTTGGGCGCCGACCGGCGCACAAACGCGGGCGGTGCGCGAGATCGCGGACGACATGGCCAGCGACCGCCGCATGAACCGCCTGTTGCAGGGTGATGTCGGCGCGGGCAAGACGCTGGTCGCGCTGATGGCCGCGCTGGTCGCGGTCGAGGCGGGGGGCCAGGCCGTGCTGATGGCCCCGACCGAGATCCTGGCCCGCCAGCATGCCCGCGCGCTGGAACCGCTGGCGCGGGCGGCGGGGGTGCGGCTGGCGGCGCTGACCGGGCGCGACAAGCGCGACCAGCGCGGCCAGATCCTGTCCAATCTGGCGGACGGCACCATCGACATTCTGGTCGGGACCCATGCGGTGTTCCAGAAGGATGTCGAATTCCATGACCTGCGGCTGGCCATCATTGACGAACAGCACCGTTTCGGTGTGGCACAGCGGCTGGAGCTGTCTGCCAAGGGCGTGGTGCCGCCCGACATGCTGATCATGACCGCAACGCCCATTCCGCGGTCGCTGGCCCTGTCGCAATACGGCGATCTGGACCTGTCGGCGCTGGACGAGAAACCGCCCGGACGCCAACCCATCACCACGGTGATGATCGCGGATACGCGGCTGGATCAGGTGACCGAACGCCTGCGCGCCGCGATGGCCCAAGGCGCGCGCGCCTATTGGGTCTGTCCCCTGGTCGAGGAGAGCGAGGTCACCGACCTGACCGCGGCCGAGGCGCGGTTCACCCATTTGCGCGCGATATTCGGCGACACGGTGCGGTTGATCCACGGCCAGATGCCCCCCGATCAGCGGGACGCGGCGATGGCCGATTTCGCTGGCGGCACGGCCCAGCTGCTGGTCGCCACCACGGTGATCGAGGTGGGCGTCGACGTTCCGCAGGCCACGATCATGGTGATCGAACGCGCCGAAAGCTTTGGCCTGGCGCAGCTGCACCAGCTGCGGGGACGGGTGGGGCGCGGGTCGGGCGCATCGACCTGCCTGTTGATGTATCACGGCCCGCTGAACGAGACGGGCGCACGCCGCCTGACGACCCTGCGTGATACCGAGGACGGGTTTCGCATCGCCGAGGTCGATTTGGAGATGCGGGGCGCGGGCGACGTGATTGGTACGGCGCAATCGGGCCTGCCGCGGTTCCGCATCGCGGATCTGGAACATCAGGCGGGGCTGATGGCCGTTGCGCGTCAGGATGCACGCGCGCTGCTGGAACGCGACGCGATGTTGGATACCCCGCGCGGGCAGGCGTTGCGGCTGTTAATGTGGCTGATGCAGCAGGATCAGGCGATTCGATTGATTCAGGTTGGCTGACCAAGCGGAATGTTCTTAAAAAGTTCTTTACCGAATCGAGAGAACATGAGAACAAAGCAGCAACAGAGAGGAGTTGCCGCTATGACCAAAGATACCGCCATCGACCTGATCGGGGCCGCCGCGCTCAGCCTGACCACCATTGTCCTGCTGTGGCTGCCCGCCATCCTGCAGGTCTGACCGACTGCCCCGCGACGCAGGGATGGCGCCCCGCCTGTGCGCCGTCCGTTCCCAAAGCTCGCGCACCTAGCCGGCCCCGCAGGGGGCCGGCCCTTTTCATGCGGATGCCTTGTCCAGCGCCTCCAGCGTGGCGTCCCATACCAGCAGGATGGACGGATGACGGTTGGGATAGGCGCGCGCAGGCGTCAGTGCATCAAGATCGGCAAATGGCGCGTCGGGTGCCGGGGCGTCCTGGGTCAGCATCGCGCGCAACTGATCGCGCGCGTGAACGATGCCCGCCCGGTCCATGCCGATCACCGCCTGTCCCAGCACCGACGCCGAGGCCTGTCCCAAGGCACAGGCGCGCACCTCTTGCGCGAAATCGCTGATGCGGCCATCGGCCAGCGACAGGTGGACCGTGACCGACGATCCACATTGCGGCGACCGGCGTTGCACGCTGGCCTGCGCACCGTCCAGCGTGCCCTGATGGGGAATAGCGGTTGTCAGCGCCAGGATGCGTCGCGAATAGAGCTGCATCAGATCGGTTTCGGCCATGCATCATCCCTTGGGGTTTCATCAGCGCGGATCGAAGAGTAGATAGGAACGGCCATGCCGAAAGGAAACCCGATGTTCGACCCGCAGACGCTGAAATATGACGCGGCTGGCCTGATTCCTGCCATTGCGCAGGATGCCGCATCGGGCGAGGTGCTGATGATGGCGTGGATGAACGTCGATGCCGTCGCCCGGACGCTGCAGACCGGGCGCGTCACCTATTGGTCGCGGTCGCGGTCGTCGTTCTGGATCAAGGGCGAAAGCTCGGGCCACGTGCAGCGGCTCGTCGAGATGCGGGTCGATTGCGACCGCGATTGCCTGCTGGTGCTGGTCGACCAGACCGGGCCCGCCTGTCATACCAACCGGCGCAGTTGTTTTTATACCGGCATCCATGACGGGGCCGAAGTCGTGCTGACCGAACCGATGGTCTAAAGCCCCACCATGCTCCGGATGTCGTCGGGCGTTGCGCCGTCGATGCGGTACTGGCGGATGGCACGGGCGTCGTCGCGTTTCGCCAGCCGCTGCCCCGCAGTGTCGCGGATCAGGCGGTGGTGCAGATAGGCCGGGGTCGGCAGGTCCAGCAGCCGTTGCAGCAGCACATGGATGTGGGTCGATGCGAACAGATCCATCCCCCGCGTCACCAGCGTGATCCCCTGCGCCGCATCATCGACGACGACCCCTAGATGATAGGACGTGCCCATCCCCCGGCGCGACAGGATGACATCGCCGATGCTGTCCAGAAACTGCTGCCGGGTTAAAATATGGTCGCGGCCTTGGTCGGTGAAACGCACCGCATCCAGCCCAAGCGCGTCAAAGGCGCGGCCCGCGTCCAGCCGGATCACGTCGTCGGGACCGGCATCGCGCAGATCGCGGTCGCGGCAGGTGCCGGGATAGATCAGCCCGTCAGGCCCGGCGGGCAGGGCGCCCTCCTGCGGGGCGGACAGGGCTGCGCGAATGTCGCCCCGGCGGCAGCGGCAGGGATAGGTCAGCGGCCCCAACCGCGCCAGCGCGTCCCGATAGGCCGGCATCCGGTCAGATTGCCGCATGACCGGCTGCGGCCATGACAGGCCCAGCCACGCCAGATCGTCAAAAATCGTGGCCTCGTATTCCGCACGGCATCGGTCGCGGTCGATATCCTCGATCCGCAGATGAAAGTCGCCATACGCCGCCGCCGTCAGGGCCGAGAACGCATGCCCCAGATGCAGCAGCCCCGTGGGGGATGGCGCGAACCGCGTTACTGCGCCGCCAGCCATGCGTTGAAGTCGTCCTTGGCGCGCTGCGTATAGGCGGGATAGCGGTCCTTGCGTCCGCGACGGCCCGACCGGGTGTCGGGCAGGGGTGGGAACAGGCCGAAATTCACGTTCATCGGCTGGAACGTCTTGGCCTCGGCGCCGCCGGTGATGTGGTTGACCAGCGCCCCCATCGCGGTGGTGAAGGGCGGTGGCCCCAGGTCGCGCCCCATGGCTTGTGCCGCGGCCATCCGGCCCGCCAGCAGCCCCATCGCGGCGCTTTCGACATAGCCCTCGACCCCGGTGACCTGGCCCGCAAAGCGCAGGTTCGGCGCCAGGCGCAGACGCATCCGGTCATCCAGCAACGTGGGCGAATTCAGAAAGCTGTTGCGATGGATACCGCCAAGCCGCGCAAAGCCCGCATTCTGCAGGCCGGGGATCATCCGGAACACCTGCGTCTGCGCGCCGTATTTCATCTTGGTCTGAAAGCCCACGATATTGTACAGCGTTCCCAAAGCGTTGTCGCGGCGCAGCTGGACCACGGCATAGGCCTTTTCCTCGGGCTTGTGGGCGTTGGTCAGGCCGACCGGCTTCATCGGGCCATGGCGCAGGGTTTCGCGCCCGCGTTCGGCCATGACCTCGATCGGCAGGCAGCCGTCGAAATAGCCCGCCGTCTCTCCCTCGTGGAACTCGGCCTTTTCGGCGTCCATCAGGGCGTCGATGAAGGCCTCGTATTCGGGCTTGGTCATCGGACAGTTGATATAGGCCTTTTGCTCGGCCAGCGTCTCGCCCTTGTCATAACGGGACTGTTCCCAGGCGATCGACATGTCGATCGTGTCGGCATGCACGATCGGTGCGATGGCGTCGAAAAACGCCAGCGCATCGGTTCCCGTCACGCCGCGGATCGCCCCCGCCAGCGCGTCCGACGTCAACGGCCCCGTGGCCACGATCCAGTTGCCGTGGTCAGGCAGTTCGGTGATCTCTCCGGGCAGGATGGTGATCAGCGGTTCCGCCTGCAACCGGGCGGTGACCGCGGCGGAAAACGCATCGCGGTCGACGGCCAGTGCGCCACCCGCAGGCAGGCGGTGCAGGCCCGCCATCTCCATGATCAGCCCACCGGCAGCGCGCATTTCCCAATGCAGCTGTCCCACCGCGTTCATCACGTCGTCGTCGGAACGAAAGCTGTTGGAACAGACCATTTCCGCGCAATCGCCGGTCTTGTGGGCGAATGTCCCGACCTGCGGGCGCATTTCGTGCAGCACGACGGGTACGCCCATGCGGGTGATCTGCCAGGCAGCTTCCGAACCGGCAAGGCCGGCACCGATGATGTGAACGGGTTCCATGCGTGTCTCCTTGACGGTTGGGCTAGCAAGGCGGTGGCGGAATGAAAAGGGGCGGCGCCATCGGCACCGCCCCCAAGGTCATGCGACTGATCCGCGCGGGATCAGGCCTCGGCGGGTGCCTCGGCGGCATCGCCGTCCGCGGCGTCATCCTCGGCGCGCAGGGCCGACGGAGCGGCCAGGTTCGCGATGACAAAGTCGCGGTCGATCGTCGCCTTGGCACCGTTCGGCAGCTTGACGTCGCTGATGTGGATGGTGTCGCCGATCTCGCGGCCCTCCAGATCCACGGTCAGGTGATCGGGGATGTCACCCGCGGTCACGACCAGCTCGACCTCGGGACGCACGGTGACCAGGGTGCCGCCACGCTTGAGGCCCGGGCACTTGTCCTCGTTGACGAACTCGACGGGGATGAACAGGTTCACCTTCGACGTGCGACGCAGGCGCATGAAGTCGATGTGGATCGGCAGATCCTTGACCACGTCGCGCTGGACACCGCGGCAGATGACGCGGACATCGTCCTGGCCTTCGACCTGCAGGTTCCACAGCGTGGACATGAAGCGGCCTGCGCGCAGTTGCGTCAGCAGCTTGTTGAAGTCGAACGCGATCGAGACGGGCTCTTTGCCGTCGCCATACACGATACCGGGCACCTTGCCATCGCGGCGGGTCTGGCGGGCGGCCCCCTTGCCTGACCCCGCGCGTGCCTCGGCCACCAGATTCGGAATCTCTTTGGCCATTTTCTTAATCCTTAACCATGATTGAAGACGCCACCCTCCAAGGGTGCGTGGCGCCAAGCGGTGCCCTTAGCGCAACAACGCTCGTTTGTGAAGTCCGAAATGCCACGCAGCGCACCGCTGATGCGCTGGCGAATTGACTTGTCCGCCCCCCGGGCCCTATGGCCCGACAGGGCATGGGCACAAGGCGCATGCGGGACCTGGAGGCGGCGGTGGACAAGACGCAGGCGCGGCTGATGGCGGTGGACTATCTGCGGGTGGTTCTGGCCGCCTTTGTGGTTGTCGCACATTCCGGCCTGGCCCGCGAGACGTTTCGCGGCTGGGGCGATGCGGGCCTGGTGGCGCTGGCCACGGGCAACAGCGTGCTGCGCGTTGCGGTGCCGGTGTTCACGCTGATCGCGGGCTATTTTCTGGCATCCGCGCTGCGCCGTGGCCGGTTGTCGAAATGGGTGGGGCATCTGCTGGTGCTGTATGCGGTGTGGTCGGCCGTCTATCTGCTGTTCCTGTGGCCCTATTACGCGAACAGACCCGTTGGTCTGACCGCGACCGAACTGACGCTTGGCTTCATGCATCTGTGGTTTCTGGAGGGGTTGGCGATCTCGGGCGTGATCCTGGGGGCGGTGCGCCTGCTGGGATCGGGGGCGGTTGTGGCGTCGGCGGTGATGCTGGGCCTGGTGGGCATCGCGCTGCAATATGCGCGGATGGCCGGCCTTTCCGAGGTGCCGGTCGAACAGTACCGCAACGGACCGTTCTACCTGTATCCCTATCTGGCGATGGGCTGGCTGATGGCCGCGCATCCGCCACGCGTGTCGACGCGCCTGCTGTGGGCGGCGGCGGCGGTGGGGTTAGCCCTTACCATCGGCGAAAGTCTGTATTGGCTGCGCCGCATCGGAGAAGATCCGCTGCTGGAGATCCCGGTCGGCCACCTGATCCTGTGCCCGGCGCTGCTGCTGCTGGTCATGCGGCTGCGTGTACCCGTCACTGCGCTGCCCCTGGGGCGGGCCGCTGCTGGGATCTATGTGCTGCACGTGATCGTGCTGCAGGGTCTGCCACAGGTCGGGATCGACTATCCCGGCATCACCGCGATCCTGGGGATCGTGCTACCCTTTGTGCTGGTCTGGGGCATCAGCCTTGCGGGCCGGCGCCACCGCTGGATGTCGCGCCTGTTCTAGGCGGG
Organism: Paracoccus sp. Ld10; assembly: GCF_045064235.1. Classification (NCBI taxonomy): domain Bacteria; kingdom Pseudomonadati; phylum Pseudomonadota; class Alphaproteobacteria; order Rhodobacterales; family Paracoccaceae; genus Paracoccus; species Paracoccus sp. Ld10. Next base: position 20,521 of record NZ_JBISHD010000024.1, on the reverse strand, counting down.
CTGGCCGATCTGGTATTCCTCCAGGAAATCGCGCGGGATCAGCAGGTGCTCGGGTCCGATATTGTCCAGGTCGCGTTCCCCGCACAGCGCCATGCTGGTGTCCAGTTCCTTGCGGATGATCTCCAGCGCGCGGGTCACCCCGGCCTCACCCATCGCACCCAGCCCGTGCAGCCACGCGCGTCCGATCCAGGTGCCATGCGCGCCAAGCGCCAGCGCCTTGAGCACGTCCTGACCCGACCGGATGCCGCTGTCCATGTGCACCTCGACCGAGGTGCCCACCGCCCTGACGATATGGGGCAGCATGCGGATCGACGACAGCGCACCGTCCAGTTGGCGTCCGCCATGGTTGCTGACGATGATGGCATCGGCCCCGAAATCGGCGGCCATGCGGGCGTCGTCCGGGTCCAGGATGCCCTTCAGGATCAGCTTGCCACCCCACATGTCACGGATCGCCGCTATCTTGTCCCAGTCAAGGCGTTCGTCGAACTGTTCCGCCGTCCAGCTCATCAGGCTGGAGGTGTCGCCCACGCCCTTGGCGTGGCCCACGATGTTGCCAAAGAACCGGCGTTTCGTGCGCATCATGCCCATGCCCCACCGCCAGCGGGTGGCCAGATCCATCATGGTGGGCAGGGTCATCTTGGGCGGCGCGGACAGGCCGTTCTTCAGGTCCTTGTGCCGCTGGCCCAGGATCTGCAGGTCCAGCGTCAGCACCAATGCGCTGCAATTCGCGGCCTTGGCGCGGTCGATGATCGCGGCCACGAAATCCTGGTCCTTCATCACGTACAGCTGGAACATGAACGGTGCGGTCGTGTGCGCGGCCACGTCCTCGATCGAACAGATCGACATGGTGGACAGACAGAACGGCACGCCGAATTTTTCGGCCGCGCGGGCGGCGTGGATCTCTCCGTCGGCGTGCTGCATGCCGGTCATGCCGACCGGGGCCAGCGCCACCGGCATGGTCACGTCCTGCCCTGCCATCTGGCGCGACAGGCGGCGATCGGACATGTCCACGGCGACCTTCTGGCGCAGCCTCAGCCGCGCGAAATCGGTCGTGTTGTCGCGAAAGGTCTGTTCGGTATAGCTGCCCGATTCCGCGTAATCATAAAACATCTTGGGCGTGCGGGCGCGGTGCATCCGCTTGAGGTCGTCGATGCAGGTGATGACGGGCATGGCATGGCCTTTCGCAAACTGGTCAAAACTTGTTACCAGTGGCGCACAGTTCTGGCAATCACCCGCCCGCCCGGCTTTGCAGGCCCGGTTCGACGACCGGCCCGCGCAGCGCATCTGCCCGCGCCTGCAGGGCGGCGGCTCGCGCGGCGGTGGCATCCTCCAGCGGTGCGGGGTCGGTACGGGCCGCGGTCGCGTGGGCGGGCAGGGTGGGTTCGGCCAAGGCCTGTTCCGTCGGCAGCAGACTGGGATAGTCCCCGTCGGCGGTGCAGGCGGCCAGCGTCAGCGCAAGGATCAGGGCATGTTTCATGCCGGCGACGATACGCGGGTCATTGCCGCCCGGCAACGCCTTCCCTCGGCCCTGGCGGCGCGCTAGATACGGCCATGGCCCGCACCACTGGTTCCCGCGCCGACGTCACCGGCCCCCTGATCCGCGACAAGGCCCGCCGTCTGTTCGCGCGACAGGGCTATGCCGCCGTGTCGATGCGCCAGATCGCGGCGGCCGTGGGGGTGCAGGCCGGGGCGCTGTATGCCTATACGCCCGACAAACAGGCGCTGTTGGCCGACCTGTTGGAAAGCCACATGCACGATCTGCTGGGTGCATGGTCCGACGACCCCGATGCCGATCCGCTGGCGCGGCTGGAGCGGTTCGTGCGGTTCCACATCGGCTTCAGCCTGGATCACGGCGATGCGGTCTTCCTGTCCTACATGGAGCTGCGCAACCTGACGCCCGACAATTTCGCGCGCATCGCGGCGCTGCGGGGTCGGTACGAGGCCGCGCTGGAACAGATCCTGCGCGACGGGATCACCGCCCGCGTCATGCGGATCGAGGACCCCAAGCTGACCACGCTTGCGCTGATCGCGATGCTGACAGGGGTGACGAACTGGTACCGCGACGGGGGGCGCCTGGACCGCACCCGCATTGCCCAGATCTATTGGGGGCTTGCCCGCGGTGCCGTGGGGGCCTGAACCCGCTTGCTGCCCACCGCGCCATGCCGGATAATCGCACCCATGTCCTTGCCCCCCGGTTTCCTTGACGAGATTCGCAACCGCGTCCCGATCAGCCGGGTGATCGGCAAGAAGGTCGTGTGGGATCTGCGCAAGTCGAACCAGGCGCGCGGCGACTGGTGGGCGCCATGCCCGTTCCACCAGGAAAAATCCGCCAGTTTCCACTGCGACGATCAAAAGGGTTACTATTACTGCTTTGGCTGTCAGGCCAAGGGTGACGCCATCGGGTTCCTGCGCGACCATGACGGGATGGAGTTCATCGAGGCCGTCAAGCTGCTGGCCGCCGAGGCCGGACTGACCATGCCCGAACCCGACCCCCGCGCCCGCGAAAAGACCGACAAGCGGACCAAGCTTTTGGACGTGACCGAGGCTGCCTGCCGCTGGTTCCGGCTGCAACTGCAGACGGGTGCCGCGGCGGATGCCCGCGATTATCTGGACCGCCGCGGTCTGGACGCCCCCGCGTTGGACCGGTTCGAGATCGGTTTTGCCCCCGACCACCGCACTGCTCTGACCGCCGCCCTGCGCGAAAAGGGCTTTGCCCAGGATCAGATCGTCGAGGCCGGCATGTCCGCCCGCCCCGAGGGCGGCGGCGCGGCCTATGACCGGTTCAGGGGGCGCATCATCTTTCCGATCCGCGACGGGCAGGGCCGCTGCATCGGCTTTGGCGGGCGGGCGATGGACCCGAACGCGCGTGCGAAATACCTCAACAGCCCGGAAACCCCGCTGTTCGACAAGGGGCGCAACCTTTACAATCTCGGCCCCGCGCGCAGTGCAGTGGCCAAGGGGCAGCGGCTGGTCGTGGCCGAGGGCTACATGGACGTGATCGCGCTGGCCCGCGCGGGGTTCGAGGGTGCGGTAGCCCCCCTGGGCACCGCCATCACCGAGGAGCAGCTGCGCCTGATGTGGCGCGTCTCTCCGGAACCGGTCATCGCGCTGGACGGTGACGCGGCAGGCCAGCGCGCGGCACAGCGGCTGATCGATCTGGCGTTGCCGCTGACCGGGCCGGGGCAGGCGTTGCGCTTTGTCATCCTGCCGGCAGGGCAGGACCCGGACGATCTGATCAAGGCATCCGGCCCCGGCGCGATGGGCGCATTGCTGGATCAGGCACGGCCTATGCTGGACCTGTTGTGGGCACGGGAAACTCAGGGCCAGGTCTTTGACAGCCCCGAGCGCAAGGCCGCTCTTGATCGCCGCCTGGCCGAGGCCGTGGCGCGCATCCCCGACGAACGCACCCGCGCGCTGTATTCCGCCGATATTCGCCGTAAGCAGTGGGATGTGTTCGGGGGTGGCGCGCGCAAGACCACCCCACGGGGGGGCGCGGCCGGGCGCGGCCCGGCCCGGCGCCAAGGGGCCTCGATGGCCCCACGGGCGCCGTCACTGCCGATCGGGCTCAACGTCCCGGAACAGGGAGAGGGCACGCTGGAGGGCGCGGCCCTATTGATCTGCGCGCTGCGGCCGTCGGTCGTGGCGCAGGTCGAGGCGCGGCTGGAACGCGTGCTGCCGCGCGACCCGGATCGTGCGGCCCTGTTGCACGACCTGCTGACGCGAACCGACAGTCCGGCCGGTCGGCGCGGCCTTGAAACCCTGCGCCGCGACGCCCATCTGGGCCTGACGCCTGCAATCATCGAACGAAAGGACGACGACGGCGCCGTGACGATGCTTCTGGACCTTCTGGACCGCATCGAGGTCGCGCGCGCCACGACGCATGAACTGCCCCGCGCGGAATCCGAGATGCAGGGAGAGGCCGACGAGGGTCTGACATGGCGCATCAGCCAGATCACCCGCGCCCGCCACCGTGCCGAAAACCCCGAGATGGAAACATCGGGCGACATGAACGAGGACCGCGATGCCATGTCGGCGCAGCTGGCAGACTGGCTGTCGGGTCAGATCTGGCGCAAGCCGCCCCGGTGACGGTCGCGAATCGCATCCCTTGCGGGTTGCGAATCATCAGTTTGGCCGGTCTTTGATTCGGTCGGGAACCACGCTAGAAACGATGCAACTTTGCGACGATTCGCCCGCATGTGCGAATCACCCGCCCATGATCTTGCCGAGAAGGAGCCCTGGATGGCCGCCAAGGATGATGACCACGACAAGACCGACAAGGACGACAATGCCCATACGCTGGACATGAGCCAGGCGGCGGTCAAGAAAATGATCGCCGAGGCACGCGAGCGTGGCTACATCACCTATGACCAGTTGAATGCGGTCCTGCCGCCCGAACAGGTCAGCAGCGAGCAGATCGAGGATGTGATGTCGATGTTGTCCGAGATGGGCATCAACGTCATCGAGGACGACGACGCCGCCGAGGAATCCGAGGGCGGGGCCATCGTCACGACCGGAGCAGGGTCGCGCGATCTGGCGGTCTCGACCACCGAAACCGAGAAACTTGACCGCACCGACGATCCGGTCCGCATGTACCTGCGCGAAATGGGATCGGTCGAACTGCTGTCGCGCGAAGGCGAGATTGCCATCGCCAAGCGGATCGAGGCCGGTCGCAACACGATGATCGCGGGCCTGTGCGAAAGCCCGCTGACCTTCAAGGCCATCACGCTGTGGCGCGACGAACTGCTGGACGAAGAGATCCTGCTGCGCGACGTCATCGACCTGGAAACCACTTTTGGCCAGTCGATGGACGACGAGGAGGCCGAAGAGGTCGAGCTGACTCCCGAGGGCGAGGCCAGCACCACCGCCACCAAGCGCGAAGAGTTCGATGCGGACGGCAACCCCCTGCGCGTCGAGGACGATGAGGACGAGGACGAGGGTGCCAACCTGTCGCTTGCCGCGATGGAGGCAAGCCTCAAGCCCAAGGTCCTTGAGACGCTGGAGGCCATTGCCCATCACTACGAGGGGCTGGCCGACATGCAGGACCAGCGCATGTCCGCGACCCTGAACGAGGACAACAGCTTTTCCGCAAGCGCAGAAACAGACTATCAGACCCTGCGCTCGGAAATCGTTGTTCTGGTGAATTCGCTGCACCTGAACAGCGGCCGGATCGAGGCGCTGGTCGACCAGCTCTACGGCATCAACCGTCGGATCGTCACCATCGACAGCGGCATGGTCAAGCTGGCCGATGCGGCCCGCATCAACCGCCGCGAGTTCATCGACGCCTATCGCGGCTCGGAACTGGACCCGAACTGGGTGGACCGTATGTCCGCACAGGCCGGGCGCGGTTGGCAGGCGCTGTTCGACCGGTCGCGCGACCAAGTCGAGCGTCTGCGCGGCGACATGGCCGAGGTCGGCCAGTATGTCGGCGTCGACATCGAGGAATTCCGCCGCATCGTCAGCCAGGTCCAGCGCGGCGAAAAAGAGGCCCGGCAGGCCAAAAAGGAGATGGTCGAGGCCAACCTGCGCCTGGTCATCAGCATTGCCAAGAAATACACGAACCGCGGCCTGCAGTTCCTGGACCTGATCCAGGAAGGCAATATCGGCCTGATGAAGGCCGTCGACAAGTTCGAGTATCGCCGCGGCTACAAGTTCTCGACCTATGCGACCTGGTGGATTCGTCAGGCGATCACCCGGTCCATCGCGGATCAGGCGCGTACGATTCGCATCCCGGTCCACATGATCGAGACGATCAACAAGCTGGTCCGCACCGGCCGCCAGATGCTGCACGAGATCGGCCGCGAGCCGACCCCGGAGGAGCTGGCCGAAAAGCTGCAGATGCCGCTGGAGAAGGTTCGGAAGGTGATGAAGATCGCCAAGGAGCCGATCAGCCTTGAGACCCCGATCGGGGACGAGGAGGACAGCCAGCTTGGCGATTTCATCGAGGACAAGAATGCCGTCCTGCCGCTGGACAGTGCGATTCAGGAGAACCTCAAGGAAACCACGACCCGCGTGTTGGCCAGCCTGACGCCGCGAGAGGAGCGTGTGCTGCGCATGCGTTTCGGCATCGGCATGAACACGGACCATACGTTGGAAGAGGTCGGGCAGCAGTTCAGCGTGACCCGCGAACGCATCCGTCAGATCGAGGCCAAGGCGCTGCGCAAGCTGAAGCATCCGTCGCGCAGCAGAAAGCTTCGGTCGTTCCTTGACCAGTAATCTGGACGATCTGCAAGGTTTGGGTTTCGTCCTGTATCGCAGCTCTGCGCGTCCCGGTCTGGACGGCGCGGCGATGCAGGACATCCTGCGCACGGCGCGCCAGCGCAACCAGTTGCTTGGACTGACCGGCTGCCTGCACCATGAGGACGGACTGTTCTTTCAGTGGTTGGAGGGACCCGCGGACAGCCTGCGGCTGGTGCTGTCCTCCTTGCTGAATGACGAACGGCATCTGGAGTTCGAGATACTGGATCAGGGCGCATTGGATCACAGACGGTTTCAGGACTGGCGGATGCGTTTTTCCGACCGGGACCGGGCATCGCTGATGGACTGGTTCGCACGGTCTGACAGTTCGACCGTCCATCGCAGCGACTATGCCGGCGGCGTGGTGGCTTTCATGATGGGTATCGATATCTGACGACGCCTTGCGCTGCTGGCACAAACTGTGAACACTGGCCCTGAAAATGATGGGGTGACAACAGGATGCAGTTTGATGGTGCCGGTGTCTGGCTGACGGACGTCACGGTGATCGGACCTGTGCTGGTCGTCGCGCTTGCCGTGTATGCATGGTGGCGCGGACGGCAGACGCTGACGGAAATGCGCATTCGTGCAACGCAGGCCGAAGATCGGCTGCACGACGCTGCTCTTGATCTGACCCGTGTCCGGACCCGCGCCGAGGCAGGGGAAGCCCGTACTGCCGACCTGATCGAAGAGCGTGACGGCCTGACCGACGCGTTGCATCAGGCCCGCCATCACGCGGCCCAGACGGAAACCAAACTGGCCGAAACGCGCCTGAGCGCCCAGAAGGACGCCGAGGCCAGTGCCCGCGAGGTCGCCACCCTGCGAGAGTTGCGCGCCGAGATGACCCAGCAGTTCAGGCTATTGTCGGCAGAGACGCTGCGCGTGCAGCAGGATGACCTGCAACGGTTGCAGAACGACCAGCTGGCAGCCCTGTTGACCCCATTCCGCGACCAAGTGGGCCGGTTCCAGACCGAGTTGCAGACCCGCAACAAGGTTCTGGATGAGGAATCGGCCCGCCTGCGCGAACAGATCCTGTCACTGCACAACCGCAGCGAACAGATCAGCCGCGAGGCTGTGAACCTGACCCGCGCGTTGAAGGGCGACAAACAGCAGCAGGGTGCCTGGGGCGAGATGGTGCTGGAACGGATCCTGGAGGATTCGGGCCTGATGGCGGGCACGCATTATGACCTGCAATCCAGCTGGCGCGATGACGACGGCAAGCTGTGGCGCCCCGATGTGGTCGTCAAGATGCCGCAGGGCAAGGTGATGGTGATCGACAGCAAGGTGTCGCTGAACGATTACGAGGCCTCGGTGACGCTGGACGACCCGGTTGCGGCGGCTGCGGCGCTGCGGCGGCATGTCGCCGCGATCCGCACCCATATCGCCACGCTGTCGGGCAAGGGGTATCAGCGGATGGACGACAATTCAGTCGATTACGTCCTGATGTTCATCCCGATCGAGGGGGCGTTCTCGGATGCGCTGCGGGCCGATCCGACACTGGCGGCATTCGCGATGGAACGGCGCGTGGGGCTGACGACGCCCACGACGCTGATGCTGACCCTGCGCACTGTCGATCACATCTGGGCGGTCGAGCGCCGCGAAAGCAACGCGCTGGAGATCGCGCGCCGGGCGGGACAGTTGTACGACAAGGTCGCGGGTTTCGTCGAGGCGATGGATGGCGTCGGCCGCGCGCTGGATCAGGCCAACCGTGCCCATGGGCAGGCAATGGACCGTCTGACGCGCGGGTCCGGCAATGTCATCCGCCAGGTCGAGATGCTGCGATCCCTAGGCGCCCGCGCCAGCAAGCAGATCGACCTTGACCACGACCGCGACGACGCCCTGCTGGGCCCGGAGGCCGCCGAATGATGCATGTCCTGACCGTTGCCACCCACGGCCCCGCCTGCCACGAGATCACCACCGATCTGGCCGATTGGCTGACCACCATCGATGCTGCGCAGGGTGTGCTGACGCTGATCGTGCAACACACGTCGGCATCGCTGTTGATACAGGAAAACGCCGATCCCGAAGTGCAGGCGGATCTGCTGGCGTGGCTGGATCGTCTGGCACCACCTGCCGACCATCCGTCGATGGGCTGGATCACGCATCGCTATGAGGGACCGGACGATATGCCCGCGCATCTCAAGGCCGCCGTGTTGCCGACGACCCTGCAGATCCCGGTCGATCGGGGTCGGATGATGCTGGGTCGGTGGCAAGGCGTGTACTTGGTCGAACATCGCCACGCGCCGCATCGACGTCAGGTCGTGGCGATGTTCGTGCCTCAAGCCTGAGGCATCAGGAAAATCTCGCGTATCGCGGCCCGTTCGGGCGCGGCAATCATATGCAGCACAGCGGCGGCGACATCGTCAGGTTGCAGCTTGTCCGGTGCGCCGTTGTCGAAAAACGCGGTGTCGACCATCCCCGGCGCGACCACGCAGCACCGCCCGCCCCACTCACGCATCTCTTCGGCAAGATTACCAGCATAGCCATGAACGAACCATTTGGTCGCGCCATAGATCGAGCCCTTGATGTGCTGACGTCCGGCCGCGGACCCTGTCAGGACCAGCGTGCCGCGTGTCTTGCGCAGGTGGGGCAGCAGCGCGCGGGCGGTCAGCACCACGCCCATCACGTTCAGGTCGATCATGGTGCGGATGTCGTCCAGATCGCCAGCCTCGGTTCCGGGCTTTGACAGACCGCGTCCGGCGTTGGCAAAGGCCGCGTCTATGCCACCGAAACGATCGGCAACCTGCGCCGCTGCCGCAGTCAACGCGTCGATGTCGGTCGCATCGCCGCTGACGACCATCGTCTTGTCTCCAAGCTCGTCGGCCAAGGTGGACAACTTGTCCGCCGAACGGGCGAACAGGGCGACGTTCCAGCCTGCGGCGACGGCTGCGCGCGCGGTCGCAGCGCCGATGCCAGACGATGCGCCGGTGATGAACAGGGTCTGGGTCATGGGTGCCTCGATGGTTTGAACTTGGTCAGAATTGCAGGCGGCAACGCGTCATTCGCGCCACAGGTTCCGGGGCCCCTATCTTGTGGCCCGTGGATAACGCTACCCAATCTATGCCAAGCTGCCTATGGTTACGGCGGATTGCCTCAGTACAGGGACAACGGAATGCGCTGCCCGTTTTGCGGAAACGCCGATACGCAGGTCAAGGACTCGCGACCCGCGGAGGATAATGTGGCCATCCGCCGCCGCCGCTTTTGCCCGTCCTGCAGTGGGCGTTTTACCACGTACGAACGCGTGCAGCTGCGCGATCTTGTCGTGGTCAAGACCAACGGCAAGCGCGAGGATTTCGATCGCGACAAGATGGCGCGTTCGATCCGCATCGCCATGCAGAAACGCCCTGTCGAGCCGGAACGCATCGAACAGATGATCAGCGGCATCGTGCGCCGGCTGGAAAGCACAGGAGAGACCGACATACCCTCAAAGGCGATCGGAGAGATCGTGATGGAGGCTTTGTCGCGCATCGACAATGTCGGCTATGTTCGGTTCGCCAGCGTCTACAAGAACTTTCAGGACGCTGATGATTTCGACAAGTTCGTGTCCGAGCTGCGCCCCGGCGCCGCCAACGATTGATACCCGATCCGACAGACGACGCCCGGCACATGGCCCATGCCCTGCGCCTGGCGCGGCGCGGTCTGGGCAATGTCTGGCCGAACCCCGCGGTGGGGTGCATTCTGCTGCGTGACGGGCGCGTGGTCGGGCGTGGCTGGACCCAACCCGGTGGCAGGCCGCATGCCGAACGCATGGCGCTGGACCATGCGGGCCCGCTGGCGGCAGGCGCGACCGCCTATGTGACACTGGAACCCTGTGCCCATCACGGCCGCACGCCCCCCTGCGCCGAAGGGATGGTGGGTGCGGGTGTGGCGCGCGTGGTCACCGCGTTGACCGACCCCGACCCTCGGGTGGCAGGTCGTGGACATCAGATGCTGCGCGATGCGGGCATTCCCGTGACCGAAGGTGTGCTGGCGGATCACGCTGCCGACCTGCAGGCGGGGTTCCTGCTGCGCATCACCGCGGGCCGCCCCTTTGTGACGCTCAAGCTGGCCAGCAGCCTGGACGGTCGGATCGCGATGGCCAGTGGGGAAAGCCGCTGGATCACCGGTCCCGCCGCACGGGCGCATGTCCATGCGCTGCGCGCCCAGCATGATGCGATCATGGTCGGAGGCGCGACCGCGCGAACCGACCTCCCACAGTTGAACGTGCGGGGCATCCGCACACCGCAGCAGCCGGTCCGCATTATCGTTTCGGGGCAGATGCTGCCCGCGTTGCCCCCGCAGGACGCCGATCATGGACCGCTGTGGCGGGTCGATGGGGCGCCCGGACAGATGCTGGCGGATCTGGGAGCTCGCGGCATCACGCGGGTTTTCTGCGAAGGGGGCGGGCGGCTGGCGGCCAGTCTGCTGGCGGCGGGGTTGGTCGATCAGCTGGTCGGGTATACCGCCGGTCTGGCGCTTGGGGCCGAGGCGCGGCCGTTTCTGGGGGCCACCGGCTGGACCCGTCTGGCCGATGCGCCCCGGTTCCGTCTGGCCGAGACGCGGGCCATTGGCGGCGACCTGTTCCATCGCTGGACGCGCACCTAGCGACGCCAGATCCACGCGTGGCCGGCCAGCGCGCCTTGGGCCTTGGCCAGCAGCCGCAGCGCGGGGGGCGGATGCGCCTGTCCCGCGGCAAGGCGTTCCAACGCCAGCTCGACCGGGCAGGGCAGGCCTGTTACCGGATCGCGATAACGCGGATAGGCGATCAGGCACGCATGGACCAGCGCCGCCAGATCGGGTCGCGCCTGACGGCGGGCGGGCAGGGGCCCAAGGTCGCGTGTCAGGCTCCAGCCCGCGTAAAAGGGCGCGCCGAGAACCGTGACCTGCCTGCCGCGCAGCAGTGCCTCGAATCCCAGGGTAGAGGTGATGGTCCAGACTTCGTCCACCATATCAATCAGCGCGACAGTGTCCGCATCGTGGGCGACGTGATCGGCCAGTGCGTCCAATGTCGCGGCATCGATCGCACCGGGCCGCAGGCCCGCCTCCACGTCCGGGTGCGGTTTGTAGATAAGGCAGGCATCCGGATTATCCCTGCGTACCCGTTCCAACAGTGCCAGATTGGTGCGTTCCGCACCTGCGCCCTTCAGGATCGACGCGTCATCCTCGACCTGTCCGGGCACCAGGATGCGGCGGCGACTGTCACGCGGTGGCAGGTCCGTGGCCCCGCCCAGGTTGTACTTTGTCAGCCGTGTGCTGATCAGCGCGGTGATCAGCCGTTGCGCACGATCCCGCCCGCATGGCGGTGGACCGCGTGAAATCAGCGCTTCGAGTCGGGAGGGGGCGGTCGGGTCGAAATAGATCCCCAGATCGTCGGCCACCACCGACAGTGGCGGGGTCAACGCGGCGCCAAGGCCGTTCGACCGCAGAAAGCCGTCCTCGACCCGGATCGCCTGTGGAACCTGCGCCGCCGATCCGGCCCAGGCCAAGGTGACCTGCGACCCCGGCTCGCGGGCAAAGCGCAACGGGCGGGCGTCGCCGAACTCACGCGCCACAAAGCGTCGTTTCCACAGGCGCATGCCATAGGCGATGTGGCCGTTCCGGTCCTGACGAAACGCACGCGTCTCAGCCTCCAGCTGATCCAGGGCACCTTCGAAGTCGGTCAGTCGATCGCGGCAGGGGTCGTACCACACCGGGCCTGTCAGATGGCTGGCGGCAAACAACGCCTCGCGCGTGGCGCGTCCGCGACGGGGGGGTGGCGTTTCGTCGTCGCTGAGGCCCCAGCCGGCATAGAATGGTTGCCCGAAGAGGCGCGGACGGTGGCCAGCCAGCAGCGCCTCGTATCCCAGCTGAGAGCTGACAGCATAGACCGCGTCCGCACCATCGACCAGCCGCCATGGGGAGACGGGGCCGTCGCACAGGGTGTCACCCGGGCAAAGATCCGCTTCGGTCAAATGGCCGGGACGCAGGCCCGCAGCGGTCTCCGGATGGCTGCGGATCATGATCCGGCTGCCGGGATATTCATCGCGTGCGGCCTGCAGCATGGTTATGAACACCTCTCTGCCTGCCCCACGCAAAGATGCGTCGCCCCGCGTCTGGTCGATGACCAGGACATAGCCGGGCGGTGGCAGGGGGGCGTCGGGGTCGTGCATGTTGTATTTTGACAGATCCGCCGCACGCAGCCGCGTCAACAAACGCACCGCGCGGTCGCGTGTTGTCGGTGCCAGCGGTTGGCCGATCAGATGTTCCAGGCGGGATGGTTGATCGGGGTCGAAATGCAGGCCGTGTGGGTCGATCATCAGCCCGATCGGACCGCGTGCCGCCAGTGCACCCCGGGCCCGCCCGGGCAGCACCGAACGCAGGAACGGATCCTCGACCGTGATCAACGGGCAGTCATGGCGCCGGGCCAGGGACCGGCCACGCCAGGCGGTGGGGCTGTTGCCCCAGATGCCCACCGCGTCACCCGGACGGGGAAGGGACACGACCGGGCGGTATCCCGCAAGGGTCAGGATGCGCGCGATTCGCGGGCGGGTCAGAAAGCCCAGGTTGAAAACGCAAAGCCGCCGGGTTTCCCCGGCGGCTGAAAGGTCGATCTGTCGCTTTGGCAGCAGATCAGTCGCCGATGCTGGACAGACTGTCCGCTGTCGCGGCGCTGCCTGTGACGGCCGACAGGGTCTTTTGCCACTGCACGTACGGTGCTTCGGTGACATAGACCGTGTCGCCGTCGCGGATGACGAAATCGCGGGCCAGGAACAGGCCGTTCGGGCGCGTCAGGTCCAGCACATATGCAAAGCGCTGCGTGCCGGTGACCGGCTTGCCCAGGACGCGGGAGGCCACCGATTCAGGCTCGTCGCGCAGGACGAAGACACCGGTCGGATCGGCCAGCGCGCTGCTGAGGCCGCCCACCATGGCGATCGCTTCGGCGGCGTTGATGACCTCGTTGCCCAACGGAACGCGCGTCTGGCCACCCAGGGCGCCAAGCGCGGTGAAGGTCCGCTGATCCTCTTCGACCACGATCAGGTCGCCCGGGCGCAGGGCGATGTCGTTGGTCGGGCTGCTGTACAGGTCGGTCAGCCAGACGCGGCCGCTGTCGTTGCCGCGCTTGACGGTCACGACCGCAACCTCAGGCTCGATGGCAACGCCGCCGGCACGTGCCAGCATCGCGGACAGCGACCGGGTCGGCCGTTCGATCGGATAGACGCCCTGAGCGCCGACGCGACCCACAACCGACACGGTCGCCCCGTTGCCGGCAACGCGCTGGACGGTGACCTGCGGATCAGGGGTCTGCGCGCTGAGCGCCTCGGTGATGACCAAGCGCAGCTGATCGGGGGTATTGCCCGCCGCCCGGACCCGACCCGCATATGGCACAAAGATGAACCCGTCGCTGTCGACCTGAATCTCGGTCAGCGTGGTCGAGCTGGCGCCAAGCGAGGTCAGCAGGCCGTCATCGACGTTTTCCCAGATCGACAGGCCAAGCGTGTCGCCGGCGCGGATTTCGTCGGCGCCGACCTGTCCGGCGCTTCGGAAGCTGTTCGAAAAGCCATAGGCCGGCGCAAAGGCCGAAGCGCGGGTGACGTGGTCGTTGACATAGATGACCTGCGTGTTGCCGCCGCGTTCGACGGCACCGTCAAAAATCTCGTTCTTGTTGGGACCGGAACGGGGCAGCGCGCAGGCCGCCAGCAGGCTGACCGATGCGATCATCAACAGCCGCAGGGTGGTCGACGACCGGGATAAAACTGTCACCTCTAATACTCCTAATATCTGGCTCTGGCGTTGTATGCCGGTTTGCACGCACTGTAACCCTGTCTGCAAAGACAGGCTATAACATCTTCAGCAATGACGACGAAGCGTTGCCTTTCAGCCATGTCGGTCCGTAAGCTGTTGTCTTGGCAGGATACGGCCGGTTGCCAGCGCCTGATAGGGATCGTCCGGAGACAGCAGCATGTCGGCCACCAAACGCAGGGCATGGGCGCGCGAGCGGCTTGCATAAAAGCCGCCGGGAATCTGGCTGGTCTGCAACAGATAGTCGCGGAACACCCGATATGCCTGTGGATCGGGGGCATCCGGATCGGCCAGGAATTCATCCAGCGTCTGTTCCGACACCAGTCCCGGCTTTTCATAAACGGCGCGGCCGAGGGTCTTGACCGGAATGCCGCGCCACAGGGCCTGCTGGCCGGCGGTGGAGTTCACCGTGACCACGGCGCGGGCATGAGACAGGATTTCCGCCAATTTTCCACCGCGCACATAGTGGACGCGGTCCGACACGCCATGTTCCACCGCCGCGGCGTGGATGGCGGCGCGATTGCCCGCACGCCCGTCCTCCAGCGGATGGGCCTTGAAGATCAGGTGATGGTGGCGGGGGGCGGCACGGGCGAACCCCTCGATCACGGTGCGGACGAACTGGGCGTTCCGGGTGAAAGGCGAATGACCCAGGAAATTGGAATCGTGTTCCAGTTGCATCAGGACAAGGTTGTAGGGCCAACCCGACAGCCGCAGGCGACGCCATTGCAGTGCGCGGCCCAGATTGTAGGCCGGGGCCAGCACCAGCCGGCGCAGGTTCAGCCGGAACTCCTGTGCCACGCTGATCGCGCGGTGCCCGGAATAGGCGCGATACCGATTGTTCGCGATCAGGATCAGAAAATGATAAAAGGCGCCGTAGAATTTGTGGTGACGCATGTCGCCCCAATGCGCAGGCGGGCGACGAACCTCGTTGATCTGCTCGCGCAGCGCGGCGCGCATCTGGGCCAACGGAATGCGCATCAACACCGAATTGCCGTTCGACCCCTGCCGTTCATAGCTGACCCAGTAGGGCCGCAGGTAACCCTCTTCGAAGACGTGGACACGCAAGCCCCGCTCTGCTGCCAGGCGACGGGCGGTGGCGTGGATGGGGCGGACATCGCCGTACAGAACAATGTCGGTCACGCCTTTGTCGTCCAGGATGGCGGCCAGGTGGTCAGGCCAATCGTCCGCGCTGCCCTGATGACGGATAAAGCTTTTGGCGTCAGACCAGAAGAATTCGTCACCCGCATTGAAGCCGCAGCGCCAGACCGCCGCACCGGCCGCCCGCAACAGCCGTCCAAGGCGGTCGAAAAACGGTCCGTGCGGTCCCTGCAGCATCAGAAACACCGCGCCATCGCGGACGGGTGCACCGCGCGATGGGGCGTGCGAGGTCTGGGGCAGGGTGGTGGCGCCGGTGTGCAACATGTGGGGATTTGATCAAAAGGGGCGGCCGCGATGCCCGGGGCCATGGTTCAGACATGCCATGTCACGCAGCGCCGATCCATCCTTTTATGCGTCAGGCTTTAGCGACCCGGGGCAGGGGTGGGGGCTTGGTGCTTGAACGGACAGGGCCGATGGCCTAGTTCGGACGGGGATCATCAGGGAAGGGCTGCGATGTTCACGGGCATCATCACGGATATCGGTATCGTCCGCGCGGTCGAGATGCGCGGCGACATGCGCGCGCGCATCGGCTGCGCCTATGACATGGCGGGCGTCGATCTGGGCGCGTCCATCGCCTGCGACGGGGTCTGTCTGACGGTCGTGGCCAAAGGGCAGGACTGGTTCGATGTCGACATCTCGGCCGAGACGCTGTCCAAGACCAGCATCGGCGGCGCGGGCTGGTCGGTCGGCCAGCGCCTGAACCTGGAACGCGCGCTGCGTGTGGGTGACGAGCTGGGCGGGCATATTGTCAGCGGCCATGTCGACGGTGTGGCCCGCATCACCGCCGCCATGACCGAGGGCGACAGCCTGCGCCTGACCTTCGAGGCGCCCGCCGATCTGGCGCGGTTCATCGCGCAAAAGGGGTCGGTCACGTTGAACGGTACCTCTCTGACCGTCAATGAGGTCGCGGGCAACAGCTTTGGCATCAACCTGATCCCGCATACGCAGCAGGTGACAACCTGGGGCGATGCGGCGGTGGGCGATGCCGTGAACCTGGAAATCGACACGCTGGCCCGCTATGTCGCGCGGCTGGCCGAAGCCGGACAACCGATCGGCGCGTGACGCCTGCGTGAAGGACGAACAGATGCAATTCGAAGAACCCGGCCCCGTCGAACGCGACCTCTCCGGCACCATCTCTCCGATCGAGGACATCATCAACGAGGCCCGCAACGGCCGCATGTTCATTCTGGTCGACCACGAGGACCGCGAGAACGAGGGCGACCTGTGCATTCCCGCGCAGATGGCCACGCCAGACGCGATCAACTTCATGGCGACCCACGGGCGCGGTCTGATCTGTCTGACCCTGACCGCCGACCGGATCGAGACCCTTGGCCTGACGCTGATGAGCCCTAAGAATTCCAGCCGTCACGAGACCGCGTTCACGATGTCCATCGAGGCGCGCGAAGGCGTCACCACCGGCATCAGCGCGGCCGACCGGGCGCGCACGATCAGCGTGGCGATCGACCCGACCAAGGGCGCGCCCGATATCGCGACGCCGGGCCACATCTTTCCGCTGCGCGCGCGCGACGGCGGCGTGCTGGTGCGTGCGGGCCATACCGAGGCCGCGGTCGATATTTCGCGGCTGGCAGGGCTGAACGCGTCGGGCGTTATCTGCGAGATCATGAACGATGACGGCAGCATGGCCCGCCTGCCGGATCTGGTCGATTTCGCGCAGCGTCACGGCCTGAAGATCGGCACGATCAGCGACCTGATCCGCTATCGCCGCCGCCACGACAACCTGATCGCCGAACGATCCCAGAGGGCGGTCCATTCCGTCCATGGTGGCGACTGGACGATGCGGGTCTTTGCCGACGAGACGCAGGGCACCGAGCATATCGTGCTGACCAAGGGCGATCTGACGACTGCGGAGCCGGTCATGGTGCGCATGCATGCGCTGGACCCGTTGCACGACGTGTTGGGTGTCGGGCGCGAAAGCGCGGGCAGCCTGCCTGCCGCGATGCAAGCCATCGCGGATGAAGGGCGCGGCGTCGTCGTGCTGATCCGTGACCTGTCGCATGCCATTGCCGATCCGGGCGATGTCGGGCCGCACACGTTGCGCCAATATGGGCTGGGGGCGCAGATCCTGTCGGCACTGGGTCTGTCGGACCTGATCCTGCTGACCAATTCGGCGCCGGTGAAGGTGGTTGGGCTTGACGCCTACGGGCTTTCCATCCATTCCACCCGGCCTATCCCCAAGGACTAGGTACATGGCCTCGAACACGCAACATCACGAACTGGCGCTGCCGCGTCTGGATGCTCCGGTGCGCCTGCTGGCGGTCGTTGCACCCTATTACAAGGATATCACCGACGGGTTGCTGTCGGGGGTTCGGGCCACGGCGGATGCCGCAGGCGCAAGCCTTGACGTGATCGAGGTGCCCGGCGCGCTGGAGATTCCGACGGCGGTCGGCCTTGCCGCCCGCAGCGGGCAGTATGACGGTTTTGTGGCCCTGGGTTGCGTCATCCGTGGAGAGACGACGCATTACGACACCGTCTGCAACGACAGCTCTCGCGCGCTGACGCTGTTGGGGTTGCAGGGCGTTTGCGCCGGCAATGGCATCCTGACGGTCGAGACGTTGGAACAGGCGCAGGTCCGCGCGGACCCTGCAGGCCAGAACAAGGGCGGTGGGGCTGCTGCAGCCGCGCTGCATCTGGTGGCGCTGGCCCGTCGTTGGGCGGCGACACCCCAAAAGGCGGCGCATGACGTGATCCGCCTGGCGGGCGAATTTGAAGGGCAGGGCAAGGCATGACCGACCACCACCAGGACAAGCGCCCCAACAGGCGCGCGCTGAGCAGTGCGGCACGGATGTACGCGGTTCAGGCCCTGTTCCAGATGGAGGCTGCAGGCCAGTCCGCCGACCGCGTCACGCGCGAGTTCCAGAGCTTTCGGATCGATTTTGATGACCGCGACGGCCCGACCGATCAGGCGGACGAGGCGTTGTTCACCCGGATCGTTGATGACGTCGTCATGTGGCAATCCAGAATCGACCAGGCGACGGATCGGGGGTTGGTGGCCAAATGGCCCATCGACAGGATCGACCCGGTCCTGCGCGCCGTGTTTCGTGCCGCTGGCGCAGAACTGGTGGCAGAGCGTGCACCGGCCAAGGTGGTCATCACCGAATACGTCCGCTTGACCCAGGCCTTTTTCCCCGACGGTCGTGAGGCGCGGTTCGTAAACGCCGTGCTGGATCATATGGCCCGCGACTTCAAACCCGATTCCCTCGACTAGGCGGGCTGACAGCACAGTTTCACGGCCCGGATCGACGATCCGGGCCGTTTTCGTTGCGAGGCCCGGAGCTGAGAGCCCGCGAATGGGAGGAATGTCGTGGTGTTCTGATCGCTGTATCGTGGCATCTGTGCAACAATTACGCCAGTTCGACATGTTTAGCGCCCTGCCTTTAAATTAGGCGATCACGTCGATGTTTCATTATGCACGCCAAGGTGCACCTCATCAATGCAGCGACGTGATGCCATAAAAATGCCATGTTGCAAGCGCATTGCCCGAATCGCTGATTGGTTGCATCACCAAACATTACACGTCGATTTCGGCAAAGTTTCGCCATTTTGTGTCAAGGTCTACGAACCCTCACGATTGCGCGACCCGCAGAAGAAACGTCGTGGCCTGTGAACCAGAATGGGGGCGCGCTAATTGTTCTCGCAGCAGAGATGCTCTGGTGCCCGACGTGGGGCCGGGACAATCCTACTCAGCTCGTGAGGACGACAAAATGAAAAAAGTTACGCTGCTGACCAGCACCGCCGCAATCCTGGCCGCCCTGTCGGTTCCGGCATTCGCGCAATCCGAAATTTCGACCGGCGCCGACGCGACGGGCATCTCGGCAATCGATGACCGTATCACGGATATCGAAGACGACGTGACCGACCGGTTCGACCGCGACAACGATTCCGACCGCTTTGGTCCGGCTGACCGTCGTCAGGGTCTGTTCGGCACCATGTCGCTGAGCTACACCGGCCGTACCGGTAACACCGAGAACCAGGATCTGGCGATCGGTGGTCGCGTGAACTACAACCAAGGCGTCTTTGCGCAGAGCGTTGGTCTGTCGGTTGAGTTCGGTGAGGACGACAACGGCAACAAAGATCAAGAAGAAATCAACGCGATCTATGACGCGCAGTATTACTTCAACGATCAGTTCTATGCATTCGCACTGGGTCGTATCAGCCAGGATGGCCTTGTTGACGGTGTTGCGAACTACACCGGCGACACCGACTTTACGGACGAGTTCGGCGACCTGCGCACTGACGCGTTCCTGGGCTTTGGTCCTGGTTACCGTATCCTGAATACCCAGGACACCACTTGGCGCGTTCAGGCTGGCGTCGGCGTTCGTTACACCAAGACGGGTGCACAGGAAGCCGGCTTTGACGCACTGGGCAACACTGTTGCCGATTCGTCGGATACCGATGTCGGTTACATCGCGTCGTCGCGTCTGTACCACCGCTTCAACGAGAACGTCTTCATCACGAACGATACCGACTACCTTGGTTCGGATGAATCCGCGGACGTTCTGACGAACGAATTTGGCGTGAACTTCCGTGTGTCCGAGCAGCTGGCGACCCGCCTGAGCTACACCACCGAATACCAGGAAGACCGTGCGATCCGCACCGACAACACCGTCGGTCTGGCAGTGGTCTACGGCTTCTGATCCATCCCACAGGATGATCGGATCACGAAAGGGCGGCCCTCGGGCCGCCCTTTTGCGTTTCCACACCGCTGAGGGCGTGAGACGACGCGAATAACACCAGACAGCGCCATGGATGGTCTGCAGCGTGTCTGGCGTCATGAGTGGGATGGTGTGGCGGGAACCGCAGCGACCGCAACGGCATCAGATTTCCCGAAAGCCTGATTGAACAGGTGGGTACCGGGTAATGTGACCAAGGTCACAACAGAGCCAGCGCCCTCGGAAAACTTATAGGCCAGTGGAAATTTGGCCGTTCGCGAGAAGAGCAGAAGCCCGCCACGCCCTGAATCTAGGTCCAAGCAGGTCATTGTTCAAGTGACGACGCTGTATGTCGTGCGAAAGGGCAGGGGCAGCAGGCATGTCATGCGTCACGCGGGTTTCTGATTCTCCGCTCGCCTAGTCACAAAGCCCAAATTGTGAGCATTAAATTCAAGTAAAACCAGTAGCTTGCAACAATATTTGCGATAGCGTCGTTTTTTCGCTTGCGGGTTTGGATTGCTCGGCCTAAACACCGCTTCACCGAAGGCGGGAACGCTGGAGGGGCCGGGAAGGCGGTGCTGAGAGGCGCGGTTGGATCGGGAGACATTCTGGGGATTTGGTGACGGTTGTGGCGTCGAGTTGACGTCGTGATCGTGATTTTGGTTCTCTTGCTTTTTGACATTGATGGATATCTGAAGAGATAT
>NZ_JBISHD010000023.1:0-489008 GCF_045064235.1 Paracoccus sp. Ld10 | reverse complement strand
AGCAACGGTGGTTGGCTGAAAACGCCAAAACGCGCGCGCCTCAAACAGGCAGGAAATTCCCCGACGGCCACTGCGCCGTCCCTCCGAGCAGCAAATCTCCGACGAGTTTTTCAACAGCATCAGCCCACTCTATGAGTTCGTACTGTGGGGTACGTGGATTCGTATCGCAGGGAATACAGCCGGATCGATAAATACTACCCCCGCGTGGGATGAGAGCCGGCCATCCACCTAAGCCGCATAGAGGGTTTGTGGTCGCATTTGCGTTTCACGGCAAACGGTGATCACTCACAGCGTTTTAGTGAATTATCCCCCGTGTTACTGCTTGGCTGCAGCCTTCATGATTCCCGCGCGCAGGATCGAAACCATCGTGTCAATTTGCGGTTTCGTTATCGTAAGCGGCGGCGACATGACGCAAGAGTTATAGATCGGACGCACGAGCAAGCCAAGGTCCTGACATGCTTCATCCACCTTTGAGGCGAAAGCGCAGTCGCGGTCTTCGTCGGGATTGCTGGCGTCAAGTTCGCATTCGACACCTGCCATAAGACCCACGACGCGCACGTCGGTTACAACAGGCAGATCGCTCAGGGAGTTCATGGCAGTGGCGAAATAAGGCGCGATGTCGCGCACATGTTCAAGCAACCTATTCTTTGCAAAGAAGTCGAGGTTCGCCATAGCGCAGGCCGCCGACGCGGGGTGGCCAGAATAGGTAAAGCCGGACGTGAACGCGCGATACTCGTTCGTTGACGCATTGATGTTGTTAATCAACCGGTCTGAAATAAGCAGTGCACCCATCGGCAAGTATCCCGATGTCAGGCCCTTGGCCGTCGTGATCATGTCGGGCTCGACTCCAAAGACGTCCTTGGATGCAAAGTGGTATCCTAGCCGTCCAAAGGATGTAACAACTTCGTCTGCAATAAAGAGAATGTCGTATTTTCGACATATCTCATGGCATCGCTTAAAGTACCCTTCTGGTGGAACAATCACACCACCCGAACCCATCACGGGCTCAGCGATAAACGCACCGATTTTATCTGCGCCCACCTCAAGGATTTTATCTTCCAGTTCCGTGATTAACATGTCTCCGAACTGGGCAACCGATGTCCCCTTTGGACGATTCTTAGGTTTGGGGTTGGAGATGAAATGGCAAAGGCCCTCTGCCATGTCCATATGAGCCTTTTCACTTTTCTTGCCCGAAACACTGCTGCTCAGATAGGTACTGCCATGATAGCCATTCACACGAGAGATGATCTGCTTTTTATCAGGGCGACCAAGGCAGTTATTGTAGAAAAAAACAAAGCGCAGCGCTGAATCGACAGCCGTAGACCCACCCGTGGTAAAAAATACATTGTTCAAGTCACCAGGCGCGATGCTGGCGAGACGTTGGGCTAATTTCGTCGTGACGGGCGCAGACATCGTCCAAGGCGAAAAGTAGGAAAGCTCACCCATTTGTTTCACAACCGCGTCGATGATTTCGCGGCGACCATGGCCGACGTTGACGCACCACATACCGCCTGGACCGTCGATAAGGCTATTGCCCTCAGCGTCCTTGACGTAAATGCCTGAACTGCCTTTGAGCACGGTTGCCTCATTCTGTCCAATTGCGGTGACATCCTGCCAAGGGCGCACGATGTGACTGTCTTCGCTGCGGACGGCGGTCGGGCTGTTTGATGTAGCTATCATGATGTGTCCTATCAAAGATCGCGAGTTGTCGCGACGCGTTGTTGCGACTTGGCAGCGCATTGTTGCCATTTTTATAGTCAGTTTTAATTTTGTAAGCAACTACAATATTTCTTGATTTTTGCCCCGAACCGCGCTTACATGGCTGTCATGGGATTACGTGAACAACAAAAAATCGAGCGAACGCAGCTTATCCTTGACGCTGCAGCCGAGTTATTCGGGCGCGACGGATTCGAGGCCGTGAAGGCTGAACAAATCGCCGAACAGGCGAAGGTCTCGGTCGGGACGCTTTACAACTATTTTCCGGGCAAGAACGAGATTCTGATGACCCTGATCGCCATGGAAAATGAGCGGCTTGAGGATATCGGGCAGGCATTCGCGCCGAATTTTGATGCACCTGCGGCTGACGTCTTCAGCGCCTTTCTTCTTCAATACTTTGCACCGGAAACGGTGCTCTTGAACAAGGCGCTTTGGCGTAAGGGTTTCGCAATCTCGTTTGCGGACGTCACATCAGACGAAGCACGACGCCTGCGTCGGTCTGACCGCGTCCTGAGTGATCATGTCGTGGCATTGGCAGAGGGCCTGCGGTCACGCGGCATGTTAAGGCCTGACCTGGATAGCACAGTTTTTGGCAGGACGCTTTTTAACAACGCGAACATGATGTTTCTCGATTTCGCCCGTTCGGAAAGCCGAACCTATCAAGATGTAACGGAAGGAATTGAATCCATGACGCGTGCACTAGTCGCGATTGCATTACCCCCAAAGAAACTGAAAAAATGATAAAAAGCCTACAGCTGGATTCCGATGCGCGACGCGGATTGTCGCAAATTAGTATGCCATTTGCGTTCTCGATCCTGTTGTTGGCAGCACCCCTTGCTATATTGCTCGCGATGAGCTTCTGGACGCAGGATTTCCTGACGCTGGATCGCACGTTCACGCTCGCCAATTTCAAAGAGACGTGGACCAGCCCGATCTATCGGACATTGATGCTGCGTTCACTCAAGATATCGATCATCGTCACTGTGATCACGGTCGGCCTTGCGTATCCGGCGGCCTATTACATGTCGTTTATAGCGCCCGATAATCGCAAGGCATTGCTGGTGTTCTTGATCACCATCCCGTTTTGGACCTCCTACCTAATGCGGATCTTTCTATGGAAGGTCATTCTTGGATTCAACGGGGTGGTTAACGGATCGCTTATGGGGTTGGGGATTATAGAAGCGCCGCTTGATTGGATAAGCTACAATCAGTTTGCTGTGATTATCACATTGAGCCATGCATGGCTGCCTTTTGCGGTACTGCCAATTTTTGTGGTGATGGAAAAGGTAAACCGGTCTTATCTTGAGGCCGCCCAAGATCTTGGCGACACACCGTTTCAGCGGTTTCTGCGGATCACGTTGCCGCTGTCCATGCCCGGCGTTGTTGCCGCCACGCTAATTGTCTTTATCCCGACGATTGGTGACTACGTGACGCCCAAGCTGGTCGGTGGACCAGACGGGTTGATGATCGCCAACATGATCGAAATTCAGTTCAAGAATGCCAATAATGCCCCGTTGGGGTCCGCGCTTGCCTTATCAGCCCTGATATTGGTCAGCAGCGTTGCAGGCATTTTCGTCTGGCTTAATCGTCGCTACCTGAAAGCAGAGGGCGCGGCATGAGCAGGCGCATTCTCACAGCGTTCATGTTCGTTTTTATTATCTTCCTTTATGCTCCGACCATATTTTTGCCAATCTTTGCTTTCAACGACAGTAGCATCATCGCATTTCCGTTGTCCGGGTTCACGTTTGACTGGTTCAAATCGTTGGGCGCTGCAGATGAGCTGCGCAAAGCCGCCGGGACCAGTCTTATCATTGCTTCCGTCAGTTCTATAATCGCAACCACGCTTGGTCTATTGGCGACGTCAGCGACGGTTCGATACCGATTTCCCGGCAAAGGTCTTGCGGTCGGCGCGATCATGCTGCCGATGTTTTTGCCTGAAATCATCATCGGTGTTTCCTTGCTGACCGTTGTGCTTCTGGCGGGGTTCAAGCTCTCGATCTACACGATTATTATGGGGCACGTATTGATCTGCACGCCATTTTGTATCGCAATTCTACGTTCGTCGTTTCAGCAACTTGATCCCAGTTTGGAAGAAGCATCGCTCGATCTCGGTGAATCCCGCGTTAATACATTTCGGAGGGTGACGTTGCCGTTGATCATGCCCGGTGTGATGTCCAGCCTTCTCATAGGCTTCACCATTTCGCTGGATGAGTTTGTGATCGCCTTTTTCCTCTCAGGAACCGAACCGACACTGCCAGTCTACATCTGGTCGCAGCTGCGTTTTCCCCAGCGAATCCCCAGCGTGATGGCCCTCGGGACGCTTCTGCTGATCCTGTCGGTCGTCCTTCTGACACTTTCCGAATGTCTAAGGCGGCGCAGCGCGCGTCGGCTTGGTCACAGAGCAACAAGCGGGGCTTTGTAAGGCGATGATCAAACTCTCCAACATCGAAAAATATTACGGCACGTACCACGCACTGCGCGGCGTGAACTGCCACATCAAGCAAGGTGAGTTCTTTTCGCTTTTGGGCCCATCAGGCAGTGGCAAGACAACGCTGTTGCGCACCATCGCAGGGTTTGAAGGGATCGATTCCGGCACTGTAACGATTGGCGGACAGTCAATGGCCGGGGTGCCGCCGAACATGCGGCCTACAAACATGGTGTTTCAAAGCTACGCTATTTTCCCACACATGAGTGTGGCGCAGAATGTAGCTTACGGACTTCGCTCGAAACGTCTGGACAAGGCCAGAACGGCCGAGATGGTGGCGGAGTCATTAGGGAAGGTGGGCCTTGCAGGCTACGGCGAGCGTGCCGCCCATGCGCTGTCGGGGGGGCAGCGCCAGCGGGTTGCTTTGGCACGCGCACTGATTCTCAAGCCGAAGGTCTTGCTTCTGGACGAGCCGCTTTCCGCGCTCGACCGCAAGCTTCGCGAAGAGATGCAATCAGAGCTGCGCCGGTTGCAACGCAGCCTTGGGATCACCTTTGTTCTGGTGACCCACGACCAAGAAGAAGCGCTGACAATGTCGGACCGCGTTGCCGTGATGTTTGAAGGGCAGATCGCGCAACTGGACACTCCACATGCGCTCTACAAGCGACCCGCCTCCAAACGTGTGGCGGAGTTCTTTGGCGCGATGAACATCCTTAAAGCTGATGTCCTTGAGGTAAAGGGCGACATCGCGACCACCAGGATCGAAGGGCTTGGTGTCGCTGATCTTGTGTTCAACCCACAACAGGCAGCCGACGCATCAGGGTCCTACTGTGCGGGGGTGCGCCCTGAATTGATGACCATTCTGGACGATGGCGCGATGGCTTATGACAAAGAGACGCCCGCAATCGTGACCGATGTCGAGTACCGTGGAGAGCTGACGTATTACGACGTCAAATTCGAAGGCTCTGACACACCGGTTGTCGTGTCGATGCGCAACACCAGCAACCGCCAAATGAGAACAGTCGGACAACAAGTCCGCATCGGCTGGGAGAGCGCGTCGGCGGTTCTCTTGCTGAATAAAATATGAACCAACACCGGAGGCTATGAATGCTGAGAACCTTGAAACTAACGACGGCGGCAATCGCTGTCGTTTCCTTGCCAACCTTTGCCAAAGCGCAGGAACTGATTGTTCTGGATTGGTCCGGCTACGAAGACCCCGGCTTTATCGGTGCCTACGTCAAGGAGCATGGTGGCACACCGAATTATTCATTCTTCGGTGAAGAGGAAGAGGCTTTTCAAAAGTTGCGGGCCGGTTTCGAGGTCGACGTCGCACACCCCTGCTCGCAGTCCGTGTCGAAATGGCAGCTGGCCGGTTTGATTGAGCCGCTTGATACCTCGCGCATTGATCGATGGGATGACGTGAACG
This sequence comes from Paracoccus sp. Ld10, assembly GCF_045064235.1. Taxonomy (NCBI): domain Bacteria; kingdom Pseudomonadati; phylum Pseudomonadota; class Alphaproteobacteria; order Rhodobacterales; family Paracoccaceae; genus Paracoccus; species Paracoccus sp. Ld10. The sequence continues at coordinate 483,441 of NZ_JBISHD010000023.1, read as the reverse complement.
AAATCAAGGAAAGATTCGTGATTGACGGCAGTTATTACATGCTGCCGACCGACTGGGGTACGACGTCCTTGGTCTACCGCACCGATCTGGTGGATGCGTCCAGGATGAATAGCCTTCAGGTGTTCCTGGACGCTCAATACGCAGGCCGCATGTCCCTGCCCAACAATGTTGATGATGTTTACGCGCTCGCGTTTCTGGCCACAGGGATCACCGACTGGACTGCAGCGACGCAGGAGCAGTTTGAGGCCGCCTCTGCGTGGTTGCGTCAGGCGCACCCCAATGTCTTGACATACTGGGCGGACGGCGCAGAGCTGGATCAGCTGATGACCACGGGCGAAGTAACTGTCGCATGGGCTTGGAATCAAACGCCTACGAACCTTTTGAGCGAGGGCATACCGGTTGCCATCAACCGTGAGGCCACCGAAGGGTCCTCAACGTGGTTCTGCGGCTATGTGAACGTGGTTGACGGACCAAACACTGAAGACTTGATGTACGACTTTTTGAACGCATGGATGGAGCCTGCTTCAGCCGAATATATCGTCAACGAATGGGGCTATGGCCACGGCAACCAGACCGCCATTGCGGCCTTGCCTGTGGAAACACTGGATCGTATCGGCCTTGGCCCTGTTTCCGCGCCAGTACTGGCACAGGCTCCGCTCGATAATCGGCTGCGCGAGCAGATGATTGTCGAATTCGAAAATATCAAGGCTGGTTTCTGAAAAGAGCCAGTACCGACCCAGGGACGCAGCCTAACGGCTGTGACCAGTCACAGTAGGATACAGTGGTGAGCCCAACAGGATTCGAACCTGTGACCCACTGATTAAAAGTCAGTTGCTCTACCAACTGAGCTATGGGCCCATCACGAGGCGGTTCCTATGGGGGGTGGCCGTTGGCGTCAAGCGCAAAAATCAATCCATCTGGCGGAATCGGTCGATGCGGCCTATATCGCCGCCATGACGTATTCTCATTCGACCGGGCTGCCCTTTCTCAAGATGCATGGGCTGGGCAACGACTTTGTGGTGATGGATCTGCGCGGCGGGCTGGCCCGGCCGGACGCGGGCCTTGTCGCGCGCATCGCGGACCGCCATCGCGGCGTGGGCTTTGACCAGCTGGCCGGTGTCGAGGATTGTGACGACGCCGACGCGCGGCTGGTGTTCTGGAATGCCGACGGGTCGCTGTCGGCGGCCTGCGGCAATGCCACGCGGTGCATCGCGCGCTGGCTGATGGACCAGACGGGGGCCGGGTCGCTGCGCCTGCGCACCGATCACGGCGTTCTGCTGGCTGAGGATGCGGGCGGCGGCCTGACGCGCGTGAACATGGGGCCGCCGGTGCTGGACTGGCAGGCGATCCCGCTGGCGCGCGATGTCGACATCGACCATCTGCCGATCGCGGGCGGCCCGGTGGCGACGGGTATGGGCAATCCGCATGTGACGTTCTTTGTCCCCGATGCGGATGCGGTCGATCTGGACCGGTTCGGCCCTGAACACGAACATCACCCGCTGTATCCGCAGCGCACCAATGTCGAAGTCGTACAGGTCCTGTCGCGGAGCGAGATCCGGCTGCGCATCTGGGAGCGCGGGACGGGGCCGACGCTGGCGTCCGGGTCGTGTTCCTGTGCGGCAGTGGTGGCCGCCGTTCGGCGCGGTCTGACCGATCGGCGCGTCACGGTGCACGTGCCCGGCGGACAGCTGTCGATCGACTGGCGCGAAGACGGCGTCTGGATGGAGGGTCCGACCGCCATCGTCTTTCACGGCACCCTGACGCCCGCGTGGCTGTCATGAGCGCGCCCGTCTTTTCCACCTTGGGCTGTCGCTTGAACGCCTATGAGACCGAGGCCATGCGCGAGATGGCCGCGGCTGCGGGCCTGTCCGGCGCGGTCGTCGTGAACACCTGCGCCGTCACCGCCGAGGCCGTGCGCAAGGCCCGCCAGGAGATCCGCCGCCTGTCGCGCGAGAACCCCGGCGTCCCGGTCATCGTCACCGGCTGCGCCGCCCAGACCGAGCCCGAGACGTTCGCCGCCATGCCCGAAGTGACCAAGGTCATCGGCAACCACGAAAAGATGCAGCCCGACACATGGGCGTCCCTGCGTGCCCCCGACCTGATCGGAGAGACCGAAAAGGTCGTGGTCGACGACATCATGTCGGTGCGTGAGACGGCGGGCCACCTGATCGACGGGTTCGGGCGGCACCGTGCCTATGTCCAGGTCCAGAACGGCTGCGATCATCGCTGCACCTTTTGCATCATCCCGTTCGGGCGTGGCAATTCGCGGTCGGTTCCGGCGGGCGTGGTGATCGAGCAGATCAAGCGTCTGGTCGACCGCGGCTTCAACGAGGTCGTGTTGACCGGAGTGGACCTGACCAGTTGGGGCGCCGACCTGCCGGGCACGCCGCGGTTGGGCGATCTGGTCATGCGCATCCTGCGGCTGGTACCGGACCTGCCGCGCCTGCGTATCAGCAGCATCGATTCGATCGAGGCGGATGAGAACCTGATGCTGGCCATCGCGACCGAACCGCGCCTGATGCCGCATCTGCACCTGTCGCTGCAGGCGGGCGACGACATGGTGCTGAAGCGGATGAAGCGCCGCCATCTGCGCGACGACGCCATCGCGTTCTGCGAGGAGGCGCGGCGACTGCGGCCCGACATGATCTTTGGCGCCGACATCATCGCGGGTTTTCCGACCGAGACCGAGGCGATGTTCGACAATTCGCTGAAACTGGTGAATGACTGCGGCCTGACCTTTCTGCATGTCTTTCCCTATTCGGCGCGCAAGGGAACGCCCGCCGCGCGGATGCCCGCCGTGGCCGGACCCGCGATCCGTGACCGGGCCGCGCGTCTGCGGGCCGCGGGTGATGCGGCCCTGCGCGCGCATTTGCAGGCGCAGGTGGGGCGCACGCATCGCGTGCTGACCGAAGGTCCGCGCCTTGGCCGGACCGAACAGTTTGCCGAAGTCACCTTTGCCAGCGACCAGCCCGAGGGCGCGCTGATGACCCTGACCATCACCGGTCATGACGGGCACCGCCTGACAGTCTGACGCAAGGGGGGCGCTGCCCCCAGTTCGGCTGGGTATTCCCGCAAAGCAGAAATGGCGGGTTGTGGGGACGCGCGGCGGCTTTTAGCCTGTTGGTCCGGAGGAGATGAATGACCGTGATCCTGTATTCCCATGACAGCGCCCGCCGCCATGTGACGCCCGAAGGCCACCCTGAGCAGGTGGCCCGTTATGGTGCCGTGATGGCGGCATTGGAGGGACTGGCGCTGGACCGGCGCGAGGCACCGGTGGCCGACGATGCCGAGGTCCTGCGGTGCCATCCCGCCGCCTATCTGCAGGGGCTGCGCGATGCGGTGCCGCAGGCGGGCACGCGCCAGATCGATGCCGATACGCATCTGTCGCCCGACAGTCTGGAGCCCGCGTTGCGTGCCGTTGGCGGGGCCTGTGCGGCGGTCGACGCGGTGCTGGCGGGCGAGGCGCGCAGCGCCTTTGTCGCCATGCGCCCACCGGGGCATCATGCAGAGGCCGAGGTTTCGATGGGGTTCTGCCTGTTCGGCACGGTGGCGATCGCGGCAAAACGGGCGCTGGATCATCATGGGCTGGACCGGGTCGCGGTCCTGGATTTCGACGTGCATCATGGCAACGGCACCCAGGCATTGTTGTGGGACGAGGCGCGGGTGCTGTTCATCACCAGCCAGCAATCGCCGCTGTGGCCGGGAACAGGGGCTGTGTCCGAACGGGGCGCGCATGGGCAGGTGGTGAACCTGCCGCTGCCGCCGGGATCGGACGGGGTGCTGGCCCTGTCGGAATGGCGGACGGCATTGGCGCGGATGCGCGACCTTGCGCCGCAGTTGGTGCTGATCTCGGCCGGGTTCGATGCGCATCGCGACGACCCGCTGGCACAGCTGGACTGGGACGACGACGATTACGCCGCGTTGACGCGCGAGATCCTGGCGGCGGCGGGCGGGGCACCGGTGGTATTCTGCCTGGAAGGCGGCTATGATCTGGGTGCCTTGGGTCGCAGCGTGCGGGCCCATGTCGATGTGCTGCTGGAGGCCGATCAATGAGCGATATCAACACCCTTTCGTTCGAGGACGCCATGCGCGAGCTGGAGGCCACGGTCGGCAAGCTGGAAACCGGAGAGGCGACGCTGGAGGAATCCATCGCGCTGTACGAACGCGGCGCCGCCCTGCGGGCCCATTGCGAGACCCGCCTGCGCGAGGCCGAGGAGCGGGTTGAAAAGATCACCCTAACCGCCAACGGCCAGCCCGCCGGCACCACCCCCGTCGAGGGTATGTGATGCAGGACCGCCTTGCGCGCGTCCGGACCGATGTTCAGGCCGAACTGGACCGCGCCATCGCGGCATTGCCGCCCGGCGATCTGCGCGATGCGATGGCCTATGCGGTCCAGGGGGGCAAGCGGCTGCGGGCCTTTCTGGTGATGGAATCGGCGTGGTTGCACGGGGTGTCCGACGATGCCGCCCTGCCGGTGGCGGCGGCGGTCGAGGCGCTGCATGCCTATAGTTTGGTCCATGACGATCTGCCCGCGATGGACAATGATGACCTGCGGCGCGGCCAGCCCACGGTGCATGTCAAATGGACCGATGCGACCGCAATCCTGGCTGGCGATGCGTTGCAGACGATGGCGTTCCATCTGTTGACCGACCCGCGGATCGGTGCGGCCGATGCCCAGGTGCGGCTGGTGTCTGCACTGGCGCAGGCGTCGGGCGCGTCGGGCATGGTCTGGGGGCAGGCGCTGGACATTGCCGCGGAAACTGCGGGGACGCCGCTGGACCTGGATGCGATCACCGAACTGCAGGGCGGCAAGACCGGCGCGCTGATCCGTTTTGCGGCGACCGCCGGGCCGCTGATCGCGGGCGACGACCCTGCGGCGCTGGACCAGTATGCGGTCGCGCTGGGGCTGGCCTTTCAGATCGCCGACGACATCCTGGACGTGACCGGAGACGAGACCGTGACCGGCAAGCGCGTCGGCAAGGATGCCGATGCCGGCAAGGCGACCTTTGTGTCGTTGATGGGGCTGGACGGCGCACAGGCCGAGGCGCGGCGACGTGTCGCCATGGGCACCGACGCCTTGTCGCAATATGGTGATGACGCCGGGAACTTGCACGATCTTGCGCGTTTCGTTATCGAGCGCGACACTTGAACGCCCGCCCCGGAGGAGGGCCAGCCATGACCGATCGACCCAAGACGCCGATTCTGGACCGCGTTAGCCTGCCGTCGGATTTGAAGACACTGACCGACGGGCAACTGCGCCAGCTTGCCGATGAGCTGCGGGCCGAGACGATCAGCGCCGTCAGCGTGACCGGCGGCCATCTGGGCGCAGGCTTGGGCGTGGTGGAACTGACCGTGGCACTGCACGCGGTGTTCGACACGCCGCGCGACAAGCTGATCTGGGACGTGGGTCACCAGTGCTATCCGCACAAGATCCTGACCGGGCGGCGCGACCGCATCCGCACCTTGCGGATGGGCGGGGGCCTTGCGGGGTTCACCAAGCGCGCAGAGAGTGCCTATGACCCGTTCGGTGCGGGGCATTCGTCGACCTCGATCAGCGCGGCGCTGGGCTTCGCGATGGCGCGCGAACTGGGCGGCGATCCGGGCGACGCGATCGCGGTCATCGGCGACGGTGCCATGAGCGCCGGCATGGCCTATGAGGCGCTGAACAACGCGGGCCACGAGGGCAAGCGCCTGTTCGTAATTCTGAACGACAACGAGATGTCCATCGCGCCACCGGTCGGCGCCATGTCATCCTATCTGACGCGTCTTTATGCAGGGGGTCCGTTCCAGGAGCTGAAGGCTGCGGCCAAGGGGGCCGTGGGCCTGTTGCCCGACGCCCTGCAGGAAGGGGCGCGTCGCGCCAAGGAAATGCTGAAGGGCATGGCCGTTGGCGGCACCCTGTTCGAAGAGCTGGGCTTTTCGTATATCGGGCCGGTCGACGGGCATGACATGGAACAGCTGCTGCCGTTGCTGCGCACCATACGTGCGCGGGCCGACGGTCCGGTCCTGATCCATGTGGTGACGAAAAAGGGCAAGGGCTATGCCCCGGCCGAGGCCGCTGCGGACAAGGGCCATGCGACCGCCAAATTCGACGTCGTTACCGGCGTTCAGGCCAAGGCGAAATCGAACGCGCCCAGCTATACGGCCGTTTTCGCACAGGCACTGATCGACCAGGCTGGGCGCGACGACCGTATCCTGGGTGTCACCGCCGCGATGCCGGACGGGACGGGTCTGAAACAGTTCGCGCAGCGGTTCCCCCGGCGGTGTTTCGACGTGGGCATTGCCGAACAGCATGCCGTGACCTTTGCCGCCGGTCTGGCCGCGGGGGGCATGAAGCCGTTTGTCGCGATCTATTCGACCTTCCTGCAGCGTGGCTATGACCAGATCGTGCATGACGTGGCGGTCCAGAACCTGCCGGTGCGATTTGCAGTCGATCGGGCCGGGTTGGTGGGCCAGGATGGCCCGACCCATTCGGGGGCCTATGACACCGCGTTCCTGGCCAACCTGCCGGGATTTGTCGTGATGGCCGCCGCGGACGAGGCCGAACTGGTTCACATGGTCGCCACCGCCGCCGCCCATGACAGCGGCCCAATCGCATTCCGGTTTCCGCGCGGAGAGGGCACCGGAGTCGAGATGCCGGAACGCGGCCAGATCCTGCCCATCGGCAAGGGCCGCATGATCGCCGAGGGCAAGGGCGTGGCCATCCTGTCCTTTGGCACCCGCCTGTCCGAAGTGATGACCGCCCGCGAGGCGCTGATGGCGCGGGGCATCACGCCGACCGTGGCCGATGCGCGCTTTGCCAAACCGCTGGATCGAGACCTGATCCTGCAGCTTGCCCGCGACCACGAGGCGCTGATCACCATCGAGGAGGGTGCCGTGGGCGGCTTTGGCAGCCATGTTGCGCATCTGCTGGCGGAGGAGGGGGCCTTTGACCAAGGGTTGCGGTTCCGGTCGATGGTCTTGCCGGATGCGTTCGTGGACCATGACGCGCCACGCGCAATGTATGACAGCTCTTGCCTGAACGCCCAGCATATCGAGGACAAGGTTCTGTCCGTGATGGGCGTCCAGTCACTGGCCGCGCGGCGGACCGACCGCGCCTGACATTTGTCGGCTGATCCCGTTCAGGGGTCAGCCGGTTGCATAACTGCGCACCAGCGCGCCTGCGATCATTCCCCAGCCATCGACCACGACAAAGAACGCCAGCTTGAAGGGCAGCGAAACCACCACCGGGGGCAGCATCATCATGCCCATCGACATCAGTACCGCCGCCACGACCAGATCGATGATCAGAAAAGGCAGCGCGATCAGGAACCCGATCTCGAATGCGCGCTGAATTTCGGACAGCATGAAAGACGGGATCAGCACGGACAGGCGGTCGTCGGGTCCGGTGCCGGGGGCGATCTCGGCCAGGTTGGCCAGGGTGTCCGGGTCGGTGCGGGCGGCCATGAACCCCTCGAACGGAACGATGCCACGCTGGAATGCCTCGGCGATGCCGATCTGACCTTGTTGAAGGGGCAGGCCGGCTACGGTCCATGCCTCGCGCAGGACCGGGTCCATGATGAACCAGGTCAGAAAGATCGCAAGGCTGACGATCAGCATGTTTGGCGGCGACTGCTGCAGGCCGATGGATTGACGCAGGATCGACAGGACCGTCACGATGAACGGAAACGCGGTCACCATGATCGCGATGCCGGGCGCCAGCGACAGCGCCGTCAGCACCAGGACCAGTATCACGGCGTTGTCGCCCAAACCCTCGCCCAAGGCGCTGCCCAGGTCCTGTGCCAACACCGATGATGGCAACAGGGCCGCGACCGCGACAAGGGCCGCGGCGCGGATCACGCCGCCCCCGTCGCGCCCAGCACGCGCACGCACAGCCGGTCCTCGGCCGAGCCGTCGCCTGTCAGTTCACCCCGCGCGATGACCTTGTCGCCCACGCAGATCTCGACCCCGTCCTCGATCGCCTGGTCCAGGACCAGGATGTCGTCTGCGCGCAGCGAGGACAGCTGCGAGACCGTCTGGCGTGTTCGGCCAAGGCGGATGGTCACCTCTACCTGAATGGTGTCGGTGTCGATCAGATGTTTCAGTGCGTCCATGTGCTGTCCTCCTGGGTGATTTCCGCGATCAGGGCGCGGATGTCGCCCGCGATGCTGTCGGGGGTAAAGTCGATGTGTCCGCCCTGCAGCGTCACCGTGATCAGGTCCTGCGGCACCGTCGCGACGTCGATGCCCTCGAGGCCCGCTTGCGTCAGGCAGCGGCGAACCATGTCAGCCAACCGGTCGCTGCACGCGATACGCAGGCTGACGGGGGCGGCGCGTTGTGCCAGATGGGTCAGTTCAGTCTGAAGTGCTTCCTCCAGACGGCGCGACGACAGCGGGGGGGCCATCAGATCCAGAACCTGGTGCAGGATCGGGGTCAGGGCATCGACCGCCTCCTGGCGCAACTGGCGGCGGTGGGCCTCGTCGGCCGCAAGGCCTGCGGCGACCTGCGCCAGACTGGCGTCCAATGCGCGCAACTGATCGTCCTGTGCCTGCGCGCTGGCCTGTGCCATGCCGTCGGCAAATGCCTGGTCAAGGTCGGCCTGGGTATAGGTCACCTCGACCCTGCGGGCTGCAACCGCGTTCGAAAACGATTCAAGCTTGAAGAGGGCCAGGCTCAATTCACCTTCTCCTTGTTGTCGATCCAGCCGGACAGGATCTTGACGCTCTCATCATGGCGGTCCTTCATCATCGCCTTGAGCCGGGCAACCGGATCGGCGGGCGGTAGCGCCAGTTGCTCAAGGCCTGGAAACTCGATCGGCACGATCCGCGGGTTGTCCGGCGAGGCATCATCGTCGATCATGCCCGTCAGACCGCTCATCATCGGCGGCATCGGTGGCAGGCTGTTGTCAAGCATCGGGACCGGGGCGGGCGCACGGTTGCGCATCATTGGACGCAGCACCATCAGGATCACAGCCAGCGCGAAAAAGCCGATCAGCGCGATGCGAGCCAGGTCGTTCAACGCCAGTCGGTCCAGAAAGCCCGGTGCGGCAAGGGTGCCGTTTTCGCCCAAGGCGGCGAAGGGCAGCGACTTGACCGTGATTTGGTCGCCGCGCGCCTCGTCATACCCCACGGCGGACGCGACCAGTTCGCGCAGGGTCTGCAACTCGGCCTCGGGACGCGGAGTCAGGGTCGTCTCTCCGTCGGCACCGGCCTGCGGGACCCCGTTCACCAGCACTGCGACAGTCAGGCGGCGGGTCGAGCCGGGCTGGCGCTGAACTTCACGGGTCGTGCGGCTGACCTCGAAATTGGACTGCGTGCGGTTCTCGGCGCGACTGCTTTGGCTGGTGTCGCTTGGCTGCTCCTCGGCATCGGGCAGGTTCGAGGCGGCGGTGACCGCCCCCGTTCCGGTCGAATTGCTTTCGTCCGTCGTTTCCTCGGTCACGGTCGAGATCAGGGCGCGGGCCTCGGGGTCATAGCGCTGTTCGGTCAGCAGCTCGGTTTCCGTCAAGAGGTCTAGGTTCAGCTCGACGATGGCATTGCCGATGCCGACATGGGGTTCCAGGATGCGCTCGACGTTGCGCTTCATCTCGGCCGCACGGTCCGCACCGGTCTGATCCTCGGTCGCAGCGATGATGCCGCGCTGCGAATCGATAACGGTCACGCGGTCTGGCTGCATGCCGGGCACACCCGATGATACCAGGTATTTCAGCGCTGCGGCCTGTTCGCGGGTGATCGTGCCACCGCTGGTCGTCAGTGTGACGGACGCGCTGCCGTTCTGCTCACGGCGATACCCACGACCGCTCTCGATTGCCAGATGGACGCGGGCGGACTGGACGTTGGGCAGGGCCAGGATGGTTCGCGCCAGCTCTCCCTCCTTGGCGCGCCAATAGGCGGCGTCGAACATCTGCGACGTGGTGCCGAACCCCGACATGCCGTCCAGCAATTCGTACCCTGTGCTGCCGGCGGCGGGCAGGCCCTCGGCCGCCAGATCCATGCGCAGACGGTCGCGCTGATCGGCGGCCACATAGATTGCGTCGCCGCGCACCTCATAGGGAACGCCGGCGCGTTCGATGCCGGCGATGACCTCGCCGGCCTGCGCGCTGTCCAACCCACCATAGATCAGGGCCATGCTGGGGCGGCTGGCCATCCAGCCGAACCCCGCGATCACCAGGAACGTCCCAAGAAAGGCCGCCCCCAGGATCATCCGCTGTCGAGAGCTTCGCTCGTTCCAGTAGTCCTGCAGTTTTTGCAAAACCGTTCCTTTCGAATCATCGCGTCATGGTCGTCTGACCCTGAAATGACATGGGCCACGTTAAGATTTGGTTAGTCGCGACCTGATATTTCGGTCTGGTCAGGACGGAGAATCACGATGACCGACATTGTTGCGGCAGCCCCCGAAAAGGCCTCCGGAAAGAAGGGGTTGCTAATCCCGCTCGTGGCGACGCTTGTGCTGGGCGGGGCGGGATTCGCCTCCAGCTATCTGGAATTTTGGTCGCCATCCGGCATGCTTTCGGGCCCTGAGGCCCCGGTCGCGTCGACCGAGCATATGGCCGTCGAATTCATCGACGTGCCCACGATCGAGATCGTGATCCCCGGCGGCCGTGCCCGCAGCCTGATCATGTCCGCCACGATCGAGACCGACACGACACACAAATCCGAGGTGACCCACCTGATGCCGCGCGTGTCGGACGCCTTCACGACCTTCCTCTCGGGTGTTGATCCGGCGGCCTATGAAAAGCGCGGCGTCCTCGAGGTGATCCGCGCCGAACTGGTTACGCGCACGCGTTTTGTCCTGGGCGAAGAGCCGGTCAAGGACCTTCTGATCACGGAGTTTCGATTCAAATGACCTTGGAGCAACTGATGCAGCTGATGCTGCTGGCGGCCTGCGTGGGCCTTGGGGTGTTCTGCGCCACCCTGGCCCGACGGCTGCGGCGGATGAACAACCTGGAAAGCGGCCTTGGTGGCGCCATCGCCGTCATGGCCGCCGAGGTTGATCGTCTGGAACGTGCCATCCGGTCCGCCCGCGACGAGGCGACTGCCGCCAGCGAGCGCCTGGCCGACGAAATAGAGACCGCGCGCCGCGAACGCGCCATCTGGGACTTGCGTCAGCGGATCGGCGCCGCCGCCTCCGAGGCACCCCAGCCCATGCCTTCGGGCCGCCGCCTGCGCAAGCGCGAGGTGTCCCATGGCTAGGCATCTTCTGCCTGCGCTGACATTGCTGTTCGCGCTGCCGGCCGGCGCGATGATCTGGCAGGGTCAGGATCTGTCACGGGTCTTTGCCGCCGTCGCCGCGCCCGCCGATCTTCTGGACGGCTGTGGCGATGTCCCCGAGGCCGTTGCTCTGGCTGAGGAACTGCGCGATCGCGCGCTGCGCATCGAACGCTATATGGAATCCATCGATGCCCGAAAGGCGGAGCTGGCGCAGGCAGAGGCTACGCTGCGCGAACGTCTGGCCGAACTGCGCGCCCAAAAGGGCAGCATCACCGCCCGCCAGGATGGTGCGACCCAAGCCGTGCGTACCGACATCGACCGCCTGATTGCATTGTACAACCAGATGAAGCCCGCCGAGGCGGCCGCAATTCTGACCAACCTGCCGGCCGATTTTGCGGCTGAGATCCTGATGCGCGTCCAGCCCGAAACGGGCGCCCGCATCATTGCCGCGGTAGAGCCGCGTCAGGCCGCCCTGCTGACCGCCCAGATGGGCGCGCGCAGCGTCCGCAACCCATAAGGAACCCCGCAATGTTCGGTTTCGTCGGAATTTTCCTTACGATTGTCATGGTCTTTGGCGGCTATCTGTTGGCCGGCGGCAAGATGGGGGTGATCCTGCACTCGCTGCCGTTCGAGATGATGATGATCATGGGCGCCGCCGTCGGCGCCTATCTGTTGGGCAATGACACGCATACGCTCAAGGCGACATTGGGCGGGCTGATCCGCGCCTTCAAGGGGCCGAAATGGAATGCCCAGGATCACCAGGACGTGCTGTGCCTGATGTTCCAACTGCTGAAGATCGCCAAGGAAAACCCCGTGGCGCTGGAACAGCATGTCGAAAATCCGGGCGAATCGCCGATCTTCACCGCGTACCCCAAGCTGGCTGCAGATCACCATGTCGTGTCGCTGATTACCGATACGCTGCGGTCTGCCAGTCTGAACTATGACGATCCCTATCAGGTCGAGGACATGCTGTCCCGCCGCATCGCCGTTCTGAAGGAGGAGGAGATGCACGTCCCCCATGCCCTGCAGAACATGGCGGATGCGCTGCCCGCCCTGGGGATCGTTGCGGCGGTTCTGGGGGTGATCAAGACCATGTCGTCGATCGACCAACCGCCCTCGGTTCTGGGCAAGATGATTGGCGGGGCGCTGGTGGGCACCTTTCTGGGGGTGTTCCTGTCCTATGGGTTCGTGGCCCCGCTGGCTAACCGGCTTGGCGCCGTCGTCAAGCAGGACCTGGGGTTCTACGAGGTCGTCAAGTCGGTCCTGGTCGCTGGTCTGCATCAGCATGCCACCACACTGTGCGTCGAGGTCGGCCGTCAGACGGTCCCTGAACATGTGCGTCCCAGCTTCGATACGCTCGAAGGCGCCCTGAGAGAGCTGAAGAAGGCCGCGTGATGACCCGGATCGGCACGCTGTTCCTGATCGCATGCCTGACCGCCGGTCCTGTTGCCGCTGCCGGTCTGGACGGGTTCCGCCGGACCGCCGATGACTGGCTGCTGAGCGGGCAGGGGCTGCCGCGCGATTATCGTGTGACATTGTTGCAGATGAACAGCGCTGATCGCCTGCAGGCGATCGCCTATCTGCGCCGCATCGGCCTGCTGACAGAACGTCCCTGGTCGCTTGACGACCTTTTGCGCCCCGCGGCCACCAGAACGGAGCCCCGCGAATGACCCCCATCGCCGCCCTGCCGGGCAAGTCCACCAAGATCCTGGATGCGCCCCTGTTGGTCACGGGCGGCCTTGTGCTTGTCGTCATCTCGATGGTGATCCCGCTGCCGGCCAGCGTGCTGGATTTCGGCATCGCCATTTCCATCGCCACGGCCGTCATGGTTCTGGTCATGGCCTCTCTCGTGGAGAAGCCAACCGATTTTCAGGCATTTCCGGTCCTGCTGCTTGTCAGCCTGGTCATCCGGCTGTCGCTGAACGTCTCGTCGACCCGGCTGATCCTGACGGAGGGCCAGAATGGCAAGCAGGCCGCGGGCTCTGTTATCAACGGTTTCGCGGATTTCGTGGCGGGAGGGTCGATCCTGGTCGGGATCACGATCTTTGCGGTGATCTCTGTCGTGAATTTCATGGTCATCACAAAGGGTTCGGGCCGGATGGCCGAGGTTGCCGCCCGATTTGCGCTGGATTCATTGCCGGGCAAGCAATTGGCCATCGACGGCGATCTGAACGCCGGCGCCATCGACCACCAGGAGGCCAAGCGCCGCCGTATCCAGGAACAGCGCGAGATCAGCTTTTTCGGCTCGCTGGATGGTGCGTCAAAATTCGTCAAGGGTGATGCGGTGGCGGGAATCGTCATCACGCTGATCAACCTGTGCATCGGCCTGGTCGTCGGGATCTCGATCCACGGGATGCCCTTGGGCGAGGCGGCCTCGACCTATTCCCACCTGACGGTGGGCGATGGCCTGGTCAGCCAGATCCCGTCGCTGATCACCTCGATGGCGGCGGCACTGCTGTTGTCGCGGGGCGGTGCAACAGAGACAACAGCTGGGCTGATGTCGAACGAATTCGTGCGCAGCTGGCAGCCTGCCGCGATGGTTGCGGCGGCTATGGCCGTAATCTCCCTGGTGCCGGGGATGCCAAAACCGCTGTTTCTTGGGATAGCCGCGGGGATGGGCTTCATGGCCTGGCGGATCGCGCAGAAACAGCGCATCGCGGCCGAGACGTTGCCGGATCTGCCCTTGGGCGACAGCGGTATCAAGCCCGCCGCCCGCATCGGGGACGTGCTTGATACCGACGACATCAGCGTCGAGATCGGATCGGACCTGATCGTGACCGCGCTGGACCAGGCGCGGGGCCTGGGCAGTCGCATCACCAACCTGCGCATCCACATCGCCCGCAGCTTTGGCCTGATCCTGCCGGATGTACGCATCACCGACACGGACGACCTGCCGCCAGGCGATTACCAGATCCGCATCCATGGCGTCATCCGTGGCCGCGGTACCCTGCGCCCGGCCGAGATCCTGGCGCTTGGTCCCGATGCGGTGCTGGCCGACCTGCGCGGCGTCGCCGTCCGAGAGCCGGTTTATTCCAGCCCCGCCCGCTGGATCAACCCGGCGGATCAGGAGGATGCGGCAACCATGGGCGCGACGGTCGTCACCCCGATGGAGGTCCTGTCCACGCACCTGATGGAAGTCGTCAAGGCCAACCTGCCCGCGCTGCTGACCTTGGGCGCGATGCAGCGGCAGATCGAGGAGCTGAAGACATTGTCCGATACCGGGCGCGCCGAACGCTATCGTAAGTATTTCGACGCGATGATGCCGGAAAAAGTGACCCCCGAGACCCTGTTGGCAATCCTGCGCGCCCTGTTGGAGGAGCGGATCTCGATCCGCAACCTGCCGCTTATCGTGGATGCCATCTGCGAATTCCGCAGCGTGGAGTCGGCCGAGACGATCTATGAACTGGTGCGCAAGCGCCTGCGCGGCCAGATCACCCAGCAGTATTCGGACGAGGCCGGGCGCATCGCCGCCCTGCAGTTGCACCCGGCTTGGGAGGCAGAGTTCGTGCGCGCCGATGCGGAAACCGGTCGTGCCGGTGGCGGGGCCATGACCCCCGCCATGTCCAAGAAGCTGGTCGAGGCCGTGCGCCGCGCCCTGTCGCTGGCCGAACCGGTCGCCCGCACTGTCCTGGTCGCCCCCGACCACCGTCGGCGCATGGTCCGCGCGGTGCTGGGTGCCAACGGCATGACGGTCCCCGTCCTGGGCCTGGAAGAGATCGACCCCGCCGCCGAACTGCGTCTGCTGGGCACGGTCGAGGCTGCGTGATGTGGGACCAGCTGCAGGCCATCGTGCCGGGATTGGACTGGGCGCTGGTGCTGGTCTATGTTCGCGTGCAGGCTTGCGTGGTGGCCCTGCCGGGCCTTGGCGAGCGCGTGATTTCGGCCCGGGTCAAGGTTGCGATTGCGCTGTCGCTGGCGCCGTTGCTGTCGGGCATCGCGCCGGGGCCGCAGGTGCCTTCGCAGCCCCTGGGCATGATCGCGCAGGTCGTAGTGGAGATGGTGCTGGGCTTTGCTACGGGCATCATGTTGCGGCTGCTGACGATCGCCATCGATATCGCGACCACGGCCATCGCCGCGACCGCGTCGCTGTCACAGATCATGGGTATCCAGAACGAAATGTCGCCCCATCCTATCGGCAACATGCTGCACCTGGCGGGCATGGCGGTTCTGATGGCAATGGGCCTGCCTGTCATGATCGTCGAACTGATGGCCGACAGCCTGCGCCTGTGGCCACCCGCCGACCTGCCCCAGATCGAGGGGTTGGTGATGGCAATCGTGCGGATGGTCGCCGACACCTTCTGGCTGGCAATGATGCTGGCCGCGCCTTTTACCCTGGGCGGGTTCCTGTACCAGGCCCTGTCGGGGGTCATCAACCGCGTGATGCCAGCCTTGCCGGTCGTCTTCATTGGTGCGCCCGCGTCCATCCTGCTGGCACTGATGGGACTGGTGATTCTGGCGCCACTGCTGGTCGGCATCTGGGCCGATGCGGTGTTGCGCTTCATGCTGCCGGCACTGCCATGAAGGATCGGAGATGAGCGAGGATACCGACGACAAGCAGTTCGAGGCCACCGACCAAAAGCTGCAGCGCGCGCGCGAAAAGGGCGATATCCCCCGATCGACCGAACTGAACGTGACGATGATGTATCTGGGCGCGTTCCTGGCCTTTTCGGTCATGGCCGGGTTCGCGGTGCGACAATGGCTGGCAATGGCCACGCGCGCGCTGGGCGCCGAAGGCTGGTCCGACAGCGGACCCGCCCCGATTGCGCGCGGCTTGGCCGCCTATGCGGCAACAGCCACGATCGGGCTGGCCGCGCTGGTGATGGGGGCGATCCTGCTGGGTCTGATCGCCACGCGCGCGCTGATCTTTTCGCCCCAAAAGCTGGCATTTGACATCAAACGCATCAATCCGGTCAAAAACGCAGCCCAGAAATTCGGCAAGGATGGCTTGGTAACCTTTGCGTTTTCACTGGGCAAGGCGGGGCTGGTCTGTGCGGGGGGCTGGTTCCTGTTCGTGTCGCTGCTGGATCGGATCGCGGCCTCGGCCATGGCGGATGGGCAGTGGGTTGCGGCCCTTGGCTCGATTCTGGGGCAGGTGCTGATGCTGGGGCTGGTCGTGTCGATCATCTTCACGGTGCCAGACATGTTGTGGAAATGGTTCGACCACCGCCGCAAGAACCGGATGAGCCGGCAGGAAATGCAGGACGAATTCAAGGACTCCGAAGGCGATCCGCATATGAAGGGCGCCCGCCGCCAGCGCGCCGTCGACATCGCGATGAAGCAGATGCTGGCCGACGTACCCACCGCGGATGTGATCATCGTCAACCCGACCCATTACGCCGTGGCGCTGAAATGGTCGCGCGGGTCGGGCCGCGCGCCCATCTGCGTGGCCAAGGGCACCGACGAGGTTGCCGCCCGCATCCGCGCCAAGGCGACCGAGGCTGGCGTGCCAATCTGGTCCGACCCGCCCTGTGCCCGTGCGATCCACGCGCAGGTCAAAGTCGGCGGCGAGATCGACCGCGCGCATTTCGCCGCTGTCGCCGCCGCGATCCGTTTTGCCGAAAAGATGCGACAGAAGGCCCGTGCCGGATGGTAGACACGATCAAGCAACTGCAGCAATTGGAACGCATCGCACGGCTGAAGGCCGAGCGGCAACTCAAGATGTTCGCGGCGTTCAACGCCCACATGACCGTCGCGCGCCAGCGTATCGATTCGCTGCAGGCCGCGCTGGCGCAAAGCTATGACAGCACCGCGCCCCTGACCCTGCCCGAGGCGCGCATCGCCAATGCCCAGGCCGGGCGGGCCGCGCGTGAATTGCGCCATGCCGATCAGGAGTTGCAGCGGATGCTGCCGCGGTTTCAGATCGCCCGCCAGCAGGCTGCCCGGGAATTCGGCCGTGCCGAGGCTCTGCTGGGCTTGGGTCAGGATGAGGCCGAACGTCGTCGCAAGGAGAAATACTGACCCCCTCGGCGGGATTGGACAGGCTGCGACCGGGATGCTAGGCACAGGACCAAGCCACGGGGAAAAGCCATGCTGCACAGCGATCCGAACACCGACAGCCACCGCAAGATCTGGACCGCCGAGGGCGCGCGCGCCGTCTTTGACCTGCCGCTGATGGATCTGCTGTTTCAGGCGCAGACCGTGCATCGCCAGCATTTCGACCCCAACCGCGTGCAACTGAGCCGCCTTTTGTCGATCAAGACCGGCGGTTGCCCCGAGGATTGCAGCTATTGCAGCCAATCGGCGCGCCACGATTCCGGCCTGTCGGCGTCAAAGCTGATGGAGGTGCAACGCGTGCTGGCCGAGGCGCGGCGCGCGCGCGACGCCGGTGCCACGCGCTATTGCATGGGGGCCGCTTGGCGCAGCCCCAAGGCGCGCGACATGCCGCAGATCGTCGCCATGGTCGAGGGCGTCAAGGCCCTGGGGATGGAGACCTGCATGACCTTGGGCATGCTGGACGCGGACCAGTCGCGTCAGCTGGCCGATGCCGGGTTGGACTATTACAACCACAATATCGACACCTCCGAGGCGCATTACGGCAACGTCATCACCACGCGCAGCTTTGCCGACCGGCTAGACACGCTGGACACCGTCCGGCAGGCCGGCATCAAGGTGTGTTCCGGTGGCATCCTTGGGTTGGGCGAGGGTCCGCAGGACCGCGTCGACATGCTGGTGACGCTGGCCAATCTGCCCGTCGCGCCCGAAAGCGTGCCGATCAACATGCTGATACCGGTCGAGGGCACGCCCCTGGCCGATGCCGCCCCCGTGGACCCCATCGATTTCGTTCGCATGATCGCCACCGCGCGCATCATGATGCCCCAGAGCCATGTCCGCCTGTCCGCAGGCCGCACCGCGATGTCCGACGAGATGCAGGCGATGTGTTTCTTTGCGGGGGCCAATTCCATCTTCGTGGGCGACACGCTGTTGACCAAGGATAACCCAGAAGAGGAAAGCGACATGCGCCTGTTTGCCAAGCTGGGCCTGCAGCCGATGCAGGCGCACGAGCATCATCCCGATGCGGCGCGGCGCGCCGAGCTGCTGGCCGCCGATCCGGCCATTCCGATTCTGCGCTAGGGTCGGGCCCGCGGCTTGGACCGGCTGGCGATCTATCGACGCGACCTGCAGGGTCTGGCGGGCGATGCGCGGCTGCGCAGTCTGGCCGAACGCCGGGGGATCGACTTTTCATCGAACGATTACCTGGGTCTGGCGCAAAGCGACAGGATGCGGGCCGCGGTACGCCGGGCATTGGGGCGGGGCGTCCCGGTCGGGGCGGCGGGGTCGCGCCTTTTGCGCGGCAACACCGACCAGCAGGCCGGATTCGAGGATGCCGCCGCGCGGTACTTTGGGGCCGGGGCGGCACTGGGGTTCGGCGGCGGCTATGTCGCCAATTTTGCTGTCATCACGACCCTGCCGCAGCGGGGCGACCTGCTGTTGATGGATGCGCTGGCCCATGCCAGCACGCATGAGGGCGCCCGCGCCGGACGGGCCGAGGTCGCCAGTTTCCGCCACGGCGATGTCGGCCACGCCGAGGACGTGATCACGGCCTGGCGCCGGGCGGGCAACACCGGCGCGATCTGGATCGCGGTCGAAAGCCTGTACAGCATGGACGGCGACCGCGCGCCGCTGGACGATCTGATGCGGTTGGCGGATGCGCACGGCTTTCTGCTGATCGACGAGGCGCATGCCACCGGCGTTTTCGGCCCGCAGGGGCGCGGGCTGGCCCATCACCTGGAGGGGCGCGACAACGTCGTGACGCTGCACACGCTTGGCAAGGCGTTGGGCGGGTCTGGCGCGCTGATCTGCGGGGCGCGGGTGCTGATCGATTTCATGGTCAACCGCTGTCGGCCTTTTATCTTTGCCACCGCGCCGTCGCCGCTGATGGCGTCTGCGGGGCTGGAATCGTTGGCGATGCTGCAGGACGAACCCTGGCGGCCGGCGACGCTGGCGGGGCATGTCGCGGCCTTCCACGACCAGATGGCGCGGCGCCTGCCGCAGGTCCCGCTGAGCGGCAGCCAGATCGTGCCGCTGATCGTCGGATCAAATGCCGAAACGATGGCCTTGGCCGCACAGGTGCAGGCGCGCGGCTTTGACGTGCGCGGCATCCGCCCGCCGACGGTGCCCGAGGGGACGTCGCGGCTGCGCGTGTCGCTGACCCTGAACGCCACCCGCGCGGACGTGCTGCGGCTGGCCGAGACGCTGGAGGAACTGTGGCCCGATACGTGATCACAAGCACTGGAACCGATGTCGGCAAGACGGTCTTTGCGGCTGGCCTGTGCGGGCTGATCGGGGCGGATTACTGGAAGCCGGTGCAATCCGGGCTAGCGGGGAATGTTGTGAATGATGCCGTTGCCGCCTGTCACGGAAGTACAGCGGCCCAACCCGGCACCGACCGCGCCGAGGTCGAGCGGCTGTCCGACGCCCGCACCCACCCCGAGGCCGTGCTACTGCCACAGCCGCTGTCGCCGCATCGCGCGGCGGAGCTGGCGGGCGTCACGCTGGACCCTGCGGTCTGGACCCCGCCCGATGCCGCGCGGCTGGTGATCGAGGGGGCGGGCGGCGCGCTGGTCCCCGTCACGCGCCAGATGCTGTTCGCGGACCTGTTCGCGCGCTGGCAGGTGCCGGTGATCGTGGTCTGCGCCACGGGCCTGGGCACGATCAGCCACAGCCTGACCGCGCTGGAGAGCCTGCGCGCGCGCGGGGTGCCGGTGCATGGCGTGGCATTCGTCGGCCCCGCGAATGACGACAACATGGCAACCATCGGCGATCTGGGTCGCGTCAGGGTGCTGGGGCGGCTGCCCGTACTGGACCCGCTGGACCGAAACAGCCTGTCCGCTGCCATGCAGGCCGCGTTCCGGGCGGAGGATTTCACATGAGCGCCGTCTGGCATCCGTTCTTTCAGCACGGCACCGAACCCGCTCCTCCACGCGCCATCAGCGCCCATGGCGCGCATATCCAGACCGATCGCGGGCCATTGCTGGATGGGATCAGCAGTTGGTGGGTGGTCACGCATGGCCACAACCAGCCCCAGATCGTCGAGGCGATCCGCCAGACCGCGGGGCATCTGGACCAGGTGATCTTTGCAGGCCTGACCCATGCCCCCGCCGAAGAACTGGCCGAGGCGCTGGTGGCGATGACGCCCGCCGGGCTGGACCACGTGTTTTTCAGCGACAGCGGATCGACCGCGGTCGAGGTCGCGCTGAAGATGGCGTTGGGATACTGGCGCCACGAAGGCGACGGCCGCCACCGCATCGCCGTGATCGAGGACAGCTATCACGGCGATACGATCGGCACGATGAGCGTGGGCGAACGGGGCGTGTTCAACGCCGCCTATGATCCGCTGATGTTCGGGGTGGACCGGCTGCCGTTCCCCGACGGCGACGGGGCCGCAACGCTGGCCGCGTTCGAGGAGCTGGCCGCGTCGGGCCGCATGGCCGCGCTGATCCTGGAGCCGCTGGTTCTGGGTGCGGGGGGCATGCGGATGTATGCGCCAAAGGTGCTGGCCGGGCTGCGCGCGATCT
Source organism: Paracoccus sp. Ld10 (assembly GCF_045064235.1). Taxonomy (NCBI): domain Bacteria; kingdom Pseudomonadati; phylum Pseudomonadota; class Alphaproteobacteria; order Rhodobacterales; family Paracoccaceae; genus Paracoccus; species Paracoccus sp. Ld10. The sequence goes on along the minus strand of NZ_JBISHD010000023.1, from coordinate 462,737 downwards.
GCGACCGGTACGACGTGCTGATGATCGCGGACGAGGTGATGACCGGGTGGGGCCGCACCGGGCGGCTGTGGGCCTGCGATCATGCGGGCGTCGCGCCCGATATCCTGTGTACCAGCAAGGGTCTGACCGGGGGCGTTGTGCCGCTGGCGGCGACGCTGGCCACCGGTCGCATCTTTGACGCGCATCGGTCCGCAGACCGGCGGCGGACCTTTTATCACTCCAGCAGCTATACCGCGAACCCGATCGCCTGCGCGGCGGCGCTGGCGCAGGTGCGGCTGTGGCAGGCCAGCCCGATGCAGGCGCGGCTGGACGCGCTGACGGCGATGCAGGCCGAACGGCTGGCGGCGTTGGACGGGCGGTTCACGAACATCCGCCAATGCGGGACCATCGCGGCGGCCGATCTGGTCGTCCCCCAAGGCGGCTATCTGTCCAAGGTCGGGCCTCGGATGCGGGCGCACTGCATGGACCGCGGCGTGCTGCTGCGGCCCTTGGGGAACACGGTCTATGTGCTGCCGCCCTATTGCGTGACGGGGGACGATCTGGATGCGGCCTGGGGGGCCGTCACCTCATTCCAGGTCTAGGTCGACCCAGACCAGCCTGCGATGCGAGGCCAGCGCCACCTGTTCCGCCAGCGGATCGTCGGGCGCGGGCCACAGAACGCCCGACGCCACCACCGACAACCCCTGCGCAGGCAGGACATAGTCCAGCCGCAGGTTGCCCGGCGTGCGGTCGTATTCTGCCGTGTCCAGCGCGGGATCACCCCGCTGGCCGGCATTCGGCCCGGTCTGCGGGGGCTGCCATGCACCGCGGGGCTGGGGATCCTGCGTGACTGCGGCCAATGCCGTCAGCGTGGTCGGGTCGCCATCGCCATCCTGCGGATCGACGTTCAGGTTGCCCAGAATGACAAAGGGCGCATTGGGCAGGTGGGTCAGCCAGAAGGTGACCTCGTCATGGTTGCGGGCGGGGTTGCGATCTTCGAAAACCGGCGGGGTAGCGGCCAGTGCCAGCAGGTGCAGCGGGCCCGCGGGCGTGGTCAGCGCCACGTCCCAATGCGCGGTGCTGGACAGGCGCTGGATGTCGGCATGGGGGCTGACAGGCATCCGGTTGCCCGGCAGGTCGCGCCACAGCGTCGCGCTGTGGTCGGTGGCACCCGCGATGGGCAGGCGCGACAGCACCGCCAGCCCCCCCTGTCCGGTGAAGGCGCCATAGCCCTGCGCGTCGCGGGACCGGCCTGCGCGCCCGTCGCCGTCCAGATCCAAGCCGGTGGGCAGGCCGCGATTGGGCTGGGTCGCGTACTGGTGCGGCATCGCATGGCCGTGTTCGGCCAGCAGGTCTGCGAATGCGGTCAGCGCGCGATTATCCAGGTCCCAGTCCAGCCCGGTCAGCAGGATCGCATCTGGTGCCGCATGGGTAATCACCCGCGCCGCGGCCAGCACCTGTGGATCGTCCGCCATGATGTCGCGAAGCAGAAGACCCGGCCCGTTGCGCGACAGGCCGGGGTCCCAGGTGGCGATGCGCAGCGTGTCCGCCGCCGCCGGGGTCGCCAGCAGCAGCGCCAGGCCAAGCGCCCTTAGACCCAAGGGCGGGCCTGGGACATCTGCGTTTCGAACGTGTCGATAGCGGGGGCCTTTTCCATCGTCAGACCGATATCGTCCAGCCCGTTCATCAGGCAGTGCTTTCGGAACGGGTCCATGTCGAAGGCATAGGCGGTGCCGTCCGCACCGGTGACGGTCTGGGATTCCAGATCGACGCTGATGCGGGCGTTCGCGCCCTTTTCCGCGTCGCGCATGAGCGCGTCAACGGCGTCCTGTGGCAGGACCACCGGCAGGATGCCGTTCTTGAAGCAGTTGTTGAAAAAGATATCCGCAAAGCTGGTCGACACGACGCAGCGGATGCCGAAATCCAGCAATGCCCATGGCGCGTGTTCGCGCGACGACCCGCAGCCGAAATTGTCACCCGCGATCAGGATCTGGGCATCGCGATAGGCGGGTTTGTTCAGGACGAAATCGGGGATTTCCTGTCCCTCGCGGTCATAGCGCATCTCATCGAACAGGTTCACGCCAAGGCCGGACCGTTTGATGGTCTTCAGGAACTGCTTGGGGATGATCATGTCGGTGTCGATGTTGACCAGCGGCATGGGGGCCGCGATGCCGGTCAGGGTGGTGAAACTGTCCATGATGTCCTCAGGCCGGTTCGTGCGCGAATTCGCGGATGTCGGTCAGGCGTCCGGTGACGCCGGCGGCTGCGGCCATCGCCGGGCTCATCAGGTGGGTGCGGCCCTTGTAGCCCTGGCGGCCCTCAAAGTTTCGGTTGCTGGTCGCGGCGCAGCGTTCGCCCGGTTTCAACTGGTCGGGGTTCATGCCCAGACACATCGAACATCCGGCCAGCCGCCATTCGAAACCCGCATCGAGGAAAATCCGGTCCAGCCCCTCTTCCTCTGCCATGGCGCGCACCAGGCCCGATCCCGGCACGACCATGCCGCGCACGCCCGGTGCCAGCCTGCGACCGCGCAGCACATCGGCGGCGGCGCGCAGATCCTCGATCCGGCCGTTGGTGCAGCTGCCGATAAAGACCGCGTCGATGGCGATATCGGTCAGCGGCGTCCCGGCGGTCAGGCCCATGTAATCCAGACTGCGGCGCGCCGCGTCCACCTTGCCGCCGCCAAAGCTGTCGGGGTCGGGAACCGCTGCCGTGATGGGCAGCGCATCCTCGGGGCTGGTGCCCCAGGTGACGGTGGGGGCGATGTCCTCGGCACGGATGGTCAGGACCTTGTCGAAATGCGCGCCGTCATCGCTGAACAGTGTCTTCCACCACGCGACCGCGGCCTCCCACTGGGCACCCTTGGGCGCGTGGGGGCGGCCCTTGACGTAGGTGAAGGTGACCTCGTCCGGGGCGATCAGGCCCGCGCGTGCGCCGCCCTCGATTGCCATGTTGCAGATGGTCATGCGGCCTTCCATCGACAGGTTGCGGATCGCCTCTCCGCAATATTCGATGACATGGCCGGTGCCGCCCGCCGTGCCGGTTTCCGCGATGATGCGCAGGACGATGTCCTTGGCCGTCACGCCGGGCGCCAGCCGACCGGTGATTTCCACCTTCATGTTCTTGGATTTGCCCTGGATCAGGGTCTGGGTCGCCAGCACATGCTCGACCTCGGAGGTGCCGATGCCATGGGCCAGCGCGCCGAACGCGCCATGGGTCGCGGTGTGGCTGTCGCCACAGACGACGGTCATGCCGGGCAGGGTCCAGCCCTGTTCGGGACCGACGATGTGCACGATGCCTTGGCGGATGTCGTTCACCGGATAATAGACCACCCCGAATTCGCGGGCGTTGCGGTCCAGCGCATCGACCTGGATACGCGATTCCGCATTATCGATGCCCTGCTGGCGATCCAGCGTGGTGGGCACGTTGTGATCGGGCACGGCGATGGTGCGTTCGGGCGCGCGGACCGTACGGCCGGTCATGCGCAGCCCCTCGAAGGCCTGCGGGCTGGTCACTTCGTGGACCAGATGGCGGTCGATATACAGAAGGCAGGTGCCGTCTTTCTGGCGGTCCACCACATGGGCGTCCCAGATCTTGTCGTAAAGCGTGCGTGCGGGGGTCATGGCTGAGGTCTTTCGGCTGTGATGCAAAGGGGCGGACAGGCGGCCGCCGTCAGCCCTGCGCGGTCACGCCCAGCATCTCTCCGTAGAAGCGGCCCGGCAGGCGCGCACGGTCATGAATGTCGAAATAACGCATCATCGCGCCAGATTAGGCCAGCATTCGCCCGCTGGCAAGCGGGACCGCCCCAAGGAAAATGCTGCGAGAGATTGAGACGGGCCAAAAAGATGCTATGTTGGGGGAACCCCTGCGCCGGGGGTCATCGGCGCGCGGACCGGAGGATCACACCCTGTCACAAGACGCCCCGTCGGCCGGTCGGCCGACCTCGACCCAGCAGACCAGCCAGCATACCAGCGACGACATGCTGGCCCTGGTGCTGAATTCCCTAGATGACGACAAGGCCGAAGAGGTCGTCAGCATCGACCTGCGCGGACGCACGGCCATTGCCGACCACATGGTCATCGCCTCGGGGCGCAGCTCGCGCCAGGTGGGTGCCATCGCCGAAAAGCTGGCCGAACGGGTCAAGCAGGTCACCGGCCGCAGCCCCCGGATCGAGGGCAAGGATGCCGGCGATTGGGTGCTGATCGACACCGATGACGTGATCGTTCACGTGTTCCGCCCCGAGGTCCGCGATTTCTATCAGCTGGAAAAGATGTGGCTGCCCGCCGATGCGCTGGCCCGCGTGCGCGAGCCCGCCCAACCGTCAAGCTATCAGCCGCAGGACTGATCCGCACGCATGCGGATCGACATTGCCGCCGTGGGGCGACTGAAGACCGGCCCCGAGGCGGCGCTGGTCGCCGATTACCTGCAACGCTTTGCCAAGACCGGCCGCAGCCTTGGGCTGCCGGCCGTGTCAGTCGTCGAGGTCGAGGATCGTCGCGCCGGCACCATGGCCGCCGAGGCGGAACTGTTGTCCCGCGTCATCCCGCCCGGCGCGGCGGTGGTGATGATGGACGAGCGTGGCGATCAGCCGACATCGCCGGAATTCGCGGCGCGGCTGGCGGGTTGGCGCGATCAGGCGCGCGACGTGTGCTTCGTGATCGGCGGGGCGGACGGGCTGGACCCGTCGCTGCGCATGCGGGCCGATTGGCAGATCAGCCTGGGCCGGATGGTCTGGCCGCATCTGCTGGTCCGCGTGATGCTGGCCGAACAGCTGTATCGCGCCGCCACGATCCTGGCCGGGTCGCCCTATCACCGGGCATAGGTCGGCTTGGTTGCCGCCGCCGCCCGCGACGCGTAAGTAAGGGCAAAACCACGAGGCTCCGATGACCAAACCCGTGATCCTGTGCATCCTTGACGGCTGGGGCCAGTCCTTGCGCCCCGAACAAAGCGCCCCCGACCGGGCGGCGACCCCGAATTTCGACCGCTTGATGCGCGATTGCCCGCATGCGACGCTGGTGACTCATGGGCCCGACGTGGGCCTGCCTCGTGGCCAGATGGGCAATTCCGAGGTGGGGCACACCAATATCGGCGCGGGCCGCGTGGTCGCGATGGATCTGGGCGCGATCGACCTGGCGATCGAGGATGGCAGTTTTGCGCAGAACGCCCCGCTGCTGGACTTCATCGACCGGATGAAGGCCACCGGAGGGACCGCGCATCTGATGGGCGTCATTTCCGACGGCGGCGTGCACGGTCACATCGTCCATGTGCTGGCAGCGGCCCGCGTCGTGGCCGGGGCGGGCGTTCCGGTGGTGATCCACGCGATCACCGATGGCCGTGACGTCGCCCCGGATTCGGCGCCGGGTTTCCTGGCCACACTGCAGAACGGCCTGCCCGCAGGAGCGCGGATCGGCACCGTGGTCGGACGCTATTACGCGCTGGACCGCGACACCCGGTGGGAGCGGGTGCAGCGCGCGTTCGACGCCGTCGTGGCGGGACGCGGAGAGGCCGCGCCCGACGCTGCGACCGCCATCGCCACCGCCCATGCGCGCGGCGAGATGGACGAGTTCGTGCCGCCCTTTGTCATCGACGGCTATGCGGGCGCGCGGGACGGGGACGGGGTGTTCTGCCTGAATTTTCGCGCCGACCGCGCGCGCGAAATTTTGTCGGCATTGGGCGATCCGGAGTTTGACGGCTTCGACGCCGCCGCGCGGCCACGGTGGGCCGCAATGCTGGGCATGGTCGACTATTCGACCCGGCACGACAGTTTCATGCAGGCGGCCTTTCCCAAGAGGCAGGTCGAGAACACCCTGGGGGCCTGGGTCGCGGCACAGGGCCTGCGCCAGTTCCGTCTGGCCGAGACCGAGAAATACCCGCATGTGACGTTCTTTCTGAACGGCGGCAAGGAAACGCCGGAACCCGGCGAGGACCGCCACATGCCGCAAAGCCCCAAGGTCGCGACCTATGATCTGGCACCCGAAATGGCCTCCGTCGAGGTCACCGACACGCTGGTCCGGGTGATCGGGGAGGGGTACGACTTGATCGTGGTGAATTATGCCAACCCCGACATGGTCGGTCATACCGGCGATCTGGACGCCGCCGCGCGCGCCTGCGAGGCGGTGGATCGTGGTCTGGGCCGCATGCTGGAGTCGCTGGACGCTGTGGGCGGTGCGGCGGTGATCTGTGCCGATCACGGCAATTGCGAACAGATGATCGATCCGGTCACCGGCGGGCCGCATACCGCGCATACGCTGAACCCGGTGCCGGTCATCGTCTATGGCGCGCCGGGGGTCACCGGGCTGCGCGACGGGCGGCTGGCCGATCTGGCGCCGACGGTGCTGGCGCTGATGGGGCTGGACCAGCCCGCCGACATGACCGGGGAAAGCCTGATCATCCGATGAAGACCCGCCTTGTCCTGGCGCTGTGCGCCGCCCTTGCCGGTCCCGCCGGCGCGCAGACCAGCCCCGCCAATCAGGCGGTCGCGGATGCCGAGGCCGCCGCCGCCCTGCTGCGCGCGGCCATCGGCCAGCTGGCCGAGGCGGTCAGCGCCGATGATCAGGTCGTGGCCCTGACCGAGGTGATCCGCGGATACGAACTGGGCCTGGCCGCCCTGCGCGGCGGTCTGCGTCAGGCCAGCGGCCGCGAGGCCGAGCTGCGCGACCGGTTCGAGGCGCAGCGCGACCAGCTGGCCCGCGTGCTGGGCGCGATGACCGCGCTGCAGCAGAGCCCCGAATCGACGATGCTGCTGCACCCCGCGGGGGCGCTGGCCAATGCGCGGTCGGGGATGATCCTGTCGGGCGTCACCCCCGGCCTGCGCGCCGAGGCCGAGGCCCTGCAGGCCGACCTGGACGAGATCGCCACCGTCCGTCAGTTGCAGTCGAACGCCGCGGGCATGCTGGGCAGCGGTCTGGACAGCGTCCAGGAGGCGCGCCGACTGCTGGCCAGCGCCGTGACCGACCGCAGTTCGATGCCCGCGCGATACGCCGAGGACCCCGAGGAACTGCAGGAACTGCGCGGCGCCGCGCAGAGCCTGGACGATTTCGCGACCGGCATCGCACGGATGGAAAAGGACGTGGGCGCGCCCATGGACGATTTCGAGGGCGCGAAGGGCAGTCTGGCCCTGCCCGTCGTAGGCACCGTGCTGCGCCCCTATGACGAACCGGACGCGGCGGGGGTCAGCCGTCCGGGCTGGGTCATCGCCACCGCACCCGCGGCGTTGGTGCAGACGCCGTGGCCTGCGACAATCCGCTATCGCGGGCCGTTCCTGGATTACGGCAATGTGATGATTGTCGAGCCCGCGCGCGGCTATCTTATGATCTTTGCAGGCCTGTCGCAGGTCTTTGGAGAAGTGGGCGACGTTCTGAAGGCGGGCGATCCGGTGGGTTTGATGGGGGGCGCCGAAGCCCCCGCCCAGGAGTTCGGGTCGCAATTCGTCGCCGATGCCGCCCAGGGCGTCGAGGCCGGACGCAGCGAAACGCTGTATCTGGAGCTGCGCCAGGGCAATGAAACGCTGGACCCCGCCGACTGGTTCGTGCTGAATCCCGTCGTCGACCCGCAACAGGACTGAGGCAGGAAAAACCGCCATGAGACATTATCTGATCGCAGGCCTGGGGGGCGTTCTGGCCGGAGCCCTGGCCACCACCCAGATCGCCGGTCCACTGCTGGCGCAGGAGACCGCCGAGGGGAACACCTCTGTCTATGAGCAGCTGGAGCTGTTCGGGAACATCTTTGAGCGTATCCGCACCGACTATGTCGAGGCGCCCGAGGACAAGGACCTGATCGAGGCCGCCATCAACGGAATGCTGACCTCGCTGGACCCGCATTCCAGCTTTTTGTCGGCCGACGACTATTCCGACATGCAGACCCAGACCCGCGGCAGTTTTGGCGGCTTGGGCATCGAGGTCAGCCAGGAGGAGGGGCTGGTCAAGGTCGTGGCCCCCATCGACGACACTCCCGCGGCCAATGCGGGCGTTCAGCCCGGCGATTTCATCACCCATGTGAACGGCGAATCGCTGCTGGGCCTGCCCCTGGACGACGCGGTCGAGATGATGCGCGGCCCCATCGGGTCCGAGATCACCATCACCATCCTGCGCGAAGGCGAGAGCGAGCCGTTCGACCTGACCATGTCGCGCGACACAATCAAGCTGACCGTGGTGCGCAGCCGTGTCGAGGGCCATGCGGTCGTGCTGCGCGTGTCGACCTTCAACGACGAGACCTATGACACGCTGGAGGCCGAGCTGGAGAAGGCCGTCGAGGAGGCTGGCGGCATCGACCGGGTCACCGGATTTGTGCTGGACCTGCGCAACAATCCGGGCGGCCTGCTGAACCAGGCGATCAGCGTCAGCGATGCGTTTCTGGATGCGGGCGAAATCGTCAGCACCCGTGGCCGCGACCCCGAGGAAAGCGAACGCTGGAACGCCGAGACCGGCGATCTGGCCGAGGGCAAGCCGATGGTCGTGCTGATCAACGGCGGTTCGGCCAGCGCATCGGAAATCGTCGCGGGCGCGTTGCAGGACCATCGCCGCGCCATCGTCGTGGGCGAGAAGTCGTTCGGCAAGGGCTCGGTCCAGACGGTCATGCCGGTGACCGCCGACAGCGCCATCCGCCTGACTACGGCGCGGTATTTCACCCCGTCGGGCCGGTCGATCCAGGCCTTGGGCGTGCAGCCCGACATCCTGGTGGCCCAGCCCGCCCCGGCCCCAGAGGCCGAGGAGGAGGAGGCCCGCAGCAACAGCGACTTCAGCCGGTCCGAAGCCGACCTGCGCGGTGCCTTGGGCAACGATGTCAGCGACGAGATGCGCAAGCAGATGGAGACCGAGGCCGCCGAGGTCGAGGCCACCGCCGCGCTGCGCGAAGAGGATTACCAGCTGGCCTATGCGGTCGACGTTCTGAAGGGTCTGGCGGCGGTCAATTTCCGTGCCGAACAGGTGCCGGCGGCTGCGACGCCCGCAGTGACCGGCGAAGGTGCGGATGAGGAGGGGGCCGAGGCCGCCCCTGATCAGGGCTGATCTGATGGATGGACGCATGGGGCCGGGCGGCCTGCCGTATCGGCCCTGCGCGGGCGTGGTGTTGATCGACGAGCGGGGGATGGTCTTTGCCGGTCGCCGCATCGACCGCAACGCTGATCAGCCGCCCGCATGGCAGATGCCACAGGGCGGCATCGATCCGGGGGAAACCCCGCGTCAGGCCGCCCTGCGCGAACTGACCGAGGAAACCGGCATCGACGCGACCTTGGTCGAGGTGCTGGACGAGACGCCGGACTGGTTCTTTTACGATCTGCCGCCCGAGATGGTCGGCCGGATCTGGAAGGGGCGGTTCGGGGGGCAGTGCCAGAAATGGCTGGCACTGCGATTTCTGGGCACCGATGACGACATCCGCATCGACACCGCGCATCCCGAGTTTGACCGATGGCAATGGATGCGCGCCGAGGACGTTCTGGACAGCATCGTGCCGTTCAAGCGCGCCGTCTATGCCGAGGTTCTGGGCGCATTCCGCCCCCATCTGGCCTAGGGTTCGGGCCAGCGGTCCTGCAGGATTAGGTCGTCCAGCGGCAGGCGCGCGGCCCAGCCCCGGCTTTGCAGTTCGGGCTGGCGGTACAGTTCGGTGACATGCCCGATGCACAGATAGGCGACCGGCACGACATGGTCGGGCAGGTGCAGCAGGCGGCGCAGGTCGTCCTGACGAAAGATGCTGACCCATCCCACACCGATGCCTTCGGCCCGGGCGGCAAGCCACAGGTTCTGCACCGCACAGGCCGTGGAATACAGGTCGGTCGCCGGGTCATGGGTCCGGCCCAGGACGTGATCGCCGCCGCGGGTCCGGTCGCAGGTGATGCACAGGTTGACCGGCGCCTGCAGAATGCCCTCCAGCTTCAGCGATGAATAGAGCGCGTTGCGGTCGGGAAAGCGTTCGGCGGCTTCGGCATTGGCCGATGCGAACGCGTCGTGGATGCGCCCGCGCAGGGCGGCGTCCCGGATCAGGATGAAGTTCCACGGCTGTGACAGCCCCACGGATGGCGCGTCATGCGCCGCCTGCAGCAGGCGTCGCAGGGTCGCGGGTTCGACCGGGTCGGGGCGGAACTGGCCGCGCACATCACGGCGTTCACGGATCGCGCGATAGACCGCCGCGCGTTCCGCAGGCGAGAACGGCCCCGCCGGGGCAAGGCCGTCCGCGTCGCTCACCGGCGCAGCTGATCCAGCAGGATCGAGGTCGGATAGCCGTCGGGCGTCACGCCGACCGACCGCTGGAAGGCCGAGACCGATTCCATCGTGGCGGAACCGAACAGCCCGTCGATCTCTCCCTGATAGAAACCGCGTTGGGCCAGACGCTGCTGGATTTCCTGGCGTTCGGCGGTGGACAGGGTGCGGTCCTGGCGCGGCCAGGCGCCCTGGATGCCCGAACGGCCCGCGATGCGTTCCGCCAGATAGGACACGCCCAGGGCGTAGTTGTCCGAGTTGTTGTAGCGCAGGATCGACCGGAAGTTGTCGGTGATAAAGAACGCAGGCCCCCGCGCCCCCGCCGGCATGATGATCGAGCCGTTGCCCGACGGCAGCCCGCCGCCGCCCATCGTGCGCACGCCCTGTGCCGACCAGTCGCCGGCCGACCGCCGGGTGCCCTTGCCGATCAGGCCCATGTTGAAATTGGCGGGCAGCCGCACCTCGGCCCCCCAGGTCGCGCCGCGCTGCCAGCCGCTGCGGGCCAGATAGGCCGCGGTGGAGGCCAGCGAATCGGTCGGATCCTCGGACCAGATGTCGCGGCGGCCGTCGCCACTGAAATCGACCGCGTATTCCAGATAGGATGTCGGCATGAACTGGGTGTGGCCCATCGCGCCCGCCCAGCTGCCCAGCATGTGCTGGGGGTCGGTGTCACCCGCCTGCAGGATCTGCAGGGCGGCGATCAGCTGGTTCTGGAACATCTCTCCGCGGCGGCCGTCATAGGCCAGCGTCGCCAGCGACGGGATGATCTGCATTTTGCCGCGGTTGGCGCCAAAGTTCGATTCCATGCCCCAGACCGCCAGAACGATCTCGCGCGGGACGCCGTATTGCGCCTCGATCCGGGCCAGGACGGGCGACAGCTGCGCCAGCTTTTGGCGGCCCGTGGTGATGCGGACGTCGGACACGGCGCTGTCCAGGTACAGCCACACGGGGCGCGAGAACTCGGCCTGGCGACGGTCCAGGCGGATCACGTCGGGGTTGTAGCGGGCCAGCGCCATCGCGCGGTCATAGGTCGCACCGGATACGCCTGATGACAGGGCGCGGGACCGGAACTGTTGGACGAACTGCTGCAGGCCGGCCTCGTCGCCGGGATTGGCGGCCGGGATGGGGGTCACGGTGACGTCTGCGGGCGCACGGGGGCCGCCCGCGGCGGGCATGCGCGACACCGGCGACGCACAGGCCGCCAGCGCGCCGATCAGGGTGGTGGACAGAAGAATGCGGGAAAAGCTCATGGTGGATCGCCTGTTCTGGACTGCCGAAGTTTCTTGGCCCGGATCCTGATGGCCCGGATTGGTCTTCAGGCTGCAGTCTAGACGAACGACACCCGCTTGGGTAGGGCGCGGGCGCGCTTAGTGGAGCAGCGATTCCGGGTCGGGTGCCTCTCCGAACCACGGCGTCATCTGCGCGATGATGACCGAATTCTCGGCCAGCGCGCGGTCCATCAGCGCGCGTTCCGCCTCGTCGATCTCGTGCCCGTCGGCCAGACGTTCGTCCAGCGTGCCGTATCCGGTGACGTCCAGCGGGGCCATGTCGGCCTGTTTCAGGATCGCCACGGTCTCGCGCACCGCCTCGGGTTCGTCGTGGCCGGCGGCATAGCAGACAAGGCCCGCCCCGGTCGCGCCCTTGGGCAGACCGTCACCCGTCCGCCTGCCCAGTTCGACGACCAGCGTAAAGACCTTCATGGTTCACTCCATCGGTTTGGCGCCACCTTGGACGCTGTCGGCCCCTTGGGGCCATTCGGGGGCCTGCCACATGCGGTTGCCGCATTCGGGGCAGGGCGCACGGGTGGCGATGATCTGCGCGCCGGTGGACGCGCCGCACAGGGCACAACATGTCTGCCCATCCATCGCAAGCGCCTTTGCGGGTGGCGGCGGCCCGTTCAGCAGATGTTCGGGTGGCAGCAGCGACAGCCCCGGCCGCGGTTCGGTGCGGCGAAAGACCGACAGCCCGCCCCCGGCCTCCAGATAGGCGGCGCGCAGTTCGCCCAGATTGGCAACACCGGCCAGGCGCAGCATCGCCTTGATCTCGGCCAGGCCCAGATCGCGGTGCGACGCGGCATCGGGCAGGATGCGCCCGTCCGAGACCAGCGCCACGGGACGACCGTCGATGATCCGCTTGGCCCGGTCGAACCGCACGATCAGCCGGTCCAGCCCCTTGTTCAGCCCCACGACGACAGTGATCACCGCCATCGCCGCAAACAGGGGCACGTCGGGATAGAACATCGCATCGCCCACCGCCGACCCAAGTGCGATGACCAGCAGGAATTCCACCATCGACAGCTGGGCCACGCCGCGCCCGCCGACCCACCGGATCATCAGCAGGGCATAGACATAGACCACAACGGTGCGGAACAGGATTTCGGCATAGAACAGGGGGGGATGCTCGCCCAGAAACATCCGGGCGAGATCGAATGGGATGACCTGCTGGTCCATGAAGCGCCTTTCGCGGCGTGGATTGCCGCATGGCCTATAACCATGCCCTGACGTGGGGGTTCCGCCGCCCAGTTGGGCGGCTTTGTCGCACGAACCCATGCGCCCGTCCGATGCGTTGGGTTGCAACCGCCACAAGGAGCACATGATGACCCAACCGATGATGACCCTGAACGACGGGCATGCCATGCCCCAACTGGGCACCGGCATCTGGCAGATCGAGGATGCGGCGACCCCCGCCGTCGTGGGCGAGGCGCTGCGCCGGGGCTATCGCCTGATCGACGGAGCCGCCGCCTACAAGAACGAGGCCGGGATGGGCCGGGGCATCCGCGACAGCGACGTGCCGCGCGACCAGATCTTTGTCACGTCAAAGCTGTGGAACGACGCGCAGGGCCATGACGCGGCGCTGCGGGCGTTCGACGCGACCATGGACCGCTGCGGGCTGGACTATCTGGACCTGTACCTGATCCACTGGCCACTGCCCGCGATGGACGCCTATGTCGACAGCTGGAAGGCGCTGATCCGTCTGCGCGACGAGGGTCGCGTACGGTCCATCGGGGTCGCGAACTTCCACGAACCGCATCTGCGCCGCCTGATCGACGAAACCGGCGTGGCGCCCGCCCTGAACCAGATCGAGCTGCACCCGTCGCTGACGCAGGAACGGATGCGCACGGTGAACAAGCAGTTGGGCATCGTCACGCAAAGCTGGACCCCCCTTGGCCGCGGCGACAGCTTTGACGCGCCCGCAATCCGCGATGCCGCCGCGCGGACAGCCCGCACGCCCGCACAGGTGATCCTGCGCTGGCACGTTCAGCACGGGCTGTCGGTCATTCCGAAATCGGAAAAGCCGGAACGTCTGACCGAAAATTTCGACGTGCTGAGTTTCGACCTGACGCCCGAAGAGATGTCGGCCATCGACGCGCTGGACCGGGGCCATCGCACCGGGCCGGACCCTGAGACGTTCGATTATCGTCAGCCGCTGTAACCCAGCAGGCGGCGCATCAGGGGGCTGGCAGGATCCGCCAGCCCCTCGATCACGTCGAAATGGTGGCGGCCGGGGTCGATGACGCATTCGGTTGCCGCGCCCAGTCCCGCCCAGACATCCGCCAGCAGGCGTGCGTGGCGGATAAATTCGGGGCGCTCGGCCCCGCCGACCCATATGGTGACCGGAATGCCCGCGCGCGGTTCCAGCAGCGCAGGGCTTTCGGACGCAGCCTCGGCCGCGTCGATGCGCAGCGTGTCGTTCATCGCCGTGCGCATCAGCGGTCGCAGGTCTGTCAGTGGCGATATCGGGACGCAGGCGGTGACATGCGATGCCACGTCATCGGGCAGCACGCCCGGACAGATCATCCGCGCGGCCAGATGCCCGCCCGCCGAATGGCCGGTCAGTGCAATGGGGCCCGCAACCTGTGACGCCGCCTGCACGATCTGGTCGGCGACGATGCCGGTCATGTCGGCGATGCGTGCATCCGGTGCCAGCGGATAGCCCGGCATGATACAGGCCCAGCCCGCCGCCATTGCCCCCGCCGCCAGATGCGACCACAGCGTCGGATCGAACCGCATCCAATAGCCGCCGTGGATGAACACCATCAGCCCGCGCGGTGCACCATCGGGCAGGAACACATGCCCGCGGCCCAGATCCTGCGGCGGATGGGCCGTGCGAAAGGCCGCCGCCGCATCCGTCCAGCGGGGGACATAGGTGTCGGCATTCGGGATATGCGCGCCATTGGCATAGGCGTCGTCCCAATCGGTGATCTGGTACAGCATCGGTTCCCTCTCTTTCGGGCAGCCAATCGCGGCGCTATCGTGGCGTCAAGAGGGAGCCAGAGATGACCGATTTCACCAAGACACGCGCCGCATTCCACCTGCCGGACGGCATGACCTATCTGGACGGCAATTCACTGGGGCCGATGCCACGCGCCGCTGCGGATCGCGTGGCCGCGATGATGACGGATGAATGGTCGCAGATGCTGATCACCGGATGGAACAAGGCGGGCTGGTACGTTCAGCCGCGCAAGGTCGGCGACCGCATCGCGCGGCTGATCGGCGCGGGCGAAGGGCAGGTGGTCATGGGCGACACGCTGTCGATCAAGGTCTTTCAGGCGCTGAGCGCTGCACTGGCCCTGCGGCCCGACCGACGGGTGATCCTGTCGGACAGCGGCAACTTTCCGTCCGACCTGTATGTGGCCGAGGGGATCGCGCGCGCCCTGGGTGCGACCCTGCGCGTCGTGGCGCCCGACGCGGTCGAGGCCGCCATCGGTCCCGATCTGGCGGTGTTGATGCTGACCGAGGTCGATTACCGCACCGGACGCCGCCACGACATGCCCGCCCTGACCGCCCGCGCGCATCAGGCCGGCGCGCTGGCGATCTGGGATCTGGCGCATTCGGCGGGGGCGGTGGACGTGGACCTGTTGGGGGCGGACGCTGATTTCGCGGTGGGCTGCACCTACAAGTACCTGAACGGTGGGCCGGGCGCGCCGGCCTTTATCTGGACTCATCCCCGCCATGCCGAACAGGCCGAACCAATCCTGCAGGGCTGGATGGGCCATGCCGCGCCCTTTGCCTTTGACCTGGAATACCGCCCCGCGCCGGGGGTCGAGCGAATGCGCGTGGGCACTCCGCCGGTCATCGCGCTGAGCGCGCTGGAGGCATCGCTGGACATCTGGGACCAGGTCGACTTGACCGCGCTGCGGGCGCGATCGATCGAGCTGACCGAGGCGTTCATCGCCGGGGTCGAGGCCGCGTGTCCCGATCTGGTGCTGAACAGCCCGCGTGACCCCGCCCTGCGCGGGTCGCAGGTGGGGTTCCGCCATCCCCAGGGTTATGCCGTGATGCAGGCGCTGATCGCGGCGGGGGTGGTGGGCGATTTTCGCGCGCCCGACGTGCTGCGGTTCGGTTTTGCCCCGCTGTACAACGATCTGGACGATGTGTCGCACGCGGTCGCGACGCTGGCGCGGATCCTGAGCACGGGCAGCTGGAACCAGTCGCAATTTCATCAAAAGGCCGCTGTGACCTAAGGTAAGGGGGCTTTCAAAGTCGGTGAAAACCGTCGACAGATTGAGCCACAGATGTCGTGGATCGGTTCTGATGTTCAAGCTGCTGCCCCTTGTCCTTATGGTATTCGTTCCTGCGATGGCGGCGGCACAGACCGTCACCGACGACATCCGTGTTCGTATCGTGACGGCCCGCACCCAGCCCCTTGACCTGGAGATGCAGCTGTCCGGTGAAATCGAGGCTGTGGATACGCTGGAACTGGCCTTTCGTCAGGGCGGTCGCGTGACCGAGGTTCTGGTGGCCGAGGGCGACCGCGTCGTTGCGGGACAGCCCTTGGCGCGGCTGAACGCGGTTCAGCAGGATCAGGCGCTGAACGCGGCGCTGGCCGGTCTGGCGGCAGAGCGTGCGCGTACAGACCAGGCCCGGCAGGCGCGTGAACGCGCTGACGCGCTGTTGTCGCGGGGGGTCGGGACACGCGCCGCGGCCGATCAGGCGGAACAGGCGTTGTCCCAGACCCAAGGATTGTTGGAGCGTGCCGAAACGACGGTCGAACAGGCCCGCCGCGCCGTCGACGACGCCGTGCTGCGCGCGCCCGAAAATGCCGTCGTCACCGCCAAATCGGTTGCCCCCGGTCAGGTGGTCGCCGCCGCACAGCCGGTTCTGACCCTGGCCGCCCTGTCAGGGCTGGAGGCGGTGTTCCAAGCCCCGGACGATCCGTTGCTGCACGATATCCTGGGTCACGACGTGCGGATGGAGACGCTGGACGTCGATCGCCCCGACATGGTCGGCACCGTGACTGAAATCGCCCCTCTGGTCGATCCGCAGACCGGCACGGTGACCGTTCGCGCCCGTCTGCTGACGCCCAATGCCGGGACCGTCCTGCTGGGCGCGTCGGTGCGCGGTCACCTGAGCATGGCGATGGAACGGGGCATCGTTGTCCCCTGGACCGCCCTGATGCGGTCAGGCGACGATCCTGCGGTCTGGGTGGTGGACGACGATGGGCGCGTGACGTTGACCAAGGTGGTCATCAACCATTTTGCAAAGGGCACGATTTTTGTGTCGGAGGGTCTGACTGACGGTCAGCGCGTTGTGGGCGACGGGGCCCAGCTGTTGTATCCCGGTCGCCGTGTCCAGGCTGTCGAAGGGGATGTGCCATGAGGTTTCTGGCGCTTGCCACTTTGCTTGCGCTGGCCTGCGGGCCTGCGGCGGCGCTGTCCTTGCCCGACTGGCTGGGTTTTGGTGTGCAGGCCTCGGCGCCCGCGGGTCCGCCGCGCCCGGTGGTCAGTGTGATCGTGGACGACCGCGACGTCGATGCCCGATGGATTCCCGGCGTGGTCGAGGCGCGCACGCAGGTCCAACTGGGCTTTCAGACCCTTGGTCGGATGATCGCGCGGCCCGTCGATCTGGGTGATCAGGTCGCCGCAGGAGACCTGCTGGCGCAGCTGTCCACGGACGATCTGGCCGCGACCACCCGGGCCGCTGGCGCCGCCCTGGACGCCGCCGACGTGCAGAACCGCACGGCGCTGGCCAAGCTGGAGCGAACGCAGGCACTGGCCGAGCGCAACGTCGCCTCGGACGCGCAACTGGAACAGGCCCAGCAAGAGGCCAGCGCCGCGGCTGCCGCGGTGGAACAGGCCCGGTCGCAGCTGCTGCAGGCAGAGGACGCCGAGGGCCTTGCCAGGATGACCGCGCCCTTTGCCGGGGTCGTCAGCGCGGTTTTCGAGGCGCCGGGCGCGGTGGTTGGCGCGGGCGCGCCCGTGGTCCAGCTGTCCGCCCAGGACACCCCCGAGGTGGTGATCGACCTGCCCGAACAGGCGCTGGTCGGGCTGGCCCCGGGCGCAGAGTTCACCGTTTGGCATCGTACCGACACAACGGTTGAAATCGCTGCCGTGCTGGACCGTGTCGACCCGATGGCCGACAGCGCGACCCGGACGCGGCGGCTGTACCTGAGCCTGCCCCCCGATGCCCCGTTTCGCCTTGGCGCGCTGGTGCGGGCACGGTTCGGAAGCGTTGACGCGCCGTCCCTGTCCCTGCCTGCCGAGGCACTGGTCGCGACCGACGGTCTGCCCTTTGTCTGGCGGGTGATCCGCACCGACGGGGGCGCGCAGGTCGAACAGGTCCCCGTTCAGGCCGCCGCCCCCTTTCGCGGGCGCGTGTCCATCACCCACGGCCTTGACGCGGGCGACGAGATCGTGATCCGCGGCGTGAAATCATTGGCCCCCGGCCAGCCCGTCGGCCGGAGGCTGGAACCGTGAGCACCCCCAAGACCCGCTTCAATTTGTCCGACTGGGCGTTGAAACATCGCAGTTTCATATGGTTTCTGCTGATCGTGTCGATGATCGCGGGCACCATCAGCTATCTGAATCTGGGCCGCGAGGAAGACCCCGACTTTACCATCAAGACAATGATCATCGGTGCAGCCTTGCCCGGCGCCACCATCGACGAGACCCTGACACAGGTCACCACGCGCATCGAGACCAAGCTGGAAGAGCTGGACGAGCTGGATTTTACCCGCTCGGTCACCACCCCCGGCCAGTCTGTCGTCTATGTCGAACTGGACCCCACCATCCGCGGCCCCGCCGTTCCCGAAGTGTGGAAGCGGGTCCGCCAGATGATGGGCGACATCAACCCTGATTTCCCGCAGGAATTCGCGGGCTTTCAGTTCAACGACAATTTCGGTGACGTGTTCGGCAACATCTATGCCTTTACCGCCGACGGGTTCACTCCGCGCGAATTGCGCGACCGGGTCGAGGCGATCCGTCGTCAGGTCGCGGCCCTCGACGCGGCCGGCAAGACCGAGCTGTTGGGCGTGCAGGACGAACAGGTGTTCCTGGAGTTCTCTGCCGCTAGGCTGGCAGCCCTGGGCCTGAACCAGGCGCAGGTGATGCAGACGCTGGCCCAGCAGAACGCGATCGCGCCGTCGGGCGTGATCCATGCCGGGCCAGAGCGCATCCTGGTCCGCGTCGGTGGCCAGTTCGATGGCGCGGCCTCCATCGAGGCCGTGAACCTGCGCGTCGGAGAGCGGTTCTTCAATCTGGGCGACGTGGCGACGATCACCCGGGGCTATCAGGACCCGCCGACATCGCTGTTCCGCCACAACGGCCAGCCCGCGATCGGCCTGCAGATCGGCATGCGCAAGGGCGGAAACATCCTGGAATTCGGCGCCGAGCTGGAGGCGCTGATGGACCGCATCGCCGCCGACCTGCCCATCGGTATCGAGATGGCGAAATTTGCCGACCAACCGCACGTGGTCGAGGACGCCGTGGGTCATTTCGTCAAGGCCTTGGCCGAGGCCGTGGCCATCGTTCTGGTCGTCAGCTTCATCAGCCTGGGCCTGCGGGCGGGGCTGGTGGTGACGCTGACGATCCCGCTGTGCCTTGCGATCACCTTCGTCATTCTGCAGCTGTACGGCATCACGCTGCAGCGGATCTCGCTTGGCGCGCTGATCATCGCCCTGGGCCTCTTGGTCGACGACGCGATGATCGCGATCGAGACGATGATCTCACGGCTGGAGATCGGCGAATCGCTGACGGATGCCGCCAGCTATGCCTGGACCTCTATCGCGTTTCCGATGCTGACGGGGACGCTGGTGACGGTCGCGGGCTTCATCCCCATCGGGCTGAACAGTTCTGCGGCGGGCGAATTCACGTTCTCGCTGTTCGTGGTGATCGCGGTGTCGCTGATCGTGTCCTGGGTCGTGGCCGTGTTGTTCGCCCCCCTGCTGGGCGTGACCTTTCTGCGCGCGGACATGGGCCATGGCCACAAGGGTCCGGGTCGTCTGCGCCGGGGCTTTCACGGATTGCTCCGGGCGGCGATGCGGCTCAAGTGGCTGACCATCGCGGTGACGCTGGCGATTTTTGCGACCTCGGTCTGGGGCATGCGGTTCGTGGAACAGCAGTTCTTTCCGACATCCGACCGTACCGAGGTTCTGGTCGACATCACCGAACGCCAGAACGCGTCCATCGCGCGCACCCGCGCCGACATGGACCGGCTGGAGGCCAGCCTTGCCGACAACGACGACGTGCTGTTCTGGACCTCGTATGTGGGGCAGGGGGCACCGCGTTTCGTGCTGTCGATGGATGTGCCGACCGCGGGGCCGCATATGGGCCAGATCGTGATCCAGACGCCCGATCTGGCCGCCCGCGACCGGGTCAAGGCAGAACTGAGCGTGCTTGCCGCTGCCGAATTTCCCGGCGTGGACATCTATGTCAAGAACCTCGAGATCGGCCCGCCTGTGGGCAAGCCCGTCCAGTACCGCGTGACCAGCCCGGATACCGACGCGGCCCGTGACGCGGCCCAGGGTCTGGCCACGCTGATCGCGTCCGAGCCCCGCCTGCGCGATATCGTGCTGGACTGGAACGAGCCCGCGCGCATGGTCCGCCTGGTCGTGGACCAGGACCAGGCCCGCCAGTTGGGTGTGACCAGCGCCGACATCTCCCAGGCGCTGTCGGCGCTGTTCAGCGGCACAAACGTGACGCAGCTGCGCGACGACATTTTTCTGATCGATGTGGTGGCCCGTGGGGCGGCCGACGACCGTCAGTCGCTTGGTTCGATCCGCAACATGCAGCTGACCCTGGAGGATGGGCGTGTCGTCCCGCTGGCAGCGCTGGTAACGCTGGAATACGGGTCCGAACAGCCGCTGATCATGCAGCGGAACGGCCTGCCCACGGTCACGGTCAAGGCTGCCATCGCCACCATCGACCAGCCCGCGACCCTTGTCTCCGCGTTGGCCGCCCAAGTGGCCGAATATCAGGCGACGCTGCCCCCGCACGTCAGGATCGAGGTCGGCGGCAGCGTCGAGACCTCTGCCGACAGCCAGGCCCCCATCGCCGCCGTGGTGCCGGTGATGCTGTTGATCATGGCCGTGTTGGTCATGGCGCAGATGCAAGGTTTCCGGATGTCGCTGGTGGTGATTGCCGCCGCGCCCCTGGGCCTGATCGGCGTGGTGGCGGTGCTGGTGCCGTTCGGCGTGCCGATGGGCTTTGTCGCGATCCTGGGGATCCTGGCGCTGATCGGCATCCTGATCCGCAACTCGGTCATTCTGGTCCACGAAATTCAGGAACTGCTGCACAAGGGCCGCAGCCAGTGGGATGCCGTCTTCGAGGCGTCGGACAGCCGCGCCCGTCCGATCCTGCTGACCGCTGCGGCGGCGTCGCTGGCGCTGATCCCCATCTCAAGACAGGTGTTCTGGGGGCCGATGGCCTATGCGATGATGGGCGGTATCATTGCAGGCACGTTGGTCACATTGGTTTTTGTACCCGCGCTGTACTGCGCGGTGTTCCGCGTCAGACCACCCCAGTCGTGATCGAACCGGCGGGGGGTCCGGGGGGCGGCAGCCCCCCGGCCATCGCGGGACGCAAAGAAACGCCCCGGACATCATGTCCGGGGCGCCCTGTCGTCACTCGGCCGCGTCGCGTTCAGGTAAAACCCAATCGGGTCGTGGGAAATGGCAGGTATAGCCATTGGGGAACCGCTCCAGGTAATCCTGATGCTCGGGCTCGGCCTCCCAGAAATCACCCACCGGCTCGACCTCGGTCACCACGTGGCCCGGCCAGATGCCGGACGCATCCACATCCGCGATGGTGTCCATCGCGACCTGCTTCTGCGCGTCATCCACGTAATAGATCGCGGACCGATAGCCGGGTCCGATGTCGTTTCCCTGCCGGTTCGGCGTGGACGGATCATGGATCTGGAAAAAGAACTCCAGCAGCCGACGATAGCTGATCATGTCGGGATCGAACGTGATCTCTATCGCTTCTGCATGGGTGCCGTGGTTGCGATAGGTCGCATTGGGCACATCGCCGCCGGAATAGCCGACGCGCGTCTCAATCACGCCCGGCATCCGCCGGATCAGATCCTGCATGCCCCAGAAACAGCCCCCGGCCAGAACCGCGCGCTCAGCCATGATGCACCTCCTCGACCTGCGACAGGTAGTCTCCGTATCCCTCGGCCTCCATCCGGTCCCTGGGGACAAAGCGCAGCGATGCCGAATTGATACAGTACCGCAGTCCGCCCTGATCCTGCGGCCCGTCCGGGAACACATGGCCCAGATGGCTGTCGCCATGCGTGGACCGCACCTCGACGCGGACCATGCCATGGCTGACGTCGCGATGCTCGGTCACGTTGCCCTCGACGGGCTTGGTAAAGGCCGGCCAGCCGCACCCGGAATTGTACTTTGCGCCGCTGACGAACAGCGGTTCGCCCGACACGACATCGACATAGATGCCCGTGTCGAAATGGTGGTCGTATTCGCCGGTAAAGGCCCGTTCGGTGCCGTTCTCCTGCGTCACGCGATACTGCTCCGGGGTCAGCCGGGCGATCGCGTCGGGGTTTTTCTCATAGGCCATCTGGTCCTCCACGGATGGGACGGTTCGATCCCCTATATGGGAAGCGTTCCGCCCATCCGCAAAGGTCACAGGCGTGAAACGGCCTCTTTCGCGGCGTGATATTCTGCCGCAAGCTGGTCGATGCGCGCGCCCGCCGGTTCCACCGCACGGACCGCCCCGATTCCCTGACCCGCGCCCCAGATCGCGCTCCACGCCTTGGGTTTGGACGACCCGTCGCCGAAATTCATGGCGCTGGCGTCCGCCCCCGCCAGGTTGTCCGGGTCCAGCCCCGCCTTGCGGATCGATGGCGCCAGGTAATTGCCCGACACGCCGGTGAACAGCGACGAGGTGACGATATCGGCGGCCGTGCTGTCCACGATCATCTGCTTGTAGTCGGGCTGGGCATTCGCCTCTTCGGTCGCGATGAAGGGGCTGCCGATATAGGCCAGATCCGCCCCCATCACCTGCGCCGCCAGCACCGCGCGCCCCGTGGCGATGGACCCCGACAACAGCAGCGGCCCGTCGAACCATTCGCGGATCTCCTGGATCAGGGCGAATGGCGATTGCGGCCCGGCGTGCCCGCCCGCTCCCGCGGCGACCGCGATCAGTCCGTCGGCGCCCTTTTCGACGGCCTTCCTGGCGAACATGTCGTTGATCACGTCATGCAGCGCGATGCCGCCGCAATCATGGGCCGCCTGGTTCACCTCGATCCGCGCGCCAAGCGACGTGATCCAGATCGGCACCTTGTGGCGGTGACAGATCTCTATGTCGCGCTCCAGCCGGGCATTGCTGCGATGGACGATCTGGTTGACCGCGAACGGGGCCGCGGGGCGGTCGGGGTTCGCCTGATTGTGGCGGTCCAGCTCTTCCTCGATCCGGGTCAGCCAGGCGTCCAGCAGGGACGGCTCTCCCTCCCGCTCGCGCGCGTTCAGCGCCGGAAAGCTGCCGACGATGCCCGCCTTGCACTGTGCGATGACCAGGTCCGGCCCCGAGACGATGAACATGGGCGAGGCGATGACCGGAATGCGCAGGCCCTGCAGGATCGGTGGCAGCATGGATAACCTCCCTTGGATTTGCGCCACGATGCCCGCGCCTTGGGCAACGGACAAGCCGTGACGCGGCGACAGGACCCGACCTCTGGCCATCGCCAAGGCCGCCGCGTAAGCCGGGGCGGAATTGCATGTCGTGAAAGGCCCGCCCATGATCCGTCCCGCCCTTGCCCTGCTGCTCAGCGCCGCGCCGCTGGCAGCCCAGACCACAGATGATACGCCCCGTATCGCCGTCATGTCCGCATTTCAGCCGGAATGGATCAGCCTGCAGGCCGACCTGGAGGGGGCGGAAACACAGACCATCAACGGTACCGATTTCATCACCGGCACCCTGTCGGGACAAGAGGTCGTGCTGTTCCTGTCGGGCGTGTCGATGGTCAACGCGGCCATGACCACCCAGATGGCGTTGG
This sequence comes from Paracoccus sp. Ld10, assembly GCF_045064235.1. Lineage (NCBI taxonomy): Bacteria > Pseudomonadati > Pseudomonadota > Alphaproteobacteria > Rhodobacterales > Paracoccaceae > Paracoccus > Paracoccus sp. Ld10. The sequence goes on along the minus strand of NZ_JBISHD010000023.1, from coordinate 439,339 downwards.
AGCGGTTCGACATCGAAGCGATCGTGTTTTCCGGTATCGCGGGCGGCGTCGATCCGTCGCTGAACATCGGTGACGTGGTGGTGGCCGACCAGTGGGGTCAGTGGCTGGAGACGGTGATCGCGCGCGAAACCCCAGATGGGTTCGAACTGCCGGGCTTTCTGGAATCGCCCTTTCCGAACTACGACATGATCTACACGCGCGAGACGACGGTGGCGTCGGACCGCGGCGCGCCCGAAACGCGGTTTTGGTTCCCGACCGACCCGGCCCTGCTGGAGGTCGCGGCCCGCGTGGCTGAAACGACCGATCTGGCCGATTGCAACACCGACAACGACTGTTTGACCGCCCCGCCGCAGATCCGCGTCGGCGGAAACGGCGTGTCAGGGTCGTCCTTCATGGACAATGCGGGCGTGCGCGACTGGCTGTCCACGACGTTCCAGGCGCAGGTGGTGGACATGGAATCCGCCGCCGTGGCGCAGGTGGCCTGGGCCAACCAAGTGCCGTTCATCGCCTTTCGGTCGCTGTCCGACCTGGCCGGCGGCGGCGAGGGAGAGAACGAGATGGGCGTCTTCATGTCGCTGGCGTCCGACAATTCCGCGGCGCTGGTCAAGGCCTTCCTGGCCCAGATGCCCTGATGAAAACGGCCCCCGGATCGCTCCGGGGGCCGTGTTTCAGTGACCCGACCTTAGTGGACCGGCGGACGCGGGCCTTCGCCGATCGCGCCAAGCCGCGGCCCGGCCTTTCCCACGCGGTGGGCCACCAGCAGCCCGTCAGGACCGGCGCCGACCTTGACCGTCGCCCCGTCCATGACCTCGCCCGACAGCAGCAGTTCCGCCAGCGGATCCTGCAATGCGCGCTGGATCACGCGTTTCAGCGGGCGCGCGCCAAAGACCGGGTCGTAACCCTGGTCGGCCAGCCACATCCGAGCGGCGTCGTCCATGTCCAGTGTGATCTTGCGAGCCGCCAGACGCTTTTCCAGCCGCGCCATCTGCACCGTGACGATCCCGTCCATGTTCGTCCGCGACAGGCGACGAAAGATGATGATCTCGTCCAGGCGGTTCAGGAATTCGGGGCGGAAATGACCGCGGACCGCGTCCATCACCTGATGGCGGGCATCGCTGGCATCGGCGTCCTCGGGCAGGTGCGACAGCGCCTGTGACCCCAGGTTCGAGGTCAGGATGATCAGCGTCTGCTTGAAGTCCACCGTCCGGCCCTGACCGTCGGTCAGAACACCGTCGTCCAGCACCTGCAGCAGCACGTTGAACACGTCCGGATGCGCCTTTTCGACCTCGTCGAACAGGATCACCTGATAGGGACGCCGACGCACGGCCTCTGTCAGCACGCCCCCCTCGTCATAGCCGACATAGCCCGGAGGCGCGCCGATCAGCCGGGCCACGGAATGTTTCTCCATGAACTCGGACATGTCGATGCGGACCATCGCGCTGTCATCGTCGAACATGTATTCGGCCAGCGCCTTGGTCAGCTCGGTCTTGCCGACGCCGGTCGGCCCCAGGAACAGGAACGACCCCAAGGGGCGATCCTCGTCGTTCAGGCCGGCACGCGACCGGCGCACGGCATTGCTGACGGCGGTGACGGCCTCGGCCTGACCGATGACGCGCTTGCCGATCTGTTCTTCCATCTTCAACAGCTTGTCGCGCTGGCCTTCCAGCATCTTGCTGGTCGGAATGCCCGTCCAGCGTTCGACGACCTCTGCGATCTGTTCGGGGCGGACGGCCTCCTCGACCATCAGACCATCGGCGGAATCCGCCTCGGCCAGCTGGCGTTCAAGGCCGGGGATGACGCCATAGGACAGTTCCCCGGCGCGGCCCAGGTTCCCCTCGCGCTTGGCCTGGTCCAGATCGGCGCGGGCGCGGTCCAGCTGTTCCTTGAGGTCGCGCGACCCCTGCAGCTTGTCGCGTTCCGCCTGCCAGCGGGCGGTCATTTCGGCGCTGCGTTCCTGCAAGCCGGACAGGTCCTTTTCCAGCCGCTCCAGCCGGTCCCGGGAGGCCGCGTCGTCCTCCTTCTTCAGCGCCTCTGCCTCGATCTGCAGCTGCAGGATCTGGCGATCCAGCTGGTCCAGCTCCTCGGGCTTGCTGTCAACCTCCATGCGCAGGCGGCTGGCGGCCTCGTCCATCAGGTCGATCGCTTTGTCGGGCAGAAACCGGTCGGTGATATAGCGGTGCGACAGCGTCGCCGCCGCGACCAGGGCCGCGTCGCTGATGCGCACGCCGTGGTGCAGTTCGTATTTTTCCTTGATGCCGCGCAGGATGCTGATCGTGTCCTCGACGGTCGGCTCCTCGACCAGCACGGGCTGGAAACGCCGCGCCAGGGCCGCGTCCTTTTCGATATACTTGCGGTATTCGTCCAAGGTGGTGGCGCCGACGCAATGCAGTTCGCCGCGCGCCAGCGCAGGCTTGATCAGGTTGGCGGCATCCATCGCACCGTCGCCCTTGCCCGCGCCGACCAGCGTGTGCAGTTCGTCGATGAACAGGATGATCTCGCCTGCGGCGGTCTCGATCTCCTTCAGGATCGACTTCAGCCGCTCTTCGAAATCGCCGCGATATTTCGCGCCCGCGATCAGCGCGCCCATGTCCAGCGCCATCAGCCGCTTGTTGCGCAAACTTTCCGGCACGTCGCCGTCGATGATTCGCAGGGCCAGCCCTTCGGCGATGGCGGTCTTGCCGACGCCGGGTTCGCCGATCAGGACGGGGTTGTTCTTGGTGCGCCGCGACAGGACCTGCATGGTGCGGCGGATCTCTTCGTCGCGGCCGATGATCGGGTCGATCTTGCCGTCACGCGCGGCCTGCGTCAGGTCGCGGGCATATTTCTCCAACGCCTCATAGCTGTCCTCGGCGGATGCCGTATCGGCGGTGCGGCCCTTGCGGATGTCCGTGATGGCCGCGTTCAGCGCCTGCGCGTTGACAGACCCTGCGGTCAGCGCGTCGCGGGCGTTGGTGTTCACCATGGCCAGTGCCATCAGCACCCGTTCGGCGGGCACAAAGCTGTCGCCGGCCTTTTTCGCGACCGTTTCGGCCTCGTCCAGCACGCGGACCAGCGTGGGGTCGACATAGACCTGCCCGCTGCCCGATCCGCTGACCTTGGGCTGTTTTGCCACGGCGGCATCGACCGCCTCGCGCACGCGCCCGGCATCACCGCCCGCGCGGGTGATCAGGTTCGAGGCCAGGCCCTGATCGTCATCCATCAGCGCCTTGAGCAGATGTTCGGGCATGACGCGTTGCTGGTTCTCGCGGATCGCGATGGTCTGGGCGGATTGCAGAAAGCCGCGCGACCGTTCCGTGAACTTTTCCATGTTCATCGGCAGTACTCCTTTTGCAAAGCCCCCGTGCTGGTGGCGCCCTGTTGCGGCACGCCCCGGTCCGGGTCTGGTACGTTAGATTTGGGGGGGTCGCGGGGTGGTTTCAAGCGTGCCATAAGGCGTTCGGAACAAACAAGGGGACGCAGAATGGATGACCGGCTGATCGTGGCGCTGGACGTGCCGAACGCGGTGGCGGGGCTGGACCTGGCAGGCAAGCTGGGCGATTCCGTGGGGTTCTACAAGATTGGGCTGGGCATGCTGACCGGCGGCGGGCTGGCCCTGGCGATGGAGCTGAAGCAGGAACACGGCAAGCGCATCTTTCTGGACATGAAGCTGTTCGACATCGGCGCCACCGTCGAGGCCGCGGTTCGCGGTCTGGCGCAGTTCGACCTGGATTTCCTGACCGTGCATGGCGACCCGCATGTCATCGCCGCGGCAAAACAGGGCGCGGCGGGGTCCAGCCTGAAGATCCTGGGCGTGACCATCCTGACATCGCTGGACCGGGCCGACTTGGACGCAGGCATGATGCAGGCGGGCGATCTGCACCAGATCACCGTGGAACGCGCCGCCCGTGCGTTCGAGGCGGGCGCCGACGGCATCATCTGTTCTCCGCGCGAGGCCGCCGACATTCGTGCCCTGCCGGGATCGCGCCTGATAGTGACGCCGGGCGTGCGCCCGGCGGGTGCTGCCCTTGGGGATCAGAAACGGGTCGAGACGCCGGCATCGGCCATTGCGGCGGGTGCGGATCATATCGTCGTCGGCCGCCCGGTCTGGCAGTCTGCTGATCCGCGCGCCGCCGCACAGGCCATCCTGGCCGAACTGGCTTGACGCGTGCCGCCCCCGCGTCCCAGCATGGGGTGAAACGCGGGGGTGGCGATGGACGATGACGGCGGCGCGCAAAAGGTCCGCAACGAACTGGTCCTGTCCTTTCTGTCGGTGCGCCGCGCCATCGGCGCATTGGGATATTTCCTGCCGCTGGCACTGATCGCCTATGCGGTGCTGTGGCCAGAGCCGCTGCGGACCAGCATCTCGGCCTATTATCATTCGCCCATGCGCGAGGTATTCGTGGGCACCCTGATCGCGCAGGCCGTATTCCTGTGGAGCTATGAGGGGTTCCGCCCCGCTGCAGGCGAATGGATCACCGACAAGGCGATGGCGCGGCTGGCGGCGGTGTCCGTCGCGCTGGTCGCGCTGGTCCCGACCGACGGGCCTGACGGGCCATGCACCGCACTGGAATGTCTGGCCGGGCCGGGCCTGTCGGCGCTGATCCATGCGGTCGCGGCGGGGGTGTTCTTTGGGGCGCTGGCGGTGTTCTGTTTGGTGCTGTTCGTCAAGGGCGACGTCGACAGCCCGGAAAAGGCCGCGTCGAACCGCATCTATCGCATCTGCGGCTGGACGATCGTCGTCAGCATCGGCCTGATCGGGGTGCTGTTCGCGACCGGCCTGGACGATGCGCTGGCGGGTCTGCGCCCGGTCTTCTGGCTGGAAACGGCCGCCACATTCGCCTTTGCGACCAGTTGGGCGGTCAAGGGTGACAGCCTGCGCCCGCTGACCCGCGCCGTCATGGCCGCATCGCGGTGATCCAGCGGCGGAAATGCGGGATCGCGCGCGGGTGGGCGAGATAGTCGGCCACGGGCATCATGCGCCATTCCTGCCCCTCGTCACCGAACCGGATCGCGGCGATCCGGGCCGCGCTGATCTGTCCCGCGAACAGCCAGGACACCATGCCGGGTGCTGCATGCGACGGAAACGCCCGCCCGGTCAGCATATCCGGGGGCAGGTGCAGGCCGAATTCCTCGTCCAGTTCGCGCAGCGCGCATTCGACCGGCGTTTCCAATCCCTCGCGGCCGCCGCCGGGCAGGTCCCAATGCGCGGGAAAGGGCAGGTCGGGGCGGTCATCGCGCAGATATGTCAACAGCAGGTCGCCATGCGTCAGCAACAGTTTGGCCCCGTTGAAGCCTGCGTCGGTCATTCCGCGGCGACGCGCCCGCCCGACTGATCCTGACCCAGACCGGACAGGCGACCGATCATCCGGGCAATTCGCGCCGCAAAGTGTTCGAAATCAGCGTGGGGGGTGATCGTCGCCTCGTCCATGTACAGTGAGCGGTCGATCTCCAGCTGGATGACATGGATGTTCTGGGCCGGGCGGCCATAGGCGGAACAGATATAGGCGCCCGAGAACGGTGCGTTGCGGCGCAGGGTCCATCCCTCGGCCTCGACCGCGGTGCTGACCGCATCCGAAACGCGCGCCGCCGCCGACAGGCCGTGACGGTTGCCCAGCACCATGTCGGGCCGCGTTCCCTGTAGATGCGACAGTGCGTCATGGGGCATGGAGTGCATGTCGATCAAGATCGCCTGTCCGAATCGGGCGCGCGCCTGCGCGATCAGCCCGGCCAGCGCCGCGTGATAGGGGCGCCAGCAGGTATCGATGCGGCGGTCGGCCTCGGTCCGGTCGATCTGACGGTCGTGGATGACCCTGCCCTGACTGACCACCCGCGGAATCACCCCCAGCCCGGCCAGTGTACGCTGATTCAACGGGTGACGCGGAACGCCGCGCACGACCAGGGGGTCGATCTCGTCCGCGCCACGGTTCAGGTCGACGATGCAGCGCGGGATGCGCGCGGCCAGCGTGACCGCGCCAAAGGCCGTGGCGGGCGCGATCAGCCGGTCGATATAGGCATCTTCGGACGATCGCAGGGTCTGGATCGGCAGGCGTGTGCCCTGCAGGAACCAGTCCGGATAGTCGCATCCCGAATGCGGGGACGCAAAGATCACCCCCGACAACCAATGGCGGGGGCGGGTCACGACATAGGGCAGATCAGGCTGGGACAAGGCAGACCTCGGCATCCGGCGCGTCATTGCATATAAACCTGAAAAATTGGCATCCGATAGGCCTTGAATACCCCAATCACCTCGGTTAAAGACCTGCGGACCGAGGGGGTTGCATCGGGTTTTCGCAAGGAAACGTGATGGGATCACCAAGGAACGGGCGGTTAGCTCAGCGGTAGAGCACTACGTTGACATCGTAGTGGCCACTGGTTCGATCCCAGTACCGCCCACCATTTTTCGCCGCCCCCGGCCGTTTGTCGGGGGCATTTCGTTTTCCAATGCGGCTGCGACGCGCCGCGACGATGGAGAAAACCGATGAAGGTTCGCAACTCGCTCCGCTCGCTCAAGAGCCGGCACCGCGACTGCCAGGTCGTGCGCCGCAAGGGCCGCATCTACGTGATCAACAAGACCAACCGCCGCTTCAAGGCCCGCCAGGGTTGATCGGCGCGGTCCTGGCCGGGTCAACCGGCAGGTCACGCGGAAACGACAGAATCACCCGCCCCGAACAGGGCGGGTTTTTTCGTGCCCGGACCCTGTCCGCGTTAAGGTTTTATCAACTTTTTCGTACGACGCCTGACCCGTGCGCGGTAGTATTCGTGCATCGGCATGGGGCCGGTCGCGAACGGGGTCGGGTCGATGATCATTCTGGGCGGAATTCTGGGCGTTCTGATGGCCGGGATGATGGTCGACGTCAGCGCATTGACCAGCCAGCGGTCTGATGGCGACGACGATGATGACATACCCGCACCCGAGGATGAGGACAGCGAAAGCCTGCCCCCCACGATGCCCGAACCGCCCGACCACCAGCCGGACGAATCGGTGATCGACGGATCGGACGGTCTGGATTTCCTGATGGGCACGCCGGGCGACGATCTGATCCGAGGTCATGGCGGTGCCGACGATCTGCGGGGTGGCCTGGGGGATGACACGATCGAGGCCGGTTCCGGCGATGACTGGGTTCAAGGCGACGCGGTTTATGGTCCCGGCGGGGACGACCTGATCTATGGTGGCGAGGGTGACGACCTGCTGGCCGGACAGGGCGGCGATGACATGCTGTTCGGAGAGGATGGCGACGACACCCTGATGGGCGGCGAGGGTGACGATTCGCTGTTCGGAGGAGAGGGCGACGACGTTTTGGCCGGCCATGAGGGCGACGACCTGTTGGTATCGACCGGTGGAACCGACGATCTGGACGGGGGCGCGGGCAACGACGTGCTGATCGGCCATGACGGCCCCGAAACGGTCTGGATGAACGGCGGGGACGGAAACGACACCCTGATGCCAGGCGCGCATGATTTCGCATCGGGCAACGGGGGAGACGACACGTTCATCCTGCGTCAGGTCGCGGAGGGGTTCCCGACGCTTGCCGATTTCAACGGCGACCACGATCAGATCGTGCTGCATCTGGACGCACAGATCGCGCGCGATGCGCAACTGTCGCTGCGCGAGGATGGTGACGGCAGCGTGCTGCTGGAGGTGAATGGCCAGGCCGTGGGCCGCCTGCTGAACGCCGAGGCTCTCCGGTTGGGGGATGTGCGGATCGTGGCGATCGGCGGTTGAACGGGGTTTCCTTTTGGTGCGACCTGGGCTAGACGCGCGCATCCGCCGGGCATCCGGTCCGTGCGGTGCCCCATGGACCCTGCTGGACGACATCCCGGCCTGCGCCCTCACCCTTCACCTGAAAAGGAGATCCCGATGTCGATCACCGTCGAAGAAAAAGCCCGCGTCATCGCAGAGTTCGGCACCAAGGAAGGCGACACCGGTTCGCCCGAGGTTCAGGTCGCGATCCTGTCCTCGCGCATCGCCACCCTGACCGAGCACTTCAAGTCGCACAAGAAAGACAACCACTCGCGTCGTGGTCTGCTGATGATGGTCGCACAGCGCCGCAAGCTGCTGGACTATCTGAAGAAAAAGGAAGAGGCGCGTTACACCGCGCTGATCGCCAAGCTGGGCCTGCGTCGCTGATCCGACGAACCCGGTTATGATCCGAAACGCCCGCGACGTTGTCGCGGGCGTTTTGCGTTATCTGGGGCAGGTGTAGGGGACCGGCAGCGCGCCGTTGGTCTGGAAATCCTGGGAAATGGTCGCGGTGACGTCCTGACTTTTCAGGGCGCCTGCCGAGGACAGGTATCTGCTGTCCGAGCGTGTGCCGACATCCAACCGGAACCGCTGATCCTTGGGCGAATAGGCCAGCGTCGCCCCATCACACAGTTGCGCGACGGCACCCCTGCGGCCTTCGTCGATGTTCAGCAGCAGGGTTCCGGTGCCGGTATAAGGGCCTTCGGTGATCTCGCCGCCGCGCAGATATCCGCTGCGGGGATTAGCCATGGCGCTGGCCTGTGGGACGATCGCGGCCGACGCCAGGGCGATCTCGTCCAGCTTGCGGGCGATCAACGTCATGTCGATGCCGTCGTTGTCGTCCTGCAGGGCGGCAAGGCTGTCCTTGATGTCGGTGACATTGGAAAAGATGCTGGTCGTCTGCGTTTCGATCGTGCTGAGGCGTTCGGCGTTCGGGTCCTTGTCGAAATAGGCCATTGCCTTGTTCAGGCCGAACTCGCCCAGATATGTCATCGCGAACAGGACCAGCCCGATCGCGATAAAGGTGCCGTTGCTGCGCTTTTCGGAGTGACGCAGGAAATCGATGACGCGGTTGAACCTCCCGGGTTGTGGGTCTGTCACGGCGGCGGGATCGGTCGGATTGGTGCTCAAGGTCGGACCTCTTGGACGGCAAGGGAAATCATGGTCGGGGCGATATTGCCCCCACGGCCTGCGTTGCGAAAGCGGCGTGGTTCACCGGCATGCGAAATGCCTGGCGACTGTCGCCGCCGTGCCGCATCGCCCGCGTGTGCCGGGTTCGCGCGACTCTTTCCAACAGGGCGCTTTTCCTGTATGTCCCGGCAATCTGCGACGTGAGGTCCTGCCCCGGGGCACATGCAAAGGATAGGGGCGGCGGCAATGGGGCCGCGATACATGACATGGGTGGCTGGAGGGCCGGTGCACCCTTTGAGGAAATCAGATGTTTGATGAAGTGAAGAAATCGATCCAGTGGGGCCAGGAAACCCTGACGCTGGAAACGGGCAAGGTTGCCCGTCAGGCCGACGGCAGCGTCATCGCCACTTTGGGCGAGACCAGCGTCATGGCCAACGTCACCTTCGCAAAGGCGCCGAAGCCCGGACAGGACTTCTTTCCGCTGACGGTGCATTATCAGGAAAAATACTATGCCGCCGGCAAGGTGCCGGGCGGCTTCTTCAAGCGCGAGGCGCGTCCGTCCGAAAAGGAGACGCTGACCGCGCGCCTGATCGACCGTCCGATCCGCCCGCTGTTCGCCCCCGGTTTCAAGCATGAAGTGCTGGTGATGTGCACCGTGCTGTCGCACGACCTGGTCAACGATCCCGACATCGTCGCGATGATCGCCGCCAGCGCTGCGCTGACCATCTCGGGCGTGCCCTTCATGGGTCCGATCGCGGGTGCGCGGGTCGGTTTCTCGAACGGTGAATACGTGCTGAACCCCGAGGTCCAGGACATGGACCACCTGCGCAACAATCCCGAACAGCGCCTGGACCTGGTCATCGCCGGCACCGCCGATGCGGTGATGATGGTCGAATCGGAAGCCTATGAGCTGACCGAGGAAGAGATGCTGGGCGCGGTCAAGTTCGGCCATGACGCGATCAAGCCGGTGATCGACCTAATCATCGACCTGGCCGAAGATGCCGCCAAAGAGCCGTTCGATTTCCAGTCGCCCGACTACAGCGCGCTGTACAGCCGCGTGAAGACCGTGGGCGAGGCCGACATGCGCGCCGCCTATGCGATCCAGGACAAGTCCGAGCGTCAGGAGGCGATCGCCGCCGCCAAGACGAAGGTCAAGGACGCCCTGACCGAAGAAGAGCTGGCCGATGCCAACCTGGGTTCGGCGCTGAAAAAGCTGGAGTCGGGCATCCTGCGCGGTGACATCATCGGCGGTGGCGCTCGCATCGACGGACGCGACACCAAGACCGTCCGTCCGATCGTCAGCCAGGTCGGCATCCTGCCGCGCACCCACGGTTCGTCGCTGTTCACGCGTGGCGAAACGCAGGCGCTGGTCGTGACGACCCTGGGCACCGGCGATGATGAACAGATCATCGACGCGCTGCACGGCAATTCGCGCTCGAACTTCCTGCTGCACTACAACTTCCCGCCGTATTCGGTCGGCGAAGTGGGTCGCGTGGGTTCGCCGGGTCGTCGTGAAATCGGTCACGGCAAGCTGGCATGGCGCGCGCTGCAGGCAGTTCTGCCCGCGGCGACGGACTTTCCCTATACCATCCGGGTCGTGTCCGAGATCACCGAATCGAACGGTTCCAGCTCGATGGCGTCGGTCTGCGGCGGTTCGCTGTCGATGATGGACGCGGGCGTGCCGCTCAAGGCGCCGGTCGCCGGCGTGGCGATGGGCCTGATCCTGGAAGAGGACGGCCGTTTTGCTGTGCTGACCGACATCCTGGGCGATGAGGATCACCTGGGCGACATGGACTTCAAGGTGGCGGGGACCGAGAACGGCATCACGTCGCTGCAGATGGACATCAAGGTCGCGGGCATCACGCCCGAGATCATGGAACAGGCTCTGGCCCAGGCCAAGGACGGTCGTCTGCACATCCTGTCGGAAATGGCCAACGCCCTGACCGCAGGCCGGACCGAGTTCAGCGCCCACGCGCCGCGCATCGAGACGATGCAGATCCCGACCGACAAGATCCGTGAAGTGATCGGTTCGGGCGGCAAGGTCATCCGCGAGATCGTCGAGGTTTCGGGCGCTAAGGTCGACATCAACGACGACGGCGTGATCAAGATCGCGTCGGCGAACGCCGATTCGATCAAGAAGGCCTATGACCTGATCTATTCGATCGTAGCCGAGCCCGAAGAGGGCAAGGTTTATGTCGGCAAGGTCGTCAAGCTGGTCGACTTTGGTGCCTTCGTAAACTTCTTTGGCAAGCGCGACGGGTTGGTCCATGTCAGCCAGATCGCAAACCGTCGTCTGGGTCACCCCAATGAGATCCTGAAAGAGGGTCAGGAAGTCCGCGTCAAGCTGCTGGGCTTTGACGACCGCGGCAAGGTGCGCCTTGGCATGAAGATGGTCGATCAGGAGACCGGTGCCGAGATCGACGAAAACGCGCAGGAATCAGCCGAAGGCTGAAACTGCCCAAAGACAAGCGGTCGGCCATCAAGGCCGGCCGCTTTTTGCTCTCCTGAAGGAACGCAATCTTGCAAGATCTGGGCACGTTGTGGATCGGCGGCGAGCTGGGGGCGATGGAACGCGCCAGTCTCAATTCCATGACGCGACTTGGGCATGCTGTGACACTCTATAGCTATGCTCCGATCGCAGATGTGCCCCACGGTGTTCGTTTGGGGGACGCGTCCGAGATATTGCCTGCAGACCGGATATTGCTCTATCGCGACAAGCGAAAGCCAAGCCCGGCCTTGCATGCAAACCTGTTTCGTTACGCAATGCTGAACCTGACCGATGCGGCCTGGGTCGATCTGGATATCATTGCCATCCGACCGATACCGCGCGCTGACTATCTGATGGGGTTTGAAACGTCATCATCGGTGAACAACGCTGTTCTCAGATTGCCGCACGGCTCTGCGACACTCACGCAACTGCTCAGTTTCACATCCGAAAGTCGCGGAGTGCCGCCCCATATCCAGGGGGCGCGTCGTCTGAAATACTGGATCCGGACCTTGGGTCGTGGTTATCCCATCGAAAGCTGGGCATGGGGTAGTACGGGTCCAAAGGCGTTGACCATGTTTCTGGCGCAGAATGCCGAATTGCATCACGCGCGTCCCGTCAATGCGTTTTACCCGATTGGCGTGCATGACCATGATCAGTTTCTAGAGCCAGGTCGGTGGCGTCTGCGCGATGTTCTGGACGAAACCATTTGCCTTCATTTGTGGGGTAGTAGAATTCGTAAAACCTTGGCCGAGCGGTATGATGGTCAGGTTCCCCAGGGGAGCCTCTATGCCGAAATCCTTCAGACATTCACCGACGTAGACAAATGACCGAACCCCTGCTGATCCTGACCATGAAATGGGGCACGCTTTACAGCAGTGCCGACGTGAACCGGCTGGCGGCGCAGGTGCGGCGGCATCTGGATCGTCCGCATCGTTTCATCTGTTTTACCGATGATGCCGCAGGCCTTGATCCGCAGATCGAGGCGATGCCGCTGCCGGAACTGGGTCTGCCCGAGGGCCATTCGGACACGCGCTGGCGCAAGCTGGCGCTGTTCCGGCGAGACCTGGGCGGGCTGTCGGGGACGGCGCTTTTTCTGGACATCGACCTGGTGGTTGTGGACGACCTGGGGCCGTTCTTCGACCTGCCGGGCGATTTCTTTATCATCCGCGACGATGACCTGTTCCGGGCGAAACCGCTGCGCAAGGTCAATCCGGACCGCGACCGATTTCTACACAGCGTCGGCAATTCCAGCGTGTTCCGGTACCGGATCGGTGATCATGCCTATGTGCTGGACGCCTATCTGGCCGATCCGGTCGCGGCGACCGCCGGGTATGAGATCAGCCAGCAGTTCCAGTCGGCGCAACTGGCCGCGCGTGGTAACCTGCATTACTGGCCGAAGGGTTGGTGCGTCAGCTTCAAGAACGACTGCGTGCCGCGCAACCTGACCAGCTATCTGCGCGATCCGACCCTGCCCGAGGGGGCCAGGATCGTGCTGTTTGCGGGGGCGCCCAAGATGGAGGACGTCTTTGCCGGGCGCGGCCACAAATGGTACCGCCGCATCGGCGACATCGGGTGGCTGCGCCGTGCGTGGGAAAACCCGTGATCCGCGACGCGTTCCGGCAGTTCAAGCACCGTCGCCGACTGGCCCGCGCGCTGGCGGAAACTGCCACTCGCTTGGATCGCCCCGGCAGCCCGCATGACCTGCCTGCACCGCTGATCGTGTCGCTGACCAGCCACCGAGCGCGGTTCGCGACGCTGGCACCGACGCTGCGCGCGTTGTTGCGCCAGACAGTCCAGCCCGACCGCGTGATCCTGTGGCTGGACGAGGGCGACCAGCAGCACCTGCCCGCCGAGGTTCAGGCGATGGCGCGGCTGGAGATTCGCGTCTGTCCGCTGTGGCGGTCCTACAAGAAGATCGTGCCGACCCTGCAGGAACACCCCGACGCCTATATCGCCACGGCCGATGACGACCTGTACTATCCCGTTGATTGGTTGGCGCGTTTGGTGGTTGCCGCGCGACAAGGCGCGGGCATCGCTTGTCTGCGCGCGCATGGCGTTCTGATGGAGGGCGAGCGTCCCGCCCCCTACGAGGCGTGGGATCACAATCTGCGTGTGCCGCAGTCCGGGCCGCTGATCTTTCCGACGGGTGTGTCGGGGGTGATCTATGCGCCGGGCGTGTTTCACGCTGACGTCACGCGCGACGACCTGTTCATGCGTCTGGCACCCGGGGCGGACGACATCTGGCTGTATTGGATGCACCGAATGGCCGGGTCGCAGCCCGTCAAGATTGGGGACCGCGCCCGCATTTTCGAATGGGAGGGCAGCCAAGCCGTCAGCCTGCGGTCTGTGAACCGCCCCGCCGTGGGACAGGGCGGCAACGACCGTGCCATCGCCGCCCTGCTGGATCATTACGGCTGGCCGGTCTAGGCCGGGTCCTTGGCATAGCGCAGATAGGGCAGCTTGATGTCCAGGGGGCCGAACCTTTCCTCGGCCGCCTTGTCGTCCAGCGACAGGGCCACGATCACGTCCTGGCCCGGAACCCAGTTGGCGGGCGTGGCGATCGGCACGCCGTCCGTCTTGCGCACCGCATCCAGCGCCCGCATGATTTCCGCAAAGTTGCGACCGACCGACATGGGATAGGTCATGGTCAGGCGGACCTTCTTGTCCGGCCCGATGATGAAGACGGTGCGCACGGTGGCCGAATGGGCCGGCGTGCGGCCTTCGGTCGGCAGATAATATTCGGCGGGCAGCATGTCATAGGCCTTGGCCACGGCCAGATCGCTGTCGTCGATGATCGCGAAATTCGCGGGAACGCCGGCAACCTTGCCGATGTCGGCCTTCCATTTCTGGTGATCCTCGACGTTGTCGACCGACACGCCCAGCACTTTGGTCCCACGCTTTTCGAATTCCGGGGCCAGCTGGGCCACGGCACCGAATTCGGTGGTGCAGACCGGGGTGAAGTCGCGCGGATGGCTGAAGACGATCGCATAGCTGTCGCCGATCCAGTCGTGAAAGCGGATCTGCCCTTCGGTCGAATTGGCGGTGAAGTCGGGGGCCGTGTCATTGATGCGCAGGGACATGGGCGATCCTTTTCCGGTTGGTTGCGTTGTCCCATAGATAAGGGCGGCGGCGCGGAATGCCAGTGGGGGCGCAATGGAGCCGGGGTTGCGGCGCGGCGTGCGGGGTGACAGGATTTGGCCGAATGCCATTCAGGAGAACCAGATGCTGGACCAGCGGAAATTCTATATCGACGGAGCCTGGGTCGACCCTGTGCAGGGGCGCGACCTGGAGGTGATCGACCCCTCGACCGAGGATGCGGTGGCCACGATCTCGATCGGCGATCAGGCGGATACCGATGCCGCAGTCGCGGCGGCCAAGCGCGCCTTTCCTGCGTGGGCCGCAACGCCGCCTGCAGAACGGCTGGCCGTGGTCGAGCGTATCCTGACCATCTATGAGCGGCGCATGCCCGACATTGCCCGTGCGATGAGCCTGGAGATGGGCGCGCCGCAGGACATGGCGCTGACGGATCAGGCCGAGGCTGGGGCGTGGCACACACGGAACTTCATCACGGCCTTCAAGGACTTTCAGTTCATCCGTCCCTTAGGCGCCCATGCGCCGGGCAGCATGGTCGCGTGGGAGCCGGTGGGTGTCGTGGGCCTGATCACCCCGTGGAACTGGCCGATGAACCAAGTGACGCTCAAGGTGATCCCGGCGTTGCTGGCAGGCGATACCTGCGTCCTGAAGCCGTCCGAGATCGCCCCCCTGTCGTCGATGGTCTTTGCCGAGGTGCTGCACGAGGCGGGCGTGCCCGCAGGCGTGTTCAATCTGGTGAACGGCGACGGGCCCGGCGTCGGCAGCCAGCTGTCGGTGCATCCCGATGTCGAGATGATCAGCTTTACCGGGTCCGCGCGCGCGGGCATTGCGATTACCAAGGCGGCCGCAGACAGCCTGAAAAAGGTCGCTCTGGAGCTGGGCGGAAAAGGCGCGAACATCGTCTTCGCCGATGCCGACGACAAGGCGGTGGCCCGCGGAGCACGGCATTGTTTCTACAACAGTGGCCAGTCGTGCAACGCGCCGACCCGGATGCTGGTCGAGCGGTCTGCCTATGACCGCGCCGTCGAGATCGCAGCCAAGGTGGCCGAAGAGACCGCCGTGGCGACCGCCCATCAGGCCGGCGCGCATATCGGTCCGGTGGTCAGCCGCCAGCAGTGGGACAAGATCCAGGGCCTGATCCAGGCGGGCATCGACGAGGGCGCGCGCCTGGTCGCCGGCGGCACCGGCCTGCCCGAGGGGGTGAACCGCGGCTATTTCGTGCGGCCCACGGTGTTTGCGGACGTGTCCAACGACATGACCGTGGCCCAGCAGGAGATCTTTGGTCCGGTCCTGTCGATCATTCCCTTCGACAGCGAGGAGGAGGCCGTGGCCATCGCCAACGACACGCCCTATGGCCTGACGAACTATGTCCAGTCGCAAGACGGTGCACGACGCAACCGCGTGGCGCGTCAGCTGCAGGCCGGAATGGTCGAGATGAACGGCGAATCGCGCGGGGCCGGGTCGGCCTTTGGCGGTGTCAAGAAATCCGGCCGGGCGCGCGAAGGCGGCGTCATGGGGCTGGAGGAGTTCATGGACAGCAAGGCCATCAGTGGATGGGACCGCGACGCCTGACACGATACGCCGATATGCGTCCCGCGCCGCACCGGGGGGACTTCCCGTCCCCCCGGACCCCCCTACGGGGAACCACCGCGCGCCCTTGTTCCGCGTGGCCAGTTGCCAAATAGCGCCTTTGCTTGCGGGGTGCGTTTGCGGGGGGTATGACCCCCGCGCGCAAGTTGGCCCCTTAATGGGGGCCATCTTTCGCAGCTCCCGCCAGCCATGGAAAATTGTGCTTTGGCGCAGGCGTCAATAGATGTTTGCCAAGGAATATAGCCGACGCCATCGAGCGTCCTGATTGGCCGGGGGTTTCTTGCCCGGCCAGACGCCGAGCCATGAAATGTGCACGACCATCGTTTGGTTGAGGCCATTGCACGCACTTTCATCTGATGTCTCCAGCATCTGGGTACGGGACATCATACGACGGGGTTGTCCGTGATAAGGCGCAGCACCTCTGTCTCGACATCGTTTGGCCGCGTTTCGGTGCCGTCCCGCGATGTCAGCAGATCGCGGTCGAAATTCCCCGCTCACGCTACATTGCGCGAGGGCTGATGCTGTTGGATCGCGCCTTGAGGTAGACCGCGCAGGTGACACGTGCGGCCGCAGGGCCCGGCGCCTTGATGGGATTGGTCCGAGCTATCACCGGCGCGCAATGGATAACCCCGGGCCACCGTTGCCGTCATCACATCCGACACCGTCCTCGCCAGGTCCAGTTCCAGTACGTCCCGCAGCTGAATGTCCGGCAGGGTCACCTTCAGCGTCGCCGGGTCGGTCAGGGTGCGCGCCTTTGACAGGGATGCGGCCTTGATTGCCGCGCGGTCTAGGCCGGTCAACTGCTGTGGAGTTGGATGCGGCTCTGCTAGTCGTTCCTGACCGACAGCGCCTTGCGACAGGCGGCCGCGGCTGGCGCAAAATTACCTGCGCATCGCACGGACCGTTCCGCCCACTGTCAGCTCTATCCAGTCGCCCTTGCGCCACATTGGCGTTCAGGTCCAGCGCCGAACCCTTTAACACGCCGGGATCCAGCATCAGATGTTCCTGCGGCAGGACTACCGACAGGCCCAGCCGCGCCCCCTGTGACCGCGACGCACCCCAACATGGCCATATCTGACAGCAGCGCTGGCAGGTCCGTCAGCGTCAATGAGGTTCGCGGGCGGTTAGCTTAACCTGCAGGCTCAAGGTGATCGTCGGCAGGGTACCGAAATCATCCGCGATGCTGCTGATCAGTTGGGCTGGGATTGCAGCGCGCGACATGCGCCAACGCCTCACGCGATGGACCCCGGCGCTGAGCCTGGTGGACAGGATACAGACGCCCTGTCCGTTGCGGTTGGGGGCGGGTGCAATGCGGATGCGGGGCTGGTACGTGGGACCAGGGAAATGTGCGCGCCACCCGAGGGCGCGCGTTCCATTAGCGGGCAACAGGATGCGGGCGGTGGGCTGTTCCAGCGTCAGCGCGATGATGCAGCCATCGGTTCCCGGTAAGATCACCGACAGGCGGCGGTTGGAGCGTGTATTGCGATATTGTGCATTTATACGGGTGATATGGGCGGGGCTTTTGTCGCGGTCAGCCTGCGGTTCGCCGCTGCCAGCCCTCAGAGATCGGCGGCACACCCCCGATTGCATTACGCCGCCCATCAATGCGTTCGAAGGCATGGGCTGATACATGCTGGCCTGGGCTACGCGCAGGGCGACGGCCTGCTCTATATCCTTGACCAGGATGTATTCGCGACGCCTTGCCAGAAAACGGTCCGTTTTCCGGCAATCGCTTCGGCGCAGTGTCAGCGCCCCGAGCAAGTCGAACATTGGGTGATGTCGATGGTTGACCACCGCTAGCCGCAGGTGCGCGTCAAAGATCGACGCTGGCGACCGATCGGGTTCAGCCCCGGTCAGGTCGACGCAAAGCTGAACCTGCGTGAGGCTGTACTGTACCCATCCAAGCCAAGCACATCTCGTCTGTCCGGCGTTGTACGGGCCCGCATGTGTGAACTGGCATCTTCCGACCATAAGACGATGGATTAGGCTGACGGCAATGCGGTTCAGCAGCCCTGCAGATCACGGACGACCGGGTCTGATTCCGAAATGCCCTCATATGCCTGACCTTTCGGCAAAGCGGGCGGGGGCGCGCCATGGGAATGCCACGGGTTCAAGCGACCATGGCGATGGGGCTTTGTCCACAGCCTGCTTTGGCCGACCGCCCCGATCGGGGCGTGCCTGACCTCCTGCTCGCAGGAGAGAGCGGGAGGAACGCGCGCCGGTACGGCGGCCGGAGGCAGTGCGTCCGGCGCATGGACGATATCGGTATCGACACGCCGCCATCGCAGGCCAAAGCCAGTAAGACCACGGATAGCACCATCGATGCTGCCTTATCCAAGCACCCAGATCCCGCGCGATCAGCAGACCGGTATTGCGACCGCCGGCGATGCATACGACATGCGCCGATGCCATTGCCGACGCGCGGTGCGACATCGTTTATTGCGTCGCGCAGAAATGCCCCGCCACGGGCGCAAATCACTGCCTGCGCCATCGCCGGGAACGACCGACTCCGAGCATCAGGGTATCCGGATCGGGCGCTTTGGCGGAGTTGCAGTGGATACCGCTGCGGCAGCCATGTCGCGACGACGATGCATGGCGTCACGCTGCCGGGCCAGCGGCTGATTGTGCGCAATGCCGGTCGCAATGCCGCCAAGGTTCAGGGACGTTGCACCGTCCTTGGCGTGGCTGTCACGAAAGCACAGATGCGAATCCGTCTGGGCAAAGGAACAGACCTATCGTCAGCAGATCGCCACAACACAGGCGGACAACCACGGAATGCTGCTGGATGTAAGCTATATCAAGGTGATTTACCAACCCATCATAAATGGTTCTGATGCACCTCGCCTGACGATCACAGACAGAGGAATCACTGCGCGCTGAGGGGGACGGGATGGGCAGGGTGACGACGCGCAGCGCGATCTCAGCCCTACTGGCCAGCGTACGGGGCGAAGTGCCAACAGAATCGACACCTGTCAGTGAGGCAATATCACCGCGCAGGCGCCTGCATCGCAGGTACGACGCATGGGCATCCGGGCGACGGCGCGATGAGACTTGCCGGTTGATGAGCACCTCTTGACCGGCTTGTGTGCCCGCCGCGACGGATCGGTGGCGATGACGTGCGACCTGGAGATGGTCCGTGGCTATTTCCAGGGCCCACGCGAAAGCCTGCAAAAGGCAGGCGGGCTAAGCGACGGGCGGCGAGCAGCAGACAGTCGCGATGCAGATTGAGCTGACGTCGCGCCCGCAGATGGCCCTGCCGGACACGCTGTCAAAGGGTCTGGCCCCGCAGGCGGTCGAGCAGATCTTTCAGATCGTCAAGGCGAGCAAAGAGGGCGAGGGCATGTCCGGCCGTTTGGCCGGGGTAAACATCAGCGTGGTGTTGGCTTGTCCACACCAGTGTTAGCTCTTGGAGAAGGGGCACGTTATTATTCAGGGTCGGGCCACTTAACTGCGCAATAGCCCGGTCGTCATGCGTTGGCATATCGAACAATGGGCGAAATGCGTTCCGCCATATGCGCGGCGATCGCCGGGGCATGCGCTGACAGGCCCAAAAGTTACCATTGATTGTTGCGAAGAACTGAAACGCGCGGCGCGGTGCGCCAAGGCGCTGGGCAGAGCCCTGCCGCTGGCGCCGAGCCAGGATACCGCCTGTGCCGGCGCGTCTGCTGCGCGGTTGACCCGCTACGGTCACCGAGGGCGCGATGCTGATCAGTCTTCTGGCGGTTCGCTGGTCCGAGCTGTTTAAGGCGCAGCGCACGCAACCTCCTTTGGTGGCAATACCGCCCGCCCGGCCGCGCAGTTCGCCCACAGGTCAACGTCCCAGCCCGATCCATGAACCCGGTGGGCGAAAAGGTGAACTGGTGCTGTCTTGGCGGTTCCTGCGTGCCGCTGGGGTTGGGCTGTGCGGCATCGTGCTGAACTGTTGCAGTGATCATATGAGACCCACCGGGGTGAAATTTGAATCAGGGGCGCGGGGGGCGGATACCCCGTCCTGTCCGACGTCACCGGGTAGACCGGGTTGCAGGTCCGCGCGGCAGTCGACTGATCACGCTGAGCCCCGACCGGCTACCGGTCAGCTTCGCCATGGGTAAGTTGGCTGCAGTTCCAGACGGCACGATATATTGTGGTATTTCCGACGCGATCATCGAGATGTGGGCGTTCCACGCCGACCTTACTACCCACGCCAACGGCATGTTCACGCGTTCCGAACGGGTGGCTGCGCTGGTCGCCAACGCACCGTCGCTGAACGTCGCAAAGAGATGGAACTGATGACCGTACACGGGCCAGAATCCGTTGACGCCGGGCGGCCGGCATCAACCTGATGATACCGGCAGCCAGCCGAATGACAGAAAGGTCTACGAGGATCGCCGGAGCTATGAATAGGGCGCATTTGATCCGTTAACTTGTTTAGAACCTTTGATCCGGCGACAAGGATATCTGACCGGAACAAAGGGTACACATCATGGCTGCGGGCAAGGGGCTGAACGGGCCGTCCATCATCATCAAACGTATCGAGGCTGCGCCGGACGCTGGCCACCATGGCGGTGCGTGGAAAGTTGCCTATGCGGATTTCGTGACGGCGATGATGGCATTCTTTCTGCTGATGTGGCTTTTGAACGCCACCACTGAGGAGCAGAAGACCGGGTTGGCCGATTATTTTGCCCCCACGGTGATCCAGACCCCGTCGTCGAACGCCAGTGGCGGCGGAGTCGGGACCGAGGATGGCGTCCGACACGCGGTCGAGGCGCCTCTGCCGGACAGCGACAGTGCCGGCGATTTCGATGAGGTGGCCCGTGCTGTTCAGGACAGCCTGACAGGCACCGGCGCCGAATCGGCCCAGCTGACCAATCTGTTGCAGCACGTCGTCACCCGCATGACAGACGAAGGGCTGGTGATCGAACTGGGCGATCTGACCGACGCGCCGCTGTTCGTCGAGGATACCGCCCAGCCGCAGCAGGCCCTGTCCGAACTGATGGGAATCATTGCCCGTGTAACGGGCCATGTCAGGAATGACGTGGCGATTGCAGGGCATGTGCGCGCCTATCCCGAAACGCTGGTGGCATCGCCTGTGTGGCCCTTGTCTGATGCGCGGGCGCACACGGTGCGCAATTTGCTGGAACAGCAGGGTTTCAACGGCAAGCGCGTTCAGCGGGTCAGCGGATATGCCGACCGCAAGAACCGACGTGGAAACCCGATGGATCCGCTGAACAACCGGATAGAGCTGATTTTACTCAGGTAGGCGCCGCGGTTAGCCTTATCTTAAGCGTTCAGGAGCAGGGTAACAGGCAAGACCGAAATCAGAAGGGTGTCTGTCCATGTCCATCTCCTCTGCGATGAATGCCGGCGTGTCCGGTCTCACTGCGAACTCTTCGCGGCTGGGAACCATCTCGGACAATATCGCGAACGCATCGACCTATGGCTACAAACGGGTCGAGACAGAGTTCGATTCGATGATCGTCGGCCAGTCGGGCGGGCTGTACACCGCCGGGGGCGTACGCACCTCGACACAGCGGGTGGTGATGCAGGACGGCGCTATCGTCACGTCGTCTCATCCCTTGGACCTCGCGATGACCGGACGTGGGATGCTGCCGGTGACCACGTTGGCGGATGTCACAAGTGGTGCGGAGCCCACATTGCTGATGACCCGCACGGGCTCGTTCCGGCCCGACGCAAATGGCATCCTGCGGACGGATAGCGGGCTGGTTCTGATGGGCTGGCCGACTGCGTCGGACGGATCGCTGCCACTGGTTTCGCGGGACACTTCCGGTGCCCTGCAGCCGATCGTTATCGAGGCGAACCGTCCTGTCAGCGATCCGACCACACGTGTCGAGATCGGTGCAAACCTGCCCGCGACCGAGACGGGTCCCGACGCGGCTGGTGGCGCGCTTCCGGTCGGGGTCGAGTACTATGGCAACCTCGGAACGGCTGAACGGCTGGAAATGACCTTTACCCCGGATCAGACAAACCCCAACGGCCTGTCCAACAGCTGGGTCGTCGAGGTGCGTGACAGCGCATCCGCCAACGCCGTCGTGTCCAGCTTTCGTGTGACCTTCGATGACAGCCAGGCCCTTGGCGGTACCCTTTCCACGGTTACTCCCATCTTTGGCGCGCCTTATGATCCCGCCACGGGCACGATTGTGTTGGACGTGAACAACAACCAAAGCCAGATCGAGCTGTCCATCGGCACCTTTGGCGCCGCGACGGGTCTGAAGCAGCTTGCTGCGCCTTTCTCTCCATCGAACATAAGCCGCAACGGCTCCCCTGCGGGGCAGTTGGTCTCGGTCGAGATCGATGAGGCAGGGAGGGTCAATGCGACCTATGATACGGGCTTCGTCAAGACGCTGTACCAGGTTCCGGTCGTGGACGTTCCCAACCCCAACGGTTTGGAGGCGGTCGCGGGCCAAGCGTATAAACCATCTCGGGAATCCGGCAGCTTCTTTCTTTGGGATGCCGGCACCGGGCCGACCGGAGAGATCGCAGGCTACTCCCGCGAGGCGTCGACCACCGACATCGCCCAAGAGCTGACCCATCTGATCACCACGCAGCGCGCCTATTCGTCGAATGCAAAGATCATCCAGACGGTTGACGAAATGCTGCAGGAAACCACCAACATCAAACGCTGATCCACCCCTCAGAAGGTCGGATGAAGGAGGCCGGACATGAGCATTGCCAAGGCGATATCGAACGCGATGTCGGGACTGACCGCGACCGCGCGCGGGACAGAGACGGTGGCCTCGAACATCGCAAACGTCATGACGCCCGGTTACGCTCGGCGCGACATGGTCGTGTCCGCCCAACTTCAAGGTGGGGGCGTGCGCATCGATGGCATCACCCGTGTCATCAATTCCAGCCTGCTTTCGGAGTCGCGATTGGCCGCCTCGGCGGTGGGTGGCGGTACTGCGCGCGCGTCGTTCTATCAATCGATGGAGAAAACCATCGGCCTTCCGGGAGAGACGCATTCGCTGTCAAGCGCGCTGACGGACTTCCAGTCGGCGCTCAGCAGCGCGGCAACGCGGCCCGATGACGAAATTCGCTTGTCGCAGGTCGTCAGCACGGCCTCGGCGTTGGCAGACCGGCTGAATGCCGCATCCACGGCGGTGCAGGGTGCCCGCAGTTCGGCGCAGCGGAGCATCGCGTCGGACGTGGCCACCGTGAATGCCTCGCTGGAGCGGGTCGCCTATTTGAACACCCGCATTTCTGTTCTTGATGCGGATGGCAAGGATGCAACGCCGCTGATGGACGAACGTCAGCAGGTGATCGACCGCATTGCCACGATCATTCCCATCCAGGAGGTGGCACGTGATTCAGGCAAGGTTGCCCTGTTCAGCGCCGAGGGCGCGGTGCTGCTTGATGGCAGTGTCCCTGGGCGGCTTGGATTTTCGGGTGCGGACCAGGTAACCGCGGGTCAGGCGGTGGGTGCGCCCTTGGAGCTGTTGACCTTTAACGGCACGCCGGTCACCGCCGCACAGATGCGTTTGTTCAGTGGCGGGTCTCTGGCCGCGAATTTCCAGATCCGCGACGAACTGGCCCCGCAATTGCAGTCCGAGTTGGACGACATGGCCTTTGACCTGCATCAGCGGATGGCCGATCCGACGGTCGATCCGACCCTGGCAGCAGGCGATACAGGGTTGTTCACTGATGGTGGCGCGCTTGCCACCGCCGCGACGGTCGCGGGCCTGGCAGGCCGGATCGCATTGAATACGACCGTCGATCCGGGCCAGGGGGGGCAACTGTGGCGCCTGCGATCGGGGCTGCAGGCCACGACGGGCGAACCGACCGGCCAATCTGCTATCCTGTCTGCGTTGGTTCAGGCGATGGACGCCTCGCGCCCCGCCCAGCCTGGCAGTGGATTCGAGGGCAATGGCTCGTTGACCACACGTTTTGGCGCCGTCGAATCGCGGGTGTCGACCCGGCGGGTTGAGGCGGAGTCTGACCTGACCATCCGCAGCAGTCGCCAGTCGACCATTTCCTCCAGCCTGATGGCAGACGGCGTCGACAGTGATGCCGAGATGCAGCGCCTGCTGCAGTATGAACAGTCTTACGCCGCCAACGCCCGCGTGCTGGTCGCCGTGGACGATATGATCAACCAGATCCTGAGGATGTAGCCGTGACCCTGAACAGTATCGGTGACCAAGCCCGTGCCTACGCACTGCAGGTCGCCTCGAACCGGATCAAGACGACGCTGTCCACCCTGACCCAAGAGGTCGCGTCCGGGCAGGTCGCGGATATAGGCCAGCGCGTCGGCGGCAACACCCGCGCCCTGAACGAGATCGAAAGCCGCATTCAGATTGCTGGACAGCTGCGCGAAAACGGCAAGGACGCGGGTGTTCGACTGCAAGCGGTTCAGGATATGTTCGGCGCCATTCGGCTAAGCACCACCGATCTGGGGTTGGCCCTGGCGACCGACTCCTTTTACAGCCAAGCAATGAAGGACGCCCGATCGACCGAAATTGGCAATGCGTTCGAATCGGTGATCCAGCAGCTGAACGGCACGAACAGCAATCGCTTTCTGATGTCGGGAGAGGCATCTGATGTCGTTCCCCTATCAGATGCAGCCACGATTTTGGACAGCCTGCAAGCCATCGTCGCACCGATGACCACCGCAGCAGATATCGCACAGGCGATATCGGACTGGTTCGATTCGCCTGTTGGGGGGGGCGGGTTTTTGGACACTGCCTATCATGGCACCTTAGGCCAGCCGCAACGGATCACCGTCGGAGAGGGCGTGGCGGTTGAGATGCAGACCACCGGCGCCTCTGGTCCGGTACGTGACCTGCTGAAGGGTCTGGCGACCGCGGCGATCTTAAATCGCGGTGTTCTCGCGGGCGATGCGGACGAAACCAAGGCGCTGCTGGTGACAGCAGGCACCCTGATGATGGCCGGCGACAGCGCTGTTCTCGGAGAGATGGGACGGGTTGGCTTGGCACAGCAGACGGTCGAGAGGGCACAGGTTACCGGCACCACGACCTTGAACACGCTGGAACGGGCACGCACCGACATCCGCAGCGCCGATCCGTTTGAGACAGCAGCTGCCCTGACCGAAGTGCAAAGCCAGCTAGAATCGCTCTATGCGGTCCAGGCCCGGCTTGCCAACCTCAAGCTGGTGGATTTCCTGCGATGAAGACAATTCTGCAAGCGCTGATCCTGTGGATCGCGGTGGCCACCTCGGCCTTGGCCGTCCCGGTGCGGATCAAGGATCTCGCAGATTTCGACGGCGTGCGGGGCAACGACCTGGTTGGTTACGGCCTGGTGGTCGGCCTGGACGGATCAGGCGACGGCATGCGCAACGCCCCCTTTACCGAAGAGATGCTGGCCGGGCTGCTGGAGCGGCTTGGCGTGAACGTGACCGATGACGCGCTGCGGTCCAAGAACGTTGCGGCCGTGATCGTGACGGCAACATTGCCGCCGTTCGCGCGTTCGGGCAGCCGCATCAATGTCAATGTATCGGCGATCGGTGATGCGCAAAGCCTGCTGGGTGGCACGCTGGTCATGACGCCATTGAAGGCCGCGGATGGCAATATTTATGCGGTTGCCCAAGGCTCGATCATTGCGGGCGGGGTGGCGGCGCAGGGTGATGCCGCTCGTGTGGTCGAAGGCGTGCCGACGACAGGCAATATCCCTGTCGGCGCCAGAGTGGAACGCGAGGTCGAGTTCGATTTTGCCGGAATCGACGACATTCGCATCGCGCTGCGGAACGCGGACTTCACCACCGCCACGCGGGTCGAGGATGCGATCAATCGCGACTTCAACCGCCAATTAGCCGTCACGCTGGATAGCGGCACGGTCGTCGTGAACTTTCGCGGCTTGGGCGACGTGAACCCGGCCCGCGTCGTCGGCCGGATCGAAAACCTGCTGATTGAGCCCGAGGACCGTGCCAAGGTCGTAATCGATCACAAGTCCGGAACCATTGTGGTTGGTGAACGTGTGCGGATCTCTCGGGTCGCAGTGTCGCAGGGCAACCTGACCCTGCGCGTGGCCGAGGCGCCGCTGGTGTCCCAGCCCAACCCCTTTGCCGAGGGAGAGACAGTGACCGTACCCCGCACAGCAGTCGAGGTGAACCAAGAGCCTGGCATCGGGTTCGTCGAGGTCGCAGGCGAAACCAATCTGTCGGACCTGGTCGACGGACTGAATGCTCTGGGAGTTCGACCACGCGACATGATCGACATCCTGAAATCGATCCATTCTGCCGGTGCGCTGCATGCCGACCTGATCGTTGAATAACGATCAGCCGCGCAGAGCACCGGTCAGCGCCGACAACGCAAGGGCCGCCGTTCCCGACCGTGTCTGGCGATAGAACCCACCGCGCCGCAGTGCCATCATGGCCTGCGGCCCGTTGCCATTCAGCATCCTGGCCATCTGGTCCAAGCTTGCGCGGCTGTCCGGCGAAAGATCCAAGGGCGATAAACTGGCGTGGTTGGCGTGCAGCCAGCCACCGAACTGCCCGGCCATCAGCTTGCGCAGCCGCGCGGTCAGCGCAGGAAGGGTATCGTTCCGCCCGACCTCGGATCGTGAGTGCTGACGGTATAGCAATCCGGGTTCGGGATCGTGAATCAGCGTTGCGCCATATCCCGCGCTGACCTGATAGGCCCACCAGTCATGAGAGATCACCTTTGCCCGCACCGCATGCTGCGACGCGTGCTGCAGCAATGCAACGGCGTGGGAATTGAAAACTGATGTGTTGCCCGCCATGCAGGCCTGAACCAGCGCGTTGCGGAACCTAAGGGGCCGCAGGAACCGGCGCGACGGTGCCAATGGGCGCAATTCGGCATCGGTTATGATGGTGCGCGCGGCGTAATGGGCGGGGCCATCCCGACCCTGCAGAGCGGCAACGGCGCGCGCCATCTTGTGGGGAAGCCACTGATCATCCTGGTCGCAGAACGCGGCCAGTGCACCGGGCGGAACGTGATCCAGCAGCGATAGAAAGTTCCGTGTGGCACCCGCGCATGGTCCGTCAAGCAGCCGCACCTGTCCCGCAGGACGATTCGCTGCAAAGCGTTCGACGATGTCACGTGTTCCGTCGGTCGATCCGTCATCCGACACGATCAGCGACCAGTCCGGATGGGTCTGGCCCGCGATGCTGTCCAGTTGCGTGCCAATATGCGCCGCGCCCTGCCAGGTAGCCATCAGTATCACCACGTGATGCGTACGCAAAAGCTCCTCCGGAACCGCAGACACCCGGGGCGGTTGCCCCGGGTGTCTGCGGTTCTTGCCCGAAGGCGCGGCAAGGGCAAGCGGTCAGCCGGGCTGGCGCGCGATATCCTCGATCAGAACGGCATTGACGGGCACGTCCGTTGCGGTTTTGGCGGCCTGCAGCAACCCCTCGCGCAGGGTGACCAGGTTGCGGTCTGCGGTAAAGTTACCATCGAATCCGCCGGTATTGGCGTGGATCATCAGCTGGCGCAGCAGGGCGTCGCGCAGGGTGTGCTCTTTTTTCGACAGCGCGTCGAGGCTGGCACCATCGGTCTGCAATGTTACCGTCAGGATCATCACGTCCCGCAGGTCGCCCTGACGCATCAACGGAACGAAAAACTGGGTTGGAAACTGAAACCAGGCTGCGTCGGTCGGATCTCCGCCGGCGTCATGATTGTCGGTGCCATGGTCGCCCCCGCCATGGCCGTCATCGGCAGGGGCGGCATCGTGACCCTCCGCGGCCGTGGTTTCGGTGGCGGTGTTGGCATGGGATGCGGGCGCGCGCAGCATGTCGCCGCCGAATGCGCCGCCGATCAGGGCCAGCACGGGCAGGGCGATAGGGATGATTTTCTTGATCACGGGTACACCTTCAGTAGGGCAGGACGATGTCGGCGATCTGCTGGCCATAGCGCGGCTGCTGCACATCGGTGATCTGGCCGCGCCCGCCATAGCTGATGCGCGCGCCGGCGATGCGATCATACGCGATCTCGTTGCTGCGATCGATGTCGGCGGGGCGGACGAACCCGCTGACGGTCAGTTCGCGCAGCTCGAAGTTCACGCGAACCTCCTGCGTGCCCTGGATCTGCAGCGTGCCGTTGGGCAGCGTGTCCACCACCGTTGCCGCCACGCGCAGGGTCAGCTGGTCGCGCCGCGAAATGTTGCCGTTGCCACGATAGGAAGACGATGCCGATGCGTCGGCCAGGTTGTCGAAACTGGCCCCTTCGGGCAGCTTTTCGCCAAGGCGCTGCGGGATGCCGACCATCTGCGGGATCGACAGGCTCTCGCTGCTGGATCGGTTGCGGCCGCTGCTGTTGCTGATGGTGGCCTCGTCGTCGATCTCGATCACCACGGTCAGGATATCACCGCGAATCGCCGCACGCCGATCGCTGATCAGCGAGGATTGGGTGCCGGCCCACAGGGACGCGGCGGCCTCCGGGCGTCCCGAATCCAGCGGCAGGTTCAAGGGCGGATTGGTCATCGCCAGAAATTCCTCGGTGTCGCGGGGCGAGGTCAGCTCGGGCGGTTGGCCGACGTTGGCGGCGCGCGAACAGCCCGCGGCGGCAAGGGCCAGGCACAGCAGATAGGCGGGTTTCATTGTCGTTCCTCTCAATTCGTGATGGCCAGCGTGCCGTCCGGCATCACCTGCGCGGTGACCGTGCTGCGCGAGCCCATGTTCATGACGCGGATCAGCTCGCCCGCGGCGCCGTCCGACATGGCGCGCCCCTCGGTGTCGATCTGCAATGCGCCACGCTGATAGCGCAGGCGCACGATCTGGTTGCGGCCGATCACGCGGGGCGCCTGCAGCATGTTGGCGTGGAGCGGGCGACCTTCGTAGATGGTGATGCGGGTCTGCATGCCGATCGCGGCGGACGGGTCGATCAGGCCGGGGCGATCGGTGTCGATCACGGTCAGGTCGCCTGCCGCGATCACATGGCCGACCGGCAGGGTATGGGCCGCACCCAGACCCCCCGCAGAAACCGTGCCCGGCAGCAGTGCCAGCATCAGGATCAGCGCGCGCATCACCGCACCTGCGTCGTCGCGCCGAGCATCTGGTCGGCGGCGGTGATGACCTTGGCGTTCAGCTCGTATCCGCGTTGCGCCTTGATCAGGTCGGTGATCTCGCGCACCGCATCGACAGAGCTTTCCTCCAGATAGCCTTGGCGCAGGGTGCCCAGGCCGTCTTCTCCGGGGTTCACGACCTGCGGACCGCCCGAAGCTGCCGATTCGATGAACAGGTTCGACCCCATCGCCTCGAGGCCCTTCTCGTTGGCGAACCCCGCCAAGGTTAACTGGCCCAGCAGCTCGGGCTCGACCCGGTCGGCGAAATAGGCATAGACCTCTCCGCCGGCGTTGATGGTAATGGCGCGGGTATCCTCGGGGATGGTGATGTCGGGCACGACGGGATAGCCGTCCGAGGTCACGATCTGCCCCTCGGGCGACCGCTTCAGGCCACCGTCGCGGGTGTATCCCGAAATGCCCGATGGCAGCGTCACCTCCAGATAGCCGTCGCCCTCGATCGCCAGGTCCAGGTCGCCGCCGGTCTGCGCCAGCGCCCCCTGTTGCAGGTTCACGCTGACCGCGGTGGGCCGCACGCCCAGGCCCAGCTGTACCCCGGCGGGGATCACGGTGCCGTCGGCGGCCGTGACGCTGCCCGGCCGGGCGGCTTGCTGGTAATGCAGGTCGGCGAATTCGGCGCGGCGGGCATTGTAGCCGGTCGTCGACATGTTCGCGAGGTTGTTCGAGATGACCTCGACGCGGGTCTGCTGCGCACTCATGCCGGAGGCGGCGATCTGCAGGGCTCTCATGGTGGCTCCTTATCGGGTCATGGCGGTGATCGCGCCGCGGATCCGCTGATCCTCGCGATCCAGGAAGGTCTGGCCCAGCTCATAGGCGCGCTGAACCTCGATCATGCGGGTGATCTCGAAGATCGGGTCGACGTTGCTGTCCTCCAGGAATCCCTGGCGGATGCGGCCCTCCTCGACCAGCTGCGGGTCGCCCTCGACGGCAAAACCGGTGCCGCTCTGGCGGGTCAGGTCGGTCCCTTCGGGCGGGGTGAACAGGCCGATGCGGCCAAAGGGGAGGCCATTCGACGACAGCGTGCCATCCGGGCCGATGGCCACCGAATTGGCACCCGCCGGCAGGATGATCGGGGCCTGCCCCTCGTCCAGCAGGCGGTGACCGTCGGCGGTCATCAGCTCTCCCTCGGCCGACGGGATGAAGGCGCCGGCGCGGGTCAGGCGCAACCCGTCGGGGGCCTCGACCAGAAAGAACCCCTCGCCCTCGATGGCCAGGTCCATGCTGTTGTTGGTCTGCGTCAGCCCGCCCTGCTGCAGATCCAGCAGGCGGCCGCGCGCATGGGCCATCGACAGCGTGTCGCCTTGGCGGTCCAGTGCGGACAGGTGTTCGGCAAAGATCACGCCCTCGCGCCGGAAACCGGTGGTGTTCGCGTTGGCGATGTTGTTGGCCACGACGCGCATCTCGGCCATCAGGCCGGATTGCCGCGACAGGCTGGCATAGATTGCGTTGTCCATCTCAGCTGCCCGCAATCATGGGGATGATTTCACCCAGGTAGAAATCCGCCAGCGCTGTGGTCATGAAGCTCATCGAAACCCAGAACACGACCAGCATCAGCCCCACCTTGGGCACGAAGGTCAGCGTCATCTCCTGGACCGAGGTCAGGGCCTGGAACAGGCCGATCACCACCCCGGTGATCAGCGCGACCCCCAGCAGCGGGGCCGAGATCCGGACCGAGATCAACAGCGCCTGACGCAGCATGTCAAAGAGGACCGTCTCTCCCATCACACGGGCATCCGCAGGATTTCCTGGTACGCCTCGACCACCTTGTCACGAATGGCCACGACCGTGTTCATGGTCAGCTCGGCCTCGGCGATGGTCTGAACCAGCTGCTGTGTGCTGGTCTGGCCGGTCATCGAACCGGCGGCGACCTGGTCGACCTGAGCCATCTGAGCGGCGAAATCCTCGGCCGCCTGACCCACACGGGCCAGGGCTTCGGACCCCTGCTGGGGGGCCACTGCGGTGCGGGCGGCGGAATAGGCGTTGGCGGCATTCAATCCGGTGATCATGGGTCAGCCTTTCTAGCGGCGAAGAAGGTCAAGAAGCGACGCGCCCATCTGGCGGGTCTGTTCGAACATGCGCAGGTTGGCCTCGTAGCTGCGGCCCGCCTCGCGGGCGTCGGCCAGCTCGATCACCAGATCGACGTTGGATCCGTCGTAATAGCCGTCCTGGTCGGCCATCGGATGCGCGGGGTCGTGAATGCGCGGCAGCACCGACTGGTCCAGCCGCATGCGACCGGCCTCGACCTCGCCCGTGGGGCGGCCGAAACGGACCGCCTCCTCAAACGCGACCAGCTTGCGGCGATAGCCGGGCGTGTCGGCATTGGCGATGTTCTCGGACGTGTGGCGCAGGCGTTCGGTCTGCGCACGCATTCCCGACGCTGCCATGCGCAGCGGTGAAATCGGATCGGTCATGATGGTGTTTCCTTATCAGCGTCCCAGGCTGGACCGCAGCAGGTCCAGTCCCGAACGATAGATGGCCAGCGATCGGTCGTGGTGGGTCTTGACCTCGGCCGCACGAACCATCTCCTCCTCCAGCGACACGGAATTGCCGTTCGGAGAGACAGGGCCCGCGACCTCGATCACCCGGGCCCCGCCGGGGGACCATTGCGGGCTGTCCAGGTGGCGGGCGTTCGACACGCGCAGTGTGCCGCCGTCCTCGGCCCGCCGATAGCTTTCGGCAAAAGGCTGTAGGTCGCTGGCCCTGTACCCAGGCGTGTCAGCATTGGCGATGTTGCGCGCCACTTCGATGTGGCGGGCCTGTGTGTGCTGGCCCATTGCACGGGCCATGCGCAGCATTTCGATCTTCTCAAACATGAGGCTTCTCCTCAATTTCGATAAACCCGGTCTTAACCCCAATTGGTTTAGAAACAGTTTCAGCCGCCGGATTTTCGATGGGCGGCGAAAGGAGACCCGATGGACAAGCTTGAATCGATCGCGCGCAGGCTGTCGCAGCTGCGTCTGGCCACGCATTACGGGCGGGTGCAGTCGATCCGTGCCGGCCTGATCGCCGCCGAGGGGCTGAACGGCCGTGCATCCGTTGGTGACCGGGTGCGAATCGCCCTGCAATCGGGCGATCTGGGCGGAGAGATCGTGGGCCTGTCGCCGCGTACGGCGCAAATACTCCCCGAAGGCCCGATAGAGGGCATGTCGGTCGGCGCGCGGGTCCAACTGGACTTCGCGCCGCGAATCGCACCCTGTGATGCTTGGATCGGTCGGATCATCGACCCGTTGGGACAGCCTCTGGACGGTCGCCCGCTGGCCCAGGGGCTAACGCGGCGCAACTTTCGGACCGAGGCTCCGCCAGCCGCCACACGCAAGCGCCTTGGCGAGCGGCTGGCCACGGGAATGGCGGTCTTTGACACGCTGCTGCCCATCGTCGCGGGCCAGCGGATCGGCCTGTTCGCGGGATCGGGCGTCGGCAAGTCCACGCTGCTGTCGCAGATGGCGCGCGGCGTGCAGGCCGATGTCGTCGTGATCGCCATGATCGGAGAGCGTGGACGAGAGCTGCGCGAATTCGTCGAAAAGACGATGGGGCCCGAAGGCATGGCGCGTGCGGTGATCGTCGCGGCAACCTCGGATCAGTCGCCGCTGATCCGACGGCGCTGTGCATGGGCCGCCATGGCTGTTGCCGAACACTTTCGCGACCAAGGTCGCCACGTGCTGTTTCTGGCCGATTCGATCACCCGTTTCGCCGAGGCCCATCGCGAGATCGCCTTGGCCGCTGGCGAGCCGCCCAGCTATCGCGGCTTTCCTCCATCGGTGTCGAACCTGATCATGGCGCTGGCTGAACGTGCGGGTCCGGGGCCAGAGGGCACCGGCGACATCACGGGCATCTTCAGCGTGCTTGTCGCAGGGTCCGACATGGAGGAGCCTGTGGCCGACATCCTGCGCGGCACGCTGGACGGGCACGTGGTGCTGGACCGCACAATCGCCGAAAGGGGCAGGTTTCCCGCCGTCGACGTGGTGCGTTCCGTATCACGGTCGCTGCCCGACGCGGCGAGTGCGGTTGAGAATATGGCCATCGGGCGCGCCCGCGCCGCTTTGGGCGCCTATGCCGAATCAGAGCTGATGATCCGCGCGGGTCTCTATGCGCCAGGATCGGACCCCAAGCTGGACGAGGCCGTTCGATTGTATCCCCAACTGGACGAATTCATGGCCCGCCGATGTCCCGGTATTCCCGACAGCTTTGCCGCACTGGATGCCGCTTTGCGTGTGCCGATGCGGGCCAGAGGCTGAAGGCCGATGAAACCTTAACTTGGTTGGCCACGTTGGCTTAATCAATGTTATAACGCGAGGGGCGGCCATTGCGTCCAGAATCCCGATTTGCAAATGTCCGGCTGCCTTAGCAGGAGGGGCGGAATGGCGATCACCGAATACTTTATCCGCTTCCTTCAACGTCGTGACAGCGTGCCTGAACGCGATCTTGCGCGATTGCGCGCGTTGCGTACGGAAAATGTCAGCTTTGCCCCCGGAGAGGTTATCGTCCCGGTCGATCGGCTGGCCAAGCGCAGTTGCATGATGCTGCGCGGCATGTCGGCCCGGTCCCATCAGCTGGTCGGACGACCAGATGAACGCGTTATCACAGCGTTGCACGTGCCAGGCGATTTTGTCGACCTGCATGGATTCGTTCTGGCCGGCCTGGAACATTCCGTCGTTGCCGTCGGTCTTGCCGAGGTGGAGTTTGTCGACCACGAAGAACTTCTTGAAATTACGGAAAATTTCCCGCATTTGACGCGCCTTTTGTGGATGGCGACGCTGATCGACGCGGCGGTTCACCGACAGTGGCTGGTCGCGGCGGCGTCCCTGCGATCCAGCGCGCATCTGGCCCACCTGCTGTGCGAGGTCTATACCCGCCTGAATGCGGTCGGCGCGGCGGCCAACCATCAGTTTTCGCTGCCTTTGCTGCAACGGGAACTGGCCGATATCCTGGGCTATTCACCCATTCACGTGAACCGGGCGGTGCGCGACCTGCGCGACCGTGGCTTGTTGCGCTGGTCGGGGGCGGATGTATCGATTCTGGATTGGAAGGGCCTGGCGACGCTGGCCCGGTTCGATCCGACCTATCTGGACATGGAACGTCAAAGCCGCTGAGGCATCACTCGCACAGTCGCCAGCCGCCCTTTCGCGCGGCCATGTCCAGGTGCAGGTGATCATCATGCGCAGCATTCGATCCCGGCCCAAGAACGGTCGTGAACAGCAGACACCCGGTGCTTTGCGCGGCCCGCTGAAAGCTCTCGGCGCCATCGCCATCGCCTTGGCGCGGCTGGACCGGTACCGGCTCGCCGTCGTCGAATCGGAATCCCATCACGTCTATCGCATTGCCATAGCCGTGTTCCGACGGTTTGGGATCGGCATCCCCGGTTCCGACGCGGTCGCGGCACGAATAGGCAGGGCCGGTTTCCAGCGCTGTCAGGCGGGGTGAGTCTGGCAGCAAATTCGCCGCAGGTTTCAGGAAATCACGCGCCCACAGCGCCAGCGACAGCGCGGCCTCGCAGCGCATCACCGGTTCTCCGGACAGGGCGATGTCGGGCAGGATGCGGCTGACCATCAACGGACGGGCCATGCCGCAATCGCGGTTATCCGGGTCCGTGACGGGGGGCTGGGCGCGGAACTGCGCGCCCATCACCGACAGCGCCAGTCGGCATGCATCGTATTGCGCATCGGTTCCGGCCAAGGTGAACCAGACTGGCGGGGGCGGCGGGCCAAAGGGCTGCAGCGTGGGTTGGTCGGCGGCCGATTCATCCGGAGTCGTTGGCGTATCGGTGCCCGGGTCAAATGGCGGGACAGGCTGTGTGGCGCCTGGTTTTACAGGCGGGCGGTCGTCCACGACCGAGGTCTGCGCCGGACCAGCCTGGCCGGCTCCGGGCGGACGGTCTTGTGCCAGGGCGGGAACCACCGCCAGAATCAGGGCGATGGCAGGTCCCGCCGTGCTGGTCATGGTTGACCCTCCTCCAGGGGCGGAACAACGAACCCATCCGGCAGGGCCCCGCTCAGCGCGTCGCTGAGCGGATCGGGCGTCGCAGGCACCGCGGCATCGGGAACGGTCGCTGCGTCAGGCGCAGCCGGGGCAACGGCTGTCGGTGCCGCAAGCGGGTCCGGCAGGGACAGTGGCTGCACCGGGTCGGGCGTGTCGGTCTGCGCGGTCGTGCCCTGGGGCAGCGCGATGTCGGCCACGGGCGGGCTGACGGCGGTACCGCTGCCGGTCACGTCGGCGATGGTGACCCCGGCATCCAGAAACTGGACCTCGGTCCCGCCGATGCTGACCATGCCGGCCAGTTCCTCGGCGTCCCAGTTGGTCAGGCGCACGCAGCCCATCGACTGATTGGCGAACAGCTGTGACGGGGTCGGCGTGCCGTGGATGCCATAGGTCGGCTTGGTCAGCCCGATCCAGACGGTGCCCACGGGTCCGTTCGGCCCCGGCGGGATGACCAGCGGGCTGTCATTGCCCTCCTGCCTGAAATTGACGTCGGGGTTATAGGTATAGTTCGGGTTGATCGCCACCGTGCGCACATTGTGCGCCCCCTGCGGGGAGGGGGTGACGCTGCTGCCGATGGTCGCAGGGTAGTCCACGACCATCTGGCCACGCGCGTTGTATCCGGCGACGCGGCGGTTGTCCTTGTCGATGATGATTCGCGTGACCTGACCGCGCAGGCGGGGGTTCGGCGCCATCACCTGGATGGTGGCGCCGGGCACCAGGGCCACGCCGGGGTTCAGGAATTCGATGAACTTTTCGTCCATGTGGAATCGCTCGCCCAGGCGTTCGGCGATGCTGGTATGGGCCATGGCAGGCATCAGCGCCTTTTCGGCGTAATCGGTGGGGATCGACGCGGCCAATCCGGCGGCATCATCGGCAGTGATGACATAGGACTGGGTGACCGGTCGCGTGGCGAACGACTGCAGCAGGTTCCAGACATGCGGGTCCATCACCCCGTCCTGGGGCAGACCGGTGCGCCGTTCAAAGGCCTTGATCGCGCTTTGGCTCATCCCGCCCTTGAAACCGTCGATGACGCCCGGAGACGTCCCTGACCGATCCAGCAGCAGCTGCACCTTGGCAGTCAGGGCAGAGCGCCCCCCCGGAAGGTCGGCGCCGCCATACTGCGCGGCCTCGATCTGGGCGGCGGTAAAGGGCAGGTCCGGGGTCTGTGCCGCGGCGGGCCAGGCCCATCCCAGGGTCAGGCCCAGGGCCAACAGCAGCGGTCGCGCAGGGGGGGGCGTCATGGGCGGCTCCGATCGTGAAGGTGCAACATCCGGCATCAGGCGGAAAACCGCCAGATAGCGCAGCGGTCACGATCAGGTCAATTCAAGGTTGCGTTCCGCTGTGCGGAATGCCAGCCTGCTAAGTGGAACAGGGAGGAGTTTCACCATGACCACACCGTCGTATCGGACGGCGCTGATGGCTGTCGGCCTGACCGCAGCCCTTGCCGCCCCCGCCATGTCACAGACAACGCTGATCTATGGCGAGCCCGGTCCCAACCGTGGCGCGCGTGCCGAGGCGACCCAGTGGTTCGCCGATCAGGTGGCCGAACAGTCGGGTGGAGACCTGACGCTGGACATCACTTGGGGCGGCGCGCTGTTTTCGGAAAAGGCCGCCGTGCAATCGCTGCGCGATGGCGTGGCCGATCTGGGTAGCGTCATCGGTGTCTATTTCCCCCAGGACATGGTGGCCTATGGCATCGCCGACCTGCCGCTGGACAACCCCGATCCGTGGGTCGGCATGAAGGCGACCGATGCGCTGATGCGCAACAACGAACAGGTCAAGGCCAACCTGGCCGCGCAGAACCTGATCTATGTCGGGACGTATACGACGTCCGCCGTGCAGATGGGATGCAAGGGTCCGGCCGTCACCTCGGTCGACCAGCTGGCCGGCAAGAAGGTTCGCGGCGTCGGCGCCTATGGCCAGACCTTTCGCGACATGGGTGCGACCCTGGTCGACATGAGTGTCTACGAGGCCTACCAGGGCCTGGAGAACGGCCTGCTGGATTGCACCCAGACCTATTCCTATCTGATTGCTGCGCTGAAGTTCGACGAGGTCTTCGACAGCTATACCTTCATCGACTGGGGGCAGGTCGGCGCGCTTGGCATCGTCATGAACAAGTCGATGTACGATGCGCTGTCGCCCGAACAGCAACAGGTCATCATGACGGCGGGCGAGGGTCTGGCCGATGAGTTCGGCCGCATCATCGAACAGGCGAATGCCGAATCGATCAAGATCCTGGAGGATGCCGGCAAAGAGATCGTCAGCTTTTCCGACGAGGATCGTGCCCGCCTGACAGAGGCCGCCCAGCCCTATCTGGACGAATGGATCGCGCGGGCCGACGGCTCGGGTCTGGACGGACAGGCGTTGCTGGACGAATATCGCGGGCTGATCGCGCAATATTCGCAAGAGCTGGAAACGCAGGGTTATCCCTGGGAACGCGGCTGATCCCATGCGCGTGATCGAACGGACCCTGCTGGACCTGGCCGTGCTGGCGCTGATCGCGTTGGGCCTGGTGATCTTTGCCAACGTGGCGATGCGCGCGCTGCTGGGAACCAGCGTGCCCGATGCGATCATTCTGGTGCGCGAACTGATGGTCGCGGCCATCCTGCTGCCGATGGCGGCGGCGACGGCGGCGCGCAGCCATG
Source organism: Paracoccus sp. Ld10 (assembly GCF_045064235.1). NCBI lineage: Bacteria > Pseudomonadati > Pseudomonadota > Alphaproteobacteria > Rhodobacterales > Paracoccaceae > Paracoccus > Paracoccus sp. Ld10. The sequence continues at coordinate 401,709 of NZ_JBISHD010000023.1, read as the reverse complement.
TCGCCGTCACCTTTGTGTCGGACCGTCTGCCGGCACGCCTGCGCGGTCAACTGATCGTGCTGGGCCATGTCGTGGGCCTGCTGGCGCTGATGCCGCTGATCTATGCGGCCTGGCGGGTGACCGGTCAGGCGCTGACATCGGGCGAATTCTATTACGGCGACCTGAACCTGCCGCGCTGGCCGGGCGTGGCGCTGTTCATGGCGGGGCTGGTGCTGATGTGGGTGCGGCTGGCAATCCTGCTGGTCGGTGACCTGCGGCAGCTGCGCCGGGGCGACCTGATCCTGGACGCCGACGGAAACGAGGTAAGCTGATGGACCCGATGACGATCGGCCTTGTCGCCATGGCGGCGGTTCTGGTGCTGCTGGCGCTGCGCGTGCCCATCGCGTTCGCGCTGGCGGGCGTGGCCGGCACCGGGACATTCCTGGTGTATGCCACCCGCACTGGCGACTGGATGCCGGAACGGGCGCTGAACCCGACCAGTTCGGTGGTCTTTTCCAACTTCTTTGACCTGGTTCATTCCTATGACCTGTCGATGGTGCCGCTGTTCGTGGCCCTGGGCAACATCGCGTTCTATGCAGGCATCACCACGCGCATCTATGACGCGGCGGCGGTCTGGCTGCGGCCGGTGCGGGGCGGCGTGGCGATGGCGTCGGTGCTGGGCTGTGGCGGGTTTTCGGCCATCTCGGGGTCGTCGATCGCCTGCGCGTCGACAATGGGGCGCATCTGCGTGCCGGAAATGCTGCGCATGGGGTACGACCCGAAACTGGCCACCGCGTCGGTGGCGGTGGGCGGCACCCTGGGGTCGCTGATCCCGCCGTCGGTTCTGTTCATCCTGTATGGCATCTTCACCGAAACCTCGATCGCGCAGCTGTTCCTGGCGGGCATCCTGCCGGGGCTCTTGTCGCTGGCCGGCATGCTGCTGGTCATTGCGTGGTGGGTGAACCGCGATCCGGACGCCGCCCCCCGGGGCGAGCGTGGCGATGCCAGCCGGACCGACGCGGCCATCGCCGCCTGGCCCGCGGCCCTGCTGTTCGTGGTCATCGTCGGCGGCATCTATGGCGGCCTGTTCACCGCGACCGAGGCCGCCGCCGTCAGCGTCGTGCTGACCACGATCATCGGCTTTGCCCAACGCCGGCTGACGTTGGAGGTGATGTGGCGCGCGATCCGCGAAAGCCTGGTGCAGACGGCGGCGATCTTTCTGATCGCGGGCGCTGCCAAGATCTTTGTCAGCTTTGTCGCGCTGACGGGCATGGCGGGCGCGGTTGTCGGCATGGTGTCGGACGCGGAACTGTCGCTGGCGATGCTGATGCTGGTCGTGGTGGTGATCTATCTGGTGCTGGGCATGTTCCTGGACCCGATCGGCATCATGGTCCTGACCCTGCCCTTCATGGTGCCGCTGATCGAAGGGTACGGCCTGAACCTGATCTGGTTCGGCGTCATCGTCGTCAAGCTGCTGGAGATCGGGCTGATCACGCCCCCCGTCGGCCTGAACGTGTTCGTCGTCAGCAACGTCACCAAATCGGTCGGCATCGACAAGATCTTTGCAGGCGTCACGCGGTTTCTGGCGGTCGATATCCTGGTCCTGCTGCTGCTGATCCTGTTCCCGATCATCTCGCTCTTGATTCCGGGGTCGATGTGATGACCCCGGACACGCGCCCCGACTATGAGGACGACCGCAACTTTGCCACCGCGCTGGCGCGGGGGCTGTCGGTGCTGCGGGCGTTCCGGACCGATGACGACGGGCTGAGCAACGCGCAGATCGCGGAACGCACGGGCCTGCCGAAATCGACGGTGTCGCGGCTGACCTATACGTTGGGCTGCCTGGGCTACCTGACGCAGCCGCAGCGCAACGACCGCTATCGCCCTGGTCCCACGCTGCTGGCGATGGGGCACGTGGCGGCAGCCTCGCTGGCCTTTCTGGATTCCGCGCAGGGCATGATGCAGGCCCTGGCCGACCAGACCGGCACGCTGGTCCTGTTCGCGGTGCGCGACCGCGACAAGGTCGCGCTGATGCGGACCTGGCGGCCGCAGCGTGCGGCGTCGATCTGGCTGGAGGTTGGCCACCGCCTGCCCATCGCCGGATCATCATCCGGGCTGGCGCTGTTGGGCGCCACGACGCGTGACGAATTCGGGGGCCTTCTGGCCGATCACCCCGAACCGCCGCTGGACGGCGGCACGCTGGACGACCTGCGGTTCAAGGCGCGCGACCAGCTGATCGCGCGGGGCTATGCCGTGGTGCCCCAGAGGTTGCGCTATTCGTCCAACATCTCGGCCGTGTCGGTTCCGTTCCGGTCGGCGCGGCTGGCGGGTCCGGTGATGTTCTCCTGCGGGGCGCTGGACGACGTGCTGCCAGACGACCGCATCCATGCCCATGTCGGCCCCGTGCTGCGCGAAACCGTCGGCCGGCTGCAACAGATGGTCGGCGCCAATGGGGTGCCCGCCTGGTCCGGCAGCCCGAATGACTGAAAGGTTATCCCAGATGCCCGTTTCCTATGCCCGCCAAGGCCGCATCGGCCTGATCACGATCGACAATCCGCCAGTGAATGCCACGGGCCATGCCGTGCGGCAGGGTCTGATGGACGCGGCACGCGATTTCGCCGCCGATGCCGGGGCCGATGCCGCCGTGATCCTGTGCGCGGGCCGCACATGGGTCGCGGGCGCCGACATCGCGGAATTCGGCAAGCCGTCGCAGGCACCGATCCTGCCCGACGTGATCGCCGCCATCGAAGGCCTGGACAAGCCCGTCGTCGCGGCGCTGCACGGCACCGCCCTGGGGGGTGGGCTGGAACTGGCCCTGGGTTGTCACGCACGGATCGCAGCGCCCGGCACCCGCATGGGCCTGCCCGAGGTGACATTGGGCCTGCTGCCCGGGGCTGGCGGCACGCAGCGCCTGCCGCGGCTGGTCGGCACCGCCGCCGCCTTGGACATCATCACCAGCGCCCGTCAGATCGCCGCCGCGCAGGCGCTGGACCTGGGGCTGATCGACGCCGTGGCGCAGGGCGATCTGACCGAATGCGCCATCGCGCTGGCCGAAACGCTGGCCGGTCAGTCGCCGCGCCGGACGCGCGAACTGCCTGGCCCCGCTGCGGACCTAGATGTCGTGCAGTCACTGAAGGCCACACTGGCGCGCAAGCTGCCCGGCCATATCGCGCACGCGACAGCGGTCGACGTCGTGACCGAGGGTTTGGCGCTGTCCTTTGACGACGGCATGGCGGTGGAGCGCGCGGGTTTTCTGGCGCTGATGGACAGCCCGCAACGCGCGGCGCTGATCCATGCGTTCTTTGCCGAACGCGCCGTGGCCCATCTGCCGCAGATCAAGGGCGTGGCGCCACGGCCGCTGGACCGCATCAGCGTGATCGGCGGCGGCACCATGGGCGCGGGCATCGCGGTGTCCTGCCTGCTGGCCGGGCTGGACGTCACGTTGATCGAACGCGACGCCCCGGCGACCGCCCGCGCACAGGCGACGGTCGGCGACCTGCTGGACGGCGCTGTCACCCGCGGCAAACTGGCCGCCGCCCGCCGTGACGCGATCTTGTCCGGGGCGTACCGCACCGACACGGATTACGCGGCCCTGGGTCAGGCCGATCTGATCGTCGAGGCGGTGTTCGAGTCGATGGAGGTCAAGGAACAGGTCTTTGCCGCCATTGACCGCGTGGCCAAACCTGACGCGGTGTTGGCGACCAACACCTCCTATCTGGACGTGGACCGCATCGCCGACGCGACGCGCCGCCCGCGTGACGTGATCGGGCTGCATTTCTTTTCGCCCGCCCATGTCATGCGCCTGCTGGAGGTCGTGGTCGCCGACCGTACCGCCCCCGAGGTCGTGGCAACCGGCTTTGCCCTGGCCAAGCGTTTGGGCAAGATCGCGGTGCGCGCGGGTGTTTGCGACGGATTCATCGGCAACCGCATCCTGTCGCATTACCGTGCGGCGGTGGACGCGATGGTGCTGGACGGCGCGTCCCCGCAACAGATCGACCGCGCGCTGACCGATTTCGGTTTCGCGATGGGCCCCTATGCGGTCAGCGATCTGGCGGGCCTGGACATCGGCGCGATGACCCGACAGCGTAAGGCCGCCGACCGCCATCTGCGCGACCGGGTTCCGGTCTTTGCCGACCGCCTGTACGAACAGGGCGATCTGGGCCGCAAGACCGGGCGCGGCTATTACGTCTATGCCGATGGCAAGCCGCAACCGAACCCGGACCTGCCCGCGATCTTGGACGCGGTGCGCGCCGATCTGGGCATCACGCCCCGCGATTTCGACGACGCGGAAATCGTCGCCCGGACCATGGCCGCGATGGTGAACGAGGCCGCACGGACGGTGGCCGACGGTACCGCGCTGCGTCCGTTGGATGTCGATGTGGCGATGCTCAACGGCTACGGCTTTCCGCGCTGGCGGGGCGGGCCGATGCACTGGGCCGACACCCAGGGGCTGGAGCGCATTCTGGCCGACATTCGCCATTTCGCCGAAACCGACGACCATTTCTGGCAGCCCGCGCCGCTGCTGGCCGATCTGGTGGCCGATGGCCGCCGGTTCGCCGACCTGAACCAAGGAACATCCGCATGAAACAGCCCGTGATCGTCTCGACCGCCCGTACCGCCATCGGACGCGCCAAGCGCGGTGCGTTCAACCAGACCCATGGGGCCGTTCTGGCCGGGGCCACGGCGCGCGCCGTGGTCGACCGCGCCGGAATCGACCCCGCGTTGATCGAGGACAGCATCTGGGGCTGCGGCTATCCCGAATACGTCACGGGCGGCAACATCGCCCGCCAAACGGTGATCCGCGCGGGCCTGCCCGACAGCGTGGCAGGGGTCACGGTCAACCGGTTCTGCGCATCGGGCCTGCAGGCACTGGCGCAGGGTGCGCAGATGGTCGCGCATGAGGGTGCGCGGGCGGTGCTGGTCGGCGGCGTGGAAAGCATCTCCATGGTCCAGCCGCCTGTCCGCAACTCGCGCGAGGCCTGGATCGAGGCGAACCGCCCCGACCTCTACATGACCATGATCGAGACCGCCGATATCGTGGCCGCCCGCTATGGCGTCAGCCGCGAGGCACAGGACGCCTATGCCGTCGAATCGCAGGCCCGCACCGCCGCGGCGCAAGCCGCCGGGATTTTCGACGACGAGATCATTCCGATGTCTGTCACCATGTCGGTCACCGACAAGGCCAGCGGAGAGACCAGCGACCGCGACGTCACCATCGCCGCCGATGAGGGCAACCGCCCCGGCACCACGCTGGACGCGCTGGCTACGCTGCAGCCGGTGCGCGGCGCGGGTCAGTTCGTGACCGCGGGCAATGCGTCCCAGCTGTCCGACGGCGCTGCAGCGCTGCTGGTGATGGAGGCCGACCTGGCCGCGTCGCTGAACCTGGAACCGCTTGGGGCCTTTCACGGCTTTGCCGTCGCGGGTTGCGCGCCTGACGAGATGGGCATCGGACCTGTCTTTGCCATACCACGCCTGCTGGAACGCCACGGGCTGTCGGTGGATGACATCGACCTGTGGGAGCTGAACGAGGCCTTTGCCAGCCAGTGCCTGTATTGCCGCGACACGCTGCGCATCGATCCGGCGAAATACAACGTGAACGGCGGCGCGATTTCCATCGGCCACCCCTTTGGCATGACGGGCGCGCGCACCGCCGGCCATCTGCTGCGCGAAGGCCGCCGCCGGGGCGCCAAATGGGGCGTCGTGACCATGTGCGTGGGCGGCGGCCAGGGCGCTGCCGGACTTTTGGAGATCTTTTGATGGACATGAGCTTTACCCCCGACGAAATCGCCTTTCGCGACGACATCCGTGCGTTCCTCAAGGCCGAACTGGATCCCGCGCTGGCGCGCAAGGTGCGTCTGCATCACGACCTGACCAAGGCCGAGATGGAGGGCTGGCATGCCAAACTGCAATCGCGCGGCTGGCTGGCCGGAAACTGGCCCACCGAATTCGGCGGCGCGGGTTGGACCGCCATCCAGCGCCACATCTTTGACGAGGAATCGGCCCGCGCCCATGCGCCGCGGATCGTGCCATTCGGCATCGCCATGCTGGGGCCGGTCCTGCAGAAGTTCGGGTCCAAGGAACAGCAGGACCACTGGCTGCCGCGCATCTTGGCCGGCGACGACTGGTGGTGCCAGGGTTATTCCGAACCCGGTGCCGGGTCGGATCTGGCCAGCCTGCGGTGCGAGGCCGTCCGCGATGGCGACGACTACATCGTCAACGGGCAAAAGACCTGGACCACGCTTGGCCAGCACGCCAACATGATTTTCTGTCTGGTTCGCACCAATGCGACCGGCAAGAAACAGGAAGGCATCAGCTTTCTGTTGATCGATATGACCACGCCGGGCGTCACCGTGCGCCCCATCGTCCTGCTGGACGGCACCGCCGAGGTGAACGAGGTCTGGTTCGACAATGTCCGCGTCCCGGCCGCCAATCTGGTCGGCACGGAAAACGACGGCTGGACCTATGCAAAATACCTGCTGACGCATGAGCGCACGAACATCGCGGGCGTGGGTTTTGCCACCGCCGCGCTGGACAACCTGAAACGCGTCGCCCGCGCGCAGCGCCATCGCGGCCAGCCCCTGTCCGACGATCCGCTGTTCGCGTCCGAAATGGCAGGGGTCGAGATCGAGCTGATGGCCATGTCCACCACCAACCTGCGGATGCTGTCGGCGGCGGCCCAGGGTCAGGCACCGGGCATCGAGAGCAGCATGCTGAAGATCAAGGGCACCCAGATCCGCCAGCGTCTGGATGCGCTGACCCGGCGCGCCTATGGCGGACAGGCGATGGCCCTGACGTTGGAGGGCAACGAAGGCCCCGACGGCGCCGACGAGGCCCTGGCCGCCAGCGCAACCTGGCTGAACAACCGCAAGCTGTCGATCTATGGCGGCTCGAACGAGGTCCAGCGCAGCATCATTTCCGGCGCGCTGGCGAAAGGATAAGCCCATGGATTTTCAGCTTTCCGACGACCACCGCATGTTGCAGGACAGCCTGCGCGGCATCCTGACCCGCCACTCCGGCGAGGCATTGATGCCCGCCCTGACCGAGGCTGGCGTTCCCCAGGCCCTGCTGACCGAGGCCGAGGGCGGTTTCGACGGATCGGGCGCGGCCGTGGCGCTGATCTTTCAGGAACTGGGGTTGGCGGGGGTGTCGCTGCCGCTGATCGGCACGATGATCGGTGCCGCCGCGCTGGCGCAGGCGGGCCAGCCCGCTGACGACGGCGCGACCATTGCCTTTGCCGATGCCGAACCGGGGACCCGTTATGACCGTGGCGTGGCGATCGCCGCGGACGGCGACCGCCTGACCGGGCGCAAGACCATGGTGGCGGGGGCCGAAGGTGCCGCCGCAGTCGTGGTCACCACCGCCGATGCGCTGTGGCTGGTGACGCCAGACGCGGCGGGGCTGACCGTGCGCCCCTATCCGATGATGGACGATCAGCGCGGCGCGGATCTGATCTTTGAAGGGACGCCCGCGACGCGGCTTGGCGCACTGGCCGATTTCGACGCGGTGCTGGCGCGGGGCGTGCTGGCGCATGCGGCCTATGCCTTGGGGACGCTGATCGCGGCGGTCGATCTGACGTTGGACTATCTGCGCACCCGAAAGCAGTTCGGCCAGCCGCTGATCGCGTTTCAGGCATTGGCGCATCGCGCCGCCGACCTGTCGGTCGAGGTGGAACAGGCGCGTTCCGCGGTCGCCAATTTCGCGGGTCATCTGGACGCGGACGCCCCCCTGCGCGACCGTCACCTGCAGGCGTGCAAGGTCACGTTGGGGCACGCCGCGCGGCTAGTGGCCGAGGAATCCGTGCAGCTGCATGGCGGCATCGGCATGACCGAGGAATACGCGCTTGGCGGCATGATCCGCCGCCTGCTGGCCGCGGACACCGCCATGGGCGATGCCGATTACCACCTGGAACGGTTCGCCCGCGGCGAGCGGGCCTTTGCATGACGGTGATCACGGGGGAAACCGGCACGCAGCGCCTGATCGGATACGTGCTGGACGTGTCCGACCGGGATGGCGCGGCCTGCATTCTGGATCTGGACGACCGGCATCTGAACCGTCAGGGCATCCTGCATGGCGGGCTGTCCGCGACGCTGCTGGACAGCGCGATGGGGGCCACCGGCAGCCTGACGGTCGATGCGGGCGGGCGGCATCCGTTCACCACGCTGGCGCTGACGGTGAACTTTCTGGTACCGGGCCATGCGGGGCGTGTCACCGCGCGGGGACGCGTGGCGGGGGGCGGGCGCACGACCCTGTTCATCGACGGCGACCTGCGGCATGAGGACGGCACGCTGATCGCCACCGCGACCGGCGTTTTCCGCAAGACAAAGGCCGTCCCATGACCCCCTATACCAACCCTCATTGCGAGATCAGTGATCTGGGCGACCGTCTGGTCGTGGAAAACCGCAACGCCGCACGGCGCAATGCGCTGACACCGGAATTCTATGACGGGTTGCACCATGCCCTGCGGCAGGCTGCGGATGAACCGCGCATCGGCGCGGTCCTGATCATGGGCGAGGGTGATTTCTTTTGCGCGGGCGGCGATCTGACCATGCTGATCACCGCGCAGGACATGCCCGAGGACGCCCGCCGCGACCGCATCGACGCGCTGAATGACCTGATCCGCGCGGTCGTGGCCTGCCCACGCCCCGTGATCGCGGTGATCGAGGGCGGCGCGGCTGGCGCCGGCCTGTCACTGGCGCTGGCCTGCGACATGGTGATTTCCGCCCGCAATGCGCGGTTCACGGCGGCCTATGTGACGGCGGGGCTGGTTCCCGATGGCGGGCTGACCGCCGCGCTGACCGCCTGCCTGCCGCCGCAGATGGCCGCGCAGATGGCCCTGACCGGCCTGCCGGTGGGTGCCGAACGCCTGCACGCGATGGGCGTGATCGCGGAACTGACCGACCCCGGAGAGGCGATCATGGCCGCCATGGCCCTGGCCGACCGTCTGGCAGCAGGCCCCGCAGACGCGCAGGCGGCGATCAAGCGCCTGTTGACCGGCGCGCGCGAAACCCTGCTGGAGGCCCAGCTGACCGCCGAACGCGACGCGATGGCGACGGCGCTCGCCTCGGCGGAGGCCGCCGAGGGGATCACAACCTTTCTGTCCAAGCGCCCCCCCGATTTCCGCAGATTGCGCGAGGGAACATGACCCGCATCCTTCAGCTGTTCGACGCCGCCCTGGCGGTCCATCCCCACCGCCCCGCCCTGACCGACTGGACCGGACACGGCCTGACCTATGCGGCACTGGACGACCTGGTCCGTGCCACGCAGGTCGATCTGGCCGCGATGGGCCTGCGTCCGGGCGACCGTCTGCTGGTGGTGGCGGAAAATGCCGCAAGCGTGCCGGTCCTGTTGTTGGCCACAAGCCGCATGGACGCGGTGCTGGTGCCGGTGAACGCGCGCATGACCGCGCCGGAACTGGCCAAGATCGCGGCCCATACAGAACCGCGCCTGACGGTGTTCCTGTCGGATGTCAGCGCCCCTGCGCGCGGTCATGCGGGCGATGCGCGGCCCGTCACGCTGGCCGGGACGGCCCTGCATGTCGCCGGGCCGTTCGATGCCGTGCCGGAACAGGTCGAGCCGGATGCGGCGATGACGGCGGTGATCCTGTACACCACCGGCACGACGGGCACGCCCAAGGGGGTGATGCTGACGCATGGCAACCTGATCTTTGGCGGCGAAAGTTCGGCCCGGTTGCGGGGGATGCAGCCCCATGACGTGATCTGGGGCGTGCTGCCGCTGACGCATGTGTTCGGACTGACCTCGATGCTGTGCGCGGGGCTGGCGGCGGGCGCGCATGTTCGGCTGGAGCCGCGGTTTTCAGCCGCGCAGACGCTGGCGGCGCTGCAATCTGATGTGACTGTCCTGCCCGCCGTCCCGCAGATGCATGCGGCCATCATGGCCGAGGCGCGGGCATTGGGCATGGACCGCCTGACCCGCCCCCTGCGCTATGTCAGCAGCGGCGCGGCACCGCTGGACCCGGACTGGAAGCGGCGGGCCGAGGCGTTTTACGGTATCGCCCTGCAGAACGGTTACGGCATGACCGAAACCACGGCCGGCGTCACCGTCACGGACAACGCCATCGGCGATCCCGATCCGTCGGCGGGGCGGCCCCTGCCGGGGGTAGAGATCGCGCTGGATGAGACCATCGGCCGCGAACCGGGCACCGGAGAGGTGCTGACCCGTGGCCCGCACATCATGCGCGGCTATTTCCGCAACGCGGAGGGCACGGCGCAGGTGCTGCGGGACGGCTGGATGCGCACGGGCGATCTGGGACGGATCGACGCGCAGGGTCGCCTGCACATCGTCGGACGGTGCAAGGAGCTGATCATCCGCGGCGGTTTCAACGTCTATCCCCCCGAGGTCGAGGCCGCGCTGAACGACCACCCTGCGGTGTTGCAGACCGCCGTGATCGGTCGCGCACGACAGGGCGGGGACGAGGATATTCTGGCGTTCTGCCAGCTGACCGCGCCTGATGCCGTCACGGCCGATGTGCTGGCGGCCCATGCTGCGGCGCGGCTGTCGGCCTATAAACGGCCCACGCGGATCATCCTGACAGGCGCACTGCCTGCAGCGGCGACGGGCAAGGTGCTAAAGCACCGGCTGATCGCGCATTTCGCCGACCTGCTGGGCCTTTAGTTGTCCAGCACCAGCCGGTGCATCGGCGGATAGAACTGACGGGTAAAGGACACGGGCAACGAATCCAGGGTGTTCACCCGTTCGATTGTCATCACCGGCGTGCCCGGGTCGATGGCCAGGTTCACCGCACAGGACCCGCTGGCCCCTTCGGCCAGAATCGAAAAACGCGCCTGTGTGACGGGCAGGCTGCGGGCCAGCCATTCCTGGGGCGGTTCATGCGCGAACAGGTGGAAATCGGGCAGGGCCAGCGCGCGTGGGTTCAGCCAGATTGCCTCGCAGCAATGCGGGCGGTCGTCGGCCAGATAGCGCGACTTGACCAGCAGCATCATGTCGTCGGCATCGACCTGCAGCGCCTGCATCGCGGCAGGGCTGGGGTTGCAGGGCAGGCATTCGGTCATCTGATAGGCATAGCGTGCGCCAAGCGACTCGATCTCGTCGCGCAGGACAGGCAGCGACAGGGTCGTGCGGCGGGACGTGGTCGCGGTCACGCGGGTGCCGACCTTGCGGCGACGCTGGATGATGCCGCTGTCGGCCAGCTCACGCAGGGCACGGTTCACGGTGGCACGGGCGCAGCCCATCTCTATCGACAGGGTCTGTTCCGTGGGGATCAGGCTGCCCGGAGGCCATTCGCCCGACCGGATCCGGCCCAGCACATCCGCGCGGATCGCCTGCCATGTGTTCAGTCGCCGCCGTTCGGCATCGATGCCGGAAGAGCGGATCGTAACGGACGAACCTTGGGACGACTTGGACATTTTGACGAACTCGTGACATGTACCTGTCCCGACTTGATAAATGATGCGCAAAAGAATGAAAGCTGTCCAATTGGCTATGCTGCGCGCCCAGACGCGATGGCAGACCAGCAAGAAAGCTCTGGAGACGGACGCTTTCTTTCTGCAGGATGTCTGATAGATGCATATCGTGCAAGCATGATGGCGGATTTCCGATGCGCTCGACCACACATTTTTCCGTGACACCCCCCTCCGCATCCCTGACGTCATGGGGTGTGCTGATGGCGATCAGCCTGTGCCACATGATCAACGACGTGATGCAGTCGATGCTGGCGGCGATCTATCCGCTGTTGCAGGTCGAGTTCGACCTGTCCTATGCCCAGATCGGCGTCATGACGCTGGCCTTTCAGGTGACGGCGTCGCTGTTGCAGCCGCTGATCGGGATGGCCACGGACCGCCATCCCCAGCCGCGGTCGCTGCCGTTCGGCATGGCCTCGACGCTGTGCGGAGTGCTGATGCTGGGCATGGCGGACAGCTATGGCTGGCTGTTGTCGGGGGCGATGCTGATCGGCATCGGGTCGGCGGTGTTCCATCCTGAAAGCTCGCGCGTGGCGCGGATCGCGTCGGGCGGACGGTTCGGCACGGCGCAATCGCTGTTCCAGCTGGGCGGCAATGGCGGACAGGCCCTGGGGCCGCTGCTGGCCGCATTCATCGTGGTGCCGCTTGGCCGTCCGGCGGTCGCCTGGTTCGCGGTCGCCGCCGCCCTGGGTGCCGCGATCCTGTGGCAGGTGGGCAGCTGGGCCGAGGATCGCCGCCGCGCAAACACTGCCACCCCCGACCGCACCCTGCGCCTGCCGCGCGCCACGGTGATCCGCGCCATTGCGGTGCTGGCTGTGCTGGTGTTCACCAAGAACATCTACAGCGCATCGATGAGCAGCTATTTCACCTTCTTCACCATCGACAAGTTCGGTCTGTCGACCCAGGGCGCGCAGATCATGCTGTTCCTGTTCCTGGTGGGCATGGCCGGGGGCGTGATGCTGGGCGGGGTGATCGGCGACCGGGTCGGTCCGCTGACGGTGATCTGGGTGTCGATCCTGGGCGCGCTGCCACTGACCTTGGCGCTGCCCCATGTGGGGCTGGTGCCGACGGGCGTGCTGGCGGTCCTGATCGGGCTGGTCCTGGCCTCGGCCTTTCCGGCCATCGTGGTCTTTGCACAGGAGCTGGTGCCGGGCCGCACCGGCATGATCGCGGGGCTGTTTTTTGGGTTTTCGTTCGGGATGGGCGGGATCTCTGCCGCGGCGCTTGGGGTGCTGGCGGATGCGCAGGGGATCCGTTCGGTGTTCCTGTTATGCTCTGTCCTGCCGGTTCTGGGGCTGCTGACGGTCCTGCTGCCACGCCGCAGCCTGGGCTGAGATGGGGCGCGCGGTCGTCATCCATGTCGGCCCTGACGGTCCCATCGACGCGGCACTGGCGCGGATGTTCCAGGCGAACGGTCATCGCGCGGTCTGCCATGATGGCGGACGGCTGGCCGCCGATATCGTCTATGCGATGGGGCAGGGGATACAGCCCCTGCGCGGCTGGCCCAACGCGCGGCTGATCGCCGGACTGTTCCGCGACCGACCGCATTGGCGCCCCACACTGCAGGCCTGGCGCTGCGTCGCGTTCCTGCGCGACCACATGCCCGATGCGTTGTTTCTGCTGACCATACCGCCCCCCGACCGTTGGCCGGACGGGATGCAGGCGCATCTGGACGCGACGCGCGCGCTGTTCGGCGATGATCCGCAATTGATCGAACTGGATCTGGCGGGCACCACCCCTGCCGATCTTGCTGCGCGGCTGCGTCCCGTGTTGCCGCTGGACCAAGGGCTGCCCGACCGGTGGCCCGACCCCGATCCCGTCACACCCCCGCCACCCGCCCCGCCGGCACCGCCGGGATGGGCACAGGATGTCGCGGGGTTCTGTCTTGCGGGGCTGAACCCAACAGCGCAGGGCGGGCCACAGGGGCTGTCAGGCTTTGCCACCCATTGGGACGGCACCCTGTCGGGCACTGGTGCGGTGACCGATGTCGCCGGCGCGCCGCGACAGTTCACCATCGTCGCGCCCCCCGGCCATCGACCCCTGACGCTGGCGCGCGATGGACGTCCCTTCAAGCTGATCCGGGCCGAGGGGGTCATCAACGACATCCTTGCGCTGGACCGCCGCGATCCGGTCTGGATCGACATGGAGGACAGCCGCTGGTTCGGCAGCCCACAGGGTGCGGCACTGGACCGCCCGATCCTGTGCCACAACCGCCGGGCGGGGGCGGTCAACCCGGTCCTGTGGCCCCTGCCGGACCAGCACGCGATCGGCCTGCAGGGGTTCGACCCGGCCGCCCCCGCAGACGACATCCCCTGGGACGAAAAACAGGACCGGCTGGTCTGGCGCGGTATGATTTCCGGGTCGGAAATGCGTGATGGGGTCAAGCCCGGTCCCGCCAGCCACGTCTGGCTGGGGCGGCTGGCCGCCGCCGTGACCCCCGCAGACCGCGATGCCGCCTGGCAGGGGCTGTGCCGCACCAATCGCATGGCCTTTGTCCGCCGCTTTCAGGACCATCCCGATTTCGACGTGGGCATCGTCATGGCACACGGATTTCGCCAGCACGCCGACGATCCGCTGATCGCGCCCTATTGTCGCCCGCGCATGGGGCTGCGCGATTTCCGGGCCTATCGGTATCAGCTGTGCCTGTCCGGATATGACCACGGGTCGAACTTCATTTCGGGACTGGACCAGAACGGCGTCCTGCTGGCCGAGGATGATGGCTGGCAGGTCTTTTACACGGGGCGTTTCCGGCCGTGGCGGCATTTCATCCCCGTCGCCCGTCACCTGACCGATCTGGAGGACAAGCTGGCCTGGGCCCGCGCCCATCCCGATGCCTGCCGCACCATGTCGTCCGCCGCCCGGGCCGAGGCCGCGCATCTGCGCGACCCCGCCGCGCGGGCCGACCTGATGCGTCTGATCCTCGACGGGCTGGCGGCGGCGCGCTAGAACGCGGGCATGAGCACGATCCGCATCGAACCCCTGACCGCCGACGCCTTTGCCCCCTTCGGGCAGGTGCTGGCCCCCCGCACCGCGCCGGACCGCATGATCAATGCGGGCCGCTGTGAACGCCACCACGCGCTGGCCACCGTCGAACGCGGCGGGGGCGAGGCGATCATCTCGATCTTTCGCAGTCAGGCCGTCAGCCTGCCCTATGACTGTACGTTGCTGGAACGTCACCCGCTTGGGTCGCAGGCGTTCATGCCGCTTGGCGACCGGCCCTGGCTGTCGGTGGCGGCGCCCGACGACAATGGCCGCCCCGGCCCGCTGCGCGCGTTCCTGGTTCCGGCGCATACGGGGGTGAACCTGAATGCGGGGACGTGGCACGGGGTGCTGACACCGCTGGACCAGCCGGCCGATTTCCTGGTCGTGGACCGCGAGGGGACGGGCACCAACCTGGAGGAAATCACCATTCCCGCGGTTCGGATCACCGCATGACCCCCGATTACAGCGTCGAGACCCTGGCCATGGCCGGGGGCGCCCGCCGCGTCGCGGGCGTGGACGAGGCCGGTCGCGGCCCGCTGTCCGGTCCTGTCACCGCGGCAGCCGTGGTGCTGGATCCACACAATATTCCCGATGGGCTGAACGACAGCAAAAAGCTGACCGCTCCGCGGCGCGAAGCACTGGCCGCGTGGATCATGGCGCATTGCGATTGGTCTGTCGCCCATGTGGACCCGGCAGAGATCGACACGCTGAACATCCTGCGCGCCAGCCACGTCGCCATGTGCCGCGCACTGGCCGGCCTGCGCCAGCAGCCCTGTCATGTGCTGATCGACGGTAACATGCTGCCGCGTGACCTGACCCTTCCCGCACAGGCGGTGGTCAAGGGCGACGCGCGCTGCCTGTCGATCGCCGCGGCTTCTATCGTGGCCAAGGTGTTGCGCGACCGCATCATGGTGGATTTGGCGCAACAGCATCCCGGATACGGCTGGGAGCTGAATGCCGGATACCCCACGCCCGGCCATAAACGCGCCATGCTAGATCTGGGGATAACCCCACATCATAGGCGGTCGTTCAAGCCCGTCCACAACATCTTGTGTAAAGCCCCCTTGGTAAGTGACTGATTCGAAAAAGAAATTGACGGCGATTCGCTTCTGAATCATCTTTGGGGACATACCAGACCGGCAAAAGTCGGCATTCCCCGAAGGCAGAGCATGACGAAAACCAAGAACCAGCGCGCGGATTCCGCGCGGCCATTACCGCTGAACCAGATACTGGGCGGCGACTGCATCGACATCATGAACAGCCTGCCTGAGGGCAGCGTTGACCTGATCTTTGCCGATCCTCCCTATAATCTGCAGCTGAAGGGCGATCTGCATCGGCCCGACAACAGCCTGGTCGATGCGGTGGACGATCATTGGGACCAGTTTTCCAGCTTTGCCACCTATGACGCCTTTACCCGCGACTGGCTGGCCGCCGCGCGCCGCCTGTTGAAGCCGAACGGTGCAATCTGGGTCATCGGCAGCTATCACAACATCTTTCGCGTCGGCGCCGAACTGCAGAACCAGAAATTCTGGATCATGAACGACGTGATCTGGCGCAAGTCGAACCCGATGCCCAATTTTCGCGGCAAGCGCCTGACCAATGCCCATGAAACGCTGATCTGGGCGGCGAAATCGGAAACCTCGAAATACACGTTCAACTATGAGGCGCTGAAGTCGCTGAACGAGGGCATCCAGATGCGCAGCGACTGGGTCCTGCCGATCTGCAATGGCGGTGAGCGGCTGAAGGACGAGGCGGGCGACAAGGCCCACCCGACCCAGAAACCCGAATCGCTGCTGCACCGCGTGATCCTTGGCACGACAAACCCCGGCGACGTGGTGCTGGATCCGTTCTTTGGCACCGGGACGACCGGCGCGGTCGCCAAGATGCTGGGCCGCGACTATATCGGGATCGAGCGCGAGGAGGCGTACCGTGAGGTTGCCAGCCGTCGCCTGTCCCGCGTGCGCCGTCTGGATGCCGACGCCATCGCCACCACACGCGCCAAGCGCGCCGAGGTGCGCATTCCGTTCGGTCAGGTGATCGAACGGGGCATGCTGCGCCCCGGAGAGGAACTGTTTTCCATCGGCAACCGCCACAAGGCCAAGGTTCGCGCCGACGGTTCGCTGATCGGCAACGACGTCAAGGGCAGCATCCATCAGGTCGGGGCCGCGTTGGAAGGCGCGCCCAGCTGTAACGGCTGGACCTATTGGCATTTCCGGCGCGAGGGCAAGATGATCCCGCTGGACATCCTGCGCCAGCAGATCCGCGCCGAGATGGAAGGCGACGCCCCGCGGCCGAACTGAGTTTCACCCTTCGCCAGTTCCCCCCATGCGCATTGCGCATGGCCGGAACCACCTTGCCCCGCCATGTCCGCATGGCGGGGATTTTTCCATCGTCAGCCTTGCATCGACCGCAGGAACGCGGTGATGTTTTCGGCGTCGTCCTGACCGGTCCCCGCCTGGCTGCGCCTGACGGCCAGCCAGTCCAGCAGCGACGCGGCCTCGCGGTCTGAAAACCGCATTTCCCAATCGCCGAACAGCCGCTGTTGCAGCGGGCCCTGATCCAGCACGGTGAAATTCAGGTGGCGGTCATCCTCGCTCAGCAGGTCGATCAGACGGAACAGGCGAAAGCGTGGACCCTCGATCCACTGGAAGAACAGGCCGTCCTCGTGGTGCAGGCATCCGGTCAGCCCCGCAGCCCGGTTGCTGTCGCGGGCATGTTGCAGGATTAGGTCAAGATCGTCGCGCTGCATTCCGGGGCGGGCCACGCTGCGGTACAGCAGATAGCCCAAGCTGTCGCCCGCGGCGAATTGAAAGGTTTGCGGGTCACGATGCATCAGCAAAGAATCGTCGCTCATTCCGGTTGGTCCCTGTTGCACGCAACCAGCATTCTTCCATTTTGTGCACACAATGCAAGGTTGTGTTCAAACCTGTTGCATTCCATTTTACCGATATTGTCGGATGTGTGCGGCAGGGACGCTACAACGCGTTGCGGGGCATGGGCAGGGTGCCGCGGTTATAGTCTGTCCAGTCGGTGATTTCCGGATAGAACTGGCGACGCCAAGCACGCACGCGGGGGTTCATGCGCCGCCGCCACAGCGGCGGGACCATCGCCAGCAGCGTCATCGCCGGATAGCCCATGGGCAGTTGCGGCGCCTCGTCCGCGCCATAGGTCTGCAGCAGCGGAAACCGGCGGTCGGGTTTGGTGTGGTGGTCGGAATGGCGTTGCAGGTTGATCAACAGCCAGTTGGTCGCGGTGTGGCTGGCGTTCCAGCTGTGGCGCGGGCGGACGGGTTCGTAACGGCCATCGCCCAGATGCTGGCGCGACAGCCCGTAATGTTCGACGTAATTCGTCAATTCCAGTTGCCAGACGGCAATCAGGGCCTGGAACAGGAACAGTCCCAACCCCGTCCAGCCACCGATCACAACGGCCATGACCAGCATGCCCCCCTGCAGCGCGCCATAGCGCCAGAAGGGGTTGCGGCGGTCCCACGGGCCACGGTCCGCGCGGGCCAGGAACCGCGTCTCGGCCGTCCAGGCGCTGCGCGGGCCGTCCAGCAGGACACGAAAGAAAAACCGGTGAAAGCCCTCGTTATAGCGGGCCGAGACGGCATCGCGCGGCGTCGACACCCAGCTGTGATGCACCAGCAGATGCTCGGTGCGGAAATGCGAATACAGGACCGATGCCAGCAGCAGATCCCCCAGCCAGCGTTCGGCGGGCGTCCTTTGGTGCAGCAATTCATGTGCATAGACGATGCCGACGCTGCCCGACATCACCCCGATGGCAAAGAACAGGCCAAGCGATTCCCACCCGGTCAGGTGATCCGTGCGCCCCGCCAGCCACAGGCAGGCACAGATCGTGGCCGCCTGCAGCGGAAACCAGATCAGCGTCACGGCGCGGTGCCAGAACAGCTGGTCCGTGGCGGTGTCGGGGTCGGGATTGGCCTCGGTCTTGCCCAGCACGCGGTCCAGCACGGTGGTCAGGTACCACGCATAGACCGGCACGATCAGCCACCACATCCCGCCACCCCAGGCCGCTAGCGCGACCAGCGGGATCAGGGCGATGGACAACCAGAAGGGTGCCGCGGCGGGCAGGGGGGCATGGCTCATGCGCCGATGCTAACCCCGAAGATGCGGTTGCGCCATATCCCACGCCTTGCGCATCAGCCCCGGCAGGGCGTCGCGGTCGATCTGCCGCAGGGGAACCAGTTCCCCGCGCGTGGGATTGCCGGTCAGATCGCCCAGCAGCACGGTCAGATCCAGCGTGAAATGCGTGAACACATGGCGCACCGCCCCCAGATCGCGCCAATCCGCAGGGCCTGGCGGGGGCATGTCGCGCCCGTCCCACTGCGCCGACGGAAAGGCCAGCGTGCCGCCCAACAGCCCCTTTGGCGGGCGATGTTCCAACAGCAACGCATCGGCCTGTCGCGCCAGCCAGACGACCCCCTGGCGCGTGGGCTTGGCGGCCTTTGGGGTCTTGCGGGGCAGGTCGGGGGCGATCCCCTGGGCGCGGGCGTCGCACTGCGCCTGGACGGGACAGATGACGCAGGCGGGGTTGCGCGGGGTGCAGATGGTCGCGCCCAGGTCCATCATCGCCTGCGCGTAATCGCCCGGACGGGCCTGCGGGGTCAGCCCGTCGGCCAGCGCCACCAGTTCCGGTTTCGCGCGGGGCAGGGGGGTCTGGACCGCGAACAGCCGCGACACCACGCGTTCCACATTGCCGTCCACCACGGTTTCCACCCGGTTAAAGGCGATCGAGGCGATCGCCGCCGACGTGTAGGCCCCGATCCCCGGCAGGGCGGACAGCCCGTCCCGCGTGTCGGGAAACGCGCCCCGGTCCGCCACGGCACGGGCGCAGGCCAGCAGGTTGCGGGCGCGGGCGTAATATCCAAGGCCCGCCCATTCGGCCATCACCCGCGCATCATCGGCCGCCGCCAGGTCATGGACAGTGGGCCACAGCGCAGTGAACCGCAGAAAGTAGGCCTTGACTGCCGCGACGGTCGTCTGTTGCAGCATCACCTCGGACAGCCAGACGCGATAGGGGTCGGCGGGGGCGCCGCCGGGCGGTACGCGCCAGGGCAGGGTGCGGGCATGGCGGTCGTA
Source organism: Paracoccus sp. Ld10 (assembly GCF_045064235.1). Classification (NCBI taxonomy): domain Bacteria; kingdom Pseudomonadati; phylum Pseudomonadota; class Alphaproteobacteria; order Rhodobacterales; family Paracoccaceae; genus Paracoccus; species Paracoccus sp. Ld10. The sequence goes on along the minus strand of NZ_JBISHD010000023.1, from coordinate 382,211 downwards.
CCAGTCCAGCAGGTCGGGGGCGATCACCTTGCTTTCACGCAATTATGTAAGCCTTTGCAAAAGGGCGCGCTTTCATCCGGGGGGATGGCTGGCTAAGAATGGCCGGGTGATAGCAGCAAAGGCGCCCATGGCCCACCCGTCCGCCGCCCCAAAGACCCGGATCCGTCGTCGCAGCCGCGGCTTTCAGGCGGCGGCCACCCTGTTGGCCGATCGCGTCCAGAAGGCCGCCGAAGGGCGGGGATTCGCTGTCACCCGCCTGCTGACCAACTGGGCCGAGATTGCCGGCCCGCAACTGGCCCCCGTCACCCGCCCGGTCCGCATCAGCCATGCCCGCAACGGTCTGGGCTCTACGCTGACGCTGCTGACCACCGGGCCCATGGCGCCCATGGTCGAGATGCAGTTGCCGACGCTGCGTGACCGCGTCAACGCCTGCTATGGTTACAACGCGGTCAGCCGCATCACCCTGACCCAGACCGCCGCCACCGGCTTTGCCGAGGGGCAGGCGGCCTTTTCCCATGCGCCCCGCCCGGAGCGTGCGCCCGATCCCGCGATCGTGGCGCAGGCCCAGGGGGTGGGGCAGCAGTTCACCGATCCGACCCTTGCCCAGGCCATGGCGCAATTGGCGATGAACGTCGCCAGCCGCCGGACCTGAGCTGACATCCATGACCTGAAAGGACTTTCCATGTTTCTGCGATTTGCCGCCTCTGCCATCGCGATGACCCTGGCCGCGCCCGCCTTTGCGCAGGATGCCGCCGCCACCCCGGAAACCCTGCCCGACATCGCGCAGGGTGCCGAGGATGCGCCCCTGACGATCGTGGAATATGCCAGCTTTACCTGCGGGCATTGCGCGAATTTCCACAGCGACGTCTATCCGCAGCTCAAGGAGGAATACATCGACACCGGCAAGGTCCGCTTTGTGCAACGCGACGTCTATTTCGACCAGCCGGGCCTGTGGGCCGGTATCCTGGCGCGCTGCAGCGGCGACGAAAAGTTCTTTCCCGTGTCCGGCATGCTGTTCGATGAACAGCAGCAGTGGCTGGCCGGTGGGTCGGGCGACGAGATCGCAACGAACCTGCGCCGCATCGGCCTGAAGGCCGGAATGACCGAGGATCAGATGACCGCCTGTTGGGAAGATACCGCCAAGGTCGAACAGCTGATCGCGACGTTCCAGACGAACGCCACCGCCGACGAGGTCGAGGCGACCCCGACCTTTATCATCGGCGGCGAAAAGGTGTCGAACCAGGCCTGGGACAGCATGAAGGACATCATCGACGCCAAACTGGCCGAGGCTGACCCCGCCCAGTAAGCCAACGCGCTCAGGGCCCCGTGGATGGGTTCTGGGCGCGATTGATTTTTCCCATGTTTGGCCGCAAGATAGCGGCCGCGCGGAACGGACGCGCAGCACGGGAACAGTGAGTTATGATTCAGGAATTCAAGACATTTATCGCCCGCGGCAACGTCATCGACCTTGCCGTCGGCATCATTATTGGCGCGGCCTTTACAGGTATCGTCAATTCGCTTGTCGTCGATCTGATCAACCCGCTTTTGGGACTGATGACCGGTGGCATCGATTTCACTGACAAGTATATCGTCCTGTCCGGCACCGTCGCCGACGGAGCCAGCCTGGACGCCGCGCGCAGCTCTGGGGCGGCGATTTTTGCCTATGGCTCTTTCGCGATGGCGGTTTTGAACTTTCTGATCGTGGCATGGGCGGTGTTCATGCTGGTCAAGGGCGTGAACCGTCTGCAGCGCGCCGCGATCCGCAAGGAAGAGGCCGCAGAAACCCCCGCCGCAGGTCCGACCCAAGAGGAGCTGCTGGCGCAGATCCGCGACCTGTTGGCCGACCGCACCAGCATGGCCTGACCGTTACAGCCCCAGCAGCTTTGCCGGGGTGACGGCCTCCAGGCCCAGGGCCTCGCCCACCGGGGGCGAGGTCAGCTGGCCCTCGTGTACCGACAGGCCGGCGCGCAGATGCGCGTCGTCGGTCAGTGCCCGGTGCCAGCCCTTGTCCGCCAATGCCAGCAGATGCGGCATGGTCACGTTGCCAAGCGCCTGCGTGGACGTGCGCGCGACGGCCCCCGGCATGTTCGCCACGCAGTAATGCACGATCCCGTCCACGTCATAGATCGGGTCCTGATGCGTGGTCGCGCGGGAGGTTTCGAAACAGCCGCCCTGATCGATGGCCACATCCACCAGAACCGCGCCCTGCGGCATGGTCGACAGCTGGTCGCGGGTGATCAGCTTGGGCGCGGCGGCGCCGGGGATCAGAACCGCACCGATGACCATGTCGGCCGTGCGGATCGCATCGGCGGTGGCGGCGGCGCTGGCGAATTGCGTGGTCAGGCGGCCCATGAAGATGTCGTCCAGATAGGACAGGCGCGGCACCGACCGGTCCATGACCGTGACATTGGCGCCCATGCCAACGGCCACGCGGGCCGCCGCAGTGCCCACCACACCGCCGCCGATCACCACGACATTCGCGGGCCGCACACCGGGCACGCCGCCCATCAGCACGCCGCGCCCGCCATTGGCCTTTTGCAGCGCCCATGCGCCGACCTGCGGGGCCAGGCGGCCCGCGACCTCGGACATGGGGGCCAGCAGGGGCAGGCCGCCGCGCGCGTCGGTCACCGTCTCATAGGCGATCGCGGTCACGCCGCTGTCCAGCAGGTCGCGAGTCTGGTCCAGGTCGGGCGCCAGATGCAGATAGGTGAACAGGATCTGTCCACGGGCAAGCATCCTGCGTTCGGCAGGCTGGGGCTCCTTGACCTTGATGATCAACTCGGCCTCTCCAAAGATGGTGGCGGCATCGGGGGCGATGGTGGCGCCCGCATCGATGTAATCCTGGTCCGCGAACCCCGCGCCCAGTCCGGCACCGGCCTGGACCAGCACGTCATGGCCGCGCAGCACGGCCTCGGCTGCGGCGGCGGGGGACAGGCCGACGCGGAATTCCTGCGGCTTGATTTCGGTGGGGCATCCGATCTTCATTTTGTCTCCTCCCAGAGCGATGGTCCGATGATGCACCGTCCCGCCTGCAAGGTGCTGCGAAGCTGGCCCTGACCGGACCACGATGCGCGAAGATACCACTGGCATTTGCCACACGGTTCGAAGATTCTGCCAGCATGGCCGATCTTGACGCAACAGACCGACGAATCCTGTCCCTGCTTCAGAGCCAGGGGCGAATCAGCAATGCCGAACTGTCGCTGCGGGTGCATCTGTCGCCCTCGGCCTGCCACAGGCGCGTGCAGCGGCTGGAGGACGCGGGGGTCATTTCTGGGTATGTCGCATTGCTGGATGCGCGCGCCTTGCGCCGCCAGACCACAGTGTTCGTGGAGATCACGCTGTCGGGTCAGGCGGACGAGGTTCTGGACGCCTTTGAACGTGGCGTGCGCACCATTCCCGACGTGCTGGAATGTCACCTGATGGCCGGCACGGCCGACTATCTGCTGAAGATCGTGGTCGAGGATACGGACGATTTCGCCCGCATCCACCGTCAGCACCTGTCGCGCCTGCCAGGGGTCGCCCAGATGCATTCCAGCTTTGCCTTGCGCACGGTGTTCCGCACCACCGCGATTCCGGTCTGATCGCAGGCGGGGTCGGCGCGCCACTGCTGGTGATGACGACGATACTGGAGTTGACGACGCAACGGCGGCGATTCGCACCGAAACCGCCGACCGCACCCGGCCCGGATGTTGGACAAAAGAAAACCCCCGCGGCATGGCGCCGCGGGGGTTTTCAAATGACACAAGTTCGCGTCGTCTTACAGCGCGCCTTCGCGCTGTGCCTTTTTACGGGCCAGCTTGCGGGCACGGCGAACGGCCTCGGCCTTTTCACGGGCTTTTTTGACCGACGGCTTCTCGAAATGCTGCTTGAGCTTCATTTCGCGGAAGACACCTTCGCGCTGAAGTTTTTTCTTCAGAGCACGGAGCGCCTGTTCGACGTTGTTGTCGCGGACATTGACCTGCATGTGGTTGTCACCACCTTCCTAGGTTAGAGTTGATAGATTGCAGGAAGCGACCCCCTAACAGCGGCGGGCGCAATTGTCCAGACGAGGTATGCATGACCCACACAGACCGAGACGCGCTGCTGGATGCCGCACTGGTCCATGTCCCCTTCGAGGGGATGAACGAACGGGCGCTGGCCGCCGGTGCGCGCGATATCGGCATGGATGCGGCCCTGATCGCGGTGCATTTCCCGCAAGGTGGCGCCGGGCTGGCCGCCGCCTATCATCGCCGCGCCGATCGGGCGCTGCGCGAGGCACTGACCGCGACCCCGCCCGAAGGTCGGTTCCGCGACCGCGTGGCACAGGCCGTCTGGCGGCGGCTGGAACTGTCGGACCCCGAACTGGTGCGCGCCGGTGCGGCGACGCTGGCGCTGCCGCAGAATGCGGGGCTGGCCGCGCGGCTGGTCTGGGAGACCGCGGACGTGATCTGGACCGCCCTGGGTGACCGGTCGCAGGACGTGAACTGGTATTCGAAACGCGCGACGCTGACGGCGGTGATCTCGGCCACGGTGCTGTTCTGGCTGGGCGATGATTCGGACGGGGACGCCGACACCCGCGCGTTTATCGACCGCCGCATCGACGGCGTCATGTCGATCGAGACGGTCAAGGCCCGTCTGCGTGGCCTGCCCGGCGCATCCCGTCTGACCAGCGCGGCCCTTGGCTGGATCCGCGCGCCCCGTGACCGGGCGCTGCCCGGTAAGACCCGATAAGGACGCGCCCATGTTTCCCGACCAGATGACCGCCATAGAGATCGCCGCCCCCGGTGCCGCCGATCAGCTGCGCGCCACGACCCGGCCCGTGCCGGTGCCCTGTCACGACCAGATCCTGATCAAGGTCGCCTATGCGGGCGTGAACCGCCCCGACGTGCTGCAACGATCAGGCAGCTATGCCCCGCCGCCGGGCGCATCCGACCTGCCGGGCCTTGAGGCGTCGGGGGAAATCGTGGGCCTTGGCGCGGGTGTCACGCGCTGGAAAAAGGGCGAACAGGTCTGTGCCCTGCTGCCCGGCGGTGGATATGCGGAATACGCCGTCTGCCACGCCGACCACGCGCTGCGCATCCCCAAGGGCCTGTCCCTGCGCGAGGGGGCGTGCCTGCCTGAAACCGCGTTCACCGTCTGGTCGAACGTCGTCCAACGGGGCGGGCTGACCGGGGGCGACCGCTTTCTGGTGCATGGCGGCACGTCCGGCATCGGTATGATGGCCATCCAGATTGCCCGCGCGCTTGGGGCCCGGGTCTTTGCCACCGCCGGCAGCGACGACAAATGCGCGGCGATCACGGCACTTGGCGCCACCGCCATCAACTATCGCAACCAGGATTTCACCAAGGTGCTGGCGGATGCGGGCGGCGCGGACCTGATTCTGGACATGGTCGGGGGCAGCTATATTCCCCGCAACATCAAGTCGCTGGCCCAGGACGGGCGGTTGGTGATGATCGCGTTTCTGGAGGGCCCCAAGGTCGAGCTGAACTTTGCCCAGGTCATGGTGAACCGCCTGACCATCACCGGGTCGACCCTGCGCCCGCAATCCGACGTCGCCAAGGCCGAGATCGCCGACCAGATCCGCAAGCAGCTGTGGCCGATGATCGCTGCCGGGTCTGTCGCCGTGACCATCGACAGCGAGTTCGCGATGGCTGACGCGGCGGACGCGCATCGCCGGATGGAGAGCAGCGGCCATATCGGCAAGATCGTCCTGAAGGTCGCGGGCTAGCGCACGGCCTCGATCAGCAGGCGGGGCGCGTCGCAGTCGCGGCGCGCGTCAGCGGCGCAGGTGCGCGGTTCCAGGTCGCGGGTCAGACAGATCCGCACCTCGGTCAGCGCACCGTCGCGACACATCACGGTGACGCCGTCGGGGTCCAGGCCGGGGTTGACCTCCAGGAACGCCTCCTCGATCACCGCGGGCGGGGCCGCGACCTCACGGGATAGGTCGTCCAGAACCGGCGGGATCACGATGTCCCGCGCCGCCTGTCGCGTGGCATCGTAATAGTCTGCGGCCGACAGCCCGCTGCACCGGCCATGTTTCTGCCACTGATACCACGCCAGGCCGCCCGACCCCATCACATCAGCCATCGCGGCACTGTCGCGGCGCGATGGGTCGCGTTCGCGGGTGGCGCAATCCTGCGGCCAGCCGCGGTCGTATTGCGGCCACAGCCCGTGAACGGTGAAATCGCGCCCCGTGCCGTCGCGGCATTCGGGCGCGTCGCGGTCATCGCCCGTCGTGCTGCACCATGTCGGCTGCCAGGACAGCGCCAGCACATAGTAATCGAACCGCCCCGCGACGTCCTGGGCGGCAAGGGACAGTGGGCTCAGCAAGACCGCAAGGGTCGGGAACAGGATGCGCATCCCGCGACAATAGCGTCGTTCGCGCCGGCATGCACCGGCAATCGTGCGAATCCTCTTTTCCCCGACACCTGAAATCGGTATACGACCTGCCAATTCCCCCCGAAAACGAGGAATGGCGCAAGCCGAAGCCGTTTTTCCGGCCCTCGCCCCTATGTTCGGGACCAAGAGACACGCGAAGGAGACTGACATGAGCAAGCCGCTGATGGCCAAGGCCACCGCCGTCTGGCTGGTCGACAATACGACGCTCAGCTTCAAGCAGATCGGCGATTTCTGCGGTCTGCACGAGCTTGAGGTTCAGGGCATCGCCGATGGCGACGTGGCTGCGGGCGTCAAGGGCTATGACCCCGTCGCCTCGAACCAGCTGGACCCCGAGGAGATCAAGCGCGCCGAGGGCAGCCCGATCTATCGGATGCGCCTGAAGCACAACCCTGCCGCCGATGGCGAGGAAAAGCGTCGTGGGCCGCGCTATACGCCGCTGTCCAAGCGTCAGGACCGTCCTGCCGCGATCCTGTGGCTGGTCAAGTTCCACCCGGAACTGGCCGATGCCCAGATCGCCAAGCTGGTCGGCACGACCAAGCCCACGATCGCGTCGATCCGTGAACGGACGCACTGGAACAGCCAGAACATCCAGCCGATCGACCCGGTCGCCCTGGGCCTGTGCCGCCAGACCGAACTGGACGCCGCCGTCCAGAAGGCCGCCAAGAAAAAGGCCGCCGAAGGTGGCGTGATGACTGACGACGAACGTCGCAAGCTGGTCAGCACCGAGACCTCGCTGGCGATGTCCGAGGAGCCGCGTCTGCCCAGCTCGATCGCCGGACTGGAGAATTTCAGCCTGTCGCGCGACGAGGATAAGCCGCAGCGTGAGCTGGACAAGGACACGTTCTTCAACCTGCCCGACAATGACAACGAAGACGACGACGAGGATGACAACGGCCCGTCGCGCCGCTGATCCGCACTGTTGATCATGGAAAAGGCCGGGCAATTGCCCGGCCTTTTCCGTTGGGGTGGGTCCGCTGCCACCTGTCGGTCAGACAGCCGCCACAAGCAGTGTGACCGGCGCCTGAATGACAAAGGCCGCGACGGGTTTCCCCGACGCGGCCAGATGGATTGTCGTCACTGCGATCAGGCGCGACCGCGAACGGCGCGGACGATGGCGATCAAGATGCACGCACCTACAAATCCGGCCAGCAGGTAGGCAAAGCTGAAGCTGGCACCTGCGGCATAGAGGCCAAGGATCGACCCAAAGATGAAGTTGAACAGCACCGCACCCACGATGCCTAGAATGATGTTCATCATGAGGCCCATATTGGACTTCATGAATTTCTCGGCAAGCCAACCGGCGATGCCCCCAACGATGATAGCTGCAAGCCAGCCCATGCCATTCTCCTTAGTTGCCCTGGCCGACCCGGTCGGTCGGCGCGTTCTGTGAGGGCAACGTGGCCTATGGCCGCGGGTTCCAACCGGTCGTGGAAAATATCAGACCGAGAGGCAGATGTACTTCATCTCCAGATAGTCCTCCAGCCCGTGATGGCTGCCTTCGCGCCCAAGGCCTGACTGCTTGATGCCGCCAAAGGGCGCCACCTCGGTGGAGATGATGCCGGTGTTCACCCCGACGATGCCGTATTCCAACGATTCCTGAACGCGGGTGACGCGACCGATGTCACGGGCGTAAAAATAGGCAGCCAGGCCAAAGATCGTGTCATTGGCCGCCGCCACGGCCTGATCCTCGGTATCGAAACGGAACAGCGGTGCCAGTGGGCCGAACGTCTCTTGGGTTGCAACCTTCATGTCGCGGGTGACGCCGGTGACAATGGTCGGTTCAAAGAACAGGCCGTCCTTGCGCTGACCGCCGGTCAGGATCTGGCCGCCGCCTTCCGTGATGTCACGGATATGCTCCTCGACCTTGTCGATGGCCTTCTGGTTGATCAGCGGGCCGGTGGTGGTACCCTCGGTCAGGCCGTCGCCAATGCGCAGCTTTTCCACGGCCGCCTTCAGTTTGTCGGCGAAGGCGTCATAGACGCCGGACTGGACATAGATGCGGTTGGCACAGACGCAGGTCTGGCCGTTGTTGCGGAACTTGGACGCCATCGCGCCCTCGACCGCGGCATCCAGATCGGCGTCGTCAAAGACGATGAAGGGCGCGTTGCCGCCCAGCTCCATGCTGCATTTCATCACCTGGTCGGCAGCCTGGCGCAACAGCACGCGACCGATCTCGGTCGAGCCGGTAAAGGTCAGCTTGCGCACCAGATGGTTCTCGCAGAACTCCTTGCCGATGTCGCTGGCGCGTGACGACGGGATGATCGACAGGATGCCCTTGGGCAGGCCCGCGCGTTCGCCCAGCACCGCCATGGCCAGCGCCGACAGCGGCGTCTCCGAGGCCGGCCGTGCGACGAAACCGCAACCCACGGCCAGCGCAGGCCCCGCCTTGCGCGCGATCATCGCGTTGGGAAAGTTCCAGGGCGTGATCGACCCCACCACCCCGATGGGCTGGCGGATGACGCTGATGCGCTTGTCGGGCTGATGGCCGGGGATCGTCTCGCCATAGACGCGTTTCGCCTCTTCTCCGAACCATTCGATAAAGCTGGCGCCATAGGCGATCTCGCCCTTGGCCTCGGCCAGGGGCTTGCCCTGTTCGGCGGTCAGGATGGTGCCCAGATCGTCCTGGTTGGCCATCATCAGGTCGAACCATTTGCGCATCACCTGCGCGCGGTCCTTGGCGGTGCGGGCGGTCCACGCCTTCATCGCCGCGGCGGCTGCGTCGATGGCGCGGGCGGTTTCCGCACGGCCCAGATCGGCCACATGGGCGATGACGTCGCCGCGGGCGGGGTTCGTGACCTCGAACGTGGCGCCGTCATCGGCATCCACCCATTCGCCCGCAACAAACGCACGGGTTTCCAGCAGCGACGGGTCGCGAAGGAGGGTCTTCAGATCGGTCGTTTTGGTCATGGCGTCCTCGGGGTGCATTTCGGTTAGGGCATCTGAACATGCCCGGTACGGCGAAGTCAAAGCCAGTGGATGATAGCTCGATGCCGCAACATGACGGAAACGTGAAGGCGCATAGGCAACCCGCGACGGTCTGCCGCGTTCCGACAGCAATCGCTAAGCTGTCCCTCTTGGCGATCTCTCTGGGGCGGTGCGCTGGTCGCGCCGCCCTTTGTTTTACGCGAACCGCTGCTGCCATGTCGGTTGCAGATCGCCGGAGCGGGACGCAGCCTTGTGCACGCCATGCGCCACCGCGCGGGCCAGCGCGCAGGCCGCCGCGTGACCCAATGCAAACGCATCGACGACAGGATCCGACAAAGGCCATGCACCGGTCGAGACCGCAAAGATCAGATCGCCGTCCAGCGGCGTGTGGCTGGGCACCAGCGCACGGGCCAGCCCGTCATGCGCGGCAATCGCCATGCGCTGCAGCCCGGCCTTGTCCAGCGCCGCGTCGGTGGCGACGATGGCGATGGTCGTGGCCTCGCCAAGGCGCTTGGCCGGGGCAGGTTCATGGGCCGCGGGAAATCGCGCGGGCAGGCCCAGACCGCCGAATTCGCCCTCCAGCTCCCACGGGGCGGCCCAGAAATGGCGGCTGTCGCCCACGGTCGCCTGCCCAAGCGCGTTCACGACGACCAGCGCGCCGACCGTGGCCCCGCCCACCAGCACCGCTGATGCCGACCCCACCCCACCCTTGAGCGTGCCGGTCAGCGCCCCGGTGCCTGCGCCCACGGACCCCATCGCGCAATCCACCCCCGCCGCAGTCCAGGCCGCCGTGCCAAGCACGGGATAGGGATTGCCGTCCCAACCCTTGTCGCCGCCGTTCAGCAGGTCAAAGACGATCGCCCCGGGCACGATCGGCACCCGCGCCGGACCCACGGCAAAGCCGCGCCCCGCCTTGTGCAGCGCCGCCATCACCCCGTCACAGGCGGCCAGGCCAAAGGCCGATCCCCCCGCCAGCACCAGCGCATCCACACCGCCCACCATCTTGTCGGGCGCCAGCAGATCGGTGTCCCGTGTGCCGGGTGCCCCGCCCATCACATGCACGCTGGCCGCAAAGGGCGCATCGGCGGTCAGCACGGTGACCCCCGACCGCAGGACGTCGTCCTGGGCATGGCCCACGCGCAACCCGACGACGTCGGTGATCCGGTTGCGCGGGCCGGGGATCATGCCTGCGCCTTCAGGCCCGCGTCGCGGGTCTGGGTCAGGGTCGCGCCGGGGGTCAGCGCCTCGGGGTCGAGGCGCAGTTCGATCACGGACAGGCGGCCGGACAGTCGCGCGCGTTCAAAGGCGGGTGCGAAATCCTCGTCGCGTTCGACCAGCTCTCCGTGGCCGCCATAGGCGCGGGCCAGATCGGGCAGGTCGGGGTTGAACAGGTCGGTGCCGGACACGCGGCCGGGATAGTGACGCTCCTGGTGCATGCGGATCGTGCCATAGCGGCCGTTATTGGCCACGATGACGATGGGCGTCGCGCCGTACTGGGCGGCGGTCGACAGTTCGTTCACGGTCATCTGCAAACAGCCGTCGCCCGCCAGACAGACGACGGTCCGGTCGGGATGCGCCAGGCTGGCGGCGATGGCCGCGGGCAACCCATAGCCCATCGACCCCGATGTCGGCGCCAGCTGCGTGCCGTAGCAACGCCAGCGGAAATAGCGATGCAGAAAGCTGGCATAGTTTCCCGCGCCATTGGTGACGATCGCGTTCGCGGGCAGGATGTCCGCCAGCCAGCCCACCACCTGTTCCAGCCGCAGCGCGCCGGGCGTGGGGCGCGGCGTCTGCCAGTCGTCATAGGACGCGCGCAGCCGGGTCCGCCAGTCAGACCAGCGCGTCCCGGGGGCGGGCAGGTCGGCCAGCGCGGCCACCACCCGGCGTGGATCCGCGACCAGCCCCGGATCTGCCCGCCACAGCGCGCCCAGCTGGTCGGGGTCGGGGTGGACCATGACCACGCGGGCATGGGGGCGCACCGGGTCCATCGCGCTGTATCCCCCGGTCAGCGTGTCCCCCAACCGCGACCCAAGCGACAGGATCACGTCCGCCTCGCGCAGCGCCGTGGCCATCGCCGGGTTCATCCCCACGCCCAGGTCGCCCACATAATGGGGCAGGCGGTTGTCCATGCGGTCCTGGCGGCGAAAGGGCACGGCCACGGGCAGATCCCAGGCCGCGGCAAAGCGGGCCAGATCGTGGGCCGCGTCCTGCGACCACTGGCTGCCGCCCGCGATGACCAGCGGGCGTTTCGCGGTCGCCAGCGCATCGGCCACGGCCTGCACCGATTGCGGTGCGACATGGGACAGCGGGGTGGCGGCGGCGGGCAGGTCGGGAATGTCGGCATGGCCGGACAGCATGTCCTCTGGCAGGGCCAGCACCACGGGGCCAGGGCGGCCCGACATCGCCACATGGAACGCGCGGGCCACGTATTCGGCGATGCGATCGGTCGTGTCGATCTGGGCCACCCATTTCGCCAGCGGGGCGAACATGGCGCGGTAATCGACCTCCTGAAACGCCTCGCGGTCGTGGTCGCCACGGGCGATCTGGCCCACGAACAGGATCATGGGCGTGCTGTCCTGACGTGCAACGTGCACGCCCGCGCTGGCGTTTGTGGCCCCCGGTCCGCGGGTGACAAAGGCGACGCCGGGCCTGCCGGTCAGCTTGCCCGTGGCCTCGGCCATCATGGCCGCGCCGCCTTCGTGGCGGCAGACGATGTTGCGGATGCCGCTGTCGACCAGCCCGTCCAGCGCCGCCAGAAAGCTTTCCCCCGGAACCGAGAACACCCGCGTCACGCCATTCGCGCGCAATGCCTGCACCAAGATCTGACCGCCATGCCGCATCGGCTATTCCTTTGTGAACGTGATCTGGCGCACGCGGACATGGCGCAACGCCTCGACCATGAATGCCGTCATCAGGCCAAAGTGCAACAACCCGTTCGCCGCCGCCAGCCCGCCCAGGATGCGCCAGTCCTGCGGCAGCAGCACGTCGCCATAGCCAAGCGTGGTGAACGTCACCAAGGCGAAATACATCGCCTCTTCGAAGGTGGCAAAGACGCCCAGCAGGTGGAACGCCCCCGCCCACAGCCAGACCGACGCCGTCACCATCGCCAGAACCGCCAGACTAGTCGCGACGATCACCAGGGCCAGCTTTGGCCGATGGGGCGCGCGGGCCAGCCAGCGGGCGTTGCGAGAGAACGCCGCCTCCAGCGCCCAGATGGCCAGGGCGGCCATCAGCACGCTGATCACCATCAGCACCGATCCGAACGCGATCTGTCCCAGCATGGTCCCTCCTGCGACAGACCTTGCCCGGCTCGCGCCCGTCGTGCAACGCATGCCTTTACAGACGCACCTGTCGCGCCTATCTGACCAGCCATGGCCAAGGATGACGACAGCAAGAACTACAAGGTGATCGCCGAGCATCGCCGTGCCCGGTACGATTACGCCATCGAGAGCGATCTCGAGGTGGGCATCATGCTGACCGGGTCCGAGGTCAAATCCCTGCGCGTGGGTCAGTCCAACATCGCCGAAAGTTATGCCTCGGTCGAGGGTGGAGAGCTGTGGCTGATCAACAGCTATGTCGCGGCCCTGTCGCGGGCCGGTGTTTTCGGCCACGAGGAACGCCGCCGACGCAAGCTGTTAGTGAAATCGCGCGAACTGGCCCGCCTGTGGCAGTCCACCGCGCGCGAGGGGATGACGCTGGTTCCGCTGGTGATGTATTTCAACCACCGTGGCATCGTGAAGCTGAAGATCGCCGTCGCCAAGGGCAAGAAGAACCACGACAAGCGTGAGACCAGCGCCGCCCGCGACTGGAATCGCCAGAAGGCGCGCCTGCTGAAGCAGGGATAGGCCATTGCAGCCTTGGCCCCCGGCCTGTAGATCGGGGCGGCACAAGCCAAGGGGGACGGCGATGGACGATCCAAAGACACTGGTCTCGACCGACTGGCTGGCGGCGCATCTGTCCGACCCCGATCTGCGCATCATCGACGCAAGCTGGCACATGCCCGCATCCGGGCGCGACGCGCGTGCCGAATACGACGCGGCCCACATTCCCGCCGCGCGGTTCTTTGACATCGAGGCGATTGCGGACAAGCGGTCGACCCTGCCGCACATGGCCCCCCCGCCCGAGATGTTCATCAGCCGCCTGCGCGCGATGGGCATCGGCGATGGGCATCAGGTGGTCATCTATGACAGTTCCGACGTGCGCAGCGCATTCCGCGTCTGGTGGACGTTCCGGCTGATGGGCAAGACCGATGTGGCCGTGCTGGATGGCGGCCTTGCGAAATGGCGCGTCGAGGGGCGGCCGACCGAGGACATGCCCCCCGTCATGCGCGACCGTCACATCACCGTGCAACGTCAGGCAGGGCTGGTGCGCGACGTGACGCAGGTGGCCGCGGCCAGCAAGCTGGGTGACCCGCAGATCGTGGACGCCCGCGGTCCTGACCGCTTTCGCGGCGAAGTGCCCGAACCCCGCGCGGGCCTGCGCGCAGGTCATATCCCCGGATCGCGCAACCTGCCCTTTGGCCAGCTGTTCCATGCCGACGGTACGATGATCGACCCGGATGCGATCCGCGCGGCCTTTGCCGATGCCGGCATCGACCTGTCGCGCCCGGTCATCACCACCTGCGGCAGCGGCGTGACGGCGGCGGTGCTGTCATTCGCGCTGGAACGCGCGGGCCACCGTGACCATTCGCTTTACGACGGCAGCTGGACCGAATGGGGCAGCTTTGCCGACCTGAACATCGCAACCGGAGACGCCTGATGCTGACCGACCTGAAAGCCCAAAGCCCCGACAAGATCCTGATGCTGATCGAGGAGTACAAGGCCGATACCCGACAGGGCAAGATCGACCTGGGTGTGGGCGTCTACAAGGACCCGCAGGGCGTCACCCCGATCATGCGCGCGGTCAAGGCCGCCGAACAGCGCATCTGGGAGACCCAGACCACCAAGGCCTATACGGGTCTGGCGGGAGAGGCCGATTACCGCAACGCGCTGGCCACGATGGTGCTGGGCGAACTGCCTGCCGACCGTCTGGCCTCGGTTGCGTCGGTCGGTGGGACGGGTGCCATCCGCCAGGCGCTGGAACTGGCACGGCTGGCCAATCCGGGGGTGCGGGTGTTCGTGTCGAACCCGACCTGGCCGAACCATTTGTCGATCATGACCTTCATGGGCCTGCCCTATACCGAATACCGGTATTTCGACGGGGAAACCCGGGGCGTGGATTTCGACGGGATGAAGGCGGACATCGCGCAGGCGGGCCGTGGCGACATCGTGCTGCTGCACGGCTGCTGCCACAATCCGACCGGGGCGAACCTGACCATCGACCAGTGGGCCGAGGTCGTGGCGATCCTGGAGAAATCGGGTGCGATCCCGCTGGTCGATCTGGCCTATCAGGGGTTCGGCGACGGCCTGGACGCGGATGCCGAGGCGACGCGCCTGGTCGCCCGCAGCCTGCCCGAGGTGCTGATCGCGGCGTCCTGCTCCAAGAATTTCGGCATCTATCGCGAACGGACCGGCATCCTGATCGCGCTGGCCGACAGCACGGCGGCGCGTGATCTGGCACAGGGGTCGATGGCCTATCTGAATCGCCAGAACTTCTCTTTTCCGCCGGACCATGGCGCGCGCATCGTCAGCACGATCCTGATGGACGACGCCCTGCGCACCGATTGGGCGGCAGAGCTGGAGGAGGTCCGCAACACGATGCTGGGCCTGCGCGACCAACTGGCGGCCGAACTGCGCGAGCTGTCGGGCAGCGACCGGTTCGACTTCATCCGCCACCACCGCGGCATGTTCTCGCGCCTTGGCGCGACGCCGGAACAGGTCGCCCGGCTGAAGACAGATGCGGCCATCTATATGGTGGGCGATTCGCGTCTGAACATCGCAGGGCTGAACCGCGACACGGTTCCGGTGCTGGCCCGCGCGATCATCGACGCAGGCATCTGACCCGATAGGGCTGGCGCGTCAGCGGCGCGCCAGTGCCTGTTCAATATAATCGCGCAGTTCCTCGGCCTCGGTCCGGCTGTCGCGCAACCCCTCCATCGCGGCGCGCAATTCGGTTTGCGCACCCACAAGACGGGTGGTCAGTGCGGATTCGCGTTCGGCCAGCGTGGCGATGGCCGCGTCACGCTGTTCCTCGACCTCGTGCAGCTGCTGGGCCATGCGGTCCAGTTCGGACATGTCGGAACGGACCGGGCGGGCGACGCGGTGGACAAGCCAACTGGCGATCCAGCCCAGCACGAAAGCCCCGAACAGGATCAGGGCGGTCACGGTGATGAATTCGGATCTGTTCATTCTGTGGTCGCTTCGTCTTGCGCGCCGGCCTGCTGCGCGACGCTGTTGGGGCGCGGTCCGGGGCGGGGGGTGTCGTCATCGGGCGTCAGCACGGGCACCCTAAGGTTTTCCTCGCGCTCGTCCAGCGTCTGGAACTGTTCGGCAACCCCCACGGTCATCGGGACCATGCCGGATGTGTCGCGGCTGTGGGGCAATTGCGGGCCCTGCATCTGCGCTGCCCGGTCCGGCAACTGTGGTCCCTGCACGGGCGGCAGCTGGGGGCCCTGCTGCGCCACGTCCGTGGCGGGTGGCGGAACAACCGCGGCACCGGTGACGCCTGCGATGGTCACGGGCGCCGCTATGCTGTCGGCGTCCAGCGGGTGCGGCGACAGCAGGCGGAATTCGATCCGGCGGTTGATCTCGCGGCCTGCCTCGGTCTGGTTGGTGGCGACGGGGCGGCTTTCGCCATAACCGCGGGCGGACATGTTCGCCACGCTGATCCCGGCATCAGCCATCGCGGATACGATCGCCTGTGCCCGCGACCGCGACAGTTCGGCGTTGAACCCCTCCGAGCCCTGGGAATCGGTATGGCCACCGGCCTCGATCTGGAAATCGCCGCAATCGGCCATGGCGCGGACGAACCGCTCCATCGTCGGGCCCGGATCGCCCGCAATGGACGATCGGCTGGGTTCGAACCCGATCTCGCTCTCGGACATGATGATGTTCAGGCGCGCGACGCATTCCTCGCCGTCGGGCAGGCCCAGGGCCTCGTCCATGCGGCGATCATAGCTGATCGACAGACGATACCGCGCACCCGCCCCAAGACGGTCGGACAGCATGGCGGCGGCCCGGTCGCTGGCCTGCGGGTCGCCTGACACGCCTGTCAGTTCGATCATGTCGGGGGTCACGCGCACCTGACCCGCCTGCAGCGCGCCCATCGCCTCCAGCCCCGCGATCACGCGGACGGTCCAGCCTCCGGGAACCGAAGGGTCGGTCCGCAGACCGCTTTGCGCCACGTCGAACCGGGACCGGGCAAAGCTGTCGACGGCCTGCTGCATCTGCGCATCGGCAATGCGCCCGCGCATTGACAGGCTGCCCGACGGGGGCAGTGTCGCCTGAAATTCGATGGGGGCGGCCTGAACCTGGGCCTGCTCGTGCTGAGCCTGCAGACGGTAGGTGGCCGGCAACGCCTGCTCCAGCTGCCCGACCGCCTGATCGAACCGTTCGCGCGTCACGGTGGCGGGCACCACCAGCGCCACATCCGCATCCGACAGCGTCACCTGGCCCTGACCCAGCTGGCCTACGGCCGCGATGGCGGCGGCAGCGGCCTCGGCCCAATCGCCGGAGGGGGCGCCAAGGCCCAGGGTGCAGGTCGGCACCGTCCGGGCCCCCGCACTTTGCGCCGCCTGCACGATCAGGTCGCGGCCGGCATCGTCGCTTGCCACGCAGGCGTCAAAGCGGCCGCCATCGTCGTCCATCACGAACCGCAACGTGAACGGTGCGATCACTGGGCGCGGTGCGGTGATCTGCAGGTCCAGCACCACCTGCGGCGGCGCGGCCTGGCGCAGCGCCTGTTCCAGCCGTCCCTGATCCTGGCGGTCGGTGGCCAGCGCGGCGATGTGAACCCTGCCCGGCGCAATGGAGATCTTGGCCTGCGTGGTCATTTGCACGGCCTTCAGCCCGAACCCAAGCGCGTCTGTCCATCCATCGGGCACGGGGTGGTCCGCCGCCTCCAGCAGGTCCGTCACCGGCTGCCCCGCAGGGCGCAGGTCGCGCAGGATCGCATCGCGGTCCGTGGCCGCGGGGACCAGTCCGATCAGCGACAGGCCCTGGTCGCCCTTTAGCAGTTCAACCTTGAAATCGGGGGGCGTCATCGCCTCGACCGATGCGACGGTCATCCTGTCCTGGATCCGCTTGGCGTCGATGGCCGTCCCTGCGTCGGTCATTGCACGGAACCGCTCGACCTCGGACGGGGCGGTGCCGGTCAGGCTGACACGCAGCCCGTCAGTCGATACTTGCGCCCAGTCATGGCCCGCAATCCGCAGCGCCTGCGTCACGTCGCGGGCCGCGCGGTCCTCGATGAATGTCGTGGCGGCTTCGGCACCGATCCAGGACAACCCGCCCGCGCCCGCCAGAACGATGATGGTGGCCACAGATGTCGAAAGGCGGCGGCGTCGGGCCATATGGGAAACCTTGTGCTGTTGAAAGCGTGCAACGTCTAGCGACGGTGCCCGTGCGGCGCAATCATGCCAGCCCCGCAATGGCAAGAAACAGCGCAAGAATCAGCCCCGCATCGCGGTTGGACCGAAACAGGCGCAGACAAACAGCGCCCTGGTCGGGCTGGAAATTCCGCAGCTGCCACAGCAGGTGCAACCCCAGGGCCAGCACACCGGCCCAGCCTATCAACAGATTGCGACCCGTCAACGCAACGGCCACTGCCAGCACCGCCACCGCCACCAGCGCAAAGCCCGCCAGGATCGCGGGGCTGCGGTCGCCGAACAGCCGCGCGGTCGATTTGACCCCGATCAGCGCATCGTCATCGGCATCCTGATGGGCATAGATCGTGTCGTAAAAGATCGTCCACGCAATCGCGCCCAGCCACGCGACCACCGGCGCCGGGTCGACCCGACCCATATGGGCGGCATAGGCCAGCATCACCCCCCAGTTGAAGGCAAAGCCCAGAAACAGCTGCGGCCACCATGTGAACCGCTTGGCAAAGGGATAGATCGCGACCAGCGCAAGCGATGCGACCCCCATCCACACCGCCGCCCGACCAAGCGTCAGCAGAATCACCAGCCCCACCAGTCCCTGCACAGCCAGCCACAGATAGGCCCCGCGCAGGCTGATCTGCCCCGAGGGCAGCGGCCGCGACCGGGTCCGCGCAACCTGGGCGTCGATGTCGCGGTCGGTGATGTCATTCCATGTGCAGCCCGCGCCTCGCATGACAAACGCACCGATGGCACAGGCCAGCGCAATCCACAGGTCGAACAGGCGCGGCGCATCCGCCATCATTGCCAGCCCGATCCCCCACCAGCACGGCAGCAGCAGCAGCCATGTCCCGATCGGCCGGTCCGCCCGGCTGAGCCGCAGCCAGGGACGCGTGCGCGCAGGCGCAAAGCGGTCCACCCAGTTGTCGGGGGGCGCGTCAACGACGGCGTCTGGCCTTTCTGTCCGGCTTTGCATAGCGTTGCGTCCATCATGGCTAAGATCAGACTGTTCATAGATCACCCATTGGTTGCAGGACAACCCGTTCCCGTGGATGCGGCGCAGGCGCATTACCTGTCGGGCGTCATGCGCCTGCGCCAGGGCGATGCCGTTTCCGTGTTCAACGGTCACGACGGCGAATGGCGGGCGTCCCTGCTGGACACCGGCAAGCGCGGCGGCAACCTGTCGATCATCGCGCAGACGGCGCCCCAGCAGGACCCACCCGACCTGTGGTTGATGTTCGCACCGATCAAAAAGGCCCGCACCGACTTCATCGTCGAAAAGGCGGCCGAGATGGGCTGTGCCCGCATCCTGCCCGTGCAGACCGACCACACCAATTCCGACCGTATCCGGCAGGACCGCCTTCAGGCACATGCCATCGAGGCCGCAGAACAGTGCGGCGGCACCTTTGTGCCCCCCGTCGCCGATCTTGCGCCCTTGTCGGGCATGCTGGACGGCTGGGACCCTGCGCGGCGCATCTTGTGGGCGGACGAATCCCGCGCGGGCCCGGCCGAGATGCTGGCAGGCCTGCCGCAGGGGCCATGGGCCATCCTGATCGGCCCGGAGGGTGGGTTTTCCGCAACCGAACGAGCGCATCTGGCCCGGCTGCCATTCGTGACGCCGGTCAGTCTGGGTCCGCGGATCCTGCGTGCCGATACGGCGGCGGTCGCGGCGCTGGCGCTGTGGCAGGCGGCGTTGGGCGATTGGCGCTAACGACTGGCCGTTCGTGGCTTTTTTACGACAAAAACTGCCCGCTCTGTTGCGAAATTCGCATAGCGGGGTTGCCGGTTTCGCGGCTACTCTTTGCTGGCTGCTGAAACTATCTCCTGTGTATCCGAAACGTGCCCGCTGATCGGGCAATATGAAAACAGGTGAACTGATGTCGACGATCGAAACGAACCGCAGCGTGGCTGTCGGAGGCGTGGGCAACGTCGTGGCGCAAATTGTGTCGCTGTTCGCGTCCTGGCGTGAAACCCGCATGACGCGTCGCGAACTGGGCCGTCTGTCGGACCGCGAGCTGGACGATATCGGTCTGTGCCGTGGCGACATCGAGCGGGTTGCGCGCGGCTTCTAAGGCTTGCTGCCACCACTGACGAACGAACCCCCGAAAGCGGAATGCTCGCGGGGGTTTTTTCATGTCCGATGGTTGGCGGGGTTCAGCCGCGGACCATCACCAGCGTGGTCCAGTCGCCCGCGTCATCGCGCCGGTCGGGGGAAAAGCCCGCGGCCTGATAGGCGGCCGTGACGTCATCCGCCTGCGTCGTCAGGATGCCCGACATCACGATGCGCCCGTCTTTGGCGACGTGGCGTGCCATGTCGGGGGCCAGATCGATCAGCGGCTGTTTGAGGATATTGGCAACGATCAGGTCATAGGGCGCGGCCTGTTCCAGCATCGGATGGTCAAAGCCTGCGGCCTCCACGCATTCCACGCGACCGTCCAGACCGTTGGCGATGACGTTGGCGGCGGCGGTGTCCACCGCGACCGGGTCGATATCGCTGGCCAGCACCGTGACATGCCACAGGCGCGCGGCAGCCATGGCCAGCACGGCGGTGCCACAGCCGATATCCGCGATGCGGGTCGCATTGAACCCGTCCGTGGCCAGACGGTCCAACGCCTCGAGGCAGCCCTTGGTCGTGTTGTGGTGACCGGTGCCAAAGGCCATTGCGGCCTCGATCCACAGCGCCTCGACACCGTCTGGGATCTGGTCGACATCATGGCTGCCATGGACAAAGAACCTGCCCGCGCGGACGGGGGTCAGTTCGCGTTTCACATGGGCCACCCAATCGACCTCGGGCAGTTCCGACACGGCAAAGGGCTGCGCGCCATAGGCGGCGGCCAGGATCGCCAGCGCGATCTCGTCGGGGGCTTCGGTGAAATAGGCGCCCACCTCCCACCGTTCGCTGCCGTCCTCGATCTCGAAGATTCCGGTGCCGACCGGTTCGGGCGTCAGGTCCTCGCAGGCGAGGGCCAAGTCTTCGGCGGCTTCGCGGCCGGGCAGGTGGGTCAGCGCGGTATAGGTGGGCATCAGATCGGATCCGGGTTGGGAATGCTGGCCTGTACGCCGGTGCCCTTCAGCCCGCAATAACCGTCGGGGTTCTTTTCCAGATATTGCTGATGTGCCTCGTGCGCGGGCCAGAACGGACCGGCGGGGATTATCCGGGTGGTGATCTTGTCCATGCCCTGTACCGCCAGGCGGTTGTCGTAATCGACCTTGGACGCCTCGGCCGCCGATTCCTGCAGGTCGGTAAAGGTCATGATCAGGCTGCGGTACTGGTTGCCGATGTCGTTGCCCTGACGATCGCCCTGCGTCGGATCGTGGTTTTCCCAGAACAGCTGCAGCAGATGGTCATAGCTGATCAGAGAGCTGTCATAGATCACCCGCACGACCTCGGCATGGCCAGTATCGCCGCGCTTGACCTGGTCATAGGTGGGGTTCTGGACGTCGCCGCCGGCAAAGCCGACCTCGGTCAGCCAGATGCCGTTCTGTTTCCAGAACAGGCGTTCCACCCCCCAGTAACAGCCCATGCCAAAGATTGCCTGGTCATAGCCTGCGGGCGGGGTGGCCCCCAGGGGGCGGTGAAAGATGGCGTGATCGGACATCGGGGCCTCGTTGGTGAATGATGGGGCAAACGCATGGGAACGTGCCGGGGTTCAACCGCGCGGATGCGCAGCGCGATAGACGGCCATCAGCTGCGCGTCGTCCACCCCGGTATAGACCTGGGTGGTCGACAGGCTGGCATGGCCCAACAGTTCCTGAATGGTGCGCAGATCGCCGCCCGCGGACAGCAGATGCGTGGCAAAACTGTGGCGCAACGCATGCGGCGTGGCGCTGGCCGGCAGGCCCAGGGCCGCGCGCGCCTGGCGCATCGTGCCCTCGACCGCGCTGGCGGTCAGGCGTCCGCCGCGTATGCCGCGAAACAGCGGCATGTCGGTCCGGTGACCCCAGGGGCACAGGTTCAGATAGTCGGCTATCGCGTCCCGGGCCACCGGCAGCACCGGCACCTGACGTTCCCGCCCGCCCTTGCCGCGGATGATCAGCCCGTCGGGAAAGGGCCAGTCTTCCCCGTCCAGCGCCAGCGCCTCGGAAATGCGCAGCCCCGATCCCCACAGCAGGGTCAGCACCGCCAGATCGCGCGCGCCCACCCAGGGCGTTGCGTGATCCGCCACGCGGTCCAGCGTGTCTTGGGCCTGTACGGTGGTCAGGGGACGCGGCAGGCTGCGGCTGTATTTCGGGCTGCGCGTCGACAGGGCTGCGGACAGGTCCAACTCCTCGCGGTCGGAAATCCAGCGCAGGAAGGACCGCACCCCCGACATGCGCCGCGCCAATGACCGTGCGCCCAGGCCCCGCCCGCGTTCGGATGCCGCAAAGGCGCGCATGTCGGCCTGACGCAAACGGGCCAGCGCCGCGGGGGGCACCGGTTCGCCCCAATAGGCGGCGATGAACTGCAGGAACGCCACCAGATCAGAGCGATAGGCGACCACCGTGTGGTCGGACCGGTCGCGGGTTGCGGCCTCGGTCTCCAGCCAACGGTGCAGGGCGTCGGCCGTGGCCGGGGCCATCATTGCGGCAACCGCGCCAACAGGGCCATGCGGAACACCTGGCCAAAGAACCGCAGCAGGTCGGTCCCATGCGCGGGCATGAACCGCGTCGGATCGCTGCTGCCCATCAGCAACACCGCACGCGGCCGCCCGGGGCCCAGGTCCAGCGGCAACAGCGCCTCGGATGCGATGGTGCGACCGTGCAGGGGGCGGGTCACCACCAGCGCCGCGCGCAGCACGATGTCGTCGCCACGCGGCGCGCGTCGGCCGGCGGTCACGATGCGATCGATGGTGCCGTGCGGGACGACCACCACGTCGCGCGGCAGGGCAGGGTCTTCCTCGACCACCATGCGCAGGGTCTCGATGCGCAGCAGGGGCGCGATGTCGGTCTGCAGCGCGGCGGTGAAATCGGCCAGATCGGCCGTTTCCAACAGGCCCAGCACGGCACGGTGGATCACCGCCATGCCGGACTGGTTGTCATAGGCGGCGGCGATCACGCTTTCATGCGTTGATTCCAGCCGGTCCAGCCGGGTCTCCAACGCCTCCATCGCGCGGCCGCGGATGTCGATGACGTTGGTCCCGGCCTCGGCCTCGCGCGCGGCGACCAGCGCCCGCATCAGGTCGCGGTCGGCCAGAATCGCTCCCGGATCGGCCAGCAGCCGGTCGCGGGTTTCAGGGTCCAGCGCGTCGGTCATGCAGCCCTCCGGGAACAGTACGGATCAGAGGATCTTCTGACCGGTCTGTGCCCAGTCCGCATTGAACTGTGCCAGGCCCTTGTCGGTCAGGATGTGGTTCGCCATCGACTTGATGACCGATGGCGGCGCGGTGATCACGTCGGCGCCGATCTTGGCCGCGTCCACGATGTGGTTCACCGTGCGGATGGACGCCGCCAGAATCTCGGTCTCATAGCCATAGTTGTCATAGATCTCGCGGATGTCGGCGATCAGGTCCATGCCGTCCAGATGAATGTCGTCCAGCCGTCCGATGAACGGGCTGATGAAGGTCGCGCCCGCCTTGGCCGCCAGAATCGCCTGCGCGGCGCTGAAGCACAGCGTGACGTTCAGCTTGTGGCCCTCGTCCGACAGCACGCGGCAGGCCTTCAGGCCGTCCCAGGTCAGCGGCACCTTGATGCAGACGTTCGGTGCGATCTTGGCCAGGTGGCGGCCCTCGGCGATCATGTCGTCGGCCTTTTCGGCGACCACTTCGGCGCTGACCGGGCCTTCGACCATGGCACAGATCTCGGCGGTGACCTCGGCGATGGCGCGGCCTGATTTCAGGATCAGCGAGGGGTTGGTGGTGACGCCATCGACCATTCCAAGGTCGTCCAGTTCCTTGATCGCGGCGATATCAGCGGTGTCGACAAAGAATTTCATGGCCCGTCTCCTCAGGGTGCGTTCGTCTGGGTGATACTGCAGATGGGGGCGCGCGGAAAGGGGCACAACCCATCCGGGGGCTTGCAACCCGCGCGCGGCCCCGTCTTTATCACGCCATCATGACCCCGCCCGAATTCTTTCCCCCCCGCGCCCGCATCGCGGTGCTGACCGCCGAGACGGTCGGCGTGCTGGACTATCTGTCCCCCGACGAAGGCGTGCGGCAGGGACAGCTGGTGCTGGTTCCTCTGGGGCCGCGCCGGGTGCTGGGGCTGGTCTGGGGACCGGGCAAGGGCGATTTCGACCTTGCCAAGCTGCGCGCCGTGGCGCGCGTGCTGGACGCCCAGCCATTCGACGCGGGGTTTCTGGATTTCCTGACGCGGGCTGCGGAATATACGCTGACGCCGCTGCCGCTGATGCTGCGCATGGCCACGCGCGCGCCCGACATCGACCAGCCGCCCGCCGCGCGGCGGATCATCGTGCCGGGATCGGGCCAGCCCGGCCGCGTGACCGAGGCGCGGACCCGCGTGCTGCAGGTCATGGCCGATCACGGCGGCGCCAGCTTTGCCGCGTCCGAATTGGCGCAACTGGCGGGCGTCGGCACGTCGGTGGTCAAGGGGCTGGTGGCCAGCGGAGCGCTGGCCGAGATAGAGGCACCGCGCGATCTGCCCTATCCCGCACTGGACCCCGCGCGGCCCGGCAAGCCGTTGGCCTCCGACCAGCAGGCGGCATCCGACACGCTGCGCGGTGCGATCCGGGCGGGCGGTTATGGGACCACACTGCTGCGCGGCGTCACCGGTTCGGGCAAGACCGAGGTCTATCTGGAGACCGTGGCCGAATGCCTGGCGCAGGGGCGGCAGGCGCTGGTCCTGTTGCCCGAAATCGCGCTGTCGGCGGAATTCCTGGACCGGGTCGAGGCGCGATTCGGCGCGCGCCCGGGCGAATGGCACAGCGGCATCACCCGGACCGAACGCCGGCGTCTGTGGCACATGGCCGGGCGGGGCCAGGTCGGGCTGGTCGTGGGCGCGCGGTCGGCGCTGTTCCTGCCCTTTGCCGATCTGGGCCTGATCGTCGTCGACGAGGAACATGACGGCAGCTACAAACAAGAGGACGTCGTCTATTACAGCGCCCGCGACATGGCGGTGCTGCGGGCGTCGATCAACCGCGCGCAGGTGGTGCTGGCATCGGCCACGCCGTCCCTGGAAAGCTGGGTGAACGCGGCCAGCGGCAAATATGCGCGGCTGGACCTGCGGTCGCGCTATGGCGAGGCCGAGCTGCCGCAGATGGCCGCCATCGACCTGCGCGCCGAGGCGATGGAGCAGGGGCGCTGGATATCGCCCACGCTGGCGCAGGCGGTCACCACGCGGCTGGCCAAGGGCGAACAGTCGCTGATCTTTCTGAACCGCCGTGGCTTTGCCCCCGTCACCGTCTGCCGCGCCTGCGGGGAACAGATCGGGTGCCATCAATGCGACGCGCGGATGGTGGAACACCGGTTCCAGAACCGCCTGGTCTGCCATCAATGCGGGGAAACGCGGCCCATCCCCACGGCCTGCCCGTCCTGCGGGGTCGAGGGCAAGCTGGCCCCCATCGGCCCCGGCGTCGAACGCATCGCCGAAGAAGTCGCGGCACGTTTTCCCGACGCCAAGGCCACCGTCCTGTCGTCGGACCTGTTCCATTCCGCCCGCGCGCTGAAGGAAACGATCGCCCAGATCTCGGACGGGGACACCGACATCATCATCGGCACCCAGATCGTGGCCAAGGGGCACAACTTTCCACGGCTGACGCTGGTAGGTGTGGTCGATGCCGACCTGGGCCTGCAGGGCGCCGACCTGCGCGCGGCGGAACGCAGCTTTCAGCTGATGCGACAGGTGGCGGGGCGCGCGGGGCGCATCAGCGGTGCCGCACCGGGGCTGGCGCTGTTGCAGACGCACCAGCCCGACCACGCGGTGATCCGCGCCATTCTGTCAGGCCGGGACGAGGATTTCTGGGACGCCGAGGCCGCGGGCCGCCAAGCCGCCGGCATGCCGCCATTCGGTCGGTTGGCGGGGATCATCCTGTCGCATCCCGACATGGCCACGGTCGCCGATTTTGCGCGCCATCTGGCCGGGCTGGCGGCCCCCCTGGTCGAGGTCGGGGCAGAGCTGTGGGGTCCGGCGCCTGCGCCCATCGCACGTGTGCGGGGGCGTCACCGCATGCGCATGCTGATCCGTGCGCCGCGTCAGGCACCCTTGCAGGCGGCGATCGCGGATTGGCTGGCGGGGATCAAGCTGCCCACGAACATGCGCCTGTCCGTGGACATCGACCCGCAAAGCTTTCTGTGATCAGTTCTTCAGTACGATGCAGCGCCCGCCCAGGGACTTGAACCGGTTGCAGAACCGCGTGGCCTCGTCGCGCGAGGAATATCCGACCTGTGCGGTAAAGACCGCGCGCGGCATGCTGTTCAGACGTTTGCGGACAAACCCGACGCGCGCCCCGTCCGTCAGGATCGGACGCAAGGTCCGGTTCAGCCGCGCGACCTGCTGTGCTGCGCCCGCCTGGCTGGGATGGCTGGCCACGACCACGCCCCAAGGCATCGCGGGGGGCTGGGTGTTGAACTCGCGCAGCGACCGTTCGCCCGCCATCCGTTCGCATGCCGGGCGAAACGCCTGGTCGTCGGCCAGGGCCAGCTTGACCTCCTGCTGGGGCGGGGGGTTGTCGCGCCAACGATGCGCGCTGAACCCGGTGATCGATTCGACATAATCGACCGTCTCATAGGGCAGGGTCGTGGATTGGGCGATGAACCGCGCGGCGCGGTTTTCGCCGCCGTTATAGGCGACGGCTGCCAGACCGATATTTCCGAACCGGTCGCGCAGCTGGCCCAGGTACCACGCCGATTTGGAAATGGCCTGTGCCGGGTTGAACGGGTCATCCAGGCGGTACAGATCGGCCGTGCCCGGCATGAACTGGGCGATGCCAAGCGCCCCCGCCGGGCTGACGGCCGAGGGTTCGAACCGGCTTTCCTTCCACAGCAGACGCGCCAGGAACGCAGGGTCCAGCCGATGATCGGCGGCGTTGCGCTCGATCAGCTTGCAGACATCGGCGGCATAGCTGTCGCGCGCGATGCAGTCGCGCCCGTCATCGCTGCAACGCAGGTCCTCGGACATGCGGGGCGGGGGCAGGCCACCGGTCGCGTCGATCGCGGGCCGTGCCGACAGCGGCGCGGCCACGCAGCACAGCGCCAATGCGGCGGTGCCAAGGATCCTGAGAAGGAACATCATCGTGATATGCAGGCCATTCGCCCACGCACGCTGCGCGGGCGGACGGTCACTTTGATTTCTTGGACTTGGATTTCTTGGCGGCCTTTGCCTCGGCCGACTTTGCCTTTGCGGGCTTGGCATCGGCTTTGGCCTTGGCCTTGGGCGCCGGGGCATCCTTGGCCAGCATGGCGCTTTTGCGTGCAGCTTTGGCCTCGGGGGTCTCGGCCTGGCGTTCGGCCTTGCGGGCGGCACGGCGCGCAACCTTGTCGGCCTCTTTTTCAGCGGCCTTCGCGGCCTTTGCCGCGTCCTTCTCGACCTGCTTGGCGGCTTGGCGTTCGGCCTTGCGGAGGGCTTTGGCGACCTCCTTCTCGGCGGCCTTGTCCGCATCCTTCCGGGCCTTGCGGGCGGCCTGCCGGTCGGCTTGCTGTGCCTTGTCGTCGCTCATGGCGGTCATCCTTGCAGGCTCTGTCTGTGATTGCGCCGTGACGGGCGCGGGATCCGGCTCAGCTTTTGCCAGGCGCTTTGGCACGCGATGGGGTTCGGTTCGCAGGTCGGTCTTGCGCGGCTCGGCGGGTTTGCGATCAGACGGCGCGCGTTGCACACTGGATTGCTTGCGCTTGGCTGCGGTGGCTTTGGCCGCCGCAGGTTTCGCCGCCGTCTTGGTCGGTGCCGGTGTCGCGGTGGGGATGCCTGGCGATGGCAGCCGACGCTTGCGGCGCTCCATGTCGGTCCGACGCATGGCCGCGCGCAGCATCTCCGCCGGGCCGGGGTCGCCATCGGCGGTCGTGGCCTCGGCACGCGCGGCGCGCAGTGCGTCGATCAACGTCATCAGCGCGGCATCGTCCAGCGCGCCAAGCGCGGGCTGGCGGCTTTGCTCTGCCAGTGTCAGTTGATCGGGGCTGAGCAGTTCCTGTTCGCGCTTGGCATTGTTCGGCATTCACGGGACCCTTGGCAGACTGATGAAGTGTTCGACGGACTTTGCGCAGGAATCGACGGTTTTGCAATTGGAAAGGCCCCGGTCACTGCCGGGGCCCCTGATCTTTCATGCGATGTGCAGCCTCACTGGCCGGGAACTGCGCTTTCGACAGGCGAGACAAAGCTGTCGTTCGATGCGAACGGATCGTTGACCAGCATGGGCTGAACGGACGTCGCCGCCGGAACCGCCATCATCGAGGCATAGGGGTCGGTGATCCCACCCGGCACGGCCGATTCGACCGGCGCGGATGCCATCATCGCGGTCTGCATCGGTGCCGCGGCGACTTGGGCAGGTGCTGCCGGGTCAAGAGTGGGCTGTACGGGGGCGGAGGGAACGACATAGCCTTCGGGTGTTTCCTCCATCGGGCCTTCCATGCGCACGCTTTCGGCCCTTGACCGGACGATCACCTCGGTCCCGGTGGGGATGTCCTCGAACAGGTCCATGACGTCCTGGTTGAACATCCGGATACAGCCCGCCGATGTGGCCTTGCCGATGGACGAGGGGTCCAGCGTGCCGTGGATGCGGTAATAGGTGTCGACGCTGCCCTGATACAGGTACAGCGCGCGCGACCCCAACGGGTTCTGCATGCCACCCGGCAGGCCACCGGCGAACTGACCGTACAGTTGGGGTTCGGTCCGCAGCATGTTGTCGGTCGGGCGCCAGCTGGGCCATGCGGCCTTGCGTGCGATCGTTGCCCGACCTTCGAAGGTCAGGCCCGCGCGGCCCACGGCCACGCCGTAACGCATCGCCTGACCACCGGGCTGCACATGGTACAAAACGCGCGCATAGGGATCGACAACGATGGTGCCAGGTGCTTCGGTGCCGTTATAGGGCACCTGCTGGCGGGTGTTGCGGTCGTTCAGATAGGCGGCACGGACGGCGGCGATCGGAATCGGTTCTCCGTTCGGGCCGGTATCCGTGCGGGCCTGGTACATCTCGGGGATCTGGACCGGTTGCTGGGTCGTGGGGGTCGCGGTCTCTTGCGCGGGACCGCAGGCCGCCAGCCCGAGGGCCAGCGCCGCAAAAAGGGGAGCGAGGCGCATCGTTGCATGTTCCTTGTTCATCGTCGGTCGCGCCGGCAGAGGCGGTCCCGAGGCAGCATCTGTTCTATTCCGCGACCCAGAGGCCGCGATTCGCATGTTCTTCCATGAGGCCGCCCGCCGATCCGCGTCAACCCAAAGCCACTCTGGACAGGGTCAGCGCGTCACTTGCACCCTGTTTCTGTGGCGCAACAGCGTCAGGTGGATCACCTTTATGCGTCTGTTGAACAATTTGGCGTGTCCGTGGGTTTCATGTCCGATCAAAATCTTTGCGTCGAACCGGCGCGCGGCGGCGTTGCGGCTGTGCGGGCGCGCACCTAGGCTGGCCGCGATGTCCGCCGCAGGAAAGGCCGATCCGTGACCCCTTCGACTGACCCCACCTCTGCACCCGGACCCACCCGGACAGGCGCGCTTGCACCCCTGGGCTATCGCGATTTCCGTCGGTTATGGAGCGCGACGCTGGTGTCCAATTTCGGCGGCCTGGTGCAGGCGGTGGGCGCTGCCTGGCTGATGACCCAGTTGACCGACAGCGCGACGCTGATCGCGCTGGTGCAGGCGTCGAACACCCTGCCCATCATGCTGCTGGCGATCGGGGCGGGGACGCTGGCCGACATCGTCGATCGCAAGACGCTGCTGATGGGGTCGCTGATCTTCATGGCAGTGGTGTCGCTGGCCTTGGCCGCGGTCGCGTGGACGGGCGGGCTGACGCCATGGCTGCTTCTGGGGTTCACCTTTCTGCTGGGGGCGGGGCAGGCGATCTATAACCCGCCCTGGCAGGCCAGCATGGGCGATCTGGTGGCGCGACAGGATCTGCCTGCGGCGGTCAGCCTGAATTCCGTCGGCTTCAACCTGATGCGCAGCGTGGGGCCTGCGGCGGGCGGGCTGATCGTGGCGACGCTTGGCGCGTCGGCGGCGTTCGCGGTCAACGCGATCAGCTATCTGCCGCTGCTGGGGGCGATGTCGCGGTGGAAACCCCGTCTGGCACCGCGGGTGACCACGCCCGAACCGTTCATGGCCGCGATGGGGGCGGGCCTGCGCTATGTCGCGCTGTCGCCTAACCTGTTGCGGGTGATGACGCGGGGCGCGCTGTTCGGCTTTGCCGCCATCGCGGTGCTGGCGCTGTTGCCGCTGGTCGCCAAAAGCCACCCCGAGGGGGGGTCGCTGTTGTTCGGCGGCCTGCTGGGCTGCTACGGGGTCGGCGCGATCGGTGGCGCGTTGCTGAACCCGCGCATCCGCGCCCGCTTGAACAACGAAAACGTCGTGCGCATGGCGTTCGCGGGCTTTGCCATCGCCGCGCTGGTGCTGGGACAGACCCAGTCGGTCTGGCTGCATGCGGTTGCGATGCTGCCCGCCGGGGCGTCCTGGGTGCTGGCGCTGTCGCTGTTCAACGTGACGGTGCAGCTATCGACGCCGCGTTGGGTCGTGGCCCGCGCACTGGCGCTGTACCAGATGGCGACGTTCGGCGGCATGGCGGCTGGCGCGTGGATCTGGGGCATGGTCGCGGGCGCGCAGGGGCTGGACACGGCGCTGACGGCGGCGGGTGCCATGCTGTTGGTGGGGGCCGCCATCGGGTTCTGGCTGCGGGCGCCCGAATTCGGGGCGGTCGATCTGGACCCGGTGAACCGGTTCCGCGAACCCGCGCTGATGCTGGACCTGCGCGGCCGGTCGGGGCCGATCATGGTGATGGTCGATTACCGCATCGATCAGGCCGACGTGCCCGAATTCCTGCGCCTGATGCAGCGGCGGCGCAACATCCGCAGGCGTGACGGGGCGCGCAACTGGTCGCTGCTGCGCGATCTGGAACACCCCGACCAGTGGAGCGAAAGCTATCACATCGCCACATGGGACGAATATGTGCGCCACAACCTGCGCCGCACGAAATCCGACGCCGAGGTGGCGGTGGCCCTGCGCGCGCTGCACCGGGGTGACGCCGACCCGCTGGTCCACCGCATGATCGAACGTCACACGGTCGGCCCCCAGGACGACGTTCCACTGATGGGTAAGATAGAGATTCCCTGACCGGGTCTTTTCACCTCGCCCGCACGCGCGGGTTGTGCCAGATCTGGTGCGACCCGTCGTATGAAAGGCCGGCAGATGATCCGACTTGTCCTGTTGCTGGTGCTGATCGTGCCGGTCGGCGTCCATGCCGGCCCTTGGCCACGCGAGGTCGGGCGGACGTTTGTGTCCCTGTCGGGCGAATACAACCGCGCGAACAACAGCTATGCGTCGCTCTATGCCGAATACGGCCTGACGCCTCGCACCACCCTGGGGATGGAACTGGGTCGCGCCGATCAGGCCGAAACCAGCGCCATCCTGTGGCTGCAGCGCGCGCTGGACGATGGGCAGGGGTCGAACCGATTCGCGATGCAGTCGGGCGTCGGGGTGATCCGACGGGACGCAGACACGCTGCCCGTGGTTCAGGGGGCCTTGTCCTGGGGGCGCGGTTTCAGCAGGGGCTGGGTCACCGCGCAGGTGCTGGCCAAGATGACCGGCAGCGCGCCTGACCCCCGCATGACGGAACGCCCGTCCTTTGCCGCCAGCTTTCTGACCCCCGAACGGGTGATCAAGACCGACCTGACGGTGGGCCTGCGCCCGCGCGACGGCCTGATGGTTATCAACAGCCTGTGGCTGGAGCACCGCCAGGACGAGGATTCGTCGGCGCGGCTGATGTCGTCGCTGGTCTTTGACGTGCCGGGTCCGGTGCAGGTCGAACTGGGCATGGTCAATCCGCTGTCCGGCCCCGCCGAACAGGCCGTTCGGCTGGGCACCTGGCTGGAATTCTGACGCCTACAGCCGGTCGCGCCAGCGGTTCACCAACGGATAGCGCCGGTCCAGCCAGAATGCGCGGGTGGAAATCCGCGGCCCCGGCGCGGCCTGATACCGTTTCCATTCGCTGACATAGAGCAGCTTTTCGACCTGCCGCACGGTGTCGGCATCGAACCCCTGCGCCACCAGATCGGCCAGCGACAGGTCCTGTTCCACCAGCCCGTCCAGAATCGCGTCCAGCACGTCATAGGGCGGCAGGCTGTCGTCATCGCGCTGGTCGGGGCGCAGTTCGGCGGATGGCGGCTTGGTGATGATCCGCGTGGGGATCACCTCTCCGGGCGCGCCCATCATCCAGTCGCGGTGGTTGGCGTTGCGCCAGCGGCAGGTCTCGAACACCCGCGTCTTGTACAGGTCCTTGATCGGGTTATAGCCGCCGGCCATGTCGCCATAAATTGTGGCGTAACCGACCGCGACCTCGGATTTATTACCGGTGGTCAGCAGCATTTCCGAAAACTTGTTGGACAGCGCCATCAGCATCACGCCGCGCAGGCGGGACTGGATGTTTTCCTCGGTGATGTCGGGTTCGGTTCCCTCCATCAGATGCGCCAGCGCGTCCGACACCGCATCGCGCGCGCCATCGATGCGCACGGTGTCCAGCTGCGCGCCCAGACGCGTTGCGCAATCGGCGGCGTCGTCCAGGCTGGCTTGGGACGTGTATTCCGACGGCAGCATCACGCAGCGCACGTTTTCCGGCCCGATCGCATCGCAGGCGATGGTCGCGACAAGCGCAGAATCGATGCCGCCCGACATGCCCAGCAGCACCTTGCGAAAGCCCGATTTGCGCAGATAGTCCCGCAGGCCCAGCATCATCGCGTGGTAATCCTGTTCCCACGCATCGGGCTGGGGGTCCATCAGGCCGGGTTCGGCGCGCCAACCGTCGGGGCCATTGGTGAAATCGACATGCACCACCGCCTCCTGAAAGGCGGGCAGCTGCACGACCTTGTGGCCGCCGGGGTTCAGAACAAAGCTGGCCCCGTCATAGATCTGGTCGTCCTGACCGCCGACCATGTTCACATAGACCAGCGGCAACCCGGTTTCCACGACGCGGCCGACCATGTGGCCCATGCGCAGGTCCAGCTTGTCGCGGTGATAGGGGCTGCCGTTCGGCACGACCAGGATCTCGGCCCCGGTCTCGGCCAGCGTCTCGGCCACGTCGGGGTACCAGCTGTCCTCGCAGATCGGGCTGCCGATACGGGCCGCGCCCACCGGATAGGGGCCGCTGATCGGGCCGCTGTCGAACAGGCGCAGTTCGTCGAACAATTGTTTGAAGGGCAGGTGATGCTTCAGCACGCGGGCGACCAGCGCGCCGTCCCGGAACACCCACCAGGCGTTGTACAGCCGGTCGCCGTCGCGCCACGGGCCACCGATGCCGATGGCCGGGCCGTCGGTCAGCGACAGGCCCAGTGCCATGATCGCATCCTGGGCCTGCACGACAAAGGCGGGCTTCAGCACCAGGTCCTGGGTCTGGTATCCGGTGATGAACATCTCTGGCAGGGCCAGCATATCGGAACCGGCCGCGCGGGCCTGGTCCCAGGCGTCGCGCGCCCGGGCGGCATTGCCGTCCAGATCGCCCACGGTGGCGTTCAGCTGGCCGATGGTCAGGCGGAAACGGTCGGTCATCACGGGCACCCCGGTTGTGTGGCCCCTTGGATAGAGGATCGGCCGCCCGAGGAAAAGTCGGCCTTTGCGCACGGGTGCCTTCCGGGGTAAACCTTCGTCAAAACACCGTAAGGGGCGACAGGCGATGAAAGCGGCAATCGGAACGGCCTTGGCATTGGCGATCTGGGCAGGCCCCCTGGCCGCGCAGGTCATCACCAAGCAGTATGACGATGGCGGCGTCTATGAGGGCACCTTTCGCAACGGGCTGCAACATGGTCAGGGCAGCTATGTCCTGCCCAACGGCTATCGCTATGACGGCGACTGGGTCGAGGGCCAGATCATGGGGCAGGGCCGGGCCGAGTTTCCCAACGGATCGATCTATGAGGGCCAGTTCGCGGGCGGAAAACCCCATGGGCCCGGCCAGATCACCTATGCCGACGGCGGCACCTACGAAGGCGACTGGTCCGAGGGAGAGATCACCGGGCAGGGCGTCGCCCGCTATGCCAACGGTTCCGTCTACGAGGGTCGGTTCGTCAGCGGGCTGCACCAGGGTCGCGGGGTTCTGACCCAGGCCAACGGCTATCGCTACGAAGGCGACTGGAACGCCGGGGTCAAGGAGGGTCAGGGCAAGATTACCTATCCCGACGGCGCCACCTACGAGGGGGCGATGCTGGCCGGCCAGCGTGCGGGTCAGGGCAAGCTGGTGATGTCGGACGGCCTGACCTACGAGGGCATCTGGGCGGCGGGCCAGATGTCGGGCGCGGGCGTGCTGGTCCAGCCGACGGGCGACCGCTATGACGGCCAGATGCAGGGCGGGCGCCGGCAGGGCGGGGGCGTCGCCACCTATGCCAACGGGGATGTCTATGACGGCGATTTCGCCGATGACCGCCGCCATGGACAGGGCACGTTCACCGGTGCGGACGGCTATGTCTATGTCGGCGAATGGGCGCAGGGCCGGATGGAGGGGCGCGGTCAGATCACCTATCCCGACGGGTCGGTCTATCTGGGCCAGATGCGCGCCGACCGGCCCGATGGCACAGGCAAGATCACCTATGCCGACAAATCGACCTATGAGGGCCAGTGGTCCGAGGGCGTGATCGAGGGCGAGGGCCGCGCCAGCTATGCCAACGGCATGGTCTATGAGGGCGGGTTCCGCAGCGCACGCAACGACGGCCAGGGGCGCATGTCCTATCCCGATGGTTATGTCTATTCGGGCGCCTGGAAGGACGGCCAGCGCCATGGCGAGGGGCAGGCCACCTATCCTGACGGCACCGTCTATACCGGCAGCTTCGTCGACGGGCTGCGGTCCGGGACGGGTCGCCTGACCACGCCCGACGGGTTCATCTATGAGGGCGGCTGGAAGGCCGGAGAGATCGACGGCACCGGGGTCGCGACCTATGGAAACGGCGACCGCTACGAGGGCACCTTTGCCGCGGGCAAGCGGCAGGGGCAGGGCGTCATGCGCTATGCCACAGGGCAGGTCGCGTCGGGCGAATGGCAGGACAACCGCCTGATCGAGGCCGACACCGGGTCGGCAGATGTCGCTCCCACCGAAGACGCACCGGACCTGCCGGCCGAGGCCCCGTGACCGCGTTCCGCCGGGCCACCGCGGGCGACCTGCCCGCGATCCTGGCGCTGCTGGCCGACGACCAGCTGGGCGCGGCGCGCGAGAATCCGGCGGATGTCGCGCGCTATCGTGGGGCCTTCGATCTGATCGATGCCGATCCGGCCCAACTGCTGGCGGTGGCGCAGGACGGGGAACAAGTCGTGGGCACCTTGCAACTGACCTTCATTCCCGGACTGGCGCGCGGCGGGTCGCTGCGCGGCCAGATCGAGGCGGTGCGCGTCGCCCGCAGTCATCGCGGCGTCGGCCTGGGCCGGGCGATGATGGATTGGGCCATCGTGGAATGCCGCGCGCGGGGCTGTGCGCTGGTGCAGCTGACCACCGATAGGTCGCGCACGGATGCGCACCGGTTCTATGACGGGCTGGGGTTCGTGCCGTCGCATGTCGGATACAAACTGTCGCTGACCTAGCGCGCGTTGTCGTTCGTGAACAGGCCCGCCAGTGCGCGGCTGACAAGGTTGCCGACCTTGGGACGCGGCTGAGACAGGAACGGCAGGGGGCGACAGACCTCCATCGCGGCGATGCCCACGCGGGCGGTCAGCGCACCGTTCACCAACCCCTCGCCAAAGCGGCGCGACAGCTTGGCCAGAATACCGCCACCGGCCATCGTGTGGATCAGGTCGTCCCCGGCCGCCACCGCGCCGGTGGCGATCAGATGCGTCATCACCGTGCGTGCCAGCCGCCAGCCGCCGACGGCACCCGCGCGCCCGCCATAGATCTCGGCCATGCGGCGGATCATGCGCAGGTTCGCGGCCAGCGCGGCGGCCACGTCGGCCAAGGCCAGCGGGACCAGCGCGGTTGTCGCGGCGACGGTGCGGGCTGCGGCCTCGATCTCGCGGCGGGCTTGCTGATCAAGACCCGCCAGCAGTTCGGTTTCCGTCAACGTCAACAGGGCATGGGCATCGAACGTCTCGGCCCGGCGGTCGGCCAGACGCTGGCGTTGCCATTCCATCTCGGGGCGCCTGGCATACAGTGCGACCAGACCATCGGTGACCGCCTTGGCCTGATCCAGGCTTTCGGCGGCCAGTGCCGCGCCGGCCTGACGCTGCAGCGCGTCGATTTTGGCCATCCGCCGCCAGGCGCGCCATTCGCGCAAGGCCATGCCAAGTGCGGCGAACGTGAACACCGCAAACAGCGTCACCGCGATCCAGCCCAGCAGCGGATAGCGGGTCATCAGCCCGTCGATGAAGTCCAGCGCCATCACGCCCAAAAGAAAGGTGAACAGCGCCACCCCGGCATTGATGAACAGCCGCGTCAGCCGCGAGGGGGGCCGTCCGACCAGCCGCGCGACCATCTGCATGGTGCGCGGTTGCGGCAGGGGCGCGTCGCTGATGTCGACGGCGGGGGCATCGGCGGGGCTTGGCGCGTCATCGGCGCGTGTTTCCGTCCGCGGCGGGCGGGTTCGGGTGCCGTGGCTGTCGTCAAGGGGTATCAGGACCGGGCCGCGCGGGCGTTTCGGGACATCTGTCACAGGCGGTCTCCGATCAGGAATTCGGCGGCGCGGTCCAGCCGGATATGGGGTGGGCCGTCCCCCGGGCGCGTGGTCAGGGGTGCGGGGGCAAAATTCATGATCGCGTAATCGGCGTCCAGCCATGACTGCGCGCCCTGCCGCGCGGGATGCAGCAGAACGGCAGGATCGGCAGGCAACTCACCTGGAAAGAACGCGGCCTGACGCCCGTCCAGCAGGCGACCGCGAACGGCGGGGAGATCGCCGTCGGGCTGAGCGATCATGTCCTCGGTCGTGGCGCGCAGGGCGGCGATGGCCATGGCCTCGGTTCGGGCGCCCTGAAAATCGGCGCGGTCGCGGGCCTCGCGCAGCATCGCGGACAGGATTGCGGTCAGGCGGTTGTGCTGGGTGTGGTGCAGGTGGTCGGCCTTGGTCGCGGCGAACAGGATGCGTTCGACACGCCGCGTGCCCAGCAACTGACCCAGCCAGCCTGCGCGACCGGGGCGAAAGGCCGACAGGATATCGGCCATGGCGCGGCGCATGTCCTCGACCGCGCGCGGCCCCTGATGGATCGCGCCAAGGATGTCGACCAGCACCACCTGACGGTCGATGCGGGCGAAATGGTCCCGAAAGAACGGCCGGATCACCCGCGATTTGTACGCGTCGAACCGGCGGCGGAATTCGCGGCCAAGGCGCGTGGCCTGCAGGTCCGGGGTCAGGGGCGCGAATGTCAGCGCGGGCGATCCGGCCAGTTCGCCTGGAATCAGGAACCGTCCGGGCGTGCAATCCGACCAGCCCGCATCACGCGCGGCGTTCAGATGCGCGGTATAGATGTCGGCCAACTGCTGTGCCTGCGGTTCGGTAAAACCGTCATCGCGTGGCAGCGCGTCTAGGGCGGCCAGGAACCGGTCGGCGCCGGGGCGGTCCGCGATGCGGTCCAGAACCTCGGCCGACCATTGGGCAAAGTCGCGTTCCATCAGGCGCAGGTCCAGCAGCCATTCGCCGGGGTAATCGACGATGTCGACATGCAAGTTGCGTGCCCCGCGCAGCCCCCCGAACATGCCGCCCCCCTGCAGGCGCATCGACAGGCGCAGCTGGCTGACGTGGCGGGTGCCGTCTGGCCAGTGCGGGTCCGGTCCGGTCATCGCGGCCAGATGGCGTTCGAAATCGAACCGAGGGATCGTATCGTCAGGCTGGGGTTGCAGCCACACGGCCTTGAGCCGCCCGTCGGCGGCAGCGCGCAGCGACGACATGCGCCCGCGTTCCAGCAGGTTTGCCACCAACGAGGTGATGAACACCGTCTTGCCGGCCCGCGACAGGCCCGTCACGCCGATGCGGATCACCGGATCGGACAGGCCCAGCCCCTCCATCATGTCGCTGCCGATACCCATGTCCGCCCCTGTTCGTTCCGCAACACTTAACGCCGCGGTCGCAACATAGGTCCGCCGACGGGTGATGTGTAGCGGTGCGATTGTGCCGGGGGCCCCCGCGGCGCTAAAAGGCGGGCATGACAGATGCATTGCCCATCGACGACGCCCTGCCTGCGCTGTGCGCAGCGATCCGCGGCCATGGACGTGCGGTGCTGGTGGCCCCGCCGGGCGCGGGCAAGACGACACGGGTGCCGCTGGCGCTGATGGATCAGGTCGCGGGCCGCATCCTGATGCTAGAGCCGCGCCGCCTGGCCGCCCGCGCCGCCGCCGAACGGCTAGCCCAGACCCTGGGCGAGGCCGTGGGCGGGCAGGTCGGGTACCGGATGCGCGGCGAATCGGTTCGCGGCAGCCGCATCGAGGTGGTGACCGAAGGGATCCTGACGCGGATGATCCAGTCCGACCCTGCGCTGGAGGGGATCGGCTGCGTGATCTTTGACGAGTTCCACGAGCGCAGCCTGAACGCCGATCTGGGCCTGGCGTTGGTGTGGGAGGCGCGGGGCGCGCTGCGCGAGGATCTGGCGGTGCTGGTGATGTCGGCCACGCTGGACGCCGGGCCTGTGGCGGCCTTGCTGGACGACGCGCCGGTCGTGACGTCCGAGGGGCGGGCCTTTCCGGTCGAGACGCGCTGGTTGGACCGCCCCCTGCCAGCGGGCGGGCGGTTGGCCGACGATGCCGCGCGCCTGATCGCGCGGGCCGAGGCCGAGACGCGTGACACGGGGGGCACGATCCTGGCGTTTCTGCCCGGAGAGGGAGAGATCCGCCGCGTGACGGCGTCGCTGTCCGGCACCAACTGCGAGGTCATGCCCCTCTACGGCGCGCTGCCGGCGCTGGCGCAGCGGGCGGCGCTGGCACCGCCGGGTGCGGTGCGGCGGATCGTGCTGGCGACGGCGATCGCCGAGACGTCGCTGACCATCCCCGGCGTGCGCGTGGTGGTGGATGCGGGACGCGCGCGGCGCGCCCGGTTCGATCCGGGCAGCGGCATGTCGCGCCTAGTGACGGAGCGCGTCAGCCGCGCCGAGGCCGAACAGCGGCGCGGCCGTGCAGGGCGGGTGGCGCCGGGCATCTGTTACCGCATGTGGGCGCGGGCCGAGGAAGGGGCGCTGCCCGCCTTTGCGCCGCCCGAGATCACCGTGGCCGACCTGACCGGGCTGGTGCTGGAGCTGGCGGTCTGGGGCGCGGGGGCTGCCGATCTGGCGTTCCTGACACCGCCGCCGGATGCCGCGCTGGCCGAGGCGCGGGCGCTGTTGACCGATCTGGGCGCGCTGGACGCGAATGGGAGGATCACGGCGCATGGCCGGGCGTTGGCGCGGCTGCCGCTGCATCCGCGGTTGGCGCATATGCTGTCGCTGGCGGGGCCGGCTACCGCCGATCTGGCGGCGCTGTTGTCGGACCGCGATCCGCTGCGCGGTGCGGGGGCGGATCTGGAGCACCGTCTGCGTGCGATCCGCGATCCGGGCGCGCGGATGGCGTTCGAGGTGAACCGGCAGGGCATCGAGAGGATCAGGGCGGAGGCCAAGCGGTTGCGGCGGCTGGTTGCGTCCCGCGACGGCGGGGGGGACGATGTCCCCCCCGCACCCCCCCTGGCGACCCTGTCTGTCGGCGGCATGGCCTCGCTGGCCTATCCCGACCGGATCGGGCTGCGCCGCAAGGGGGACGACCCGCGGTTCGTGCTGTCGGGCGGCAAGGGGGCCGCGCTGGCATCAGACGATGGGCTGGCCGCGCAGAGACTGATCGTTGCGCTGGACCTGGATGGGGATCAGCGCGAGGCGCGCATCCGCCTGGCCGCGCGGCTGGACGAGAGTGATCTGCGTGCGTTGCATGGCGAGCGCATTGGCCAGCAGGCGGTCTGCGAATGGTCGCGCCGGGAGGGCCGCATTGTCGCGCGCCTGCAAGAGCGGTTGGGCGCGCTGGTGCTGTCGGACCGGCCCTGGCCAGATGCTCCGCCCGAGGCCATGGCCGCGGCCGCGCTGGAGGGGCTGCGTCTGGATGGGCTGTCCTGGACCCCCGCCGCCGCCCGTCTGCGGGCGCGGATTGCGCTGGTGCCCGAGCTGGGGCCCGTAGGGGATGGGGACCTGTTGGCGGACGGTGCATGGTTGCTGCCGTGGCTGGGCCGTGTGCGCAGCCTGTCCGACCTGCGCGGGCTGGATCTGGCCGAGCCGCTGAAGGCGCGCATCGGGTGGGACGGTCAGCAGCGGCTGGACCGCGAGGCACCGGGCCAGTTCACGACGCCTTTGGGTCGCCGGGTGCCGATCGATTATGGGGGGGCGGACCCCTCGATCGAACTGCGTCTGCAGGAGCTGTTCGGCGTCACGCGCCACCCGGTCGTGGGCGGCAGGCCGTTGCGGATCACACTGCTGTCGCCGGGGGGCAAGCCGGTGCAGGTGACGATGGACCTGTCGGGGTTCTGGGCCAGTTCCTATGCCGATGTGCGCAAGGATATGCGCGGGCGCTATCCGCGCCACCCCTGGCCCGAAGATCCGACCGTGGCCAATCCGACCGTGCGGGCCAAGCCACGCGGAACCTAGTTCATTCGCACCCAAGGTCTGGATGCGATGATGTCAGTGTGGCGGCCTGACCCTTGCGGCCCCGCGGTCCTATGGCACGCCTCGCGTGTTCTGCGCGCTGACGTCATGCCTGGTTGCGGCCCAGACGTCATTTGCGCCCCAAATGCGCGGCGGACCCGTCAACACGCGGATGATCGTTGCGCCACAGGTCTGATGACCTCAACACCGCACTCCGTCGCAAATCCTTCTGGCTGTCGGGGGGCGACGGCGGGCTGGCGCGGCGACTGATGCACGGCCCGCAGCGCGTGATAGCAAGAACGATCCGGATTCCGGATGTCACTGATCGGGACCGGCACATGTATGCGCCCCCTGGTCCGACATTAGGGGCCGCCACGGATCTGTCGTTCGCATACGCGGTCGCAGCGGTCGTCATCATCTGGTGGCTAAACCGGCCCCTAATCGACGGAGCGGATCAGTTTGGCGTCCAGAACCCGCAGCACCTGCGCCAGATCATGACCGCGTTTCAGGATGCGTCCGTCCATTGCGATCACGGCGTATGCGCCCTGAGCCGTACGCAGGCGCGGGCGTTTCTCGACCCGGTAGAGGGGGTGTTCGGCGGCACGGCGAAAGATGCTGAACACCGCAGCGTCACGCAGGAACGACATGCCGTAATCGCGCCATTCGCCCGCGGCCACAAAGCGGCCATAGGTGGACAGGATCAGGTTCAGTTCCTTGCGGTCGAACACCACGCGGTCGGCATCGGGCGGGATCGCGTTCATCATGACGGAATGGTGACACCCCGACCCGCGCCATGCAACGCCAAACGCGTCAGAAGCAGCTGACCTTGGTGATGCGGCCATTCAGGCCGTATTCGATGTTCAGGCGGTCGGTGCGGAAATCGGCGGTAACCATGTCCTCGGGGCCGATCACGCGGGTGCCGATGGGAAAGTTCATCGCCGTCAGCGCCGTGCGGGGCTGGCCGATCAGGCCCTGATAGCCGGCCGCACCGCATTCATCGACGACCGCGGGCGGGGTCGGTTCCACATAGGCGGGCTCGCAGGCGGCAAGGGCCGTCGTGACAAGGATCAGGGCAATCGTGGTCTTGTGCATGGGGGTCATCCGCAATCGATCTTGGTGATGGTGCCGGCCGCATCCAGACGGAAGACAAGCCGGTCGGGGTCATAGTCCTGGGGTTCGATCCCGCGGTATTCGACCACGCGATAGACATTGGTCACGCCAAGCGACGCGATCGTGCTGCCGGACTGACCCACGCTGGAGGCATAGGCGCTGGCCTTGCACAGGTCAGGTTTGCGTTCGGTCACCCCGGAAATGCCGGTGGTCGCGGTCGGCAGGTCGGCGGGCGTTGCCACGGGGAATGGCGCCGAGGGATACGGGGTCGCAGGAACGGGGGTCGCAGCGACCGAAGTGGTCGGGAACGGGGCCGCCGCGGAATAGGGCGCGACCGGATCGGGCGACGCATAGGGTGCCGGAGCATAAGCAGGTTGGGTGGCGGCATAGGCAGGTGCCGCATAGCCGCCCCCTGGCGGCATCCTGTTCGGCGACGACGCGCAGGCCTGCACGGCCACAGCAATGCCGGCACACATCGTCGCCCGAATCATCCAGTCCTTGCATATCATCGCCTGTCACCCCTGCCGGCCCTGTTCCGGACCTTGTGGTTGCCAGCATAGGCCGGGGCCCCCGCCTTGAGAAGCGGGCGCGTGAATCACGTTTCGATCATCGCAGGAATGCAACAGCCTCTGCGCCGGCTGCCCCTAGGCGGCGCGCAGCGCGTGTGCCGACAGGAACAGCGATGCCGCGTCGCGGGTGATGCGGGCAATCTGTGTTTCAGGCGGCGTGGTTCCTGTCAGCAACGCGGGTTGCTGGACCTGGCCGGTGATCAGCGCGACCAGCTGCCGGGCGGATTGCCCGCTGTCATGGTCGCGGACCTGACCCGACGCGATCCAGCCGTCGATGATGCGCGCCAAGGGTGCCGCGACACAGCGCGCCAAGGCGTCGTCATAGTCGCGCGCATCGTCGGGAAAGCGGGTCGATTCGGCGGTCATTACCCGCAGCAGGCTGAGACGTGGTTCCGACAGCGCCCAATCCGCCAGGTCGGACAGCATCTGTGGCAACGCGGCGGTGGCTTTGGACCCAGGCTCGGCATCGAACGGCTGCTGACGAAAGGCGCTGTCCATCGTGGCGCGCAGAACTTCGCGGAACATCAGCGATTTGTCGGGGAAATAGCTGTAGAGCGTCGCCTTTGACACGCGGGCGGAGCGGGCGATGTCATCGACGCTGGCGGCCGCATAGCCGTCGCGCAGAAAAATGACGGCAGCTCCGTCGCGGACCTGATCGAATTTGCGGCCCCTGGTGATTCCGGGGGCCGGCGTCTTGGCAGTATCGGTATTCATTCGTCTTCCTTGGCTTCCATCAAGATACCGCGGACGCAGGGGCGGTTTCAGTCGCAACATAATTAATAGTGCGGAAAGCAAAAGGGCTGATGGCCAAGCATCGTACAAAGGTGCTCGATTTTTATCACAGGCCTCTCAATTTCGGCACAGATCCGCTGTGGCGGGATCGGGCCGTATGGCCTAGCGTGCGGCCATCTTGACCTTGCGCCGTCACCAGGAGGAAGCAGCAATGTCCGTCAACACCACCTCGTTCCGGGATTCAGTGGATCGCATGTTCACCCATGCCGCAGGCCTGATGAGCCTTGCGCCGGGGCTGGAGGAAAAGATCCGGGTCTGCAATTCCACCTATACGGTGCGGTTCGGAGTGCGGCTGCGCGGCCAGATCCATACCTTTACCGGATACCGGTCGGTCCATTCCGAACACATGGAGCCGGTCAAGGGCGGCATCCGCTATTCGCTGGACGTGAACCAGGACGAGGTCGAGGCGCTGGCCGCGCTGATGACCTACAAATGCGCACTGGTGGAGGTGCCGTTCGGCGGGTCCAAGGGCGGTCTGTGCATCGACCCGCGCGCCTGGAACGAGGACGAGCTGGAGCGCATCACCCGCCGATTCACCTACGAATTGTCGCGCCGGAACCTGATCTCTCCGTCGCAGAACGTGCCCGCACCCGATATGGGCACCGGAGAGCGGGAGATGGCGTGGATGGCCGACGCCTACAAGCGGCTGCATCCCGACGACATCAACGCCAAGGCCTGCGTCACCGGCAAGCCGCGCACGGCGGGTGGCATCGATGGCCGGGTCGAGGCGACGGGTCGCGGCGTACAATATGCGCTGCGCGAGTTTTTCCGCCATGACGACGTGATGAAGCAGG
Source organism: Paracoccus sp. Ld10 (assembly GCF_045064235.1). Taxonomy (NCBI): domain Bacteria; kingdom Pseudomonadati; phylum Pseudomonadota; class Alphaproteobacteria; order Rhodobacterales; family Paracoccaceae; genus Paracoccus; species Paracoccus sp. Ld10. Next base: position 338,562 of record NZ_JBISHD010000023.1, on the reverse strand, counting down.
CCGGGTTGACCGGCACGCTGGCGGGCAAGCGCGTGATCGTGCAGGGCCTGGGCAACGTGGGCTATCACGCCGCCCAGTTCCTGTCGTCCGAGGACAACTGCCTGGTCACCTGCGTGATCGAACGCGACGGCGCCATCGCCAACCCGCAGGGCATCAACATCGACGCGCTGCGCGGCCATATCCGCGCGACCGGCGGCATCAAGGGCTTTGCCGGTGGCGATTACCACGAGAACGGCCTGGCCATGCTGGAGCAGGATTGCGACATCCTGATCCCGGCAGCAGTCGAAAGCGTGATCCATGCCGACAACGCCGAACGCATCAGCTGCAAGCTGATCATCGAGGCCGCGAACGGTCCCGTGACCGCCGATGCCGACGCGATCCTGCGGCGCAGGGGTGTGGTCATCATTCCCGACATGTATGCCAACGCCGGCGGCGTGACCGTGTCCTATTTCGAGTGGGTCAAGAACCTGTCCCAGATCAGCCTCGGCCGGTTGGAACGTCGCCACGAGGAGGCCCGCGCCCGCATGATCGTCGAGGAACTGGAGCGGCTGTCGGCCGATACCGGCCTGAACTGGACCCTGTCCAAGGGCTTCAAGGAGGCGTTCCTGACCGGCGCGGACGAATTGGAGCTGGTGCGGTCCGGTCTGGACGACACGATGCGCGAAAGCTTCAAGAAGATGAAAGAAGTCTGGATGAGCAACCCCAAGGTCCAGGATATGCGCACCGCGGCCTATGTGGTGGCGATCCGCCGGATCTCCAACGTCTACAATTCGTTGGGACTTTAGGAGCGGGGGGCCGCGGCACGGCGCAGGCGGTCGTTGATCGCCTGTCCCAGACCGTGGTCCGGGATCCGCGCCACTGAGATCGGGCGCCCTAACGCGTCCGCGCGTCGCAGCAGGTCGAACAGGCGCGCGGCGGCCTGGGTCAGGTCGCCCGTGTCCGACAGGCTGAACGGGCCGGGCGTACCAAAGGCCAGATGCGTTTCTCCGGGCGCAGGGTCTGCGTTCAGGCGCAGGGTCGATTGCGGCGCGTAATGGCTGGACAGTTGTCCGGGCGCATTCGGGGCCGACGGGTCGGCCTGATGCGTGGCCAGCGGCTGGCCCAAGGTGGCGGCGATCGCATCGGTCGGGATGCCGCCGGGACGCAGCAGCATCGCGCGACCGTCCTGCCATCCGATGATCGTCGATTCCACACCCACCGCACAGGCCCCGCCATCCAGCACGGCGGCAATGCGCCCGTCCAGGCCGCCATCCGGGTCCAGCACGTGATCGGCGGTGGTCGGGCTGATCCGCCCGGACGCGTTGGCCGACGGTGCGGCCAGCGGTGCGCCGGATGTGCGCAACAGCGCCTGCGCCACCGGATGGGCGGGAACGCGGATGCCGATCGTGTCCAGCCCCGCCGTCACCAGCCCCGCGATACCCGCATCCGCGCGCAGCGGTACGACCAGCGTCAGCGCGCCCGGCCAGAACGCCCGCGCCAGCGTCAGCGCCTGCGGCGGCAGATCGGCCAGTCGCTGTGCCGCAGCCAGGTCGGCCACATGCACGATCAGCGGGTTGAAGCTGGGCCGCCCCTTGGCCTGATAGATGCGCGCGACCGCCGACCCGTCGCGCGCGTCGGCGGCAAGGCCATAGACGGTCTCGGTCGGCATCGCCACGCAGCAGCCCTGCGCCAGCAGGCGGGCGGCATGGGCCAGTCCGGCCGGGTCGGGGATCAGTCGCAGGGTCTGCATTCGTGACGCGGGGTTTCGGTTGAGCCTGAGGGGATGGCGGCCCAAGATGCCGCCAGCGCCCGTTGATAGACGCGCCGCGGCCCGATGCCAAGGCGCCAGGAGGAGACCCCGATGACCTACAAGGCCCCGACAGCCCAGATCGACTTCATCCTGACCCATGTCGTTCCCTTTGGCGATCTGGCCCGGACCGACCGGTTCGCCGAGGCCACCGCCGAGACTGCGACCGCCATCCTGTCCGAGGCTGGCAAGCTGGCCCAGAACGTGCTGGCACCGCTGAACCGGGGCAGCGACCAGACGCCCGCGCGGCTGGAGAACGGTGTGGTGCGGTCATCGCCCGGCTTTGCCGAAGGGTTCCGGGCCATCGCGGACGGGGGTTGGGTCGGCGTGTCGTCCGACCCGGAATATGGCGGCATGGGTCTGCCGCAGGCGCTGAACATGGCCGTGGCCGAGATGATGTCGGGCGCCTGCCTGTCGCTGCAGCTGAACCCGCTGCTGACCCAAGGCCAGATCGAGGCGCTGGAGCATCACGCCAGCGACGACCTGAAGGCGCGCTATCTGCCCAAGCTGATCAGCGGCGAATGGTCGGGCACGATGAACCTGACCGAACCCGGCGCGGGCAGCGACGTGGGCGCGCTGACCACCCGTGCCGAGCCCGCGGGCGACGGCACCTATCGCGTGTCTGGCCAGAAAATCTATATCACCTGGGGCGACAGCGACGTGACATCGAACGTCTGCCATCTGGTGCTGGCGCGCCTGCCCGGCGCACCCAAGGGGACGCGGGGCATCAGCCTGTTCATGGTCCCCAAGCTGATCCCCGACGATGCCGGCAACCCCGGCGTTGCCAATAGCCTCAAGGTTGTCAGCCTGGAACACAAGCTGGGCATCCATGGCAGCCCGACCTGCGTGATGTCCTATGACGATGCCACCGGCTGGCTGGTCGGAGACGAGAACAAGGGCATGGCCGCGATGTTCACGATGATGAACGTGGCCCGCCTTGGCGTCGGCATGCAGGGCGTGGGCGTGGCCGAGGCCGCGCTGCAAAAGGCCGTGGCCTATGCGGTGGACCGCAACCAGATGGGTCCGATCATCGGCCATCCCGACGTGCGGCGCATGCTGGCTACGGCGCAGGCCGAGGTGTTCGCCGCCCGCGCCATCGGGCTGGCCTGCGCCACGGCCATCGACATGGACCGCGCCACGAATGATCCCGATCAGGCCGCCCGCGCGGCGTTCCTGACGCCCATTGCCAAGGCCTATGGCACCGATGTCGGCATCCGCGTCGCGGACATGGGTGTGCAGGTCCATGGCGGAATGGGCTATGTCGAAGAGACGGGCGCGGCGCAGTATCTGCGCGACGTGCGCATCACCTCGATCTATGAGGGCACGAACGGCATTCAGGCGATGGACCTGGTGGGACGCAAGCTGGCTGACGGCGGAGAGGCCGCGATGCGCCTGCTGGACGAGGTGCTGGACGGGGCCAAGGCCGCGCAGGGCGCGCACCCGGAACTGGCCCATCAGCTGTGGCAGGCCGCCGAGACCCTGCGCGAGGCGACCCTGACCCTGCTGGAGCGCGACATGGCCGACCGATTCGCGGGCGCGGTCGCCTATCTGACAGCATTCGCGCGTGTGCTGGGCGGGCATTACCATCTGCGCGCCGCGCTGAAGGGCGGTGCGGCGCATCGGGCACTGGCGGGCGTGTTCATGGCGCGGGTCCTGCCGCACTATACCGGCGATCTGGCCGAGGCGCAGGCAGGTCAGGGCGACCTGACCGCGCTGAGCAACGCCGCGCTGTCGGGCGATTTCGCGGCGTGATCCGCACGCCGCACGACACCCCGCCCGCCGAAGGGCAGGCCATCACCGTCGCGCCGGGCGTGCTGTGGATGCGCCTGCCGCTGCCGATGAAGCTGGACCACGTCAACGTCTATGCCTTTGACGACCCCGACGGCTGGACGGTGGTCGATACCGGGTTCGACACCGCCCGCACGCGCGAGATCTGGCAGGTTCTGCTGGACGGGCCGCTACAGGGGCGTCCGGTCGTGCGGGTGATCGGCACGCATCACCACCCCGACCATATCGGATTGGCCGGCTGGTTCATGGAGCGCGGCGCGGACCTGTGGATCAGCCGTACGGCATGGCTGATGGCGCGGATGCTGGTCCTGGACGTGCAGGACCGGGCCAGCCCGCAGGCGCTGGCGTTCTGGCGCCGGGCCGGGATGGCGTCGGACATGCTGGACCGCCGCGCCGTCGAACGGCCTTTCAACTTTGCCGATGTGGTCCACCCGCTGCCCTTGGGGTTCACGCGGCTGATGCAGGGCGACACAGTGACGTTCGGCGGCAGGCGTTGGCACGTGGCGATGGGGCATGGCCATGCGCCCTGCCACGCCACGCTGTGGTCGCTGGACGATGATCTGGTCATCGGTGGCGACCAGCTGCTGCCGTCGATCTCTCCGAATTTGGGGGTCTATCCGACCGAACCCGATGCCGATCCGGTCGGCGAATGGCTGGAAAGCTGCACCCGGTTGGCGACGCTGGCGCGCGCGGACCAGCTGGTACTGCCGGGGCACAAGCTGCCCTTTACCGGGCTGCCTTTCCGGTTGGAGCAGCTGATCCAGAACCACCGCGCCGGGCTGGCCCGGCTGGCCCAGGCCCTGAGCGACAACCCACGCACGGCGGTCGGTTGTTTCGACATCCTGTTCCGCCGCCGCATCGGTGATGCCGAATACGGTCTGGCCATGGTCGAGGCCGTGGCCCATGTGAACCACCTGCACCGTGCGGGGCTGATCCGGCCGGTGGGCGAAACGCGGGGTGCGATGCTGTGGGGGGCGTGACAGCTGCGCCGGTTTGGGCTATCGCGGGTCGAACGCAAACCGATGGGGCAGTCATGGCCGATTACGACAACAAACCCGAAGCGACCCAAGGGTCGATGGACCTGACCGACCACAAGAAGACCTTTGCGGGCTTCATCCGCGGATCCACCTGGATCATCGTCGGAGCGCTGGCCGTGCTGGTCTTCATGGCCCTGACGAACGCCTGATCGGACGGGCGGGCACATGAAGCGACGCGTTTTTCTGGCGGCCACGCTGCCGGTCGTGCTGACCGCCTGCGGGGCCGACAACATCTGGGCCAGCGATGAGGCCGTGCGCGGCGCGCGCTACGTGTCAGCCACGCCGCCGTCGATCACGCTGTTCACGGTAATCGGCATTCCGCGCGGCGAGGGCGGTCATTCGGCACTGATGTTGAACGGCAGCCAGCGTGTGATCTTTGACCCCGCTGGCAGCTGGCGCCATCCGCGCATTCCCGAACGGCGCGACGTGCTGTACGGCATCACCGACAACTTCAAGAACTTCTATATCGATTATCACGCCCGGGAAACCTATTGGGTGGCCGAGGAAACGATTCTGGTCCCGCGTGACGTCGCCGACCTGGCGATCCGCCGCGCCGAGGCGAACGGGTCCGCCAACAAAAGCTTCTGCGCGATCGAATCGGGCAACGTCCTGTCGGGCGTGCCGGGGTTCGAGACGGTGCCGCGGGGGTTCTCTCCGTTGAAGCTGCGCGAATGGTTCCTGCGCCAGCCCGGTGTCGTGTCCAAGCGGCACTATGATGGCGATCCGGCCAACAACCACGACGTCCTGTTGCGGCAAAAGGACGGGGCGATCGGCGGTTACAGAACGTAAAGCAGGCCCGCCAGCGTGATGCCTCCGGCCAGAATGGCCAGCATCACGTTGCGGGTCATGACGCCGACCGCCACGGTGGCCGCTGCGGCGGCCATGCGGGCCGGATCGGCGTTCCCCCCGGTCGCGGCAGGCCACACCACCAGCGGTGCCACCAGCGCAGGCAGCACCGCCACAGGGGTATAGCGCAACATCCGCAGCATCCATCCCGGCAGATCCCGGTCGCCAAGCGCGCCCAGGAATGACCAGCGGATCAGATAGGTGCCGACGCCCAGCACCGCGATGATGACCCAGATCTCAGTCGTGGACGCCTGCATCGCGTGCCTCCTTGCGTTCGGCGCGGATCTCGACCAGCGCGCCGGTCGCCATGCCCAGGGGTGCGGCGATCAGCAGGCCCAGCCCCGAGGGCAGCCCCGCCAGCGCCAGTGCGGCCACGATCGCGACAAAGCAGGCGGACAGATGCGCAGGTGTCCGCAGCATCGGCGCGATCATCGCCAGAAAGGTGATCGGCATCGCGAAATCCAGTGCAATCCCGTCGGGGATGGCCTGGCCCACGGTCGCGCCGACCCATGTGGCGATCATCCACGGCACGCACAGCACCAGCGCGGTGCCGCCGAAATAGGCAAGCCGCTGCGCGATGGTCAGGCGCGGATACTGTTCGTAATGCTGGATCGATAGCGCATAGCTCTGGTCGATCAGCGCATAGGCGACCCAGGCCTTGTGGCCGGGCGTCGCGTCCCGCAGCCACGGCAGCAGCGACGCCGAATACATTGCCATGCGCAGGTTCACGGCCAGCCCCGACAGGATCACGATCAGCGCAGGCGCGTTGTCGGTCAGCAGCTGCACCGCCGTGAACTGCGACGCCCCCGCCAGCACCAGCACCGAAAAGCCCATGACCTGCGCCAGGTTGAACCCGGCCTCGGTTGCAACGACCCCGAACAGCACCGCAAACGGCACGATCACCAGCAGAAAGGGCAGCGATTGCACGATGCCATGGCGAAAGGCGGCGGCGGGCGGGCGGGCCAATACGCGGATCGCCGCCTGATCGGCGGTGGCTTGCCGGGCCGTGGGCCTGGGTTCGGGTGCGGGGGACATGGCGCTTTCGTCTTTCTGCGTTTCGCGGCACCTTGCTTGCACGACACGCAAAACAAGACAAGGCCAGCCGATGCAGATCCTGCACCCGATCCCCGACGCCCTGCTGCCCGCCGCGGCGGCGTTGTGGCGGACGCATTTCGGGCGTGGGCGATGGCCCGCCCGGGTCAGCGCCGGGCATGGGGTGGTGGCGGTCGATACGTCCGGGGCGGTCTGCGGGGTGATGGGGCTGCGTGATGGTGACGGCGGCTTTGCGCAGGACGCCGCCGGGGTGCCGGGCTGGCTGTTTCGCGCAGCCCCGCCCACGGGCGATCTGGTCATCGACGGGCTGGCGGTGACGGACACCCGGCAGGGCACGGGGCGTGCCCTTGTCACGGCCGGGGCGCTGGTCGCCGCCCGCGACGGCCGCCCCGGCCTGCGGGCCGAGGTGCGCGCCCGCAACCGGGGCGCGTTGGCGTTCTATCACAAGGTCGGGTTTTCCGACCGGGGGCAGGGCCGCTATGGCCTGCCCTGGTGGGGGCAGGTCCATCTGTTGCACCTTGGCGTCTAGCCAAAGACGCCGGACACGCGACCCAGCAGCATGAACGCGCGCGACGAGCGGCTGTCGGCCAGAACGGCGATCTGCAGGTCGTCCAGTTCCGGCACCAGGCGCGCGGTCAGTCCGTCGAAATGGCGCAGGAAGTGATGCGCGGTGTCACGAAAGATCTCGTCCTCGCGCAGCATGGCGGCGGCGATGTCCAGCGCGGGTTCGTGGTGTATGCCGCCCAAGGCCGCGACGGCGCTGCCGCGTTCGCCGGCTGCATAGCGCCGCCAGACGTCAGGGCGGGCCATTTCCGGTGGCAGGTCATCCATATAGACGTCCTGCCCCGCCATCAGCGTCACGACATCCTGCGCGGCGCGCAGCACCTTGGACTGAGCCGGGTCCTTGAGCGCATGGCGCAGGGCATCGATCGCCTCGACGTCGTCAGGGCCGTCGGGAAAGTTCAGCGCACGGATCAGGGTCGCGGCATCGACCGGGCCGCCCTGCGTTTCAAAACGCAGCGCGGCCTGGCGCTGATCCGCGGTCTGGCGGGACTTGGGCAGCGGGGCTGCAGGCCGCGGTGCGGCAGTGCCTTGGGGATCGGCGCGCGGGCCGGCCTGCGGCTGGTCATCCGCGGCAGCGGCGTCACCACCCAGATGGGCCAGTCTGGCACGCAGATCCTCGGCCTCGGCGCGCAGGATGGCCAGTTGACGGGCCAGCGATACGCCCATCCAGATCAGGGCCAGCGGCAGCACCGTCCCCATGATCGAAACCAGTCGTGCCACGCCCGATGCCCCACCATCGGTTCCCGCGGGTCCCAACAGCCAGAACAGGGTGACCAGAAACAACCAGACGCCGGTCAGCGCAAAGCCGACCGTGGTCAGGCGATCGCGGTTCGCCAGGCTGGTGATGCGTGCAATCAGGGACATGGGGTCATCCGTACCGGATCTCGACGATTTCATAGCTGCGCTGACCGCCGGGGGTGGTCACATCGACGCTGTCACCCTCGTCCTTGCCGATCAGGGCGCGGGCCAGCGGAGAGCGGATGTTCAGCAGCCCGCGTTCGATGTCGGCCTCTGCCTCTCCCACGATCTGATAGTTGCGCTCTTCATCGGTGTCCTCGTCGATCAGCTTGACGCGGGCGCCGAACTTGATGCTGCCCGACAGCTTTGCGGGGTCGATGACCTCGGCGCGCGACAGCAGGCTCTCCAGTTCCTTGATGCGTCCCTCGACAAAGCCCTGCTTTTCGCGGGCGGCGTGATATTCCGCGTTTTCGGACAGGTCGCCATGTTCGCGCGCCTCGGCGATGGCACGGATGATGGCGGGACGTTCCTTGGATTTCAGCTGCCCCATCTCGCGTTCCAGCGCTGCCACGCCGGTGGGGGTCATCGGTATCTTTTCCATCGCTGCCCTGATCCTTGTTGGGATGCGTTTGTCCTGCGGGTGCCAAGCCAACGCCCCTGCCATTGTGAAATGGCAGGGGCGCGGAAGCTGATCCCCGACATGGTCACCAAAATGACGCCCAATGCAAGCCTGCATGGCCCGAATGGCACAAACACGCGCGTTCAATCGCCGCGTTACGATTGCCCCCGTTCGCAGGGGTCGCTATCTGTTTGACAGCCAGTTTGCCACTCAGGGGACATCAGAACATGACAGACCAGACAGAGTTCGTTCGCGAATCGATGGAATACGACGTCGTCATCGTGGGTGCGGGGCCCGCGGGCCTGGCGGCCGCGATCCGGCTGAAGCAGATCGACGCCGAACTGTCCGTCGTGGTTCTGGAAAAAGGCTCCGAGGTCGGCGCCCACATTCTGTCGGGTGCGGTGCTGGATCCCTGCGGGCTGGACCGGCTGATCCCCGACTGGCGCGACAAGGGTGCCCCGGTCACGACCGAGGTGACCGACGACAATTTCTATGTGCTGGGCGAGGCCGGACAGGTGCGTGTCCCGAACTGGCCGATGCCGCCGCTGATGTCGAACCACGGTAACTATATCGTCAGCATGGGCAATGTCTGTCGCTGGCTGGCCGAACAGGCCGAGGGTCTGGGCGTCGAGATCTTTCCTGGCATGGCCGCCAGCCAGGTCGTCTGGGACGGCGACAGGGTCAAGGGCGTCGTCGCCGGAGAGTTCGGCCGCGAACCCGATGGCAGCATCGGCGACGGCTATGAGCCGGGGATGGAGCTGCACGGCAAATACGTCTTTATCGCCGAGGGCGTGCGCGGCAGCCTGGCCAAGCAGATCGACGCGCGGCTGAACCTGTCGGCTCATGGCGATCCCCAGAAATACGGTCTGGGCATGAAGGAAATCTGGGAGGTTTCCCCCGACAAGTTCCACAAGGGCCGCGTCGTGCACACGATGGGCTGGCCCCTGGGCAAGAATGCCGGCGGCGGCAGCTTTATTTATCACCTTGAGAACAATCAGGTTTTGGTCGGATTTGTCGTCCACCTGAACTATGTGAACCCGTACCTGTACCCATACATGGAGTTCCAGCGTTTCAAGCACCATCCCATGGTGGCCGACCTGCTGGAGGGGGGCAAGCGCATCAGCTATGGCGCCCGCGCCATCACCGAGGGCGGTTGGCAGTCGCTGCCGCAGCTGTCCTTTGACGGCGGTGTGCTGCTGGGTTGTTCGGCAGGCATGGTCAACGTGCCGCGCATCAAGGGCAACCACAACGCGATGATCTCGGGGATCGAGGCCGCCGATGCCGCCGCCGCCGCGATCAAGGCGGGACGTCAGGGCGACCGGCTGACCGATTACGACGGCGCGGTTCGCGACGGTGCCATCGGCGCAGACCTGAAGCGCGTGCGCAACGTCAAGCCGATCTGGTCGCGCCTGGGCCTGTCGGCCAGCCTGATGCTGGGCGCGGTGGACATGTGGACCGCAAATCTGACCGGCTGGAACCCGCTTGGGACCTGGTCGCACGGCAAATCCGACGCTGCCGCCACCGGCAAGGCGCGTGACCACAAGGCGATCGACTATCCACGCCCGGACGGCAAGCTGTCGTTCGACCGGCTGACCAACGTGGCCTTCAGCTTTACCAATCACGAGGAAAGCCAGCCCTGCCACCTGACCCTGCGCGACCCGTCGGTGCCAATTGCGGTGAACCTGCCTGAATATGCCGAACCGGCACAGCGCTATTGCCCGGCCGGCGTCTATGAGGTGGTCGAGGATGCGTCCGGCCCGCGTTTCGTGATCAATTTCCAGAACTGCGTGCACTGCAAGACCTGCGACATCAAGGATCCCAGCCAGAACATCGTCTGGACCACCCCGCAGGGCGGAGACGGCCCCAACTATCCGAACATGTGACGACTGCGGCGGGCGCGTCGGCGTCCGTCGTCGAAATGATGCCCATGGCTGTGGGGTCGGATCAGAGTTCCCACCGCGTCCCGATCGTGGGTACCACGTGCGATTGCTGAAATCGGCTGTGTGATTTCAGCAATCGCCTCAATCATTCAGATGCACGGCATGGCATCCGCCAGCGGGCTGTCCGGACGATGCGCGGATTGGTCGCGGGGACCTGACGGTTGGGCATGGGCGCGGCAACCATTGGCATGGCGATGGTTTTGCGTGATGATCCGCGTCACCCCGGCACCATACACCAAACCCCGCCGGAAGGGCCTGATGGACCCACGGTTTCCGCGTCATGGGGCGTGTTTTCCATGCCTGTACAAATAGCCAAGTGTGCCATTGGTCAAAACGGCTTACATACAGCGTGTAGTTGTTCGAGGTAGCCAGTATGCACCGTATCCGGAATGAAACGATGTTTCGCCTGTCCATGTCCGGTGAGGACTGGGCGCTTATCGATACCGCCCTGACGGCCTATTCCCACAATTCCGTCTATCGAACCCTGCGAGAAAAGCTGGACATGCAGGTTGCCATGGTGCGCGCCATGGACGGCGCATCCCGCAGTGCGCAGGCAGGCACCAGCCGGCACGACGCCATCACCAGCGGACCTGCGACGCGCACGCGATAGGGGCGCTGATCGAAACGCATTGACGTATCGGGTTGTCGATATCCCGTTACCCGCCGACCGTTCCGGGGGGCATTGAGGCACCACGCTCCGCGACGCGTGCCCGCGGTTGGTCAATGATCTATCCTGATACGTAACCATGCAGTCGGCGGACAACCGCTGGTTGCGCTGTTGGGGTGCTGGATCGGTACGACGAATTACTGTACGGATCGGTACAATACCCAACCCTGCGGATCATTGCGCCGCAAAGGGAAACGTCCATCATGCCCCGGATGACGCTGACCAGAATGGCGGACAATACCCCCTTCGTCATTCAATTCGAGGGTGATACCGAATTCAACATCGACACCGGATCCGGGGGCGCGACCATCTTGGCGCTGTACCGCCGCGGATCGCAGCAAATTGTCCATGTCCGCGAGACCCGAGATCAAATTATCCACGCGCGCCTGGCCGCGCTGTCTGGCGACTGGTCGTCATGATGGCATGGAATGGAAAACCTTACCCTGATCCTATCGCGGGGTGATGGGATCAGGGCGCCGATGCCCAGCCCAATGTGACACCAAGCCGTGGGCATTCCGCGATACGCGATCAGGCTGACCCTGCACCGGCGCGTGATGCGGGAACGCCGTCACATGCGGGACTGCTTCGGGGCAGTTGAAATGCGCCAGCCAGTGCCCTGTCTGCATGGGTTCGTGTCGCTTTGGCGCTTTGCGTTTGCGACACCACGACGATGCGACCAAGCGAATACAGGACGGACAGCGCCGCATCCGGAGGTCGACCCGGCGCAGAGCGGGGTTGAGCAGTTTCGATCGGAAATTGACGTCGCCTCATCTTTGACTGGTGAATGACCCTGCATTGTGTGGACGCCTTTGCGGTTTGTCATTTGGTGCCGTTTCAACGTGGCTGGCGCCAGCATCCTGCCCCCCCCCCGCATGCCAGCGCCCTGGATGCCGACCGTGGACTGTCCCCTGACGGGTCCGGATGGTCCTGCACGTGATCTGTTCGCGGTCAGTTGGTGACGGTCGCCGGTAGACGCAGCCGTTGCCACCCCGGTTTATCGGATGCGCAACAGCGTGGGCGCGCGTGACAACGTAACCCCGTCCACGCCGGTGAACCGACTGCCCTGATCCGGATGACCTGCACCTTGCCTGTTCGCCTGCATCGCGGAACGACCATGAGCAGGGTTCGGCAGAAAAACCTCTGTCGCTTGTACGCTTTCACCGCCCTCTGCAGATGCTTTCGGCTTGCGAAATCAGATCATCGTGCAGCTTGGGACCTTGCCGCTGTTGGCCCCACGTCTTGTGCCGCAACCTGTCCAGCCGTGCATGCCTGTTCGACGACATCCGCTGCCGTGCTGAAAACATGGTCTGCTGGCCACCCAAGGATCGGTACATCGACCTGATCGAAACTTCACTTTGATGTTCTGCAACGCGAATATTGCGCCTTATATCTGTGGCGACATACGCGACCGCTGTATTCAGGATATCGTGCCCCTGAACGCCAGACCTAGATCGCACCCCGGATCGAGGGATCCCGCCATTCTTGTCGGACGCACTTCTCGCCGCATTTGCGACTGCGCGCTTTCACGCCAGAGGGGGCGCTCTGCCGCCCGCTGTATGGCAAAGGATGGTCCATCCGCGGGCCCCATGTCGACCGTTCCCGCGTGTCTTGCCGGACCGCGCAGCGGTAGCGGTGCTTGTCCGTCTCCCTGCGACGCTTGCCTCATGGAAAGGCTTTGACGTGGTTAAGGCAAATTCTCTTTGTCGCGATCCGGCCTTTTTGCGATCCGGACCTGCGTTCATGCGGAACTTTTTCGTTGGCGCCGTGTTTCCACCAGTGGAGCGACCGATACACGCCGTGCCGACTGTCCAAAATTCGAGAGCGAGGAAGCCATCATGATCACCCTGACCGTGAACGGAACGGAACACAGCTTTGATGGCGATCCCGAAATGCCGTTGCTGTGGTATCTGCGCGACGAATTGGGGCTGACCGGGACGAAATTCGGCTGCGGCATTGCACAATGCGGTGCCTGCACGATCCATCTGGATGGCTATCCGACATTTGCCTGCATCACCCCCATTTCAATCGCCGAAGGGTCCGAGGTTCGCACCATCGAGGGGCTGGATGAGAACGGCAACCATCCGGTTCAGGTCGCGTGGCGCGATCTGAACGTGTCGCAATGCGGCTATTGTCAGGCGGGGCAGATCATGCAGGCCGCGGCCCTGGTCGATACGACGCCCGATCTGACCGACGAGGATATCGACACGGTGATGAGCGCGAACCTGTGCCGCTGCGGTACGTATCCGCGCATCCGCGCGGCCGTCAAGCAAGCCGCCGAAGCGAGGACCGAATGATGCTGAACACCCCCGTCGCATCCGCCCGCATCGCGAATGTCAGCCGCCGGTCCCTGTTGTTGGGCATGGGCGCGGGCAGTCTGGTTCTGGCCGTGGGCCTGCCAAATCTGGCCCGTGCGCAGGAGGAGCCTGTCCAGTTCGGTGCCGACGCGATGCCGAACGGTTGGAGCGATGATCCGAACGTGTTCGTGTCCATCGCCGAAGACGGCATGGTTACCGTGACCGTCCACCGGTCCGAGATGGGGCAGGGTGTGCGCACGTCGATCGCGATGGTCGTGGCCGACGAGCTGGAGGCCGAATGGGACATGGTCCGCGTAATCCAGGCCCCCGGCAATGAGCCGTTGTACGGCAACCAGGATACCGACGGTTCGCGCAGCCTGCGCCATTTCTTTGGTCCGATGCGCCGCGCCGGGGCATCCGCACGGACCATGCTGGAACAGGCCGCCGCCAATGCGTGGGATGTCCCACTGTCCGAGGTGCGCGCCGAGGGCCATGTCGTGCGCCATGCCGCATCGGACCGCACCATGGGCTATGGAGAGCTGGCCGCCGCCGCAGCCGCCCTGCCGGTCCCCGACCGCGAGGGGCTGCGCCTGAAGGATCCGGCGACGTTCCGTTATATCGGCAAGGGCGACGTGGGGCTGGTGGACAACGACGACATCACCCGCGGGACCACCACCTATGGGATCGATGTGCGCCGCGAGGGGATGATGTATGCCGTCATCGCCCGCCCCCCGGTCTTTGGCGGCAAGGTCGCAAGCCTTGATGACAGCGCCGCCCTGCAGGTCGCCGGGGTCGAGCGTGTCGTGCGTCTGGACCCGCCCGCCATCCCCGCGGAATTCCAGCCGCTTGGCGGTGTCGCGGTGATCGCCCGCAACACCTGGGCCGCCATCAAGGGACGCGAGGCGCTGGTCATCGAATGGGAGGACGGCCCGCATGCCGGCTATTCATCGGACGATTTCAAGGCAGAGCTTGAGGCGGCCGTTCAGACCGGCGACGGGGCCCTGGTCCTGAACCGGGGCGATGTGGCGGCAGCGTTGGCGGATGCGCCGACCCGCGTAGTCGCGGAATACTATATCCCCCACTTGGCACAGGCCCCGATGGAGCCACCTGCCGCCGTGGCGGATGTCCGCGATGGATCATGCGAGGTCTGGGCCAGCGTGCAGGCCCCACAGGTCACCCGCCTCCGTCTGGCGCAGCGGATGGAGCTGTCCGAGGAGGACGTGACCGTCAACGTCACGCTGTTGGGCGGCGGCTTTGGACGCAAGTCCAAGCCCGATTTCGTTTTGGAGGCCGCCATTCTCAGCAAGGAAATGGGCGCGCCGGTCAAGCTGACATGGACGCGCGAGGACGACCTGCACCACAGCTATTACCACACCGTCTCGGTCGAACGGCTGGAGGCGGGGCTGGACGCGCAAGGCAAGGCCATCGCGTGGCTGCATCGTACCGCCGCACCCACGATCGGCTCGATCTTTGTGCCCGATCCCAAACAAAAGCTGCCATTCGAATTGGGCATGGGACTGACCAACATGCCCCTGGACATCCCGAATGTCCGCGCCGAGAACCCGCAGGCCCCGGCGCATGTGCGCATCGGCTGGTATCGGTCGGTGTCCAACATCCCGCATGCCTTTGCGATCCAGTCCTTCATCGCCGAACTGGCAGAGGCGGCAGGGCGCGATCCGCTGGAGTATCTGCTGGAGGTGATCGGCCCTGCGCGCCTGATCGACCCAAGCGAGATCGGCGACGTCTGGAACTATGGCGAAAGCCCCGAGCGCTATCCGATCGATACCGGGCGGCTGCGCAAGGTCACGGAAACGGTCGCCGAGGCGATCGGGTGGGGCCGTCAGATGCCTGCTGGTCGTGGCCTTGGGCTGGCTGCGCATTACAGCTTTGTCAGCCACGTCGCCGTTGCGGCCGAGGTCGAGGTCGTGGACGGCGAGGTGAGGATCCCGCGCGTCGAGATCGCCATCGATTGCGGCGCCCATGTCAATCCCGACCGCATCCGTTCGCAAATGGAGGGGGCCGTCATCATGGGCGCAGGCCAGGCCCTGACGACCGAGATCACCTTTCAGGACGGCCGCGCGCAGCAGGACAACTTTGACACCTATCTGATCCCCCGCATGGAAAACGCGCCACGAGAGATCAACGTCCATCTTGTGTCATCCGGCGGCTATGATCAGCCGTTGGGCGGGGTCGGGGAGCCGGGCCTGCCGCCCGTCGCACCGGCCATCATCAACGCGATCTTTGCCGCCACCGGTACCCGCATCCGCCGCCTCCCGGTGGGCGATCAACTTCGCACCTGAGGACATGTCGATGACCCTGAAACAGATGCTTTTGGCAGGCGGTCTTGTGCTGATCGCGGCGCCGGCGATCGCGGATTGCAGTGATCGTATCGCCTTCCTGGAAGAGGGACTGGATGACGCGGCGCGCCTGGCCATATCCGCATCGTCAGGGGGGCAGGGGGTTGCCGGCGCACGCGAGGCTCTGTCCGTGACCGAAGGCGCAGCCGATGAACAGCCCGCACCCTATGCGGACGGTGCGACCGAGGCTGTCGACGAGGCGGACGATGCAGGCGATGGTGGCGAAGCGTTGATCGAGGCGCGTGCCCGGTTGGGCGAAGCGCGAACCATGGCGGATGACGAAGACGCCTGCCTTGTGCTGGTCCATGAGGTTTTGGTCGGTCTGATGGGAGATTGATGGCGGATTCTGGAAACGCGACTGTGCACTCTGCGGGAACGTGCGCATTTCCCCATGGCCGGAATGTGGAAGGATGCGTCGTGACAGACGCGCCCAGATCGATGCGGTGCAGCCTTTACGACCGCGCGGCTGACCTGCCCGACGGTCATTCCTGACGCGGTACACCTGTTCCATTTGGCGAGATCAGTCACAGGCCTGGGGACGTCAGGTATTGTCGCCGTGCAATGACTTCAGGTCGCCTGCGTTACGGGTCCGCCCGGCTAGAACGATGCTGTGCAGGCTGCTGTTCAGCGACCCGTTGGATTACTATCTGCTGCGATAGTCGCTGACATCGCAAGGGTTGGGAACCACGCGCGATCTCTAAGCTGTTTGCCTCCGGATCGCCATCAAGGCCGATGTCCGCGGCACGTTTGGGGCACCGGTCGCGGCGGCCCGCCGATGTGATCGGGGCTGTTCCGGTGAGGCTCTCGGTCCCGTTTCCACCCTGTCGGAATGGACGCTGCGGTGACATGGAGCGCCGATGCAGCAATCCTGATGCGGCATCACAGTCCTTGGCAGCATTGCCGGGGGTCGGGTCTGCCATTGCAAGGTCAGGTTTCCCGGTCCGATCGGCGCCGTTACCGGCCCTGTCCACCTGATCGTGGGCTTGCGCGCTTGCGTGATCGTGCGGCCCCGCCTAAAGACAGTTGCCGCTCAAGGTATCCCGTCGCCGGCGGGTTAGCACAGTGACCCCGATCTGCGCGGTCAGGCATCGCTCTGTCTGGCTGGTCTTGTGCCACACTGTCCTTGGGCGCCCGGTGGGGTGTGGGGGTTAGCGGTCTGCGGCACCGGGGCGCGACAGATCTGCGATCAGGCGGTCCACGCGGGTCAGGCGCGCTGCGTTGGTGCCGCGGTCGGCGCGGGCCCGGACACCGGCCAGATAGTCCGGCAGGTGGCGGCACGCACGGTAATGCTGCATCATCCGCGGCAGCGTGGCCGCACCGGTCGCGATGTCGCGCATCACGTCGCTGAGAACGCGGCCGTTGCGCAGCATCAGCGCTGTCTTGTGATCCGCATGGCGCAGTGGGACCCGGGTCACATTCGGGCCGTCGAAACGTTGCACATGGCGGCGATCGTGATCCACAGCAGGGTCGTAGAACAGCCAGACCTGCGCCGCGAGGCGCGATTCAGCGGCGGCATCGGCGAATGGCCCGGTCCAGTCGGACCGCTTGCCGGTCGGATAGCGCTGGTCCCACCCCGCCAGCCGCGGCGACAGCGTCGATTGCGGAGAGAACGCCGCGACCCGGCACCCCGGTGCCAGCGATGCAAAGGCCGCCGCGCCGTATCCCCCCATCGACGTCCCGAACAGCGTCACCTGATCGAACTGTTCGAAAAACCCGCTGTCGCGCAGCGACATCAGATAGCGGTGCAGCGCCGCATCGCGGAACCAGCCGGGCACATAGGACAGGATGCCCAGGTGCGACCACCCCTCCTTGCGGATAAACTTGTAACCCCATGGTTCGCGGGTCACCGGATGTTCGCGCACCGATGCAAGGTTGTCGAACGAAACCAACAGATGTTCGCGCGACCGCGCCACATAGGTGCAGGCATAGTTCGGCATCGAATGATAGAAACCGTGCGCCTGCCCCGACAGGCGCAGGTCGCTGAGCCATGCGGGCGCCGCGATCTGGGGCGCGGCGTCGGGCGCGGGCTGTACGGGCGCGACAGGCGCGGCCTGGGCGTCATCGTCGTCGGTGTCGTCCCAGTCCTCCTCCTGCGGGGCATCCTCGGCTTCGGGACGGGACAGCCGCTCGGCCCAGGCCGAATCCATCTCGGACAGGGCGGGGGGGGTGGCCGTGACGCCGAACGGAACGGGCCAGTCGAACGCCGTGGCCTGAATCGGACGGCCCTCGACAAAGGCGGTGATGATCGCGGCGGCCCGCGGGTCCTGATTTGCCAGCAGCCGGTCCAGCCGCCCCGAGAACTCTGCGACCACGGCGGCGTGGCGCGATGCGACCTTGGGGTGGCGGGTCAGAAAGTCGGCGCGTCTGTCGCGGTGGGCCCGAAGGAACGCCTGGTCCGGTCCGATGTCGGCCATGGCAAAGTTCAGCCGCTGGTACTGCTGGATGGTCGTGCGCAGATGTTCCGGCGTGATGAAGGGCAGTGTCTTTCCCGCACCGGTTCGGCGCAGCAAAAAGGTTTCGCGGTCCTGTGCCATGAAGGCGATGACATGGGCCAGTCCCAGCCCCGGCTGGTCCGGCATCGTCATCCAGCCCTTTTGCAGATACCGCTCAGACACGTCCTCGGCGGCGCCGTTCAGCCAGGTCACTGGTTCCTTGCCGCGGGCGAACTTGGGCTTCAGGGTCGGGCGGGCGGGCTTTACTCCACGGGCCAGCTGCGGGCGGAATATCGTGCGCAGGGGGGTCGCGACCGACATCTTGCCCGTGGCGTTGCCAGTGCCCCGGCGAAAGCGTTCGGTCGGTGCCAGGTCGGCATAGCGGCTTTGCCCGGACCCGCCCGCCACCTGCATGGTCAGCGACAAAAGGTCGGGAAACTGTCCCAGCCCTTGTGCCAGGTCGGCAAGCTGGCCCGCCCCGATGTCGATGATGACAAAATCGTCCGGCTCCAGCCACAGAAGGTGATCGTTGCGATCCTGCATGGCCTTTTCCAGCGCCAGATCCAGGGCGCGGATCTGGCGGGCTTTGTCATGGGCGATACCGGGGCGGGTCGCGGGGACGAAATCGATCAGGCCCGCCGCCGCCAGCGACTGGGCCAGCGCGGTGGCCTGCGCATTGGCGCCGTCACCATGAACGGTGATGCTGCGAAAGCCCGCATGGTGGTGATGCAGCACCCAGTCCAGCAGGACCGGTGCGCTGTCGTTCATCAGCATGTGCAGCGCGATGTCCGGCCCGGCGGGGGCGGGTTGGGTCTGCGGGGCGGTCTTGCGGGGCATGCGGGCGCTTTCGGTTGCGGCGGGGGGTCAGGACGGATGTGGTGCTGGGCTGGCGGCGCGCGCCTCCAGCGCCTTGGCCATGCCGGGACGGCCGTTGCGGCCCGCGATATCGGACAGACGCCGCAACCAGTCGGTCCTGCCCCGCGCCTGTAGGCGCTGGCCAAGCGCGTCCAGGTACCACGGCTGCAGGCGCGACTGGCGATACAGGGCGTGGAACGCCTGCGCATCCATGGTGCGCGTCGCAAGGCCGCGCACCACCTGGGACAGCGTGTTGGTCTGGCGCAGCCGCAGCGCGGTCTTGTGGCCCGCAAGCGGGGTGCGCAGCCGCACGATGTTGGGTCCGGCAAAGCGGTCGGCATGGGCGGCGTCGGCAGGTTCCGTCGGATCATAGATCAGATAGACCGGTCCTGCGGTGGAGGTCTGATCGACGGCATCGGCAAAGTCGCCGGTCCAGTCCGCAGCACGCCCACCGGGAAAACGCGTCTCCCACGGGACCAGGGCGGGCGACAGTGTCGATTGCGGCGAAAAGGCGATGACCTGCGCCCCCGGCGCGACCGCGGAAAACGCGCAGGCCGCATAGGCCCCCATCGACGTCCCCGCGAATGTCACCGTCTGGTAGCGGGCGAACAGGCCGTTGTCGCGCAGCTGGCGCAGATAGGCGAACAGCGTGTCATTGCGGAACCAGTTGGCCCGGAACGCAAAGATGCCCAGCTGTGACCACCCCGACTTGCGCGCGAATTCATAGCCCCATGCCTCGCGGTCGATCTGGTCGTGGCCGACCTGCGACAGGTTGTCAAAGCTGACGAACAGGTGCGCGCGTTCGCGTTCGACATGCAGGGCGGCGAACTCCTCCTCGGAATGGTAGAATCCGCGTCGATAGGGCGACCTGCGCAGATCGATCAGCCATTGCGGCGGCACTTCTGGCGCGGGCGGTTCGGCGGGGGTTGGTTCCGGCGTGTCGGGCAGGGTGGCCCAGGGGGTCATCGACAGCAGCGGCATGGTGGGCACCGGCGGCCCGTCCAGCAGCGGCGCCAGCAGGATGGCCGAGGGAATGACCTTGCGTACCGGGATCGCCGCCGGCGGCGGTGGCGGGGCGGCGGCGATCGTCGCCAGACGCGCGCGGCGCGCAGTCAGCGCGGCCTGGCGGCGCGTGGTTTCGGCCTGCAGAATGGCCGGGTCGAACAGGCGGGCATGCTGGTCCGGGGCCTCGGCCAGCAGTTGCGCGGACAGGATGTCGATTTGATGGCGGAACTGGACCACGGCCTCTGTGTGCAGGGCCCCAAGCGCGGGCATCAGCCCGATCAGTTCGGCCCGCGCCTGTTCCACCCGGTCGGTCCATGCGGTGATTCCGGTTTCCGTGACCGCGTTCAGATTGTATTTTTCGTAATAGTCGAAATTGATCCGATCGGAATCGGCGCTGTTGGCCGTGCCGCGCCAACGCTTCATCAAAAAGACCTCGCTGGCGCGGATCATGTAGTGGTTGACGTGGCACAGGTCATATCCCGCCATCGCGGGCGTCGTGCTCCACCGCATGCGCAGGAAATCCGCGGTGATGTCGGCCCCCGACCCGTTCACGAACAGCATCGGGTTCACCGGAGTGCCGAACGATCCCTTAAAGATCGGCCGATGCACGCCAAGCCGATGCACGGGCAGGGGACGGAACAATGATTTGACCGCGAACTGGTTGTTGCACAGCGGGACGTCCTTGGGCGAGGCCATCGTGAACTGGCCGATCTGCAGGTCGTCGCGGAACCTGATCACCCCGCCATTGCCAAAGATGCGCCACTGTGCGGCTATCGCGTCCGTACGGTCGGGCAGCGCCGCGAACAGCGCGTCCAGCGTGCCGTCGCCGGTGTTGACGTGAAAGAACTCATCCCCGTCCAGAACCGCGATCCAGTCGCTTTCCGTCACCTCCGGCAGGGCAATGGCGCGGGCATAGGCGCGGCGTTGCGGGTCGTCGGGCAGGCCCGCGATCATGTCGCTGTTGTCATAATGCATGACGATTCCAGCCTGATCCAGCAGCTGCAGCATCTGATGCGTGCCGTCGGTGCAGTCGTTGGAATAGATCACGAACCGGTTGAAACCGATCAACCGGTGATAGCACAGCCATTCCAACAGGAACGGCCCCTCGTTCTTGACGGTCGTGACGATTGTCCGCGTCGCGTTCGATTTCCAGCGCGACGACGGATCGGGGGACAGGCTGTTCATGGCCGCACGGGTTTCCTGTATCGTGACCCCGTTCATATCAGAGCGGGGCGGCATCCTCAAAGGGATATGCCACCCTGCGGTCGTCAGGGCGCGCATTGTCTGTCGCATGGAGTGATCGTCCCCTCGACGGACGCGCTGTCGATGCGGTGGTTCCAGCACGGGCCGTGGGCGGCGGTCAGGGGTGCGGCGGGCGCCATCCCGCGCCGTCGTGGATGCCGGTCAGGTTCAGATCCGCGTCCAGCAGGATCAGGTCCGCCGCCCGCCCCGGTGCAATGCGTCCGGCACGCGCGCCGATCAGGTGCGCCGGAACCGATGTCGCCATCGCCAGCGCCTGTGCCGGCCCGGCCCCCGCAGCCACCGCGACCCGGACCGCACGGTCCAGCCGCAGGTCCGCCCCGGCCAGCGTGCCGTCGGCCAGTGCCAGCCGCCCGTCGCGGCGCAGAATGCGGCGGCCCTGCAGGGGAAATTCGGTCAGCGTCGTCCCCGCGACGGCCATGCAGTCGCTGACCAGAAACAGCCCCTGCCGCCGTGCGCGCAACGCGATGCACAGCGCCGCCGGATCGACATGGATACCGTCCGCGATGATCCCTGCCTGCGCATTGCCCGCCAGAACCGCGCCTGTCAGGCCGGGCTGGCGGTGGCCAAGCGGGCTCATGGCGTTGAACAGGTGCGTGGCACAGCGCGCCCCCGCCGCGAATGCCGCCTGCGCCTGATCCAGGGTGCAGTCGCTGTGGCCCAGGCTGACGACGATTCCCGCCGCGGTCAGGGCGGTGATCTGGGCGGGGGTTGCGGCCTCGGGGGCCAAGGTCACCATCAGCGCAGGCAGGTCCGCGCGGGCAGCGATCAGGCGGGTCATGTCGGCGTCGGTCATCGGGCGGATCAGCGCTGTGTCATGCGCGCCCGCGCGGCGGGGGTCCAGATGCGGACCTTCAAGGTGCAGGCCCAGAAATCCCGGCGTGCCCGCGCGGGCGGCGGCAATGCCTGCGGCCACCACGCGGGCCGTGACATCCGGTGCGTCGGTGATCAGCGTCGCCAAGATGCCCGCGCAGCCCAAACCGCGATGCACCGCACAGATGCGCGCCAGCGCCGCGGCGTCGGTCTCGGCACCGACCATCAGCCCCGCGCCGCCGTTCACCTGCAGGTCAACAAAGCCGGGGGCAAGTATACCGGGCATCGGGGCCATGCCATCAGGGCGGGGCACGACGGAATCGATCGCCCCGTCGCGCAGGATCACCGCCATGCCGTCCCGCAGGCGTTCGCCG
This sequence comes from Paracoccus sp. Ld10, assembly GCF_045064235.1. Classification (NCBI taxonomy): domain Bacteria; kingdom Pseudomonadati; phylum Pseudomonadota; class Alphaproteobacteria; order Rhodobacterales; family Paracoccaceae; genus Paracoccus; species Paracoccus sp. Ld10. Next base: position 316,134 of record NZ_JBISHD010000023.1, on the reverse strand, counting down.
TCGAACAGCGTCGTCGCGGCCAGGGTCTGGGCGGTCATGGTGCCCATTCCCGCGCCATGTCCAGCGCGCCGTCCACGCCGCTGCCGCGCGCGGGGGCAACGGGCCAGTCGGCCGCCAGCGCCGCGGCATAGAATGGCCCCAGCCCGCCGGTACAGACCACCGGCAGGTGCGCGCCGTCCTGCAGCACGCGCACCGCATCGCCGATCTGGGTCACCGCCTGATCCATGATGGCACGTGCCGCGGGATCGTCCGATCCGACCAGGCGCGGAGCCAGTTCGGCGAACCGGGCGGGCGTGGCGGCGGTGCCAAAGGCGATGATCCCCTCGAACCCGCCGAATTCGTCGCGCAGGGACGCCAACAGCGGTGTGTCCGGGGCCAGCCCGTCGCCCGCCCGCATCGCCTGCGCCAGAAGGGCGCGGCCTATAACGGCTCCGCTGCCCTCATCCCCCATCAGAAACCCGCGCCCGCCGATCTGACGCAGGCGGCCGGCCCGCTGGACCGCCAGCACCGATCCGGTGCCGATCGCGACCAGAATGCCATCATCGGGCCCAAGCGCGCCGCGCGCGGCGGTGACGGCATCGTTCACGACCCGGCTGCGCGCAAAGGGCAGGCGCGCCTGCATCGCGCGGGCCGCGTCCTGCATGCCGCCCCCGGCCAGACCCAGGACGGCGGTCAGGTCCGCAGGCGTGGCCCCGGCCTGAACCATCGCCGCCGTCGCCGCGGCCAGAACGCTGACCACCGCGGCGAACGGGTCGGAATTGATATTGGCGGGCCCGCCCTCGCCCCGGCCCAGGACGCGGCCATCCGCATCGGCAATGGCCGCCCGGCAGCCGGTGCCGCCCCCGTCGATCCCCAGATACAAACTCATCGCGTCCCCATGTTTCGCGTGAGGGAACGCGACCCGCGCGGAAATGAAAAGCCCCAAGGTCGGATCGTCCCGCCGGACAAGCAAAACCCCCGAAAACACAAGGTTTTCGGGGGTTTTGTTTTTGGTGCCCAGGAGAGGACTCGAACCTCCACACCTTGCGGCACACGGACCTGAACCGTGCGCGTCTACCAATTCCGCCACCTGGGCAGGTGGTATGAGCGGCTGATTAAAGCGAGTGCGGGGGGGCGTCAATGGGGTGCATGAAAGTTTTTCGACAGTTTTTTACGCAGACCTGCCACGACCGTGCGCGAACCTGCCCGCGACCTTGCGCAGCCTTGCCCGGAACGCGCGGCGCGGGTAAGGATCACGCAACATTCGGCCTATCAGAGGGAGGCGAGACGCCCATGGCGAAACTGGTCACGATCTTTGGCGGATCGGGCTTTGTCGGCCGGCAGGTGGCCCGGTTGATGGCCAAGGAGGGCTGGCGCGTCCGCATAGCCGTCCGCCGCCCCGACGAGGCGCTGTTCACCCGCACCTATGGCGCGGTCGGACAGGTCGTCCCCGTCATGTGCAACATCCGCGACGAAAACTCTGTCCGCGCCGCCCTGACCGGGGCCGATGCGGCGATCAACTGTGTCAACATCCTGTCCGCCCAGGGCAAGAGCACCTTTAAGACCGTGTTCGAGACCGGCGCTGACAACATCGCACGCTTGTCGGCGGAAATGGGTGTCGCGCGGCTGGTCCACATCTCGGGGCTGGGGATCGACACCGAATCGGACAGTAAATACATCGCGTCGAAATCACGGGGTGAGGCCGCAGTGCTGGCCGCGCGTCCCGATGCGGTCGTGCTGCGCCCGTCGGTGATCTTTGGTGCCGACGACAACTTCTACAACCGATTTGCGGGCATGACGCGGATGGGGCCGGTGATGCCGATCGTGGGTGGAAACACCCGGATGCAGCCGGTCTTTGTGGGCGATGTCGCCCGCGCCGCCGTGATGGGCGCCACCGGCGCCGCCGCCACCGGCATCTATGAACTGGGCGGCCCCGAGATCCTGACCACGCGCCAGATCGTGGGGCAGGTGCTGACCGCCGTCCATCGCCGCCGCGCGGTGGTGAACATGCCCTTTCCCCTTGCGCGGGTTGCGTCGGCGGCGATGGGCGTGGCCCAGGCCGTCACCGGCGGCCTGTTCACCAGCCCTCTGAGCGGCGATCAGCTGGCCCTGCTGCGCAAGGACAATGTCGTCAGCCCAGATGCCCGTGGCTTTGCCGAACTGGGTATCGTGCCGATGGGGGCCGGGTCCGTTCTGGACGATTACCTGGTGCGGTTCCGCCCATCGGGCCAATACGATTCGATCAAGCGATCGGCCAAGAACCTGCGCGGGAACTGATGGACCAGAACACGATCGTTGCCGCCGCCCTCGGGGTTCTCGAGGGGCTGACGGAGTTCATCCCCGTATCATCAACCGGCCATCTGCTGCTGGCGGGACATTTCGTGGGATTTGATTCGCCCGCCCGATCATTCGAGGTGCTGATCCAGCTGGGCGCGCTTTTGGCCATTCTGGGCCTCTATGCCGCGCGGATCGTGCAGGTCGTGCGCGACGCCCCGCATGACCCGGCTGCGCGCCGTTTCATCGGGGCGGTCCTGCTGGCCTTTGCCCCGGCGGTGGTCATCGGAGTGCTTGCACATGACTTTATCAAGACGGTCCTGTTCGAGACGCCGATGCTGGTCGCGGTCATGCTGATCCTGGGCGGCTTTGTGCTGTTGTGGGTCGACCGTCGTGCCACCACCCCGCAGTACACGCGGGCCGAGGATATCCCGCTGTCGATGGCGTTCCGCATCGGCCTGTTCCAGTGCATCGCCATGATCCCCGGCGTGTCGCGGTCCGGGGCCACGATCGTCGGCGCTCTTTTGATGGGGGCGGACAAGCGGTCAGCCGCCGAATTCTCGTTCTTTCTGGCAATGCCCACAATGCTGGGCGCGTTCACCTATGATCTGTGGCAGAATCGTGCGGCGCTGGATGCGGCCGCGATCAACGATATTGCCGTTGGATTCATCACCGCGTTTCTGGCCGCGGTTGTCGTCGTGCGCTGGCTGCTGGGATACGTGTCGCAGCACGGATACGCCCTGTTCGCATGGTGGCGCATCATCATCGGAAGCGTTGCATTGCTGGCGCTTGCCGCTGGTATGTAAGCAATGCTGACCTAATATCGGTGGTGCGCGGCTAAAAAATTCGTCCGCGCGCCAGAAAAGTGGCTAATAGGTCAGCACTGCTGACTTTTCATCGGAAATGCCTTGGTTTAATGCAGTTGCGGAAGTCCTTTGAGGGAAGGTAGCGCAGCCATGGCCACGCAGAAGATGCTGACATTCGTCTCGACCCCGCGCGAGATGCCCGAGAAACGCGCCGCCGCCGACCGCAGCGAGGATTTCCACGAGATCTATCGCGAATTCGCCGCAGCCAAAGCCGCTGAACAATCCGGCCGCTGCAGCCAGTGCGGCGTGCCCTATTGTCAGTCGCATTGCCCGCTGCACAACAACATTCCCGATTGGCTGCGCCTGACCGCCGAGGGTCGCCTGCAGGAGGCCTATGAGGTCAGCCAGTCGACCAATACATTCCCCGAGATCTGCGGACGCATCTGCCCCCAGGACCGCCTGTGCGAAGGCAACTGTGTGATCGAACAGTCGGGCCATGGCACCGTCACCATCGGCGCCGTGGAAAAATACATCACCGACACCGCATGGGACAATGGCTGGGTCCAGCCGTTCCGACCCGCGCAGGAGCGCGCCGAATCGGTGGGTATCATCGGGGCGGGGCCGGGCGGCCTGGCCGCGGCGGACATGCTGCGCCGGCAGGGGTTCCAGGTCACGATCTATGACCGCTATGACCGCGCGGGCGGGCTGATGACCTATGGCATCCCCGGCTTCAAGCTGGAAAAGGACGTGGTCATGCGCCGCAACCAGCTGCTGGCCGATGGCGGTGTCGAGTTCGTCCTGAACTGCAATGTTGGCGAGGACATCAGCTTTGACGCGATCCGCGGCAAGCACGACGCGGTGCTGATCGCCACGGGCGTGTACAAGACCCGCGACCTCGATCTGGACAATGCCGATCATGGCGGCATCGTCCGCGCGATCGACTATCTGACCGCCAGCAACAAGGTCGAGTTCGGTGACGACGTCCCTGATTTCGACGACGGAGAGCTGAATGCCAAGGGCAAGCGCGTCGTCGTCATCGGCGGCGGCGACACCGCTATGGATTGCGTGCGCACGGCCATCCGCCAGGGCGCCCAATCGGTCAAGTGCCTGTACCGCCGTGACCGTGCCAACATGCCGGGATCGCAGCGCGAGGTCCAGAACGCCGAGGAGGAGGGCGTCGAGTTCGTCTGGCTGTCCGCACCCGGTGCATTCGCGGGCCATGTGACCGGCGTTGCCGCCGAAGCGCAGGAACGTGACGTGGACGGTCTGCCGCAAATCGCGTCCGTTCGCATTCAAAAGATGCGTCTGGGTCAGCCCGACGTCACCGGGCGCCAGTCGCCCGAACTGATCGACGGGGCCGATTACGACGAGCCTGCCGACCTTGTCATCAAGGCGCTTGGATTTGAACCCGAGGACCTGCCCAGGCTGTGGGGCGTCGACGGCCTCGAGGTCACCCGTTGGGGCACGATCAAGGCCAGTTTCGAAACACACATGACCTCCATTCCCGGCGTCTATGCGGTGGGCGATATCGTGCGCGGCGCCAGCCTGGTGGTCTGGGCGATCCGCGACGGGCGCGAGGCGGCGGATGCCATCGCCACGTTCCTGACGGGCGATGCCCGCGTCGCCGCCGAATAGGGGGGCGCACCGATGGCGCACCATCAGGCCGCCGGGCAGGCACGGGGCGCGCGGCAACAGCGCGCGGTGCCGGCGCAGGTCGTTGACGCATCGTCCAGGGTTCTGGCCGGGTCACTGACGTTTCTGGTGCTGGCCGGCGGAATGTTGGCGGCGGGGCAGGCAGGGGCGGCCAACTTTACCCCGCCCGCGGGCTGTACGTTGAATGTGACCGTGCAGAACCGCAACTGTACCGTCAGCCAGTATTACACCTGCAGCGCCGATCCGGACGGGTATCAGCACAGCGCGCATTTCGGGCGCGAGGGTCTGTACCACCTGTCGACGATCGACGCCGAGACCCGCTGGATCGAGAGTCAGAGCATGGGTTCTGGCCTCATCGACCGGCTGGTCGAGGAGGCCGAGGATCACGCCAGTTTCAGCGAACTGCTGAGCACCGGGCGCGATGATTTCGATTTCTGGACCGAAACCGACGACGGCCAGCGTCTGCATCATCAGGGCGCCGACACCCTGACCGGAGAGACGGTCACGATCGACGGCCAGACGTTGGAACGGACCCAGTTCCGCCTGACCACCCGCGACGCCGGAGGCGAGGTGCTGATCACCCGCGAGGGCAACCAGCATGTCAGCCGCGATTTCAAACGCTTTTATGGCGGGGTCGAGACCAGCAGCGACTGGACCGGCGCCGAGACGCAGACCGACGACAGCCCCGTGCTGTTCACCTTTCCCGGCGAGGCCGGGTTCGGATCCACAACCCCACAATTCGACTGTGATCAGTTGCTGACGCAGATCCCGCAGGAAAGGGCCGCATCATGACCATGGATTGGCAAGCCACCGAGGAAGCCCGCCGCGCCTGGATGGACAAGAACAGCCTGTACCGCGAGGAGGACGAGCATTCGTCCTGCGGCGTGGGCTTTGTCGTCGATCTGGACGGCAAGGCCAGCCGCAAGGTCGTGCAGAACGGCATCGACGCACTCAAGGCCATCTGGCACCGCGGCGCGGTCGATGCGGACGGCAAGACCGGCGACGGCGCGGGCATTCACGTGCAGATCCCGGTGCCCTTTTTCTATGACCAGGTGCGCCGCACCGGCCACGAGCCCGACCAGAACAAGCTGATCGCGGTCGGTCAGGTGTTCCTGCCGCGCACGAACTTTGCCGCGCAGGAGGCCTGCCGGACCATCGTGGAATCCGAAGTCCTGCGGATGGGCCACTATATCTATGGCTGGCGCCATGTGCCGGTGAACACCGCCGTTCTGGGCGAAAAGGCCAACGCCACCCGCCCCGAGATCGAACAGATCCTGATCCGCTGCGAAAAGGACATCGATCAGGTCCGGTTCGAGCGCGAGTTGTACGTGATCCGCCGCCGGATCGAAAAGGCCGCCATCGCGGCTCAGGTCGCGGCGCTGTATTTCTGTTCGCTGTCCTGCCGGTCGATCATCTACAAGGGCATGATGCTGGCCGAACAGGTCGCGGAATTCTATCCCGACCTGAAGGATGAACGGTTCGAGAGCGCATTCGCGATCTATCACCAGCGCTATTCGACCAACACCTTCCCGCAGTGGTGGCTGGCCCAGCCCTTCCGCATGCTGGCCCATAACGGCGAGATCAACACGCTGAAGGGCAACCTGAACTGGTTGCGCAGCCACGAGATCCGCATGGCGTCGTCCGCATTCGGCGACGCGGCCGAGGACATCAAGCCGATCGTGCCCGCCGGGTCGTCGGACAGCGCCGCGCTGGACGCGGTGTTCGAGGTTCTGGTCCGATCGGGGCGCAGCGCGCCGATGACCAAGACCATGCTGGTGCCGGAAAGCTGGTCCAAGGCCACGACCGACATGCCAAAGCCATGGGCGGACATGTACGCCTATTGCAACGCGGTGATGGAGCCTTGGGACGGCCCCGCCGCGCTGGCCATGACCGACGGGCGGTGGGTCTGCGGCGGTCTGGACCGCAGCGGCCTGCGCCCCATGCGCTATGTCGTGACGGGCGACAACCTGCTGATCGCGGGGTCCGAGGTCGGCATGGTCCCGGTCGATGAGACCGGCGTGCGCGAAAAGGGCGCTTTGGGGCCGGGCCAGATGATCGCGGTCGATATGTGGGACGGCAAGCTGTACCACGACACCGAGATCAAGGACCGTCTGTCCGTCAGCCAGCCGTTCGGAGAGTGGATCGAGAAGGTCACCGAACTGAACGACATCATGCGCGACCTGCCCGAGGTGGTCCGGTATCAGGGCGACACCCTGCGCCGCCGTCAGAGCGCCGCCGGTTACACCCATGAGGATCTGGAGCATGTCCTGGCTCCGATGGCCGAGGATGCCAAGGAATCCATCGCGTCCATGGGTGACGACACACCCCCCGCGGTCCTGTCGAACCAGTACCGCCCGATGAGCCATTTCTTCCGCCAGAACTTCAGCCAGGTGACGAACCCGCCCATCGACAGTCTGCGCGAGACGCGGGTGATGTCGCTGAAAACGCGGTTCGGCAACCTCAAGAACGTGCTGGACGAAAGCAGCGCCCAGACCGAGATCGTCGTGCTGGAAAGCCCGTTCATCGCGAACGGCGAATACGACGAGATGGTGAAGATGTTCGGCGACACGGTGACGGTCATCGACTGTACCTTTGCCGAAGGCGCGGGGCCCGATGCCCTGAGCGAGGGACTGTCACGCATCCGCGCCGAGGCCGAGGATGCCGTGCGGTCGGGCGCGGGTCACCTGGTGCTGTCGGACGACGGGCAGGGGCTGGGCCGGGTCGCCATGCCGATGATCCTGGCGACCAGCGCGGTGCATTCCTGGCTGACCCGCAAGGGGCTGCGGACCTTCTGTTCGGTGAATGTGCGGTCGGCCGAGGTGATCGACCCGCATTACTTTGCGGTGCTGATCGGCTGTGGCGCGACCACCGTGAACCCCTATCTGGCGCAGGATTCGATCGACGACCGCATCGCGCGCGGTCTGCTGACCGGCACCCTGGTCGAGAACATGCGCCGGTACCGCGCCGCCATCGACGCGGGTCTGCTCAAGATCATGGCCAAGATGGGCATTTCCGTCCTGTCGTCCTATCGCGGCGGCCTGAACTTTGAGGCGGTGGGCCTGTCGCGCGCCATGGTCGCGGAATATTTCCCCGGCATGCAGTCGCGCATTTCCGGCATCGGCCTGCACGGTCTGCAGGCCAAGCTGGAGGGGCTGCATCAGGTGGCCTTCCGCACGCAGAACGTGGACATGCTGCCGGTCGGCGGTTTCTACAAGCTGCGGCGGTCGGGCGAAAAGCACGCCTGGGAAGCCAACACCATGAAGATGCTGCAGGTAGCCTGTGAAAAGGCCAGCTATGACATCTGGAAACAGTTCAGTGCCACGATGCGGGCCAACCCGCCGATCCACATCCGCGACCTGCTGGACATCAAGCCGTTCGGCAAGCCGGTGCCCATCGAAGAGGTCGAATCGATCACCTCGATCCGCAAGCGGTTCGTGACGCCGGGGATGAGCCTTGGCGCGCTGTCGCCCGAGGCGCACATGACGCTGAACATCGCCATGAACCGGATCGGCGCGAAATCCGACAGTGGCGAGGGCGGAGAGGATCCGGCGCACAGCCACCCGCTGCCCAACGGCGACAACCCTTGCGCCAAGATCAAGCAGGTGGCGTCGGGCCGCTTCGGCGTCACCGCCGAATACCTGAACGCCTGCGAAGAGCTGGAGATCAAGGTCGCGCAGGGTGCGAAACCCGGCGAGGGTGGTCAGCTGCCCGGCATGAAGGTCACGAAACTGATCGCGCGGCTGCGTCACTCGACCCCAGGCGTCACGCTGATCAGCCCGCCGCCGCACCATGACATCTATTCGATCGAGGATCTGGCGCAGCTGATCTATGACCTGAAGCAGATCAACCCGCGCGCCAAGATCACCGTGAAACTGGTGGCATCGTCGGGCGTGGGCACGATTGCTGCCGGCGTGGCCAAGGCCAAGGCCGACGTGATCCTGATTTCGGGCCATAACGGCGGCACCGGCGCATCACCCGCCACGTCGATCAAGTTCGCGGGTCTGCCATGGGAGATGGGCCTGACCGAGGCGCATCAGGTTCTGGCCATGAACCGCCTGCGTGAACGCGTGACGCTGCGCACCGATGGTGGTCTGCGCACGGGTCGCGACATCGTCATGGCGGCAATGATGGGCGCCGAGGAATACGGCATCGGCACTGCCGCCCTGATCGCGATGGGCTGCATCATGGTCCGCCAGTGCCAGTCGAACACCTGCCCGGTGGGCGTCTGCACCCAGGACGAAAAGCTGCGCGCCATGTTCACCGGATCGGCGGACAAGGTGGTGAACCTGATCACCTTCTATGCACAGGAAGTCCGTGAGATCCTGGCATCCATCGGTGCGCGGTCGATCGATGAAATCATCGGTCGTGCCGACCTGCTGACCCAGGTCAGCCGGGGTGCTGCGAACCTGGACGATCTGGACCTGAACCCGCTGTTGATCACCGTCGATGGCGCGGACAAGATCGTCTATGACCGCACCAAGCCGCGCAACGCGGTCCTGGACACGCTGGACGCCGAGATCGTCAAGGACGCCGCCCGGTTCTTTGAGGACGGCGAAAAGATGCAGCTGTCCTATGCGGTCCGCAACACCCACCGGACCATCGGCACGCGCACATCGTCGCTGATCGTGCAGAAGTTCGGCATGCGCAACAACCTGCAGCCCGACCATCTGACGGTCCGTCTGACCGGCAGCGCCGGGCAGTCGTTGGGCGCATTTGCGGCACCGGGCCTCAAGATCGAGGTGTCGGGCGATGCCAACGATTACGTCGGCAAGGGCCTGTCGGGCGGCACCATCGTGGTCCGTCCGCCCATGGCCAGCCCGCTGGTCGCGGCCAACAACACGATCATCGGCAACACCGTGCTGTACGGGGCCACGAACGGCTATCTGTTCGCGGCTGGGCGTGCAGGCGAACGCTTTGCGGTCAGAAACAGCGGTGCGTCGGTCGTGATCGAGGGCTGCGGGTCGAACGGTTGCGAATACATGACCGGCGGCGTGGCCGTGATCCTGGGCCGGATCGGCGCGAACTTTGGTGCGGGCATGACCGGGGGGATGGCGTATCTCTATGACCCCGAGGGGCTGGCGCGCGATTACATCAACGCGGAAACGCTGGTGATGTGCGCGGTGACCCAGGATCACTGGGAGGATCAGTTGAAGGGCCTGATCGAACGGCACCTGAAGGAGACCGGATCGCGTCGCGCCGACGAGATCCTGTCGAACTGGGACCGGGAAAAGGGCAACTTCCTGCAGGTCTGCCCCAAGGAGATGCTGCAGCACCTGTCCCACCCCATCGAGGCGGTGGACCAGACCCGCGCCGTTCCCGCGGAATGACCTTAGGCGCGGCCCCCTTGCGGGGCCGCACTGCGTTTCACGGTCGGGCGGTGCGGTCACCGGGCCCGCGTCCGTCAGGGCGTCCGTGCGCGTCGCCCGACGACCCTTGGCCCACCAGCCCATCATCCCGGCGATATGGCGCGTGACCGATGCCGCGATCATGTTCACGATGATGCGCAGGCCACCGTCCGATAGGACCAACCCCGGCGCGTCGTGACCGATGCCGCATAGGTTGCTGCCAGCTGTTGCCCGCCGGTGCAATCAGACGCGGCGCTGGTCATCATGGCACCGACGTCCAGCGGGCGTGACAGCATCGGCTGTGCCATGGCCGTTGCCGCAGGGGACAGCAGGAACGGCAGGGCGGATCGCCGCGGTTCCTGGGCTGATCTGTGGGGTAGGGCGAAGCGTGGGCAAGGCGTGCTTGACGCAAAGTGCCGCGCCATGAGACATGCGCGCATGATCCTGCGCCGTTCCCCCAGCCCCAAGACCGAAGCGACCCGACGTGCGCGCAGGCGCGGCAGGCCGATGTTCTGGCTGCGGTTTCTGGCGCTCAGGGCGGTGCTGGTGATGCTGGGGTCGGTGGCGATCTATGGCGTGGTGAACCCGCCCCACACCTGGACCATGGTGGGTGCCGCGCGCCAGCATCCCCTGACGCCGCGCGCATGGACGCCGTTGGAGGACATCGCCCCGGTAATGCGCCGCGCCGTGGTGGCCGCCGAGGACGCGAATTTCTGCAGCCACTGGGGGTTCGACATGACCGAGATCCGCAAGGTGGTGGCGTCGGGGTCGTCGCGGGGTGCATCGACCATCACCCAGCAGACGGCCAAGAACGCTTTTCTGTGGCAGACGCGCAGCTGGCCCCGCAAGGCGGCCGAGACCGTGCTGACCCCCCAGATCGAGGCACTGTGGTCCAAGGCCCGCATCCTGGAGGTCTATCTGAACCTGGCAGAGTTCGGGCCGGGCATCTTTGGCATCCACGCCGCGGCGCGCGATCATTTCGGCACCACCCCCGACCGGCTGACCCCGGTGCAGGCCGCGCGGCTGGCCGCCGTCCTGCCCAATCCGCGCGAACGCAGCCCCGCGGGGCCGTCGGCGCGGTCGCGGGCCATTCTGGACGGGGCCGAGACGATCGCACGGGACGGGCGGGCCGCCTGCTTTTGAGGGCTGCGGTTGAAAGCCGCAGGGCCGGGGCGTATCAACAAGGCGTTGCGACAATAAGAAGAAGGTCTCGAGCAGTCCATGAATACCAACACGCAGACCACGCGACTGTACCACACCGCCCTGTCCCCCTTTTGCCGCAAGGTGCGGCTGGTTCTGGCCGAAAAGAAAATAGAGGTCGAACTGGTCGAGGAGCGCTATTGGGAAGGATCGCCCGATCTGAAGCGCCGGAACCCTGCGGGCAAGCTGCCGGTGCTGCGCTATCGCGGCAATTTTCTGGCGGAAAGCCAAGCGATCGTCGAATATCTGGACGAGGCGGTGCCCTCCCCGTCGCTGATGCCGCAGACCCCGCTGGAACGTCACGAGGTGCGCCGCCTGTGCGCCTGGTTCGACGACAAGTTCCACACCGAGGTCACCCAGCCCATCCTGAACGAGCGCGTCTGGAAAAAGATCACCCGTTCGGGATACCCCGACAGCCGGGTGGTCAAGGACGGGTTGCGCGCGGTCAAGGAGCACATCGATTACCTGTCATCCCTGCTGGAGACGCGGCGCTGGCTGGCCGGGAACACGCTGAGCCTGGCGGATTTCACGGCCGCCGCGCATTTCTCATGTCTGGATTACATTTCGGACGTGGACTGGGACCGGTCCGAGGGCCTGCGCGACTGGTATGCGACGATCAAATCGCGCCCCGCGTTCCGGTCGGTGCTGGCCGATCAGGTGCCGGGCATCCACCCCGCCCCGCATTATGCCGAGCTCGATTTCGGCTGAGGGCGGGGGGGCAGCCCCCCGATCGCCCGACAACGAGCCCCCCCGCGATATCTGGGCGACGAAGAAGGCCCAGATGGAGGCCGAGGCCCGCGCGGTCGGCTTCGCCGCGATGGGGGTGATGCGCCCCGGCGGCGTGCCCGAACTGGCCGGGCGGCTGGCCGATTTCGTGGCCGACGGGCGGCACGGGCAGATGGGCTGGATGGCCGAACGCATGGCGTGGCGCGGCGATCCGTCGGCGCTGTGGCCCGAGGCGCGGTCGGTGGTGATGCTGGCCGAGCTGTACACGCCCGACGGCGATCCGTTGGCGGTGCTGGACCGCCGCGACCACGCCGCCGTCAGCGTTTACGCTCAGGGGCGCGATTATCATGATCTGGTCAAGAAGCGGCTGAAGCGGTTGGGCCGCTGGCTGCTGGAGACCGCGCCAGAGCCGGGCCACCAGATCAAGGTGTTCGTCGACACCGCGCCGGTGATGGAAAAGCCGCTGGCGCAGGCGGCGGGCCTGGGCTGGCAGGGCAAGCACACGAACCTGTTGTCGCGGAACCTGGGCAGCTGGTTCTTTCTGGGCGCGATCTTTACCACGATGCCCTTGCCCGAGGATGCGCCCGAGGTCAGCCATTGCGGGTCGTGCCGGGCCTGTCTGGACGTGTGCCCGACCGCGGCGTTCCCCGCGCCCTATCAGCTGGATGCGCGGCGCTGCATTTCCTATCTGACGATAGAGCACAAGGGGCCGGTGGACCCGGACCTGCGGGCGCTGATGGGCAACCGGATCTATGGCTGCGACGATTGCCTGGCGGTCTGTCCGTGGAACAAGTTCGCGCAGGCCGGGTCCGAAATGCGCTATCGTGGCACCATCGAGGCGCCGCCGCTGGCGGAGCTGGCGGTGCTGGACGATGCGGGGTTCCGGGCGCGGTTTTCAGGGTCGCCGATCAAGCGGATCGGCCGGGACCGGTTCGTCAGGAACGTGCTGTACGCGATCGGCAATTCCGGCGATGCATCGTTGGCACCGGTGGCGCGCAGTCTGACCGGGGACGCCGATCCGGTCGTGGCCGAGGCCGCGTCCTGGGCCGCGGCGCGGCTGGCGCGCTAAAGCAGAAAGTCGTCGCCGTCCAGCGTCAGGCGGCCCGTCATCCGGATCAGCATGTCGGCCTGTCCGTCGCCGTTCACGTCGATCTGCACATGCGTCTGTTGGCCCACATGGTCCCACCGGACCGACCGCTGGCCCTGATGCGCGCCCGTACCGGCATAGGTCAGGTTCATCGCGCGCAGGTCCAGCCAATCTTCGTCCGGGCGAAAGTCGGTGATCAGGTCGGGGGCAAAACGGGCACTGTCGCTGGCACCAAAGAACCGGAACATGTCGCGGCCCGCGCCGCCGTGCATCACGTCGCCCCCCGTACCGCCGACCAGCACATCGTTGCCCATCCCGCCCAGCATCCGGTCCGCGCCCACACCGCCGCGCAGCAGGTCATTGCCGAACCCTCCGGACAGCCAGTCGTTGCCGAAACCCCCATCCAGGGTGTCATTGTGCCACCCGCCGTTCAGGCGGTCATTCCCCGCCCCCCCGACCAGCCAGTCGGCGCCCAGTCCGCCGTCCATGACGTCATTGCCCAGGTCCCCGAACATCCGGTCGTTCCCGGCATCCCCGAACATGCGGTCGGCACCCGCCCCCCCGGACATGCGATCGTTTCCCGCCCCGCCGCGCAGCACGTCGTTGCCGAAATCACCGTTCAGCACATCGTTGCCGCCCCCGCCCAGCAGGGTGTCGTTGCCCATGCCGCCCGCCATCGTGTTGTTGCCCGGACCGCCCCACAGCAGGTCGAACCCCATGCCACCGAACAGGCGATCGTTTCCCCAACCGCCGTTCAGACGGTCGTTCCCCGCGCCGCCGTCCAGCGTGTCGTCGCCCGCCCCGCCGTTCAGGACGTCGTTGCCCACTCCGCCGATCAGGCGGTCGCGCCCGATCCCGGCGGTCAGCGTGTCGTTGCCCGCGCCGCCATCCATCGCGTTCCACCCGGTCATCGATATCAACAGGTCGTTGCCGTCGTCCCCGTACATGCGATCATTGCCCGAACCACCGAACAGGCGGTCGTCGCCCGTGCCGCCGAACAGCATGTCGTTGCCGGCCTCGCCGTACAGGATGTCGTTGCCGCCGTCGCCGTACACCGTGTCCCAGCCCCAGCTGCCCCACAGGGTGTCCTGATCCTCTCCTCCCCACAGGATGTCGTTGCCCCACCCCCCCCACAGAACGTCGCGCCCGGCGGCGCCCTGCAGGCGGTCGTTCCCCGTATTGCCGAACAGCGTGTCGTTGCCATCGCCGCCATCCAGCAGGTCGTCATCGTCGTTGCCCTCCAGCAGGTCGTTGCCGGTGCCCCCATACAGGGTGTCGCGGCCGGAGCCGCCCGACAGGCGGTCGGTGCCGTCGCCCCCCTCAAGGTGGTCGTTGCCCGCGTCGCCCGACATCAGGTCGTCGCCCGCCTCGCCGAACAGGTGGTCATTGCCATCGCCGCCCAACAGGGTATCGCGCCCGTCGCCGCCGCGCAGACTGTCATTGCCTGTCCCGCCGTCCAGATGGTCGGCCCCGGCCCCGGCGATCAGCGTATCGTTGCCATCGCCGCCCAGGAACCGATTGCTGCCGGACAAGTCCTCCAGCCAGTCATGGCCCGCGTCACCCGACAGAATGTCATTGCCGCCGCTGCCGTACAGGTGGTCGTTCCCGGAACCACCGTACAGGGTGTCATTGCCCGCATCGCCCTGCAGCGTGTCGTTTCCGTTGCCGCCGTACAGCAGGTCGTTGTCGTCATCGCCGTGCAGCAGGTCGTTGCCCGCGTCGCCGAACAGCGTGTCGCGGCCCGGGCCACCATGCAGGCTGTCATGGCCGTCGCCGCCGCGCAGGTTGTCGTTGCCCCCCTCTCCGCGCAGGGTGTCGTTGCCCGCGCCGCCCGACAGGGTGTCGTTTCCCGCCCCGGCCATGATCTGTTCGGGCCGGGCGCCGCCGATCAGGTGGTCGGCGGCGGCGGTGCCAAAGACCCACAGCGCCTCGGTCGAGGGGGGCGGGGCGGGGGGCGTGACCGCGGGGTCGATCTCGGGCGCCAGATAATGGGCCACCGGGAACAGCGCGTTCGTGAAATTGGCCGCGGTCAGCCCGCGCCCGTCGCGGGTGGTGATGTCCAGGATGGTGTCGCCATAGACGATCAGCACCCCGCTTGCAGTCGGGACAAAGCGCAGCTGCCAGACGCTGCGGATGTTGCCCAACAGCGACAGGTCCAGCCGGTCCACCGTCGGGTCAAAGTCCAGAATCGTGATCCGCCCCGTCACCCGCGACGGTACAAAGATGTCGGCCCCCGCGCCGCCCACCAGCGTCACGGCGCGCGTCCCCGCCACCAGAATGTCGTTGCCGTCCCCACCCTCGATCCGGGTGGTCGATGCGCCTGCGACCAACAGGTCGCCCCCGGCACCACCACGGGCGGTGCCTGCCCCGGTCGTGGTGGTGTACCCGATCGGGCCGGGTTCAAAGACCAGTTGCGTCACCCCCGTTTCGGTGGCCGAACTGACGAACAGCAAAATACGACCGCCGATCACGCGCGCCTCGATGTCGGTGACGTCCGCCAGGGTCATCGCGTCGGTATCGGCAATGGTGGTCAGGTGCAGCAGGCGTCCGTCGGGCAGCACGGTAAACACGCTGATTCCGTCATCGGCCCCGCCCGCAAAGACAAAGGCCCGCCCGCCCAGAACCACGGTTTCCAACGCGGTCGCGGCCTGAAATCGGGTCTGTCCCTCGTCCAGGATGTGATCCACGGTGGTCAGCCGTCCGTCGGCGGTCAGGCGGAACACGGTCAGCGACCCGGACCCCGTCGCGGCCATCACCACATAGGTGCGCCCGCCGAACTGCACCGCACTCAGTTCTGACGGAATGTCGTATCCCGTGCCGCGTGCCGCGCTATGGACCATACCCTGCGTCAGCCACCCCGACGCCGACATCAGGTGCGTCGCAATGAAATTTCCGTTCCCCGAGATCGAGACCAGAATGCGTTGGCCATCCACGCTGACATCCGTGATCGCGTCCAGGTTGGCATCGGTGCTGCCCGCAGGGGTGGCAACGGTGGCCTGGCCCGCCCGTACCAGCGTCTTGTCGGCGCCCATCCGGTGCGTGGTCAGCGTCAGACCGCCGGCCTGCGCGGAATACAGGACCTGCGCCTGACCGGTATCCACCTGTCCCAACGCGGTCACCTGCGGGCCCAGGCTGGTGGCGAACAGCCCGCCAAAGGTGGACATTGCCCCGATATCGCCGCGCAGCGACACGCCCAGGTTGCTGGCCCCACCCATCTGACCCACGTGCAGCATCGTGTCGCCGCCCACGTGGATCGCGGTGATATGGGGCGTTCCCTGATAGGCAAAGTCGGCCAGGTACGGGCGGGTGCGCAGCATGGTGATCGGCGCGGTCGGGTCGCTGATCGCATATGTGCTGATCCCGCCACGGATGTGGTTGGCCGCCAGCAGCAGCAAGTGGCCGTCGGCCTCGACGATCTCGAGGTCGGTCAGATTGGTCAGCCAGCGTTGTTGCGTGACGCCAAAGGTCGTCACGTGGCGATACACGATCATGGCAATACTGTGGGTTGTCCGGCCACGGGCGCCGGGTTCAGGGGGCAGGTCTTAAGATGGTCTTAAGCGGCCCTGCTGGCCAGAATTGCTTGACGTGCATTTTACGCAATGGACCCCGCAGGGGTCGGAACCTATTCCGGCAGGGCCAGTGGTCCGTACAGGATCAGTCCCGGCTGGCTGTTCGGCCCGTCGCGTGACAGCAGATCCGCCAGCGATGCCACCGTGCCGGGCAGCAGGCGCTGGCCCGGATGGCCCACGGCCTCGGCCAGCAGGGCGGGGGTGTCGGGGGGCAGGCCATGGTCGATCAGCCCCTGCGCCATCCGTGGAAAACTGCGCTGGCCCATGAACACCACGGTCGTGGTCTGCGGGTCGGCCAGCGCCGCCCAGTTGATGTCGCCGGGCAGCTGGCCGGTGATGTCGGCGCCGGTCACGAACTGGACCCGCCGCGCGGTCAGCCGTCGCGTCAGGGGCATGCCCATCGCCGCCGCCGCCGCACTGGCCGAGGTGACGCCGGGCACGATCTCCCACGGGATGCCGGCGGCGGTCAGGGCCACCAGCTCTTCCTCCAGCCGGCCAAAGATGCCGCTGTCGCCGGATTTTAGGCGTACGACGCGCCGGCCCGCCTGTGCATGCTGCACGATCAGCGCATTCACCGCATCCTGTTTCGCCGACGGACGGCCCGCGCGTTTGCCCACTGCGATCAGGTCGGCCTGCGGGCCGGCATGGTCCAGCACCGGCCCTGACGCCAGATCGTCGAACAGCACCACGTCGGCATGGGCCAGCCGTCGCGCAGCCTTGAGCGTCAGCAGGTCGGGGTCGCCCGGACCCGCCGAGACAAGCGAGACAAAGCCGGGGGGAAAGCTGGGATCGGACAAGGGCTGTAGGCCTTATGGGCGGGCGGGGTTTCAGCTATACCACCCCGGCCCGGTGTGACAATGCCGCGCGTTTTCTTTGCGTGCGGCAGGGGCGATGAAACCATATCGCCGCTGATGCGTGATCATTCCGGCATCAAGGGAGAATGCAATGACGGTCATCTGTTGGTTCAGGCGGGTTCTGCGGTTGGACGACCACCCGGCGCTGGTCGCCGCCGCCGCTGCGGGCGCGGTCATCCCGCTGGTGATCCTGGACCCCCAAGAGGCCCGCGCCCGGCCCGCCAGCGCACAGCGCCAGGCGATGGCGCTGGACCCGCTGGACCGCGCGCTGCGGCGTGTGGGCAGCCGTCTGATCGTGCGCCGGGGCGACCCTGCCGCGGTGCTGGAACAGGTTCTGCGCGATACCGGCGCGGATGCGGTGCATACGACCGTGGGCTTTCCCTTTGCGTCCGATGACGGGTTGGCGGATGTGGTTAAACGCGGGGGTGCGGAGCTTCACCTGCATGATCTGGCCGATCTGGTGCCGCGGGGGTCGGTGCTGACCGGGTCCGGTGGGGTCTACAAGGTCTTTTCCCCGTTCTGGAAGGCGGTGCGCCAGGTCGACATCGCACCGCCCCTTGCGCAGCCGGCCCTGTCCGCGCCGGACGCCTGGCCCGACAGCGATGGCACCGACTGGCCCGAGGCGCGCGCCGCGATGAACCGGGGTTGGGACGTCATGGCCACCCATGTCCGCGCCGGAGAGGATGAGGCCCATGCCCGGCTGGAGGAGTTTCTGTCCGGCGATGTCGCGGGCTACAAGGCCGAACGCAACCTCCCTTGGCGGCCCCGTGCGACATCGGGCCTGTCGGACGCGCTGGCCGTCGGAGAGATCAGCGCGCGCCGCATCTGGTCGCGCTGTCGTGGAGAGTTCGCGCAGGGCATTCCCGGGGTCGAGCCGTTCCTGTCCGAGGTCTGCTGGCGTGAATTCGCGCGCGAGTTGATGTTCGAGACGCCCGATATGGACCGCAGCTGTTGGCGCAAGGAGTGGAACGATTTTCCATGGCGCGCCGACAATGACGACGCCGAGGCGTGGCGGCGCGGCCGCACCGGTGTGCCGATCGTCGATGCCGGGATGCGAGAGCTGTATGTCACCGGGCGGATGCATAACCGCGTACGGATGATTACCGCCAGCTATCTGACGAAACACCTGCTGACCGACTGGCGCGTCGGGCTGGCGTGGTTCGAACAGTGTCTGGCCGATTGGGACGCGGCGTCCAACGCGATGAACTGGCAATGGGTGGCGGGCTGTGGACCGGATGCCTCTCCGTATTTCCGGATCTTCAATCCGGAAACGCAGGCCGAGAAATTCGATGCCAAGAATCAGTACCAGGACCACTGGATGCGCCCCGACGCACCCGGCGCGCAGGAATTCGGCGCCGCCATCCCGCAAGCCTGGGATCTGGACCTGACGAAACGCGCCATGCCGCGCATTTCGCTGGCCGACGGCCGCGCCCGGGCCCTGACCGCATACGAAGAGGTAAAATCATGACCCATGCACTGATCCTGGGGGCGACGGGCGGCATCGGCGCCGCGCTGGCCGCGCGGCTGGCAGCACAGGGGGTGCAGGTCACCGGCCTGTCGCGGTCGGCTGACGGGCTGGACCTGACGCGGGCCGACACGGTCGCGGATCATGCGGCCCGTCTGGCGGGGCGGTCATTCGATCTGGTCGTGAACACCACCGGGGCGCTGGTCATCGACGGGCACCAGCCGGAAAAATCGCTGGATGCGGTCGATGCCGACGCCATGGCGCGACAGTTCGCGCTGAATGCCACCGGGGTGGCGCTGGCGATCCAGGCGTTCGGGCCGCTGCTGGCGCGGGGCCGGCGGGCGGTGTTCGCGTCGCTGTCGGCGCGGGTGGGGTCGATCGGGGACAACGATCTGGGCGGCTGGATCGGCTATCGCGCTGCCAAGGCGGCGCAGAACCAGATCATCCGCACCGCCGCCATCGAATATCGCCGACGCAATCGCCATGCGATTCTGGTCGCACTGCATCCAGGCACGGTAGAGACGCCGCTGACCGCGAAATACGCGTCCCGCTATCCGACCATCACCCCCGACCGCAGCGCCGAGGCGCTGTTGGCGGTGATCGACGGGCTGACGCCGGACGATACCGGCAGTTTCTGGGACTGGAAGGGCGCGCGCGTGCCGTGGTGATCAGGTCAGGTACGGGGTCGCCGCGGCCATGATCTGACGCCCGCCCGGTTTCACGAACGATCCCCATGTACCGGCAATGCGGCCCTGTGGGTCCAGCAGCACCTTGTTGAAGTTCCATTGCGGCACGAACCCGGTCTGCGCCCGCGCCCAGGCATAGAACGGGTGCACGTCCCCTTTGGCGACATGCAGAATGTCGGTCATCGGCAAGGTCATGCCGTATTGCAGTTCGCAATACTCCTTGGCCTCGGCGCCGCTGGCCAGTTCCTGGTTGAAATCGTCGGACGGTATGGCCAGCACCACCAACCCGCGCGGGGCATAGGTATCGTGCAGCGCCTGCATGTCGGCCAACTGGCCGGCGAACCCGCACATGGATGCGGTGTTGACCACCAGAACCGGGCTGCCGCGCCACTGGGCGGTGTCGTATTCACCCCCGTCGACCGACGGAAAGGTGAAACCGGGCATCTCCTGCGCCCGCGCGCGGGTCAGGCCCAGGGCGGGCAGGGCGGTGGCGAGGGACAGGAAAAGGCGACGTCTCATGGGCTTTCTCCCTGGGTGCAATGACAGTCAGCGATTGGTGGCGATGCGGGCGCCAAGGGCGGCGGCCGCAAGGGTGGCGATCAGGATCACGGGCCAGTTGCCCGTGCCCCAGTTGGCGACGACGATCCCGGCCAGCGCCCAGATGACCGCCGCCGGATAGGCCCATTCGCGCGGGCGCAGCGACTGGACCGCCAGCGCCACCGCTCCGACCGCGATCAGGCACAGGATCGCGGCCGTCTGTGCCGACAGCCAGCCGTGCCCGCCCAACCAGATGCCCACCGACACGCCCGACGCCGCCGTCAGCCAGCCCGCGTACAGCGCGATGGGCCGCCCCTCCAGCCAGCGGTCGCGGCGGCCGGCCCAGATCATCGCGACGATGGCGCTGACCAGCATCGCCAGAATCATCAGCGTGGCCAGCCCCGGCAGGCGTTGTGCCACCGGCAGCCAAAAGAACCCGACGATCAGGCTGACCAGCAGCGGCGCACGCAGCGGCAGCCAGCCTTCGTCATCGGCGCGACGCCACAGGCCGAACGCGGCGCCCGCGATCAGCCACAGATAGATCAGCCCCCAGATCGAAAAGGCCCAGCCCACAGGTTGAATCGGTGGGTCCTGTTGGGGAATCGGAAAGCGGTCGGGGTCATAGCCCGCAAACCCCGGAAACAGCAGTGGAGAGATGGCAAAGGCCACAGCCGCCAGCAGGACCAGAAGGGCAAGGGTGCGGTTCGACATGGGCCAGGTCCTTTGGATCGGTGGCGGGGTCCACGTTGGCGGAATACGACTGCTTGTCAACGCGCACGATCGCGCCAGGGTTGCCGTGGACGCGACACGGCGACGCAGCCGGGCAGGTACCCTGCGGATTTCCGGCGGTGGGTCATGGCGGCAACCGCGACCGACGGTCGGATAGGCGTGGTCCCTCGGGTCGGTGCCGGTTTGGTTCTGGCGGCCGTTGGACGCGACGGGATTGCCTGTGGTTCGTGATCATCCCTGCCGTGCGGCGCCGCTATGATCACAACGACACCTGCCCGGCGCGACAGGCGCGGACATGCAACCGGCCCGTGTCTTCGCCCTGACGCATGGCCGCCCGCAGCGCCGCGTCATGGCCGAACCCCAAAATCTGCCCTTCTGCCGCCAGATCAGCGATGCAGGGGTCGGGGGTCATCATCGGCACCAGCGCGTCACGGTCGTCCAGCGCGCGAAACGTGCGCGCCAGCAGCCCCACCTGCGCGGCGTCCAGGCATGGCCAGTTCGTGACCTCCAGCCGGCCCAGCATGGAGGGATAGACCTCGGCCAGGATCACGCCCGCGTCCTGCCATGGCTGGAACGGCCAGACCGCCGTGCCTGCATGCCGGCGCAGGCGGTTCAGCCAAGGGATGCCCGTCAGGCTTTGCGCGCCCACCGCCCCCGCCCCGGCCAGCTGAAAGGGCGATTTCGGACGCGGGCCGCCGGGGACGGGGGTTTCGGTCACGCGATGGGCCGCAAGGTCGGGATGAGGCGGGGGTTTCAGGCGCGGCAGGTCCGGCGTCGCCACCCGCCGCCCGTCGCCCCAGAAGACCGGCCCGCCAAGCGCCCGGTTCAGCCCCGCCGCGACATCGCGATAATTGCTGACATTGCGGTCGTCGTCGCTGTGCAGTGCATCCAGATGGTCCCACAGCGCCAGCGCGCAGCCCTGCCCGGTGATCTGACGCGCCAGCCCCGACGGGTGGCCAAAGGCGAAATCGGCCCCGATCAGCAGTCGCGTGCCCGGCTCCGCCATGTCGCTCAGCAGGTGGTGGGCCTGCATCCGCGTCGTCGGGTTGGCCAGCATGCCACGATCGTCGCCGATCCGGATCGAATCGGCCCCCCGCGTCGGTCGCCCCGCCGCCGACCAGTCCACGATCACGATCCGGTCAAAGCGCGGCAAGGCGGTGCTCGGCCAGGGACAGGTCGGCGGGGGTGTTGATGTTGGCAAAGACCGCGTCCGGCCACACCGCGCGACCGGGCTGATGACGTTCGGCAAAGCTGCGCACGCGCCGCTGTCCGGCGGCCAGCGTCGCGGCCAGATCGTCGCGCAGGGCCACCGGCCACAGCCCGAAGGTCGGATGGTCGCGCACGCCCTGCGGGTCATCCCCCGCCGCCAGGGACAGCCCCGTGGGCCCCCTCGCCGCCCACAGCCGCCAGACCAGATCAGGCGGCAGAAAGGGCGAATCGCCCGGTACGGTCAGCACATGCGCCGCCCCCAGGCCATGCGCCCAATCCATCGCCACAAGCACCCCCGCCAGCGGTCCGGGACGGTCGGGCAGGCTATCTGCCAACACCGGCAGGCCAAAATCCGCGAACCGCGCCGGGTCGCCATTGGCGTTCAGGGCAAGCGGTCCGGCCTGCGGGCGCAGGCGGTCCAGAACATGCGCCAGCATGGGCCGTCCCGCCAGTCGGGCCAGCGGTTTGTCACCGCCGCCCATGCGTGTGGCGCGGCCTCCGGCAAGGATCAGGGCGGGGATGGGCGGGTGCTGCGTCATGGCGCGACTGTGACGGCGGGCGCTGTGTGGCACAAGGCACCATGATAGTTCTAATAGTTGACAGTTTTACTTAGCGGGTCGATAACCCCCCAGACTTTGCTGGCCCGCCCACCGGTCGTGCCCGCCTGTCGATGCAAACTGGATGCAAGGACCGCCATGACCCATCTGCCCAGACAGCCGCTGCGCGCGGTGCTTGCCGCATTTCTGGTCGCCGCGACGCTGGCTGGTGCTGCGACGGCCCAGGACGCGCCCGCGCCGCAGGCCCAGTCACCGGCCACCACGCCTGCTGTTCCAGACACCCCCGTGGCCCCGCCGGCGACTGCCGACGATACCGCACCTGCCGTCGACGCGCCGCAGCCGCTGCCCGTCGTTGCGGAACGCGACCCCGGTCTGCCGCACGACCTGTCGCCGGTGGGAATGTTTCTGGCCGCCGACTGGGTGGTCAAGGCGGTGATGATCGGGCTGGCCGTGGCGTCGGTGATCACCTGGACCATCCTGCTGGTAAAGATGATCGAGCTGTGGGCCGCCTCGCGGCGTGCCGCATTCGCGACCCGTCGCATCCACGCCGCACCGTCCCTGACCGAGGCGCTGGCCGCAATCGCGCGCCGCCGCGATCCGGTGTCCCGGATGATCCGGTCTGCGTCTGACGAATACCGCCGGTCGGAACCCGCGCTGGCGCAGGCGGGCGATCATGGCGTCAAGGAACGCGTCGCATCCCAGTTGGATCGGATCGAGGTCGCCGCGGGCCGCCGCATGGCGCGCGGCACCGGGGTGTTGGCCACCATCGGGTCGACCGCGCCCTTTGTCGGGCTGTTCGGCACCGTCTGGGGCATCATGAACAGCTTTATCGGCATTTCGGAATCGCAGACCACCAACCTGGCCGTCGTGGCCCCCGGCATCGCCGAGGCCCTGCTGGCGACCGCCATCGGCCTCGTCGCGGCGATCCCGGCCGTGGTCATCTACAACGTCTTTGCCCGCGCCGTCACCGGATATCGGATGCGCCTTGGCCATGCGGCGGCGGGCATCCAGCAGATGGTCAGCCGCGATCTGGACTTTCGCGGCCGCACCCCTGCGGTGGGGGGATAGGCCATGGCCGGAGGCATCCGAGACACCGACGATCTGGCCGACAACCACGAGATCAACGTCACGCCCTTCATCGACGTGATGCTGGTGCTGCTGATCATCTTTATGGTGGCGGCACCGCTGGCGACGGTGGACGTGAACGTCGATCTGCCGGTATCGAACGCGACACAGGCCGAACGGCCCGAACAACCCGTCTATGTCAGCGTCAGGCCGGACCTGAGCCTGGCCGTGGGCGATGACGACGTGGCCCCCGGCGGGCTGGCCGCGGCCCTGATCGCCGCGACCGGTGGCGACCGCGAACAGCGGATCTTTCTGCGCGCGGACCGGGCGGTGGCCTATGGCGACCTGATGGGGGCGATGAACACCCTGCGCGACACGGGCTATCTGAAGATTGCTCTGGTCGGGCTGGACGCCGTGCAGGCCCCGCCCGAGGCTGCAGGCGCCGCGCCATGAGCGGGCGCGCCCTGCGCATGCTGGGCGAGGGGGGGCTGTGGGCGGGGGCCTCGGTCCTGGTGCTGGCGGCGCATCTGGGGGCCGGGGTCTGGATCATGGGCCGCGCCGATGCGGGCGCTCCGCCGGGCCTGCCCGAGGCGGTGTTCGTCGACCTGGCCCCGGCGATGCCCCCCGCGGCCGCCGCGCCCACTGGCCCGGAGGCCGCCGCGGGCAGCGAGGCCCGCGCCGAGGTCGAGGCCGAGGACGAGGACGAGACTGCGCCCGAGGAGCCCCAGCCGGAACCCCAGGCGGAGTCTGAGCCCGAGGTCGCGCCTGAGCCCGATCAGGCCGAGCCTGATCAGGTGGTCGAACCCATCGACCCCGCGACGCTCGACCTGCCGGATTTCCAGGAATTTGCGCCCCCCGACATTCCGGTCCAGACGGCGCTGGCGCTGAACAGCTCCACCCGCCCGCAGCGGCGCCCCGAGCCGCAGCCCGAACTCGAACCCCGCCGCGACCCGGAACCGGAGCCACAGCGCCAGCCCGAACCGCAACGCCGGCAGGCGGCGGAAGTGGACGGGCAGGGCGGTCAGGCCCAGACCAGCCGCCCGGCGGGCAATGCCCAGGGCGGCGGTGCCTCGAGGCAGGCGGCGGCCGATGCCGCATCGCTCTGGGGCGCGCAGGTCGGGGCCTGCATCCAGCGGCGCGCATCGCTGCCCCGGAACGTTCGCCAAGGCGGGCAGGTCACGCTTGATCTGACTATTGCACGCAACGGTGCGATCCAAGGCATCGGCATCGCGGGGTCGTCGGGGATACCGGCCGTCGATCAGGCCGTCCTGACCGCCGCGCAGCGCGCCCGCCGTTGCCCGGCTGCCCCGGCCGCGCTGACCGATCCGGTCTATCCTTTGAGGCTGCCGATCAGGCTTGACGTCCGCTGACCGGGGCAGCCGCGCAAGCCGCCCCCATCGAAGGGGCGGCTTGCGCCGGGGGCTGCGCCCCCGCAGCACGGTCCCTGCCGGGTCATGACCGTTTCGAGGCCGTGTCCGGCGCGGGGGGTCCGGGGGGTGCAGCCCCCCGGTGCTTCGCCGGGCCGCAGGCCCGGCAGGTGCGTGGATCAGACGTGGTGCAGGACCAGCGGGCGGCCTTGATGCGTGCCCACGCGGATGGGCGCGTCGTACAGGTCGGACAGCGTGCCCTCGGTCAGCACATCGTCGGGGCTGCCCTGGGCCACCACGCGACCCTCCTTCATGGCGATCACGTGGTCGGCCCAGGCGGCGGCATAATTGATTTCGTGCACCACCATGGCCACGCTGCGGCCGCCCTGATCGACCAACCCGCGCAACCGGCCCATCAGGGCGCGGGCATGCGCCATGTCCAGGTTGTTCAAAGGCTCGTCCAGCAGCAGCCAGTCGGTGTCCTGCGCCCAGGCCATCGCGATATGCGCCCTTTGTGCCTGCCCGCCCGACACCTCGTCCAGAAACCGGTCCGCCAGGTCGGTCAGGGCAAAGGTCTTTAGCGCCAGCCAGACCAGCGCGTGATCCTGCGGTCCGGGACGGCCCTTGTGATGCGGCCAGCGGCCAAAGGCCACCAGCTCCGACAGGCGCAATCGGCTGGCGATGGCGGTCTGCTGTCCCAGGATCGCCATGACTTGTGCCAGCCGATCGGTGGGCGTGGTGGACACGTCGTGCCCCCCCACGGTGACGCGCCCCTGTTGCAGCGGCTCCAGCCTGCCGACCAGGCGCAGCAGGGTCGATTTGCCGGCACCGTTCGGGCCGATCAGCGCGGTCAGTCGCCCCTTGGGCAGGGTCGTGGTGATGTCGTGCAGGATCGGCGTGCCGCCGATCGCGTGGCAGACCTGATCGATCTGGATCATCGGATGCGCCCCTTCAGCAGCAGGTACAAAAAGAACAAGCCGCCCGCGAATTCCACGACGACCGACAGGGTGGCGGCCTGGCCCAGCAGGCGTTCGAACAGCCACTGTCCGCCGACCAGCAGGATCGCCGCCGACAGCCCTGCCGCGGGCAGCAGCGCCGCGTGGCGCGCGCTGCGCAACAGTCCGTGGGCCATGCCCGCCACGATCAGCCCGAAAAAGGCCACCGGCCCGACCAGCGCGGTCGACACCGATACCAGCACCGCGACCAGCGCCAACACCCCCAGCACCATCCTTGGATGCCGCAGCCCCAGGGACACTGCCGGATCGCGGCCCAGCGCCAGCACGTCCAGCCGCGTCGACAACCGCCATGCGGTCAGCGCCGCCGCCGACGTGATCGCAACCGCCCACGGCAGCAGCGTGGTGTCGACGCGGGCAAAGCTGGCGAAGCTGACCGACTGGACCACGGCGAATTCATTCGGGTCCAGGATGCGGGCCAGAAACCATGACAGCGACCGGAACAGCACGCCCAGAATCACCCCGGTCAGGATCATCCGCGGCACGTCGCGCGCGCCGCGCAGCAGCAGCGTGCCGAACAGCAGGGCGGCAAGGGCGGCCATCAGCGCGATCTCGGACAGGAACTTTGCCTGGGGGGGCAGGGCGGAAAAGCCCGCGCCGCCCAGGGTCGCGACCAGCCCGCTTTGCAACAGGACGTAGAGCGCATCGAATCCCATGATCGACGGCGTCAGCACCCGGTTCGCGGCGACGGTCTGAAACAGGATCGTGGCGACGCCGATGGCGGTCGCCACCGTGATCAGCGACGCCAGCTTGGTCGCGCGCAGGCCCAGGATGAAGCTGCGGTTGCCGTCGCCCAGCCCCTGCAGCATCCAGACCGCCGACAGCACCGCCAGCAGCAGCGCCATCCCGGCCAGCATCAAGCCCGACCGCCTATCCACGGGCGGCCCCGGATTTCGCGGGCCTGCGATGCAGCAGCCACAGGAACAGGATCGCGCCCAGCACGCCCAGCAGCGTGCCTGCGGGGATCTCGTACGGGTGGATGATCAGCCGCCCGGCCAGATCGCAGACCAGCACCAGCACCGCACCCGCCAGCGCCACCACCGGCAGCGACGCGCGCAGGTTGTCGCCCATGATGCGGGCCACCAGGTTCGGCACCACCAGCCCGACAAAGGGGATCATCCCCACCGTCGTCACCACCATCGCGGTCACCACCGACACCACCGCCAGCCCAAGGCGCATCACCGCCGCTGTGGACAGGCCCAGCCCCGTCGCCACCTGATCGCCCAGTCCCAGGATCGCGAAACGATCGGCGGCGAACCACGCCAGCCCCGCCGCCCCGCCGGCGATCCACAACAGTTCATAGCGACCCGAGACGACCCCCGAGAACTCTCCGCTGAACAGCCATGCGCCGACATATTGCATCAGATCGCTTTGCCAGCCGATGAAGGTCACGACCGAGCCCAAGACGCCCGACAGGACCAGTCCCGCGATGGGGACCAGCATCACCTCGCGCACGGGCAGGCGGCGGATCACGGCCAGAAACAGCGCGGTCGTGGCCATGGCCGACAGGCTGGCCGCGATCATGCGCAGCCACAGGGGGCTGGTGGGCCACAGGATGGTGATGGCCAACAGGCCAAGCGCCGCGCCCTCGGCCGTGCCCGACGTGTCGGGACCGACGAAACGGTTGCGCACCAGCGCTTGGATCAGCACGCCCGCCACCGACAGCGCCGCCCCGGTCAGCACCACCGACAGCGTGCGCGGCAGGCGCGATTCCAGCAGGACCAGCATGGCCTGCGGGTCGCGGAACGCGTCCGTCACGCGGATGTCGGCGGCACCGACCGTCAGGCTGGCCAGCATCAGCGCGACCAGCGCCGATGCCAGGGCGGGCAGGGGGCGCATCAGTCCGCGAAGGCCTGCGTCAGCTGGTCCAGCACTGCCATGGTCGAGCCGAAGCCCCCGGCCGAGATATAGGTCGCTGCCGGATCAAGCGCGACCACCTGGTCGTTCTGCCAGGCCGTCGTGCCCTGAACCAGATCGGATCGCAGGGTTTCCATCGCGCCCTGTCCGTCCTCGCCGATGGCGGCACCGCGGTCGACCACCAGCAGCCAGTCGGGATTGGCCTGGGCGATGAATTCGTGGCTGATCGCCTGGCCATGGGTGGCATCGTCCAGACCCGGCACGGCCTCGGTCAGGCCTGTCGCGTCAAAGATCCAGCCAAAGCGCGATCCGGCGCCATAGGCCGACATCTTGGGGCCGTTGGTCATCACGACCAGGCCGGTGCCCCGGTCCTGGGCCGCGGCGCGCAGGTCGTCCAGTTTCGTGTCCAGTTCGGCGGTCAGCTGCTGTGCCTCGGCAGTCTTGCCGAACAGGGTGCCATAGGTGTCGATCCGCGCGCGGGCATCGGCCAGAAGGTCCGTGCCAAAGGTCATGTCGATCGCGGGTGCGACCTGCGACACCGCAGCCAGTTGGGTCGAGGAGCGTCCGCCGACGATCACCAGATCGGGTGCCAGACCGGCCAGCGCCTCGAGGTCGGGTTCGAACAGCGTGCCGACGGGGGCGGCGTCCGCGGCCGCATCGCGCAGGGCGGGGACCAGGATATTGTCGATCGTGCCCGTGGGCGTCACGCCCAGGGCGGTGATCGTGTCCAGTGCGGCCATGTCATAGACCGCGACGCTGTCGGGGCTGTCCTGCAGGGTCACGGGACCCTGGGCGGTGTCGACGGTCACCTGGGCCAGGGCCGCGATGGGTGCGGTCGACAGGGCGGCGGCCACAAGGCCGGACAATGCGATGCGGCGCATGGCAATCCTTTCATCGGGGTTCGGCGTGGGGGCCTGAACATGGCCGCACGCCGGGTCGGCTTAGCGCCGTCGACGCCTCCGTGCAAGAATGGCAGGGTATTTTTGTCGGAATATCGCGGCGATTTGTTGACTCAATCGCTTTGGCATTTTAGGCGAAGGGTATCGCGAAAGGATATCCGATGCGCATGACTGCTGATTTCCCCACCGCCCGCGCCGCCGCGTTGACCGGCACCATGGCCAAGCATTTCGGTCACAAGATACCCGTGTCGCAGGGCGACAGCCATGCCGTGCTGACATTCGAAATGGGCGTAGCCCGGATCGAGGCCCGCGACGCATCGCTGCATCTGGAATTGGATGGTGCGGACGCCCCGGCGATGGAACGTCTGCGCGAGGTGGTCGAAAGCCACCTGTTACGATTCGCGCATCGCGAGGATCCTGCGCCCCTGTCATGGACGCCACCTGCCTGAAACGATGGTTGCCTGCTTGGCCGGTCACGCGATTTTCGCTGGATTGGCGGGCCGGTTTCTGCTCGAAGGGTCGCCTGACCGCAGTTCCGGGAACGGAGCAGGCGGCGCGCAATTCAGGCAGGACCGGCGATGAGCATCCATCTGTACCCGAACGACCTTCCCGATGATCTGGTGCTGGGCCCGGTCGTGGCCATCGACACCGAAACGATGGGCCTTGACCCACGCCGCGACCGGCTGTGCCTGGTGCAGCTGTCGGCGGGCGACGGAGAGGCGCATCTGGTCCAGATCGACCGCGGCCAGACCGAGGCCCCGAACCTGACCAAGCTGCTGACCGACCCCAAGGTGGTCAAGCTGTTCCATTTCGGTCGTTTCGACATTGCCGCGCTGGAGAATGCGTTCGGGGTCGTCACCTCGCCCGTCTGGTGCACCAAGATCGCCTCAAGGCTGGTACGGACGTTCACCGACCGGCACGGGCTGAAATACCTGCTGCAGGAGCTGGTCGGCGTCGATGTCAGCAAGCAGCAGCAGACCAGTGACTGGGGCGCAGCCGATCTGACGGACGCGCAGCTGGAATATGCCGCATCGGACGTGCTGCACCTGCACAAGCTGAAGCACGCCCTGGAAGAACGGCTGAAGCGCGAGAACCGGCTGGGTCTGGCGCAGGCCTGCTTTGACTTTCTGCCTGCGCGTGCCCATCTGGATCTGTTGGGCTGGGGTGACGAGGGCGACATCTTTCGCCATTGAGCGGGCAACGGGTATTTGGACAAAGAAGAAGGGCGGGGCGTGGCGGATTACATCGAGACGGCGCGACGGGTGATCGGGGTCGAGATCGCAGGGCTTGAGGCGCTGTCGGCGGGTCTGGGCGACGAATTCGCGCGTGCGGTGACGATGATCCTGGCCGTGCGCGGTCGCGTGATCGTGTCGGGCATGGGCAAGTCGGGCCATGTGGGCCGCAAGATCGCGGCGACATTCGCCTCGACCGGGACGCCCGCGCAGTTCGTGCACCCCGCCGAGGCCAGCCACGGCGACCTGGGCATGGTCACGCAAGCCGATCTGGCACTGGTGCTGTCCAACAGTGGCGAGACGCCGGAACTTGCCGACCTGATCGCACATACACGGCGGTTTTCGATCCCGCTGATCGGGGTGGCAGCGCGGCCGCAGTCGACGTTGATGCGGCAGGCCGACCTGGGGCTGGTGCTGCCCGCCGCGGCTGAGGCCTGCGGCAACGGGATCGTGCCCACGACCTCGACCACGATGACGCTGGCTTTGGGCGATGCGCTGGCCATCGCGCTGATGGAGCATCGCGCGTTCACGCCCGAACATTTCCGGACCTTTCATCCCGGCGGCAAGCTGGGTGCGCTGCTGGCCAAGGTGGGCGACCTGATGCACACCGACCTGCCGCTGGTCGGGCTGGACGCCCCCATGTCCGAGGCACTGCTGGTCATCAGTCAAAAGGGGTATGGCGTGACCGGGGTCGTGGACGGCGACGGTGCGCTGGCGGGAATCATCACCGACGGCGACCTGCGCCGCCACATGCAGGGCCTGCTGGATCTGGACGCGCGCGCCGTGATGACGCCCGCCCCCCGCACCATCGCGCCCGATGCACTGGCCGAGGCTGCGCTGGCCCAGATGCAGGACCGCAAGATCACCTGCCTGTTCGCGGTCGAGGACGGGCGCCCCCGCGGCATCCTGCACATCCACGACTGTTTGCGCGCCGGGCTGGTATGACCGTTTCGCGCACCCGCATCGTCCGGTGGCTGCGGGTGCTGTTGCCGCTGGTGGCGCTGGCGATGCTGTCGACGATGTTCCTGTTCAGCCGCGGGTCGGACACCGAATCGCGCATCCCCTATGCCGATGTCGATGCACAGGCCGCGGCGCGCGAAAACCGCGTCGTCGCCCCCGAATACAGCGGTGTGACCGGGGACGGGGCGCAGTTGACCCTGCGCGCGGCGACCGTGACGCCCGGCGGGTCCGGCGGGTCCGGCGGGGCGGCGGGGGACGTGGCACTGGATTGGCTGCGCCCCGACGGGTTGCGCGCCGATCTGACCGCGCCGCAGGCCGGGCTGACCGACGGGTTGGTCCGGTTGGAGGGTGGCGTGCGCATGACCACCAGCAGCGGCTGGCAGCTGGACGCACCCCAGATCGACGCGCGGACCAACACCTCGGTCATCCAGGCCGACCAGGGGGTCGAGGCGCAGGCGCCCTTTGGCCAAATCACCGCGGGCCGGATGCGGCTGGCGCCGGACGACGGGGCCGCCGGCGATTCGGCCGACGGCACGGCGGCAATCTTGAATTTCTCGGACGGCGTGCGTCTGATATACCAACCCTGACACCGGGCCGCTTGCCGCGCGCCCCAAGCCCTATCGAGGACCCGATGACCCTTCGCCCCCTGCTGATCGTGCTGGCGCTGGCCGCGCCGCTGCCCGCCCTGTCGCAGACCGCCTTTGGGGGGATGCAGGCCGACACGTCGGCCCCGGTCGAGGTTGCCGCCGACAATCTGGACGTCAATCAGGCCGACGGTACGGCGCTGTTCACCGGCAACGTGGTCATCGGGCAGGGCGCGATGCGCCTGTCTGCAGACCGCGTCGCGGTGCAATACGCGCCCGGTGACCAGCAGCGCATCGACAGCCTGACCGCGACCGGCAACGTCACGCTGGTCTCTGGAGAGGACGCCGCCGAGGCCGCCGAGGCGGTCTATGACGTGGCAGAGGGGTCTGTTCTGCTGACAGGCGACGTGCTGCTGAGCCAGGGCGGCAACGTCCTGGCGGGCGACCGGATGACGGTGGACCTTGCGACAGGCGCGGCCCAGGTCCAGGGGCGGGTGCGGTCTGTCCTGCAGCCGGGGGCAAACTGATGTCGGACCGGACGGGACTGGACGTGCGCGGCCTGCGCAAGTCCTATCGCAACCGCCCTGTGATCCGCGACGTGTCGATCCGCCTGCAGCGCGGAGAGGTCGTAGCCCTGCTGGGTCCGAACGGGTCGGGCAAGACGACGTGCTTTTACTGCATCGCGGGGCTGGTCACGGCCGATGCCGGGCAGGTGCTGATCGACGGGCGCGACGTCACGCGCCTGCCGATGTTCCGCCGTGCGCGCATGGGCATCGGTTATCTGCCGCAGGAAATGTCGATCTTTCGCGGCCTGACGGTGGAACAGAACATCATGGCGGCGCTGGAGGTGGCGGTCGACGACCCGCGCCACCGCCGCGATCGGCTGGAGGAACTGCTGGCCGATTTCTCGATCACGCATCTGCGGGGGGCGCCGGCGCTGGCGCTGTCGGGCGGCGAACGGCGGCGGGCCGAGATCGCGCGCTGTCTGGCGTCGGACCCCGGCTTTCTGCTGCTGGACGAGCCGTTTGCGGGCGTCGATCCCATCGCCGTGGGCGAGATCCGGACCCTGGTCCATGCGCTGAAATCGCGCGGCATCGGCGTGCTGATCACCGATCACAACGTGCGCGAGACCCTGGGTATCGTGGACCGGGCCTATATCCTGCACGACGGGCATGTGCTGATGTCGGGCACGACCGATCAGATCGTGGCGGATGCGCGCGTGCGCGAGGTCTATCTGGGCGACAGTTTCACCTTGTCCTGATCGTCCGCCCATCCGATTCCGGGTCACGCCCCCGTGTGGGCCGTTGACAGTCGCCGCGCGCTGTCACCAAATTGAGATATGCGGGTGCGGACATGCCGCCCCGTTCAACCCGTTCGCGCCCTTGCCGGCATCACTGGCGGGCAGGCGACGCGACGACGGGCAACCGGAGAGGAGTGACGATGCGCTATACCATCAGCGGAAAACACATCGATGTCGGGGATGCACTGACCACGCATGTCAAGACAGAGCTGGGTGAGACACTGGAGAAGTACTCTCAGCGTCCGACCGATGCCTCCGTAACCTTTTCCAAGGATGCCCATCAGTTCCTGTGCGATACGGTGGTGCATCTGTCCACCGGGCTGACCGTGCAGGCCCGTGGCAGTGCGAACGACAACATCTATGCCGCATTCGAGGCATGCCGCGAAAAGATGGACAAGCAATTGCGCCGCTACAAGCGTCGCCTGAAGGATCACCACAAGGATCACGCCGAACCGGTTGTCTTCGGTCAGGCCGACAGCTATGTGCTGGCCGCCGAGGAAGATGACGCAGAAGCGCAGGGCGGCAGCCTGGAGCCGATCATCATCGCCGAGATGGAAAGCCGTGTGCCCACCCTGTCGGTGGGTGATGCGGTGATGCACATGGAACTGTCCGGCAGCCCCCTGCTGGTGTTCCGCAACGAGAAGCATGGCGGCGTGAACGTCGTCCACCGCCGCGACGACGGCAATGTGGGCTGGATCGACCCGCGCGGCAACGGCTGACACCTGCCGCAGGTCCGGTCCCCAGACCGGTCGTGATACCGCCCCCGGACAGTCCTGTCTGGGGGCGGTTAGCTTGAGAAAGACAATGTGCCATGCAGCTTGCTGAAATCCTTAAGCCCGGTGCGGTCCGTTCCCTGGGGCAGGTCACCTCGAAAAAGCGACTGTTTCAGGAACTGGCCGATCTGGCCCATGCGGAATACGGGTTGAACGCGTCCGAGGTTCTGGACGCGCTGCAGGAACGCGAAAGCCTGGGTCCGACGGGCGTGGGGCAGGGCGTGGCCCTGCCGCATGCGCGGCTGCACGGGTTGGACAAGGTCGCGGGGTTGTTCCTGCGGCTGGACAAACCGTTGGATTTCGACGCGGTCGATCGCCAGCCGGTCGATCTGATCTTTGCGCTGCTGGCCCCCGAGAGCAGCGGCGTGGACCACCTCAAGGCACTGGCGCTGGTGTCGCGCACGCTGCGCGATCAGGATTTGCGGTCCAAGCTGCGGGCCAACGACGACCCCGTGGCGCTGCACGCGGTACTGTCCGCGGCGCAGGGGATCAAGGCCGCCTAACCCCGCCAACCGTACAAGACTGTTCAAATTAAACCGAATCGGCCCTATAATGCCTGGGGTGACACCCAAGGGAGGGCCAATCATGACCAGACATCACGCCGATCAGCCACGGATGCAGGGGGCCGCGCGCCTGCGCGAGTTTCTGCGCCTGGACCGAGAGGGCGGGCTGCACCGCGCCATCCGCGCCCTGCATGCGCGTCCGCATGCCCGCGCCGAAGCCAGCCGCAAGGCCGCCGAATACGCCCGCATCACGCGGGGTCACCTGAAATGACCCCGACAGGGACCGCCCGCCGGGGCGGCCCCGTCACGCAGTGTCAGGCGCGGACCAGCGCCTCATAGCTTGCGGCCACGTCGCGGGTGACCTGGCCCACCTGGAAATGCCAGTCGCCGATCTGTCCCACGGGCGTGACCTCGGCTGCGGTCCCGGTCAGCCAGCATTCCTGGAACGATTCCAGTTCGTCGGGCAGGATCCGGCGTTCGTGGACGGTCATGCCCTTGTCGCGCAGCATCTGCACGATGGTCTGGCGGGTGATGCCGTTCAAGAAACGGTCGGCCAGCGGTGTGTGAACCTCTCCGTCACGCACGAAAAAGATGTTGGCGCCGGTCGCCTCGGCCACGTAACCTTCCCAGTCCATGAACAGCGCGTCGGAACAGCCCTTGGCCTCGGCCGCATGTTTGGACATCGTGCAGATCATGTACAGGCCCGCAGCCTTGGCGGCGGTGGGGATGGTTTCCGGGCTGGGGCGTTTCCATTTGGCCACGTCCAGTTTCGCGCCCTGCCATTTCGCATCGCCGTAATAGCTGCCCCATTCCCACGCGGCGACCGCCATGCAGACCGGGTTGCGGGCAGCCGACACGCCCATGTCCAACCCCGACCCGCGCCATGCGACGACGCGGACATAGGCGTTCTCAAAGCCGTTGGCCTTCAGCACGGCCTTTTTGGCGGCGTCGATTTCCTCGGCGGTGTAGGGGATGGGCATGTCCAGCAGGCGTCCCGATTCCAGCAAGCGCAGCGAATGTTCGT
Source organism: Paracoccus sp. Ld10 (assembly GCF_045064235.1). Taxonomy (NCBI): domain Bacteria; kingdom Pseudomonadati; phylum Pseudomonadota; class Alphaproteobacteria; order Rhodobacterales; family Paracoccaceae; genus Paracoccus; species Paracoccus sp. Ld10. The sequence goes on along the minus strand of NZ_JBISHD010000023.1, from coordinate 280,881 downwards.
GGCCCTTGAAGATCTTGCCGTCATAGCAGCGCTCGCCCTCAAAGACCGAGCTGGCATAGTGCATCGCATGGGTCAGGACGTGTACCTTGGCGTCACGCCAGTCCACCAGTTCCCCGTCCATCCAGATCTTGCCGTCGCGATCGTCGTAAGCCAGCATCATATGTCTCCATCCGTCGCCCGGTTGTTCATTTCTTGCGTCTGTCAGGGCGGATTTGGCATGTTTGTTACGCAAGATGCTTGACGGCTAGCAATCACGGATTAGAAAGTCAACAAGGCTGCCATATCCCGGGCAGTCGTGAAACAGAGGGTGCAGATGCAGGAAAAAGCGCGGATTCAGGCGATGATGGGCGAGGATCTGCTGTTCCTGACCGACGACCAGCTGCGCCGCGGGATCGAGGCGATGTTCTTTGCCTATCGCGCCTTTACCGCCGATCCGGACATGATCCTGGCGGACATGGATTACGGGCGCGCCCATCACCGCGCGCTGCATTTCGTCAATCGCGATCCGGGCTTGACGGTCACGTCGCTGCTGGCGGTGCTGGGGGTGACGAAACAGTCGCTGAACCGCGTGCTGCGCACCCTGATCGACGATGGGCTGGTCGACAGCCGCATCGGCCGCCGCGACCGCCGCGAACGCCAGCTGCACCTGACGGCCAAGGGCACCGCCCTGGAACGCCGCCTGTCCGAGGCACAGCGGGCGCGGATGCGCGCGGCCTATCGCAATGCGGGGCCGCAGGCGGTGTCGGGGTTCCGTCAGGTGCTGGAAGCGATGATGGACCCCGAGACGCGGGCGCAGTATCAGGCGCTCAAGGATCTGCCCGAAGACCGTTGAGGCCCCCATGACGCATACCGACTGCCATCTGCTGATCGTCGATGACGACGAACGCATCCGCGCGCTGCTTGGGCGGTTCCTGCGCAAGAACGGCTATATGGTCACCATGGCCCGCGATGCGGCCCAAGCCCGTCGCCTGCTGGCGGGGCTGGAGTTCGACCTGATCGTGATGGACGTGATGATGCCGGGCGAGGACGGTCTGGCCCTGACGCGCGCGCTGCGCGAGCGGATCGACACGCCGATCCTGCTTTTGACCGCCAAGGGCGAGACCGAGGACCGGATCAGCGGGCTGGAGAGTGGCGCCGACGATTACCTGCCCAAACCGTTCGAACCCCGAGAGCTGTTGCTGCGCATCGGGGCGATCCTGCGCCGTGTGCCGGTGGTCGAGGTGGCGCCGCCGAAATACCTGGCGCTGGGCGCGCTGCGGTATGACACCGACAAGGGCGAATTGTGGAACGGCGATGCGCCGCTGCGCCTGACCGGGACCGAGGTTTCTCTGCTGCGCCGGTTGGCGGCCAGTCGCGGCCAGCCGGTCAGCCGCGCCGACCTGATCGACGATCTGGGCCGCGGCGGCGACGACGAGAACGGTGAACGCGCCATCGACGTCCAGATCACTCGCCTGCGCCGCAAGATAGAGCCGGACCCGCGCGAACCCCGGTTCCTGCAGACGGTGCGGGGCACGGGCTATATGCTGGTGGTGGACTAGGGCGGTCCGCGGCCCTAGCGTGCGGCGATGAACGATCAGGCCACATATCGGGGAATCACGCTGGACGGCGACAGCGCGCTGGCGCTGCTGGACTGGCAGTTGGAGATGGGCTGCGACGTGCCCATGCTGGATGCGCCGGTCGACCGGTTCGACCTGCCGACGCGCGTGGCCCCCGCCGCCCCCGTGGCGCAGGCACCCCTGCCGCCCGCCGATGACGATCTGGCCGGTCGTGTGGCGCAGGCGCAGGCGCTGGCCGACGGGGCCGGCACGCTGGCCGCGCTGGCCGAGGCGCAACAGGGGTTCGACGGGATCGAACTGAAAAAGGGCGCGCGCAATTTCTGCTTTGCTGACGGCAACCCCCGCACCCGCGTCCTGATCCTGGGAGAGGCGCCCGGCGACGAGGAGGACCGGCAGGGCCGTCCCTTTGTGGGTCGCGCGGGGCAGATGCTGGACCGCATGTTCGCGGCCATCGGGCTGGCGCGCGACGGGGTCGATGCCGAACATGCATTCTATGTCACCAACGTGCTGACATGGCGCCCGCCCGGCAATCGCGACCCCGAGCCCGATGAAATTGCCGTGAGCCTGCCGTTCCTGCGGCGCCATGTCGACCTGGTGAACCCCGACCTGATCGTGCTGATGGGCAACATCGCCTGTCAGGCCGCGATCGAGAAACGCGGCATCCTGCGCCTGCGCGGCCAGTGGGTGCAGGCGTTCGGGCGTCCTGCGCTGCCGATGACGCACCCGTCCTATCTGTTGCGCAACCCTGCCGCCAAGCGCGACGCATGGGCGGACCTTCTGTCGCTGCAGGCGCGGCTGGAATCGCTTTCCGTTTAGGTTTCGTTTGCCCATCATGCGCTATCCCGGCCATCCCATAGATGGACCATCCGCATGCGTTTCCTGTCCCGCAGCCTTTTGGGGCTGTTCCTGACCTTTCTGACGCTGGCCCTGCTGCTGCTGGCAGCGGGGATGGTGTGGCGTGCCGTGACCCCGGACGGGGACGGTGCCACCGCGCGTGCGCCCGCCGAACAGGTCTATGCCGCGCGGCTGGTGACGGTCGCGCCGGTGGTGGTCCAGCCCCAGATGGAGGTCTTTGGTCAGGTCTGGTCGCGACGCGAATTGCAGCTGCGCGCGGGCGCGGGGGGGCGGATCGTCCAGCTGGACCCGGCCCTGCAGGAGGGCGGCACGGTGGTCGCGGGCCAGTTGCTGGCGCGCATCGACCCCGCGGCCGCGCAGGCGGCGCTGGACAGCAGCCAGGCGGAACGCGCCGACGCCCAGGGCACGCTGGAGGATGCGGGCCGCCGCGTCGACATCGCGGCCCAGGACGTGTCCGCCGCGGAACGCCAGGCCGAGCTGCGCGAGGCCGCCGTGACGCGGCAGGAACAGCTGGCCGACCGGGGTCTGGGCACCAGCCTGGACCGGGAGACCGCCGAACTGGCCGCATCCACGGCCAGCCAGACCGTGATCGCCGCCCGCGCGGCCCAGGCCGATGCGCTAAGCGCCGTCACCGCCGCCGAAAACGCCCTGCGTCGGGCCGAGATCGCCGTGACCGAGGCCCGCCGCGGCTTGGTCGACACCGAACTGCGCGCGGGGTTCGACGGGCACGTCACCGCCGTGACCGCGGTCGAGGGCGCGTTGGTCAGCGTGAACGAACAGCTGGCGACCGTCATCGACCCCGGCGCGCTGGAATTGCAGATCCCGCTGTCGCTGGACCAGTTCGGACGTCTGCTGGACCCGGATGGGGCGCTGTTGGACCGAACCGTGACGGTCACGCTGGACGGCAGCGCGGGCCCGCTGGTCGCGCAGGCCCGGCTGGACCGGGCGGCGGCATCCGTGGCCGAGGGGACGACGGGGCGGGTGGTCTATGCCCGGCTGATCGACGGGGCGCAGGCGTTGCGTCCGGGCGATTTCGTGACCGCGTCGATTGCTGAACCGGCGCTGTCCGACGCCGCGATCATTCCTGCGGCGGCACTGGGGTCGGACGGCGCGGTGCTGGTGGCGGGGGACGATGGGCGCCTGCAGGCGACCCCTGTGACCGTGCTGCGCCGCCAGGCCGACGACCTGATCATCGCGGTGCCGGCCGATCTGGCGGGCGCGCGCATCGTCGCCGAACGCGCGCCGCAACTGGGCACCGGCATCCGCGTGCGCGACGCGGCCGACCCTGCCCCGGCGCGGGCGCCCGATCAGCGCGTGCAGGGCCGGGGCCCCGCTCGTGGATAAGCGCCCCGGCCTGATCGGCACCTTTGTCCGCCACGCCACGCTGGCCAACCTGCTGTTGGCGGTGATGGTCGTGGCGGGACTGTATTCCGCCCCGCGCCTCAGGGCGCAGTTCTTTCCCGACACCGTGGTTCAGCAGATCCAGGTCGTCGTCCGTTGGGACGGGGCTGGGGCTGACGACGTGGACCGGTCCGTTGTCGGCGTGCTGGAGCCCGCGCTGATCGCGGTCGAGGGGGTGTCCCTGACCGAGAGTCAGTCCAGCCAGGGCGCCGCCCGCATCACGCTGGAGTTCGAGCCGGACTGGGACATGTCCCGCGCCACCGGCGAGGTCGAGGCCGCCATCGCCGCCGCGGGCGACCTGCCCGAGGGCGCCGAGGACCCCGAGGTCACCCGCCGCGCCTGGCGCGATTCGGTGACCGATGTGGTGATCTCCGGCCCCGTCGGTCTGGATCAGCTGGGCCGCATCGCGGACGACCTGACCAACCGCCTGTATGCCCGCGGGATCACGCGGCTGTCCGTCACCGGCCTGTCCGCCCCAGAAACCCTGGTCGAGCTGCGCATGGCCGACCTAGTGCGCCACGACGTCACGCTGGAACAGATCGCGTCCACCATCGCCGCCGCCGCCGCGCCGACGCCTGCGGGTGATGTGGCGGCGGGCCTGTCGCGCGTGCGGACGGGGGCGGACACGCGCACGCCCGAACAGGTCGCGGCACTGGTGCTGTCAGCCGCGCCCGACGGCACCCAACTGACCATCGGCGACGTGGCGCAGGTGCGCGACACCGGCATCGACCGGGGCGTGGCCTATTTCGTCGAGGGCAACCCGGCGGTCACCATCTCTGTCCAGCGCAGCGCGTCGGGGGACGCGATCGGCATGCAGCAGGAGGTGCAGGCCGCGGTCGATGCCGTGGCCCCGACCCTGCCGCAGGGGGTCACGGCGGACCTGATCCGGGCGCGGGCCGAACAGATCTCGGCCCGGCTGTCGCTGTTGATGGACAACGCCGTGCTGGGTCTGGGGCTGGTGCTGGGGCTGTTGTTCCTGTTCCTGAACGCGCGCACCGCGATCTGGGTCGCGGCGGGTATCCCGGCCGCGCTGCTGGCGGCGGTGGCGATGATGTACGCGGTGGGCATGACGATCAACATGATCTCTCTGTTCGCGCTGATCCTGACACTGGGCATCATCGTGGACGATGCCATCGTGGTGGGCGAACACGCCGATTACCGCGCCCGCAAGCTGGGCGAACCGCCCCTGATCGCCGCCGAACGCGCCGCGGGCGCGATGGGCGCGCCTGTGATCGCATCGACCCTGACCACAATCATCGCGTTCGCGGGGCTGGTGCTGATCGGCGGACAGTTCGGATCGCTGGTGTCCGACATCCCGCTGACGGTGATTCTGGTGCTGGCGGCATCGCTGATCGAATGTTTCCTGGTCCTGCCCAACCACATGGCCCACGCGCTGGCCCATCACGGCAAGGACCGCTGGTACGACCGGCCATCGGTCTTTGTGAACCGCTGGCTGGACCGTTTCATTGCCACGCTGCTGCGACCGCTGGCGCGGGTGGTGCTGTTGGCGCGCTATCCGGTGCTGGCTCTGGTCATGGTGGGGTTCGCGTGGTCTGCGGCGGCGCTGATCAGCGGGTCGGTGCCGTGGCGGTTCTTTGATTCGCCCGAACAGGGCAGCGTGTCGGGCAATTTTGCCATGCTGGAGGGCGCCACCCGTGACGACACCCTGCGTGTCATGGGGCTGGTTCAGGACGCGGTCGATCAGGTCGCGGCGACCTATGAGGACGAATACGGCATCAACCCGCTGACCCATGTGATGACCCAGGTGGGCGGCAATTCGGGCCGTCCCCTGCCGGGGGCCGAGACCAAGGACGCCGACCTGCTGGGTGCCGTCCAGATGGAACTGATCGACCCCGATTTCCGCCCCTATTCCAGCTTTGAACTGGTCGCCGCCCTGCAGGAGGCGATGCCCGCCGATCCGCGTCTGGAAACGATCAGCTTTCGCGGCGGCCGATCGGGGCCGGGTGGCGATGCGATTTCGGTCGTGATGACCGGGGCCGAGGCTGCGACCCTGAAGGCCGCCGCCGAGGCGCTCAAGGCGCGGCTGGCCGAGGCACCGGAGGTCTCCGCGCTGGAAGACAGCCTGGATTACGACAAGGACGAACTGGCCCTGCGCCTGACGCCGCAGGGCGAGGCCGTGGGGTTCACCACCGACGGTCTTGCGCGCGAATTGCGACAGCGCCTTGGCGGGATCGAGGCCGCGACATGGCCCGAAGGCACCCGCACCGGCGCCATCACCGTCGAGCTGGCCGAGGACGACCGCCGCGCCGATTTTCTGCAGCGGATGCAGATGCGCACCGCGTCGGGGGCGTGGGTGCCGTTGGGCGATATCGTCTCGGTCACCACCGAGGCCGGGTTTTCCGTCGTCCGCCGCGAAAACGGAGAGCGGATGATCGAGGTCACGGGCGACATTTCCGGCGATGATCCGGCCCGCGCGGCGGCGATCACCGCCGACCTGCAGACCCGCCTGCTGCCCGACATCGCCGCCGAATTCGGCATCAGCTATGACGTGACCGGTCTGGCCCAGCAGGAACGCGAGTTCCTGTCAGAGGCGCTGATCGGGTTCGCGATGGCCCTGACCGGGATCTACATGGTGCTGGCCTGGATCTTTGCCAGTTGGACGCGGCCGCTGGTCGTGATGTCGGTCATTCCGTTCGGGCTGATCGGTGCGGTCTGGGGACATGCGGCATGGGGCCTGCCGCTGAGCCTGTTTTCGGTCGTCGGGCTGATCGGCATGTCCGGCATCATCATCAACGATTCCATCGTGCTGATCTCGACCATCGACGAATACCGGACCACCCGCGCCTTGCGGCCCGCGATCATCGACGCCGTCTCCGACCGGTTCCGGCCCGTGCTGCTGACCACCGCAACGACCGTGCTGGGGCTGGCGCCGCTGCTGTATGAACGGTCGTCGCAGGCGTTGTTCCTGAAGCCAACCGTGGTGACGCTGGCCTATGGGCTGGGGTTCGGGATGGTGCTGGTGTTGTTGGTCGTGCCGGCGGTGCTGGTCGTGGGCGACGATCTGGCCCGCGCCCGCCGCGCCTTTCGCCGCAGCCTGCGGGCGGGGCCATTGCGTGGCGCGATGCGCGGGGCTGTCGTCGCGGCTGTTGCGGGGCTGGCGCTGTTGCTGGGTCCGGTGACGGTGCTGCCCGCGATGGGATTTGCCGCCCCCGGCTGGTGGCCGGGGGCCGGGGGCGCATTGCTGGCCTATGTGGTGCTGTTGGCCATGGTGATGCTGATCACCACAATGGCACAGGGCAGGCGTGCGCGGACCTAGTCGGCCGCGCAGCCGGTTGTTTCTGTGGCGCGGCCCCCGTCGGCGGGGATCACTGTCAGGCGCAGCGCGTCGCGGTCCAGATCGAACGGCTTGCCCGAGGGCGCGACCATTTCAACGACCGCCTGCAGCCCCTTGGGTCCGGGAACGATATCGGCTGCCGACACCCAGACCTGCGGATTATCGGTCAGTTCGACCGCGGCCAGCGTGGCATCACCCTGCGGCAGGTCCATCGCAACGCGCAGCCCGTCGGCCAGCGGCGTGATGTAGCATGCGGGGTCGCTGTCCAGCCGCTGTGGTTCTGCGGCCAGCGCGCGGGTGATCACCGGGTCGGACTGGGTGCCGACCGGTGGCGCGCGCAGTTCCAGGTGGACGGGAACGCAGATGTTCTCGCACACGCCGACGTCGATCTGGGCGGTGATATCGACGGGCTTGCCGGGATCCTGCGGATAGGCGGTCAGCGGCAGGACCAGGCGGTCGTGATAGCCCATCTCCAGCGTCTCTCCGGACCGGATTGCCTGGGGCGCGGGCCAGTGCATCGTGACGTGGGACAGATTGTCCGACCCAACCCAGTCCAGCTGTGGCGGCAACCCGGTGTCGCCGGGGCTGCGCCAGTATGTCTTCCAGCCGGGTTCCAGCAGCAGTTCCAGTGCCAGGACCCGCGCGCCGTCCGGTTCGGTCCATCCGGGCAGCAGTTGCGCACCGCGAAGGCCCGGCGGCAGTTCGTTCTGTGCGATGGCGGGACCGGCCAGGACAAGCGCCAGGGCGGCGGCAAGGGGTATGCAAGGGCGATGTGTCATGCCCTTGTCCTAGCGCCCGCGCGGCAACGGCGGAAAGTCACAATTGCGCGCAAGCCTTGCAACATCCCGTCCCAGTCCCGATCTGTCATGAAAAGGAGACATGATGACCAGCATCCCCGGTGATTCCGCCCAAGACCGCAACCTGACCGGCAAGATCCTGATCGCCATGCCCGGCATGAGCGATCCGCGATTCGAACGGTCGGTGGTATTGGTGTGCGCGCATTCGGATGAAGGCGCGATGGGACTGGTGCTGAACCGCCCGCTGCCCGAGATCGGTTTCGGCGATCTGTTGGAACAGCTAGGCATCGAGGCCGAAGAGGACGCCCGCCCCATAGAGATCCGCTTTGGCGGTCCCGTTGAACCCGGACGCGGGTTCGTGTTGCACAAGGTGGCGGAGCACGGTGAAGACCCCGAGGGGCGCATGCGCATCGGGCATGCGCTGGCAATGACAACGACGCGCGACATCCTGGTCGAGCTGGCGCAGGGCTATGGTCCTGACCCTGCGGTGCTGGCACTGGGCTACGCCGGTTGGGGCCCCGGGCAGTTGGAGACAGAGATGCTGGCCAACGGATGGCTGACGGGGGATGGCGCTGAAGACCTGATTTTCGATTTGTCGCACGAGGACAAGTGGCAGCGCGCGCTGCGTGCACAGGGGATCGACCCGTCGCTGCTGTCGGCGGCGGCTGGTCGCGCCTGACCCTTGCGTCCCGCGCGGCGCCCGGGGGGTTCCACCCCCCGGACCCCCGGGGGCGGAGGACGCCGCGTTTAGGCCTCTCACCCATGGGCTGTCGCAACGCCCGGGGGGTCCGGGGGGCGGAGCGCCCCCGGCCACCGCGGGACGCTATTGGTCAGGACAGTTCGGGGAAGAACCGGTCCGACGGTGTAAAGATCTCGCATCCGTCCACATTCACGCCGATCGAATGTTCGAACTGTGCCGACAGCGATTTGTCGCGCGTTACGGCTGTCCAGTCGTCGGCCAGCACCTTGGTCTCCGGGCGGCCCAGGTTGATCATCGGCTCGATCGTGAAGAACATGCCCTCTTCCAGCACCGGCCCTTTGCCCGCGCGCCCGAAATGCAGCACGTTCGGCGGCGAATGGAATACCCGCCCGATTCCGTGGCCGCAGAAATCGCGCACCACGGACATGCGTCGTTCCTCGGCATAGGTCTGGATGGCCGCGCCGATGTCGCCGAAGGTCGCGCCGGGGCGCACGGCCTCGATCCCCTTCATCAGCGCGTCGTGGGTCACCTGCAGCAGCCGCTGCGCCTTGAGCGACGGCTTGCCCGCCACGTACATCCGGCTGGTATCGCCGAACCAGCCGTCCAGAATCACCGTCACGTCGATGTTCAGGATATCGCCGTCCTTGAGGCTCTTGTCCCCCGGAATGCCGTGGCACACCACGTGGTTCACACTGATGCAGCTGGCGTGCTGATATCCGCGATAGCCGATCGTGGCGGATGTCGCGCCCAGTTCCGTCACCCGGTTGCGGATGAAGTCGTCCAGCGCACCGGTGGTGACGCCCGGTGCGACCATCGGCCCCACCTCGTCCAGGATCCGCGCGGCCAGGGCGCCCGCCGCCCGCATGCCTGCGAAATCCCCGGGCATGTGCAGGCGGATGCCTTCCCTCGTGATACGGCCTTCGTCCATCGCTGATCCTTTCTGTCTGCCGCCCTAGATAGAGACGCGCGCCCACTTGTTCCAGCCCCGCCCGCAGGCATAGATGAGACCCACACCCAAGGGAGAGCCTCATGCAGTCCGACAACCCCACAGCCGCCATCCTGGTCATCGGCGACGAGATCCTGTCGGGCCGCACCCGCGAGGGGAACGCCCACCATCTGGCCCAGGTGCTGACCGCCACCGGCATCGACCTGCAGGAAATCCGCGTCGTGGCGGACGACCCCGAACGCATCGTGGACGCGATCCGCGCGCTGGACCGGACCCTGGGGGGCGCCTACGACCTGCTGTTCACGTCGGGCGGCATCGGGCCCACGCATGACGACATCACCGCCGACGCGGTTGCCGCCGCCCATGCGACCACGGTCGAGGTCAACCCCACCGCCCGCGCCCTGTTGCAGGATCGCTGCGACCGCATGGGCGTCGATCTGAACGAGAATCGCCTGCGCATGGCCCGCATCCCGGTGGGCGCCACGCTGATCGACAACGCCGTGTCCGCGGCCCCCGGCTTCTCGATCGGTGCGACCCATGTGATGGCCGGCGTCCCCGAGGTGTTCCGCGCCATGGTCGCCTGGCTGATCCCGCAGCTGCCCGTGGGTCGCCCGGTGCAGTCCCTGACCGTCGAGGTCCGCCGCGGCGAAAGCGAGGTGGCCGAGGACCTCAAGGCCGTCGCCGCCGATTTCGCCGACCTGTCTCTGGGGTCGTACCCCTTTCGTGATGACAGCGGGTGGGGCACGAACCTTGTCGTGCGGGGCCTGGACGCCACGCGTGTCGATCAGGCGATGGCCGCATTGCGGGCACGCATCGGGCTGTGAGCAGGCCCGACCCCGATCTGGTGGCCGCGTTCGAGGCGACCTGGCCGCCCGCCGAATCAGTCCGCTGCGGCGGGTTCCTGGTCGGGCGCGGCGCGGGTGCTGGTGGACGTGTCAGCTCGGCCATCGCAGTCGGGCCATGGGCGCATGACGATATTGATGCCGCCTGCGCGCGCCACGCCTCATGGGGGCAACCGCCGCTGTTCCGCGCTTGGGGCGACGAGGCGGACTTGATTGCCGCCCTGACCGCGCGCGGCCTGACCGCCCATACTCCGACGCTGATCATGGCGGCGCCCCTGTCTGCGCTGACCGACCGGCCCGTCCCCCCCGTGACCGCCTTTGCCATCTGGCCCCCGCTGGCGATCCAGCGCCAGATCTGGGTCGCAGGCAACATCGACGCTGCGCGCCAGGGCGTCATGGAACGCGTTTCCCAGCCCAAGGCCGCCTTGCTGGGCCGCATCAGCGACCGCGCCGCGGGCGCCGGTTTCGTCGCACTGCATGACCGGGTCGCAATGGTCCATGCGATCGAGGTCCTGCCCGCGTTTCGCCGTCAGGGCCTTGCCGGCTGGATGATGCGCCAAGCGGCGCATTGGGCGCAGGATCTGGGCGCCACGCGCGCCGGCCTGGCCGTCAGCCGCGCAAATACAGCGGCCCAGGCCACCTATGCCAGCATTGGCTTTGCCGTGGCGGGCAGCTACGCTTATTACGGCCGCACCGCCTGACCCCTGATCGACCGCACCCGGGCCGCAGGTCCGGGTGCCACCGACGGCCGCGGCCCCGGCCGTCGACGGCCGGTCAGGCGCGGCCGTCCACCCCCCCCAAGGATGTCCGGGGACTGTGCTATGTCCAGCATCCGACGCTGATCGGTCACACGGCGTCGTGTACCCCGATCGGCGCTTGAACCTGACGACCCTTCCCACAGTCATGACACGGTCGAACCGTCGGCGCCGAAATCGATCCGCAAAACAGATACGCGTTCCGGCAATCTCGGACAGGTCAAATACGGTGGCGGATCGCATCGTCGCGCCGCCCGCACAGGATCAGATCAGCTAGGCCCGCGTCGCCAGATCGAACCTTGCCACCCCAGACCGCGCCGCAAAACGACAGCCGTGCGCAGTCTGGGGCGGTGACAAGATAGGGGCCATTTGCATGCAGTGCGATCATTGCGGTGTCCGGGCTGCTGGCGATGCGCATGGTCAGCTGGAACCAATGCATGCGGAACCCAACGATTTCGGCCAGCGTGGGGCGTCAATTGACGTACTCCCGCAAGGTTATGATGCGCAGCACGTCCCTAGGGGAGTTCAGCAATGCCATGATCCGCCTTACGCGCATCACCATCTTTTAGGGCGGGCCCAGTCGCCCCGGGCGCGTCCGTCGCGCGCAGTTCCCACCTTCGACAGTACCAGCGTCATCCAAACTCCGGGTATCTGCTGGCATGACGAACCGCATCGCATCATGCACGATCACATCGCGGCTGGGGGCTGTCAGTCGCCGATGTGGCCCACGGTAATTGCCATGGGGCATGCGCCGTCCGACGACATGCGGGCACCCTCATCTGCGGGGTCGCATAGTCATTGCTCAGCCTGATCTTCCGGATCTTGCCAGTCTGTGTTCTTGAAAGCGCCGCGGGTACAGGACCGGGCGGGGATACACACGACCACGGTCCTGACATCGCGCTGCAGCTTTTCTGTCGTGGCGATTCCGAGGGCGGGCGCATGGCCCTGCACGACATGGGCCCGACGGTCCGGCCCACATTCCGCATCGACGGCACGGATCAGCGTGCATTCCACAACGTCGCTACCCGCACGTGGCGCGGCCTCTTTGCCCTGCCCGCCGGTATCGTCACAGCGTGCAGTGGCATGGAACCGCGCGCCCTGATATTGCCGGGTTTGCACCGGCAGTTTCCCGTCTTCCTGACGACCTTCCGTTGGCTGGACAGGTCGGCCCCCCCGGAGCTAATGGCGCAGCATCCTCCGCCACGCCGCGGCCGCGTCGGGGTCGACGTATTCTCCAGCAGCACCGCGCTGGCCCCAAGGCGCAGGCGCCAGCACGCTGGGGCCATACGGACAAGCTCACGATGGCGCGCCTCCGAACACATCGGCTGAAATCTCTTTCGACACGTCGCACGCATCGGCGTCCGCGTTCAGCAGTTTTTAGCATCAGAAATGCCATCGTGGCTGCAATCTTTCCGACCGCCCCCCAAGGTCCATGCCCGACAGCGTCAATTCGTCATGCCCGATCCGCATGGCCTGAATGCGCGCCGGTTTCGTCAGGGCGGGACAGCCCGGCTCCACGCTGCGGATGCCCGTCCCGTCGAACCCTACCACCGTCGTCAGTGTGGCCGCCGCCATCCGCCGCGTGTGGCATATCGTATGATGCACGCGCGCCCTGTCGATGACCTGCGACAGCGGCATCGCGGCTTCATGCGCTTGGTGTCGATAAGCATCGCCCCGCTGTCCGCCGATCGGACCCACGCACGGTTACCGCGTAGTGATCCGCGAATAGCGCATCGGTCAGGCGCTTCGGTCACTCCAACGGCTTTTCAAAGGTTCGCGCCCGCTCATTGCGCGACCAGAGCCCTGAATCCCCGACCGACCATGACACAGGTCGCTTCCGCCACGGCGTTCAGCCAGTCGGCATAGTCGCATCCCGACACGTCGATCCGCGGACAGGCGTCTGGCGGGGGCATGCTGTCGCGCGGTCGCGTATCCTCATGGCCACGTGGCCGCAGCATGCCGGTCACGGTGATCGTACGCGATCGCAGCGGCTTGGATTCCCATCGTGGTGGAGTCTGCGATCATGGCCGCGAACTGTGCGGGTGCCATGGCCCGATACCGTCGCCCAATAACGCCCCGATATGCTGCGCCGCCCTTGCGCAGGGCTGTGACGATATTGTTGTGCGCTTGAAACCTGTCCCGCGAAGTCACCGGGGTTGGTCTGGGTCGCAAGCCACCAGCCCCCACACCATGATCCCGGTGGTATGGCCGGATGCAGGTGATCAACCATCGTGCGTGCTCAGCACGGGCCGGGAGGGATGCTCGACCGTCGGGATTCATTCGTTCCGGTCAGTCGGGTGGAACATAGTGTGAAACGACACTACCATTCGCAACGGTCTGTACGCCCGTTCGCGTCCCATATTGGTCAGAGCCTGTTGGGATACAGGTGCTCGCCCGTGCCACGGGGATGCGGCAGGCACAGTGGCCCTTGGTTCAGGCCGCCCGACAGATCAGCAGGGCGCCGATCGTCAGGACTATGTCGGTCAGATGCCCCCGGACCCTCTGAAGTTCCACCATCGACGTGCGTGGTTCTGTCGCGGCCGCAGCGGGCCGGCGGCCCGTCCAGCGCCCTGCGCGCAAACACCGGTACCCTTGCCCGCCGCAGCATGGAGACAGTCCAGCAGCGTGACGGCGATCCTGACCGTCTGTTCCGGCTGCCCTATGTCCGCGTAACGGGCCAAACGCGCGCCCGTCAGGCACAGACGCTCCAACGGATGCCGGGCCATGACCTGAATCCGATTGATGGCGTCCAGCCGGGTCGTGTTCGCGAACAATAGACAGGCCGACAGCCCTCTGCGCGAACACAGTCGAACCATAGGGTCTTTCCCCGTTCAGACACCACCCGTCACCACCGCGCCGCGCCGTGGTCGCCACCGCGCGCACGGCAACGGTGAGATCCGCCATCCAACCAGGACGCACCAGCGTGTCGCGGATCAGGCACAGCGTGGGCGGGTTCATCGCATCTCCGCCGGAAAGACGCGATTGGTCGGCTGCTTCGTTCAATACGCGATAGATCGGCCTTCTTTAAATCAACGGGACGGCTCTGACGACAGGGGCACGACAGGCGCGTCTGACATTGCGCGTCCTCATGCCGATGGCCTTGGCCTCGGGCGCAATCGCAGGATCCAGCGCGATGATTCATTTTATCGACAGTAGCATCCTGGTGATGCCATGCCCCTATCGCGCGCCAGATCCATCGCTGCCGCGAAAACGTCGTCATGCGGGCCGGTTCAGCGCCCCATTCGCCCTCACGGGCGGGCGCAGCACGTAGCCTGGAGGCAATTGCTGTGCCGTCCGGCCCTTGCCCACGCTCCACTGCAGCGTCCATATCGCATTCCGCACCGTTCACTCAGATGGACGCTGCCCCCGGCTGCATGTCGCTGAGCATCGCCATGATCGCACTGCTCCCGACCGCGCCGATCACCGTCCCGCTGCGATGGATCGTCGCGCCGATCATTCTCTGTCATCCGGGCAGCGATCAACGGCTGCGGCATGTCCACCCCGACCAGCGGGCCGACGACATCACGGACGTCGCCGCCAGAACGGGGTTATCCGCCATGGCTGGCCTGCATCGCCATATCCAACGCCAAGGCAAATATTGTCTTGCGATGGGTCGGCTAGTGGTGACGGGGGCCATTCGGTCCCTCTGGCCCGGAACAAGATGGCCTGCAGCGCCTGCGGATCGGGCTGGGACAAACGCCCCATGATCGCGGCGACCTTGATTTTGTGGTCGCGGGGCATGATCTTGAACGCATCCGCCCCTTGGGGGCAGGCGACGACCGCCGTGACGGTGCCATTTGACACCAGCAACAGCCGCGACAGTTCTGACATGACCGCGCCGTCGCGCCTGCGCCACGGCGCGGACCCATACGCGCGGCGCAGACCATCACGCATGTGGTTCCTGGCCCCCCGCGTCACGCCCAGCATACGGATTCAGGCCTAGAGCTGCGGCTTGGACGGGTCGCTTATGCGCGCATCATTCCGTTGAGGATCACGGCATTTACGTCGGCCCCTGCATTGGAGGCCAGACACAGCGTCACCCCGATGGACCTCATCCGGTGCGGTCAGTCAGCCATAGACGTATCCCCGCCTGCACCGCCATGCCATGCCTGTGGCAGAGGTCGCGCCCCGCAGCCCGACCGCGATCAACCGGTCCCCCGCCCACAACTGCGCCAAGGCTCTCCGAACGATCAGGCACGCATCCGTCAGCGTCACCGCGATGATGTAGCGCAGCTGGTCACGCGCGGTGCGGGCAGATGGCGCGGCTCCGGCGATGTGGGCATTGCAGATCATCACAGGGCATGGGGCGACGGAGTTCTCTGTGGCGTGCACCTGATCTTCGTCGCTGACGTCGCCCGGCACGGCACGGATCAGGCCGACCGCCAGCGCGTCCGGATCTGCGGGTTTGGCCATCAGGGTGCCGTTAGGCCGTTGGCCGGGCATGCTATTTCTCGCCGCCATCATGTCCAGCCATGCGTCGTGGGGGGATGCGGTCGCAAAAGGCGTGTGGAACAGATGGCCACGAACTGGCCGCGCGCCGGGCGTCGTCTGTCTGGCGGACACCTCGACGGTATCCGCGCCCCGTCGCGCAAGGCGCCTGAATCGTCCGGCATGATGTCGGCACCGGTTCGGTCGGTAACCAAGATGCGGACGGACATCGACCTGCTGTCCGGTCAGACGACGCGGGTGGCGGCGACCACCCCCGGCAACCACCGCGGTCGGTTCTGCAGGCTGGCGTTGTTGTCGTCGCACACAGGCAGGGCGCGATGGGTTTGCAGAGTGCCCCCGCCAGCGGCTGGTTCATCCCCTGAGACCCGATGCGGGCGGACCCGCTGCGGCCCGCTGGTCGATCTGACGGCAAATCCTCGCATCGGTTTCCGCAACATGAACAGTGGTGATCCCCTGCCACGCCCGCTTATTGTCGGCGGCACAGGGGCCACGCCAGGCTGGCGTGACGCGGCCATCGGGGCTGACGGTGGCCAACAGGGAAACGCTCGGCCTTGCGCCGCCCTTGGCACGTTCCCCGTAGCGGACGGCGCGCCAGTTAATCGGAACGCAGGACTGCGCCGTGGACAAGACGATGACGCGGTGCGGGGCCAGCCGCGCCGCGGACTCCATGGGGGCATGCCCTGTCGCTGCCGCGTCACCCATCGGTACGGCGTTCGATAGCCGATCGTCCGCTGCCAGCCGGTTCCTGCACGCGTTGCGTCAGGTGCGGGCGATCTGAGCCTTCGTCACGACCTTGGATGCCATCGCGTTCAGGGTGGCTTGGGGCATTTGACGATGAAGGTCGCGACGTCGATCGATGAGACATGCGCCGACTGTCAGCCGCCGGAACCTGCCGGGGCCTGTCGCGTATCATCGTGATGTCGCCCCCATAAAAACGTGGTCGTGGATCGCCTGTGCCTCCGTGCTCTGTGTCTCGGCCACGCAGGGCACGGAGGCATCACGCCGCGCCACCGCCCACCGTGGCCCGTTGCGTTCCGTGCCATTCACACCGCGCAGCGTTATCGACATCTCGAAAGAAAGGCCCGCAGGTTCGCCGCCCGGACAGAACACGCATCCCTTGCACAGCGGGCCGGTCCGGGCGCAGGATCATTTCAAGTTTGAAACCTCCGCGGCGATCGAGGCCGCGATCATCGCTGGCACTTCGGGCGCCAGACCCACCGGGTCCAGCCGTGGACCGGCAAAACCCGCCTGATCCAGCGCCTGCGGCAGGTCGTCCAGCACATGTTCGGCACGCAGCGCGAACAGCGGCAGGCTGATGGCCTGACCCAGATCGCGCGCCGCGTCGGCGATGAAGGGTTCCTGTTCGACGAATCCCGCAACGACGCGGGCGAAATGCGGTGCGATGCGCGCGGCCAGCGCCATGGTGATGTCGTGGCTGGCCTGCCCGCGCTGCGACCCGTGCGCCGACAGCAGCAGCGTCGTGTCCGACAGCGCCCAGCCCTGTGCATCGGCCGCCTGACGGGCCTTTTCGACGACCAGCGCATCCAGGCCCGGATCGGTGCCAAAGGGGCGCATGATATGCGCACCCGGCGCCCCGGCCTGGGTCAGGCGGCGGGGCAGTTCGATGCCGGTGAACCAGCCCTCGGCCATGAACATCGGATAGATGATGCAGTCACTGCGGCAGGTGCCGGGCAGGGCGTCAGGGTCGGCCAGGGTCGCGCCCAGCACCTCGACGCCCGGGGCATGGGCAGCAACTTGGGCGGCCAGCGCCTCGATCGCCTGCTGTTGGGGGGCGGGGTCGCCGGGCTGGCCGTGCGAGACGATGACGGCGCGCGACAGGGTCTGCGGTTGGTCGGCGTCGTGGAAATACTGCGCCAGCGCGTCGGGCATCGGAAATTCGGCCAGCGCGCGGGCGCGGGCATCGGCGGACATCTTGCGGGCGGTCTTTTCGATGATGCGGGGGATCTTGTGGTCGGGCTGTTCGGCCATGAAATCGCCCAGATACCAGCGGATGAAGGTGAAGCAGATCACATCCTCCAGCGCCTGAACCCGAGGATCGCGCTTGATGCCCTGTTTCGTCAGCATCCTGCGCGCGTGGTCGATGTCGTCGGTGGAATAGCCCGCATCCGCCATGATGCCCGCAATGCGGTCGGCATGCCGCCGTCCCTGTTCCTGGCGCCATGCCAGATAGCCGGGGCGGTTCATCGGATAGTCACTGCGCGGCAGCAGCCACCGTTCGACATGCTGTCCCCGGCAGGCGATGCGCAGGGCATCATCGGCGTCGGGGAACAGGCGTTGCTGTTCCGCGGTCATCCGCTGGCCATAGAGCAGGTTGGCGGGTTGCCCGTCATCCAGATTAGGGTCCTGTGCATTGGCGGCGTCGATGGCGGTAAAGGCGTGGTCGAGGCGGGTCATCGCGGGCTCCGGCTGGTTTCGGGCAACTGTGCGCATGGGGGGGCGGGGTGGCAAGCGCCGAAGGGTGCCGCCCGGCGCAGGGCGCGCAAACAAGTATCAGGGCAGGGCAAAGAGATCCGGAATGTCCTGCCGCTCGTCCAGCAGGATCTGTGCCGTCAGGTCGGCGATCAGCGGGGCCATGCCAAAGCCGATCTTGAAACCGCCATTGGCGATCAGGTGGCCGGGGCGACCGGGCCACGGGGCCAGAACCGGCGCGCGTGACCGGGCACGGGGGCGCAGACCCGCCCAGATGTCGAGGACGGGCGCGTCCGCCAGCGCCGGACAGATCGCTGTGGCGCGGGTCAGCAGGGCCTGGGCCTGGTCGTCGGGCGCATCATGGTCCCAGGTGTTTTCCGAGGTCGAGCCGATGGCCGTGGTGCCGTCGGCATGGGGGACGATGTGCAGCCCGTCGGCAAAGACCTGGGGGCTGTCGGGGGCAGCGTGCGACAGCAGCAGCGATTGTCCCTTGACCCCTTGGCCGATCTTGCGGTCCAGCGCGGTGGTCAGCGCCATCAGGCCCGCCGTGCCGGTGGCCCAGATCGTGGGGGCGTGGTCGTCGGGGGCAGGGGTGTGTTCATGGACTTGGCCGCCCCCGGCGCGGATTGCCGCGGCCAGCGCCTGCAGGGCGGCGCGTGGGTTCAGGCGGGCGGTCAGGCCGTCGGTCAGCCACAGCCCGGTGGGGCTGGGCGGGATCAGTGGGCCGTGCGGGTCGTGGGTCAGGGCCATGCCCATGGCGGCGGGCCATTGCCGCGCGGCGGCCGCGATTCGGTCGGGCAGGCGGGCGGCGGTGTCCGCGTCGGGCACGGGCTGCAGGCGGCCTGTGCGGGCATAGCCGGTGGGCAGGCGGGATGCCTGTTCGACACCCGCCCAAAAGGCGGGGGCGGCCAGCAGGCTGTCCAACTGCAGCTGTTTCTTGGTGTTCCAGGGGTCGGGTGCGTGGGGGGCCAGTGCGCCGACATGCCCGCCGGATGACCCCGCGCCGATGGTCGCCGCCTCGAAAACCGTGACGCGCGCACCGCGCCGGATCAGCGCCCACGCGCATGCCAGCCCAAAGATGCCGCCGCCCGCCACATGGATCACCCTTGCCAAAGCCGCGCCCTTTCCCGACAGATGTGCCATGAGCGACCTAACCCATCCCCGCCCCGATGACGAGCCTGCGCTGGACTGGTGCGACGGTGGCGTTCCCGTGTCGCAGCAGTTCGACGACCCCTATTTCAGTCTGGGCGGCGGCCTGGACGAGACGCGGCACGTATTTCTGGCGGGCAACGACCTGCCCGCGCGGCTGACGCCGGGGTTCCACGTGGCCGAGACGGGGTTCGGCACCGGGCTGAACGCGCTGGCCCTGGCGCAGGTGGCCATGGTGCCGGTGCGGATGACCAGCTTTGAGGCATGGCCGTTAAGCCGCGCCCAGCTGGAACAGGCCCATGCAGCCTTTCCCGATCTGGCCGACCTTGCGGCGCAACTGCGCGACGGCTGGGGGCAGGGGACGGTCCGGGTGGGGCAGGTCGACCTGACGGTGATCCTGGGCGATGTGCGCGATACGTTGCCCGCGTGGGGGCAGGCGGCGGATGCGTGGTTTCTGGACGGGTTTTCCCCCGCCAAGAACCCGCAGATGTGGGGGGCGGATGTGATGGCGCAGGTGTGCGCGCATACCGCGCCCGGCGGCACCTTCGCGACCTATACCGCCGCGGGCCATGTCCGCCAATCGCTGTCGGATGCGGGGTTCGACGTCGTCCGCAGCCCCGGTTTCGGGCGCAAGCGCCACATGAGCCGGGGGCGGCTGACCGCGCAAAACGGCTGAATCCGGCGTGCCGGACTGGCAATCGGGTCGGGCAGGACCTATCTGCGGGACCGGACACCCGTGCGCGGCCCGCGCTCTTGTCCCCGAACTCACCTATAGGAGAGGCGCATGGGCGCGATCATCGACATCGACCACCTGTCCAAGGAATACGGCAGCGGCACCAAGGCGCTGGACGACGTGACCCTGTCCATCGACGAGGGAGAGATCATCGCCCTGCTGGGCCCCAACGGGGCGGGAAAGACCACGTTGATTTCCATCATCTGCGGGCTGGTGGTACCGACCGGCGGCACGGTCCGCGTGGGCGGGCACGACATCCGCACCGACTGGCGCGCCGCGCGCAAGCTGATCGGCCTGGTCCCCCAGGAGATCGCGCTGGAGCCGTTCGAAAAGGTCATCAACTGCGTCCGCTTTACCCGCGGGCTGTACGGCATGCCCCCGGACGATGCCTATATCGAACGCATCCTGCGGTCGCTGTCGCTGTGGGACAAGCGCGACGCCGCCACGCGCGAGCTGTCGGGCGGCATGAAGCGCCGTGTGCTGATCGCCAAGGCGCTGTCGCACCAGCCCAAGGTGCTGTTCCTGGACGAGCCGACCGCCGGCGTCGATGTGGCCCTGCGGCGCGAGATGTGGCAGGTGGTGGGCGATCTGCGCCGCGAGGGTGTGACGATCATCCTGACCACGCATTATCTGGAAGAGGCCGAAGAGATGGCGGACCGCATCGGCGTCATCGCCAAGGGCCGCCTGCTGCTGGTCAAGCCCACCGCCGACCTGATGGGCGATTTCGGGAAAAAGACCCTGTCCATCGAACTGGATCAGCCCCTGACCGCGATCCCCGACGATCTGGGCGGGCGCGGGCTGACCCTGTCGGATGACGGGCGGCGGCTGTCGTTCGAATACGACACGCGGGCCGAACGCACCGGCATCGCGCGCCTGCTGGGCGACCTGGCAACACACGGCATCACCGTGCGCGACGTGTCCACGCGGCAATCCAGCCTTGAGGACGTCTTTCTGTCTCTGGTCTCCGAGGACGCGGCATGAACATCAACTGGTTTGGCGTCTGGTCCATCTTTCACCACGAGATGATGCGGTTCTTTCGCACCATCTGGCAGTCGCTGGCATCGCCCGTGCTGTCCACGGTGCTGTATTTCGTGGTCTTCGGTGCGGCCATCGGCGGGCGCATCCAGTCGGTCGAGGGGGTCGAATACGCGGCCTTCATCGTGCCCGGCCTGATGATGCTGACGGTGCTGCAACAGGCCGTCAGCAATGCCAGCTTTGGCATCTATTTCCCGAAGTTCAGCGGCACGATCTATGAATATCTGGTGTCCCCCGTCGGCTGGATCGAGGTCACGATGGGCTTTGTCGGCGCGGCGGCGGTGAAATCGATCTTGATCGCGCTGGTGATCCTGCTGACCAGTTTCGTCTTTGTCGGCGTCCACATCCTGCACCCGTTCTGGATGGTGGCGTTTCTGGTCCTGTCCTCGATCGGCTTCAGCCTGCTGGGCTTCATCATCGGTCTGTGGGCGAAATCGTTCGAACAGCTGCAGATCGTGCCGATGATGATCATCATGCCGTTGGTCTTTCTCGGCGGGGCCTTCTATTCGGCCAGCATGCTGCCCCCCTTCTGGGAGGGAGTGGCCAAACTGAACCCGGTCCTGTACCTGATTTCCGGGTTCCGCTGGTCGTTCTTTGGGCTGGCCGATGTGCCTGTCGGGGTGTCGCTGGTGGCGGTGGGGATCATGGTCGTGATCTGTCTGGCCGTGATCCGCTGGATCTTTGCCACAGGCTGGCGGCTGCGCGACTAACCGCGGATGCTGTCGCAGATGCGTGCCTGCGGGTCCAGACGGACGTATTCGCGGGCGGTGATGATCTGCATCTTCATCGACCGGTTCCAGCCGCCGAACCACCGGTCACGAATGCCGCCGCGATAGAAGTTGCCCATGATCTGGTCGACATAGGGCGGAATGATCTGGGTGCCCTGAATGCGGGGCGCATGAAACCCGATCCGCGCCTGCGGCCCCAGACAGGCATTGGGCATCGTGGTCAGGATCGTGCAGGCCGACCGGCAATAGCCGCGGATGCGCACGGTCCGCCCCGACGACGCCAGCTCCTGCCGGGTCTGCACCATCTCCAGCACATTGCCGCCACGGTTGTTCCAGACGTCGATGAACGCGTCGGCGCGTTGGATGCCCTGCGGTTGCTGGGCCATGGCGGGGGCGGCGGCCGTCAGCGCGACAGCAAGGATCAGGGCAAGGCTGGGTGTCTTGGTCATGGTGACATCTGGTCCTATTTGCGGGCGCGGGTGAAATCACGTTCCGGCGACGGTGGGCATCGGGAACGCACATCGCCATGAACCGGTTGCCCATCGGTGACGTTGGGTCCGTCAACCCACACCGGAGAGCCCCATGTTCCGCCTGCTCAAGCTGTTTGCCATCTTCAAGATGATCCGCCGTTTCATGCGCCGCCGCTGATCGCGGAACGGACTTTCCCCGCGACCCCGAATCGCTTATGTGCGGCGGATGCAGCAGAACCCGCCCGAACTTCGCCCCGACCTTGCGCGTGCGCGCGTCCCGGATGCCCGTCGTGACGGTCAGCCGACCATCGGCATGGTCAGCCTTGGCTGTCCCAAGGCGTTGGTCGACAGCGAACGCATTTTGACCCGGCTACGGGCCGAGGGCTATGCGATCAGCGCCGATTACCACGGTGCCGATGCGGTCGTGGTCAATACCTGCGGGTTTCTGGACAGTGCCAAGGCTGAATCGCTGGATGCCATCGGCGAGGCGCTGCGCGAGAACGGTCGCGTGATCGTCACCGGCTGTCTGGGGGCGGAGCCTGATTACATCACCGGCGCGCATCCCAAGGTGCTGGCCGTGACCGGCCCGCATCAGTACGAACAGGTGCTGGACGCGGTCCACGCCGCCGTGCCGCCACAGCCCGACCCGTTCATCGACCTGCTGCCTGCCAGCGGGGTCAGCCTGACACCGCGCCATTACAGCTATCTGAAGATCTCGGAGGGCTGTAATCACAAGTGCAAATTCTGCATCATTCCCGACATGCGCGGTCGTCTGGTCAGCCGCCCGGCCCATGCCGTGGTGCGCGAGGCCGAACGCCTGGTGCAGGCCGGTGTGCGCGAACTGCTGGTGATCAGCCAGGATACCAGCGCCTATGGGCTGGACCTGCGGCACGCGACCGACCGAGGGCATCGCGCCCACATCACCGATCTGGCGCGTGATCTGGGCAGCCTGGGGGCGTGGGTGCGGCTGCATTACGTCTATCCCTATCCGCATGTGCGCGATCTGATCCCGCTGATGGCGGACGGTGTTGTGCTGCCCTATCTGGACATCCCGTTCCAGCACGCCCACCCGGACGTGTTGCGCCGCATGGCGCGGCCCGCCGCCGCCGCCCGGACGCTGGACGAGATCGCCGCATGGCGCGACGTCTGTCCCGACATCACGCTGCGGTCGACATTTATCGTGGGCTATCCCGGAGAGACAGAGGCAGAGTTCCAGACCCTGCTGGACTGGCTGGACGAGGCTCAGTTGGACCGCGTCGGCGCCTTTCAGTACGAAAACGTCAAGGGCGCGCGGGCCAACGATCTGCCCGACCATGTGCCCGCCGAGGTCAAGCAGGACCGGTTCGAACGGTTCATGCAAAAGGCCCAGGCCATCAGCGCCGCCAAGCTGGCCGCCAAGGTCGGCCAGCGCATCCAGGTGATCGTGGACGAGGTCGACGAGGACGGGGCCACCTGCCGCACCAAGGCCGATGCCCCCGAGATCGATGGCAACCTGTTCATCGATCAGGGGTTTGACGCCTTGAGCCCCGGCGATATTGTGACCGTGACGGTGGACGAGGCGGGCGATTATGACCTTTGGGGAACACTTGAGCGCTGACGCCGTGTCGCGCCTGATCACGACGCTGACGATCAGTCCGGCCTTTGACCCCCAGGGCCAGCCCCGCAAGCCCGGCGCACTGTGCATCGGGGCGCAAAAGGCCGGGACCAGCTGGCTGGCGCAGATGCTGGGCCAGCACCCGCAGGTCTGGATCCCGCCCTTCAAGGAGGTGCAGTATTTCAACCAGCTGCACATTCCCGAACACCGCCGTTGGATCGCCTGGCATTACCGCAACAAGCCGCAGGAGATCCGCGACCGACACAAGACGCGCAAGGTGGCGCTGCAGCCGGAACTGGACGCCTATCTGACCGCCATCACCAGCGGCAAGATGTTCCACAACCAATGGTACAAGCGCGTGTTTGCCCCCGCCCCCGAACATGCCATGCCGATGGATTTCACCCCCGAATATTCCGGCCTGCCGGACGAAGGGGTGCAGGCGGTCCGCGACCTGCTGCCCAAGGCCCGCGTGATCTATCTGATCCGCCACCCCGTCGATCGTGCCATATCCCAGCTGCGCATGAACCTGCGCCGCGAAAAGCGCACCCCCGTGACCGAGGCCGACTGGCTGGCCGAGGTCGCGAACCCGGTTCTGGACGAACGCGGCGATTATGCCGCCTATCTGCCGCGCTGGCTGGCGCGCTATCCCGACATGCTGGTCCTGCCGTTCGGCCGGATCGCGCGGGCCCCGCACCAGGTCATGGACGCGGTCGAGGCGCATTTGGGGCTGGGCCCGTGCTTTTACGCCAACCTGACCCAAAAGGTCTTTGCCAATCCCGACGGGCCGATGCCGCCCCCCCGCGCCATCGCCGCGCTGGAGGCCCGGCTGGCCCCGCAGATGAAGGCACTGCGCGACATCATGGGCGCCGATTTCGCGGACGAGGTGCGCTGATCTTCCCTCGGACGCCCGTTTCCCTTACAAAGCGGCAAAATTACAGGAGTTTCCGATGGCGTCCTATCAGTTCGTCTACCACATGGATGGCGTGTCCAAGACCTATCCCGGCGGCAAGAAGGTGTTTGAGAACATCAAGCTGAACTTCCTGCCGGGCGTCAAGATCGGCGTCGTCGGCGTCAACGGATCGGGCAAATCCAGCCTGATGCGCGTGATGGCCGGAATCGACAAGGATTTCACCGGAGAGGCCTGGGCCGCCAAGGGCGCGACCGTCGGCTATCTGCCGCAGGAGCCGCATCTGGACGAATCTCTGGACGTGCGCGGCAACGTGATGTTGGGCGTCGCGGCCAAGCAGGCCAAGCTGGATCGTTATAACGAGCTGGCGATGAACTATTCGGACGAGACCGCCGAAGAGATGTCGGCCCTGCAGGATCAGATCGACGCGGAAAACCTGTGGGATCTGGACAGCCAGGTGGATGTCGCGATGGAGGCCCTGCGCTGTCCGCCCGACGATGCGGACGTGTCGACGCTGTCGGGCGGCGAGCGCCGCCGGGTCGCGCTGTGCAAGCTGCTGCTTGAGGCGCCGGACATGCTGTTGTTGGACGAACCGACCAACCACCTGGACGCGGAAACCATCGCCTGGCTGCAAAAGCACCTGATTGAGTACAAGGGCACGATCCTGACCGTGACCCACGACCGCTATTTCCTGGACGACATCACGACCTGGATCCTGGAGCTGGAACGCGGCCGTGGTCTGCCGCACGAGGGCAATTATTCGTCCTGGCTGGAGGCCAAGGCCAAACGCGTCGCCCAGGAGGCCCGCGAGGACAAGTCCAAGCAGAAGGTTCTGGAAAAGGAACTGGAATGGATCCGCGCCGGTGCCAAGGCCCGTCAGGCCAAGCAGAAGGCCCGCGTCAACGCCTATAACGAAATGGCCAACAAGACCGAAAAAGAGCGTATCACCAGCGCCCAGATCATCATCCCCAACGGCGAACGCCTTGGCGGCAAGGTGATCGAGGTCATCGGCCTGAAAAAGGCGATGGGCGACAAGCTGTTGATCGAGAATCTGGACTTTACCATCCCGCCCGGCGGGATCGTCGGCGTGATCGGTCCGAACGGTGCGGGCAAATCGACCCTGTTCCGCATGCTGACCGGACAGGAGCAGCCCGACGAAGGCACGATCACTCTGGGTGATACGGTCCAGCTGTCTTATGTCGACCAGTCGCGCGACGCGTTGGGCGACGGCCACAACGTCTGGGAAGAGATCAGCGGCGGCGCCGAACTGATCGCCCTGGGCGATGCGACGATGAACAGCCGCGCCTATTGCAGCGCCTTCAACTTCAAGGGCAGCGACCAGCAGAAAAAGGTCGGCACCCTGTCGGGCGGCGAACGCAACCGCGTGCACATGGCCAAACTGCTGAAATCGGGCGGCAACGTGTTGCTGCTGGACGAACCGACCAACGATCTGGACGTCGAGACCCTGCAGGCGCTGGAGGCGGCGCTGGATGATTTCGCGGGCTGCGCGGTGATCATTTCGCACGACCGTTTCTTTCTGGACCGCCTGTGCACGCATATCCTGGCGTTCGAGGGCGATGCCCATGTCGAATGGTTCGAAGGCAACTTCGAGGCCTATGAGCAGGACAAGATCCGCCGTCTGGGCCCCGATTCGGTGAACCCCAAGCGCGTGAAGTACAAGAAATTCACCCGCTGAGCGTCCCGGTCGCGGCAATGAAAAAGGCGGCCCCCGCGGGGGCCGCCTTTCGCGTTCGGATTGCGGAGATCAGAACCGGAACGAGGCGCGCACCTGCACCATGTCGGTATCCAGATCGCCGCCCGACAGGTCGGCCACGTCGTCGAAGTCCTGGCGGGTGTATTCTGCACCAACCGTCACACGCTCGGTCACCTTGAAATCGGCGCCGATGCCATAGGTAAAGGCGGTTTCCGACAGATCGTCGGCGTCGACATGCGCAGCGCCAAGCGAGACGTAGGGCAGGAAGCGGCCCAGGTCATAGCCTGCGCGGCCCCGCAGGCGGACCAGGTCGCCTTCGCCGGCATCGTCCAGTTCAATGCGGTTGTAGTCCAGCTCTCCGCCCAGCACGAACCGGCCAAAGTCGCGGTCATAGCCGCCGTGCACGCCGTAGGCGTCGAAATCGGTCGACACGCTGTCGCCGTCGAACGAGACGTCGGCATCGCCCTGGCCGTACTGCAGACCGGCATAAAAGCCGGTCCAGTCGGACACCGGCGTCACGGCCGATGCGGTGATGGGCGCGGGCGCGGGCTCGACCACGGGGGCAACATAGCCCCCGGCATGGGCGGTGACGGCAAACAGGCTTGCGCCAAGGGTCGCGAGTGCAAGTTTCATGACAGGTCCTTCTCAGTCTGATGACGAGGCACAGGTAACTGTCTGGCAGGCCTGCCGAAAGGTTTGCGACCGCGATACCCTCGTGCCCCGTTGCAGGGTCGCAACCACATGCTTGTGACCCTGCGTGAGCGGTGCAGGCCGAACTCCCGCACCGGACTGCGAAAGGGGCATGCGGCGTTCACGGGCGGTCTTTCCACGACGCGCGCGATGGTCAACGCTGTCGGTTCAGCGCGATACGGGGTCTTGCCGAACCCATGCGCATGTCAGGAGGTGACGTGCCGAGGGATCGCCCGCAGGGTACCGCCGGACTGTCGGGCATGGATGCGTCGTGGGTCCGGGCGTCAGGGTTGACGATGATTACGGGGCCAAGGCCGCGGGGCCGGTCAGGGCGCCCAAGGCCAGCGCGGTCAGGATCAACCGGGGCATCGGACAGTTCTTTCGCAACGGACGACCGCCCCAGGGCGCATCCCGATCCCGCTGCCGCGAGGGGAATAAACCCCGGTTTCAGCGTGTCTTGCCGGAAAAGCCCGGTGGGCGGCGGGCGATCCAAGCCCAGAAGGGGGCCAGGTCGGGATGGTTGCGCAGCGCCTCGACCGTGTTCACGGTGCGGGCCAGTTCGGTCTCGCGCAGGGTCTTGTGGATCGTCTTGTGGCAGATGTGGTGCAGCAGAACCGTGGGCCCGCCCTTGCCGCCGCGCAGCTTGGGGATCAGGTGATGGCGGCTTTGCGGCACGTCGGGCGGGATCGGGCGCAGGCACAGGGGGCAGACCGGGTCGGGGTCTGACGCCATCGTGACCGCTGGTTCGGTATATCTGGATTTACGCATCTGTCCGCCGTCGGTTAGGCCCAAGGGCATCTGACCCCGGACCCGCCGAAAGGACAAGCCATGCCGACCCGCCGCTTTCTTCTGGCCTCTGCCGGCGCCTTTGTGGCGATGCCCGCCCTGGCGCAGGACCGTGCCAACCCGATGCCCGACGACCTGCGTCAGGCGCTGGAACGCGACCCCACCGCGCCGGTGCTGGGCAACCCCGACGGCAACATCACGCTGACCGAATTCTTTGATTACAACTGTCCGCACTGCAAGACGATGCTGCCGGTGATGTCACAGCTGGTGCGGTCTGACCCGCAGCTGCGGGTGGTGCTGCGCGAATGGCCGGTCTTTGGCGCGGGGTCGGAGTTTGCGACCCGTGTGTCGCTGGCGACGCTGCCCACGGGCAACTACTGGCGCCTGCACGCCGCCCTGTTGGGCATGCGCGCCCGCGCCGAAGAGCCGACCGTGATGCGTGCCGTCCGCGATCTGGGCCTGGACGAGGCCGCGATCCGCGTTGGCATGGATGCCGAATCCGTGGAACGCCACATCACCTACAGCCACCTGCTGGCCGACCACATGGGTCTGATGGGCACGCCCAGCTTCATCTGCGGGGACGAGGCCGCATTCGGCGCGATGACGCTGGAGGAGCTGCGCGCGCTGGTCCAGCGCGGTCGGCAGACGATGGGGGTCTAGTCCCCCGTCTGGTCCCGCCGCCCCCAGGATGCGTCCTGCATCTCGCGCAGGCGGGATGCGGTGCGTTCGAATTCGAAACTGCCCTCGCCTTCGTTGTACAGCTGTTCGGGCTGGTCGGCGCCGCTGGCGATCAGGCGGACCCGCGCCTCGTACAGCGCGTCGATCAGGGTCACGAACCGCTTGGCCTCGTTATAGTTCGACGCGGACAGTCGCGGCACCCCGTCGATCAGCAGCACGTCCACCGCATGCGCCACCGCCAGATAATCGGCAGGTCCCAACGGCCTGCCGCACAGGTCCCAAAAGCTGGACCGCGCGGCGCGACCGACATGGGCGGGCAGGGTGACCTGTCGCCCCTGCACGGGCAGGACCAGAGGTTCGGGGGTGGCGCCATCGGTCAGATCGGCCCAGACCGCGTCCAGTGCCGCCCGCGCCGTCGCATCGGCGGGGGCGAACCAGACCTGGCCCCCCTGGCGATTCTGGCGATAGTCGGTCTGGCTGTCCAGACACACCACCTGCATCCGCTGGCGGATCAACGCGATGAAGGGCAGGAACAGCTGTCGGTTCAGCCCGTGCTTGTACAGGTCGTCCGGTTCGCGGTTCGACGTGGTGACCACCGTCACCCCCTGATCGAACAGCACCTGGAACAGCCGCCCCACGATCATCGCGTCGGCGATGTCGGTGATCTGCATCTCGTCAAAGCACAGCAGCCGGACCTGGGCCGCGACGGCCTCGGCCACGGGGCGGACGGTGTCCTGTTCGCCGCGCTTGCGGGCCTCGTTCAGGCCAGCCTGAATTTCCTGCATGAAGGCGTGGAAATGCACCCGGCGGGTGGGAATGTCGCCGGCCGCGTCCGCCATCAGGTCCATCAGCATGGATTTGCCGCGCCCGACGCCGCCCCACAGGTACAGCCCCTGCACCGCGGGATTGGGCGCGGGGCTGCCCACACCCAGAAACGCCCGCCATGCCGACCGCTGTTTCGGCGGCTCTGCTGCCTGCAACTGGTCCAGCACGCGGTCCATGTGCGGCAACACCCGCGCCTGCGCGTCGTCATGGCGCAGCGCACCCGATGCGATGCGCTGGCGGTAAAGATCGCTGACCCTGCCCATGGCGTGCCCCTGTCCTGTGACCGATGCACCCCTGCCACGGCGCGGCCCGTGCCTGCAAGGGTCTGCGGCCTTGACCGTTGCAAGGGCGCCGTGCGACCCCGGCATGATCCCCGCTGACAAAGGTGCGCCCATGACCGACCTGCCGATCCTGTTCGTGATGGCCGCCCAGCCCGAATACGGCCCCGCCCTGCGCGCGCGCATCGAGCCCCTGATGACCGGCATCGGCCCGGTCGAGGCCGCGGTCCAGCTGACCGCCGCGCTGGCCCGCATGGACCGGCTGCCCCGGCTGATCGTGTCCCTGGGTTCGGCCGGATCGGCGCGGTTGACGCAGGCAGAGGTCTATCAGGTCGGCGCGGTCGCGTGGCGCGACATCGACGCAAGCGCATTGGGGTTCACGCGCGGCTGCACGCCATTGCTGGACCTGCCGCGGGTGATCGAGCTGCCGCATCGCATCCCCGGCCTGCCCGTGGCCAGCCTGTCCACCGGCGCCGATATCGTCAGCGGCCCGGCCTATGCCGCGATCGAGGAGGACATGGTCGACATGGAGACATTCGCCCATCTGCGCGCCGCCCAGCATTTCGACGTGCCGCTGATAGGGCTGCGCGGCATTTCCGACGGCGCGGCGGATCTGGGCGGGATGGACGACTGGACCCGCCATCTGCAGGTGATCGACGCCCGTCTGGCGGCGGCTGTGGACCTGTTGCGCGACGCGCTGGCGCAGGGGCGACTGGTCCTGTGACAGGGCGTGCGCTTGTCCTTGGGGCGGCGGACCCCTAAACCGGGGCGGCAACTGACAAAGACGGGCGATCATGGCACGCGGCGCAAGCAATCTGGAAGACCGGCCCACCAGCCGTCAGGTGGGGGCGCTTGGCGCGCTGTGGCCGTTCGTGCGACCCTATCGCGGGCAGATGGTCCTGGCGCTGGTGGCGCTGGTGGTGACATCGGCGATCAGCCTGATCCTGCCCCTGGCCGCGCGCCGGGTGGTTGATAATTTCGACGACGGCGCGGGTCTGCTGGACAAGTATTTCGGCGCCGCGCTGATGATCGTGGGGCTGCTGGCCCTGGGCACGGCGGCGCGATATTTCTTTGTCACGCGATTGGGCGAACGGGTCGTGGCCGACATCCGCAAGGCGGTCTATGCCCGCGTCATCACCCTGTCGCCCGCGTTCTTCGAACGCGTGATGACGGGCGAAATCCTGTCGCGCATCACGACCGACACCACGCTGATCCAGTCGGTCGTGGGGTCGTCGCTGTCCATCGCACTGCGCAACATGCTGATCCTGGCGGGGGGCATGGCGATGCTGGCCTGGACCTCGGTCAAGCTGATGGGGCTGGTGCTGCTGATCGTGCCCGCGATCCTGATCCCGATCATCGTGCTGGGTCGCAGGTTGCGCACGCTGTCGCGCGCCAACCAGGACTGGATCGCCGCATCATCCGGCACCGCATCGGAAACCCTGCTGGCCGCCCAGACCATCCAGGCCTATACCGCCGAGGCTCGCAGCATGGTGCGGTTCGACGACGTGACCGAACAGTCCTATGTCGTGGCCCGCACCCGCATCGGCACGCGGGCGGTGATGACCGCCATCGTGATCTTTCTGATCTTTGCGGGGGTCATCGGCGTGTTGTGGATCGGCGCGCGCGATGTGCAGGACGGTGTGATGACCGCCGGACAGCTGGTGCAGTTCGTGATCTATGCGATTCTGGTCGCGGGTGCCGCGGGCGCGCTGTCGGAAATATGGGGTGAATTGCAGCGTGCGGCGGGGGCCACAGAGCGCTTGGCCGAACTGCTGTCGGCCACGGACACGCTGACCGATCCGGCCCGCCCGGTGCCCCTGCTGCTGCCTGTCCGCGGAGAGATCGTGTTCGAGGATGTCGCGTTTTCGTTCCCGTCGCGCCCCGACGCCCCGGCGCTGCACGAGATCGACCTGACCATCCGGCCAGGCGAAACCGTGGCGCTGGTCGGCCCGTCGGGTGCCGGCAAGACGACCGTGATCCAGCTGATCCAGCGGTTCTGGGACCCGCAGTCGGGCCGCGTGACGATGGACGGCACCGACCTGCGCCAGCTGGCGCGCGTCGATCTGCGCAGCCATATCGCGTTGGTGCCCCAGGACCCGGTGATCTTTGCCGCCTCCGCCGCCGACAACATCCGCCTTGGGCGCCCCAACGCGACCGATGCGCAGGTGCAGGCGGCGGCGCAGGCGGCGCATGCGCATGACTTTATCGCGGCGCTGCCGCAGGGGTACGACACCGCCCTGGGCGAACGCGGCGTGATGCTGTCGGGGGGGCAACGCCAGCGCGTCGCAATCGCCCGCGCGATCCTGCGCGACGCGCCGGTGTTGCTGTTGGACGAGGCGACCAGCGCGCTGGATGCGGAATCGGAATCGCTGGTTCAGGCCGCGGTCAACCGTCTTGCCGAGGGGCGGACGACCGTGGTGGTGGCCCACCGTCTGGCGACGGTGAAAAAGGCCGATCGCATCGTCGTGCTGGATCAGGGGCGCATCGTGGCCACCGGCAGCCATGACGAACTGGTGGCGCAGGGCGGGCTGTATGCCCGGCTGGCACGGATGCAGTTTACCGACGGTCCGGGACAGGTGGCCGAAACCGCCTAACGCGGCGCGGCCAGCACCATCGCCCAGAACACCGTTCGTCCGTCCGCCGCCAGCGCCTTGCCGATGCCCACGTGGTGGACGCGCGCATGCAGCATGTTCGAGCGGTGCCCGGGAGACCTGGCCCAACTGCGCATTGCGGCATCTGCGTTGTGTTGGCCTGCGGCGATGTTCTCTGCCACAACCGAGGCTGCATAGCCTGCGGACCGGGCACGCGACTTGACCCCGCCGCCACCTTGATGGCTAAGCCTGCCGCGGGCGGCCATCCGGCAGGCCTGTTGCGTTGCGGCCGCCGTCAGTGCGGGATCGACGGTCACTGGCCCCAACCCTTCCTTTGCCCGCATCTGACTGACCGCGGACGCGATCGCCTGGCTGGCCAAAGGTGTCGGCATTTCGCAGGAGGTCGTCGCATGGGCAGGCCAGGCGCCGGCCACGATCATCGCCACCGCGGCAAAGCAGGAAAGATGTCGGGTCATGCCAACCTTGTGGTGCTGAGGGTCCGAACGCGGCCTGTGCCTTTGGGGCTTTGCCATGCGCTAGCGTGGCGCCGCATAGACGGCCGCCCAATATGTCGTCCGCCCATCCTGGGATGTCGCCTGCCCCACGCCAAAGTCGCGTACCTGCGGCAGCATGATGTTGCTGTTATGCTCTGCGGATGCGGTCCATTCCGCAAGAACCCGCGGCAGAGAGAAGGGGCCCGCGGCGATGTTCTCGGCCGAGATCGTCGGCTGATAGCCCGCCTGCTTCAGCCGCATGGCGGGCCCGGTGGTGGTGCTGCCCAGATGGGTCATGCGCCCGCGTTGCGCCATGTCGCAGGCGTGGCGGGCCGCAACACGGGCCAGATTGGCGTTGGCCCGCACAGGGGCCAGTCCGGCACGCGCACGGGCGCGGTTCGTCACCTGTGCCCCCATCGCGTTCTGGGCGGCCCCGGTCGTGACGCATTGCGCCTGGCCGGGTGGGCCGACCTGAACGGCATAAGGGTCGCTGCCTGTCGGCGGCTGTGGGGTTGTCGCGCATCCCGCCAGCAGCGCCGCGCACAGGATCAGCATCGATCCCGGTCCGTGTCCTGTCATGTATGTCATGCCGTACGATAACCTCGTTGCCAAGCGCGCCTTGGTTCTTATAGCCGGGCCGGGTTAACAAGCGATTTCGCCCAGACTGCCGCGCTGGACGGCCGCTTTGGCGGAACCGTGCCGACGCGGTGGTCGTTCAGAGGGCAGGACATCACAAGGATATCATGACATGGCCATATGGGATTTCGTGAAAGACGCCGGCAAGTCGGTCTTCGGCAAGGCAGAGGCCGCCACGCCCAAGCCGGCGGCCCCCGCCCCCGCAGCAGCCCCCGCGCAGCCTGCGTCGGACGATGATACCCAACGCAAGGTTGCCGCGCTGAAGGCGGAACTGCGCGCATTGAACCTGGATGGCGACGACGTGCATCTGCGCCTGCGCGGTGACACGGTGGTTGTCGAGTCCAAAGGTGCCGACCGCGAGACGCTGGAAAAGCTGATCCTGGCCGTCGGCAACATCGAGGGCATCGCCAAGGTCGAGGCCGACCTGCCCGCCGACGCGCCCCAGCCCGTCTTTCACACCGTGAAGAAGGGAGAGACCCTGTCGGCCATCGCCAAGGAGCATCTGGGCAGTTCGAACAAATATACCGCGATCTTTGAGGCGAACCGCCCGATGCTGAGCGATCCGGACAAGATCTATCCGGGCCAGATGCTGCGCATTCCTGCAGCTGACTGACACGGTCATCGTGACCTCTGACGCCGCGTCGACCACGTGTTGACGCGGCGTTTTACGACCGCCTGGACCGGTCAGGCCTTGCCCCCTCCGGCGTTGTCGGACCATCTTGTGCGCAAGGGAGGGACCGCAGCCGATGTGGTCCAATAAAAGGGGGACCAGATGGGCAAGTTCGGCAGCTATGCGGACCGCGACAGGATCGAGCAGGAAAGCAGCTTTGACGCACGCGGCCTGCCGGTCACGATCTATGATTTTCTGGCGCGCACGGCGCAGCGTTTCCCACAACGCCCCGCAATGTCATTTCAGCTGTTGTCGGGGCCTGCGGATCACGCCGTCACCCTGTCATGGCAGGACGTGCTGGAGCGTGTGACGGAAACGGCAAACCTGTTCCGCAGCCTTGGCGTGGGACCGACCGATACCGTCGCCTATCTGCTGCCGAACACCATAGAGACGCCGATCGTGCTGTTGGCCGGTGCCACGGCGGGGATCGTGAACCCGATCAACCCGCTGCTGGACGCCAACCAGATCGCAGGCATCCTGCGCGAGACGAATGCCAAGGTGCTGGTGACGCTGAAGGCATTCCCAAAGACAGACGTGGCGCAAAAGGCCGCCGACGCCGTGGCCGATGCCCCGAACGTCACCCATGTGATCGAGGTCGACCTGAACCGCCACCTGCGCGGGTTGAAACGGTTCATCGTTCCGCTGGTCCGCCCCAAGGTCAAGGTGCGCCACAAGGCCCGGGTCCTGGATTTCGAGGCCGCGACCAGCGCGCGCAAGCATACCGGTCTGGATTTCGACGACCCGAAAACCGACCGCGTCGCCGCCTATTTCCACACCGGCGGGACCACCGGCACCCCCAAGGTCGCGCAGCACAAGTACAGCGGCATGATCTATAACGGCTGGCTGGGGGGAACCCTGCTGTTCGACGAGACCGACGTGCTGATGTGCCCGCTGCCGATGTTCCATGTCTTTGCGGCCTATCCCGTGCTGATGTCGTGCATCGCGTCGGGGGCGCATGTGGTCATGCCCACGCCCGCCGGATACCGGGGCGACGGCGTCTTTGACAACTTCTGGAAGCTGATCGAGCGGTGGCAGGTGACGTTCCTGATGACCGTGCCCACCGCCATCGCCGCGCTGATGCAGCGTCCGGTGAATGCCGATGTCAGCAGCCTGAAAACCGCCATCTCGGGGTCGGCGCCGCTGCCGATCGAGCTGTACAACCGCTTCAAGGCCGCCACCGGTGTGGAGATCGCCGAAGGGTACGGCCTGACCGAGGCCACCTGTCTGGTCAGCTGCAACCCCGTCGACGGGTTGAAAAAGGTCGGGTCCGTGGGCATCCCGTTGCCGCATACGCATGTGCGCATCCTGAACCACGACGATGCGGGGCGGGTGCATGAATGTCCCGCCGATGTCGTCGGAGAGATCTGCGTGGCCAATCCCGGCGTTTTCCCCGGTTCGACCTATACCGAGGCCGACAAGAACCACAAGCTGTTCGCCGATGACCGGTACCTGCGCACAGGGGATCTGGGTCGGATCGACACGGATGGCTATCTGTGGATCACCGGGCGGGCCAAGGATCTGATCATCCGCGGCGGCCACAACATCGACCCCGCCGAGATCGAGGAGGGGATGCTGTCGCACCCTGCCGTGGCATTCGCCGGCGCCATCGGCCAGCCCGACGCATTCGCGGGCGAGCTGCCCTGTGTCTACGTCGAACTGGTGGACGGTGCGTCCGTGACCGTCGACGAGCTGACCAGCCATGCCCGCAACCATATCCATGAACGCGCCGCCGTGCCCAAGCACATAGAGATCCTGTCCGAGTTGCCCAAGACGGCTGTCGGCAAGATCTTCAAGCCGGACCTGCGCCGCCTTGCGATCAGCCGCGTCTATGACACCGCCCTGCAGGGGACAGGCGCCCGCGTGGTCGAGGTTCGCGAGGACAAGAAACGCGGTCTGGTCGCCCGCCTGTCCCGCGAGGGCGACGTGGCCGAGGATCAGGTCCGCGAAAAGTTGGGCCAGTTCACGACGCCTTGGGATTGGGCCTGAACCACGGGGCCGGGGTCGTTCAGGCGCCCCGGTCCTGTTCGTCCTTGGCCCACAGATAGCCGATGAACGCGCCCTTGATCAGGCGCAGCAGCACCAGTGTCATCACCGTGGTGATCAACCCGGTGATGGCCAACAGGGTGACGGGTTCGGGACGCCAGACGTTCCAGATGATGCCGAACAGCGGGATCAGCACCAGCAGCATCACCGTCATGGTGAAAAACGCAGGCCCGTCCGCCGCCGGATAGCGGCCAAGGGGCGCCTGGCAATGCGTGCAGACCGGGTTCACCTTCAGATAACCCTGCAGCAACTGGCCCTCGCCGCAGGACGGGCAGCGGTTCATCACGCCCCGCAGAATGGCGGCGCGGCTGTCTCTGATCTCTGTCATGGGCTGTTCCTTGGGTTCGGGCGTCGCCTAGCCGTTGTCGCGCAGGACGCGCCCGGCCAGATACAGGGATCCGCAGATCAGGATACGCGCGCCGGGGCTGCGGGCCACCAGATCGCCCACCGCCTGCGCGGCATCCTGCGCGACATGCGCGGTCATGCCGACCTGTCGCGCGGCGTCGGCGGTCTGGGTGGCGGGCAGGGTGTTCGGCTCACCGGGAATGTCGATGGCGGTCAGGCTGGCGGCATGGGCGGCCAGCGGGCGCAGGTAACCGGCGACGTCCTTGGTGTTCAGCATGCCGCAGACCAGATGCGTTGGACGCGCGGGCATCGCGGCCAGCGTCGCGGCCAGCGCCTGTCCGCCCGCCGGATTGTGCCCGCCGTCCAGCCACAGTTCCGCCGCCGTCGCCAGGTCGACCAGGGGGCCGTGCCGCAGACGCTGCATCCGGGCGGGCCATTCGGCCTGTGTGACCGCGGCGCGGGCCTGCGCGTCATTGGCGCCAAGCGCGCGCAGGGCGGCCAGCGCGGTGCCCGCGTTCTGGATCTGGTGCGGGCCGATCAGGTTCGGGAGGGGCAGGTCCCACAGCCCGTGATCGTCCTGGAACACCATGCCGTCGCGTTCGGGTTGAATCATCCAGTGCTGGCTATGGGCCACGATGGGCGCGGACAGGCCCATCGCGCGCGCCTCGATCACGCGCAGGGCGTCGTCGTGTTGTGGTCCGACGATGACGGGGACGCGGGGCTTGATGATCCCGGCTTTTTCCGCGGCGATCAGGGGCAGGGTGTCGCCCAGATACTGGGTGTGGTCGATGGACACGGGCGTGATGACCGTCAGGCGCGGCGCGTCGATCACGTTGGTCGCGTCCAGTCGTCCGCCCAAGCCCACCTCCAGCAGAGTGTAATCCGCGGGGGTGCGGGCAAAGGCCAGAAAGGCCGCGGCGGTCGTGATCTCGAAAAAGGTGATGGGCTGGCGGTCATTGGCGGCCTCGACCTCTGCCAGCAGGTCGGCCAGCGCGTCGTCCTCGATCAGGGTACCGGACAGGCGGATGCGTTCGCGGAACTGCGCCAGATGCGGCGAGGTATAGGCATGGACCTGCGCCCCGCCCGCCTGAAGGCCCGCGCGAATCATCGCCTGCGTGCTGCCCTTGCCGTTGGTGCCCGCGATGTGGATCACCGGGGGGATGGCGCGTTCGGGATGGCCCAAGGCCGCCAGCAGCCGGTGCATCCGGTCCAGTGACAGGTCGATCACCTTGGGGTGCAGCGCCATGAGGCGCGACAGGATCGCATCGGATGTGTTCATGTCATGCACCGGGGCCAGCCCCCGGACCCCCGGAGTATTTCAGCAAAGAAGAACGGCTTAACCGGCAGGGACCGGCGCGGGCATCGGTTCCGTCACAGGCTCTGGCGCGGGCAGGTCGGCGCGGGTGGGGGCGGGCAGGCCGCCCAGCATCCGCAGGATCGACACCAGTTCGTCACGCAGCTTGCCACGATGGGTCACACGGTCCAGCATGCCGTGTTCCAGCAGGTATTCGGCGCGCTGGAACCCTTCGGGCAGCTTTTCGCGGATGGTCTGTTCGATCACGCGCGGCCCGGCAAAGCAGATCAGCGCGTTGGGTTCCGCGATGTGGATATCGCCCAGCATCGCATAGCTGGCGGTGACGCCGCCCGTGGTCGGGTGGGTCAGCACGACGATATAGGGGATGCCGGCCTCGCGCAGCATTTCCACCGCGACGGTGGTGCGGGGCATCTGCATCAGGGACAGGATCCCTTCCTGCATGCGGGCGCCGCCGGCGGCCGAGAACAGGATCACTGGCTTTCTGACCTTGATCGCGCGTTCGGCGGCGGCCACGATCGCGTTGCCCACATACATGCCCATCGACCCGCCCATGAAGCTGAAGTCCTGGCCCACGGCGATGACCGGGGTGCGGCCGATCTCTCCCTCGGCGACCAGCATGGCGTCCTTCTCGCCGGTCGATTTCTGGGCGGCTTTCATGCGGTCGGGGTATTTCTTTTGATCGCGGAACTGCAGCGGGTCGGCGATGGGCTCGGGGACCTTGACCTCGATGAAGGCGCCACCATCGAACAGCGCGCCGAAACGGTCACGCGGCGTGATCGCCATATGGTGGTCGCAGTTCGTGCAGACGTTCAGATTGTCCGACAGTTCGCGGTGGAACAGCATCGTCCCGCATTCGGGGCATTTCGTCCACAGGTTCTCGGGGACTTCGCGCCGCGAGAACAGCGAGTTGATGCGCGGGCGGACGTAGTTCGTGATCCAGTTCATCGCGAATTGCCTTGGCTGTTGCAGGCCCTCAGATAGGCCCCCACGCGGGGAATTGCAATTGCCGGGGGGCGGGCGGATGATGTCGTCCATGTGGACCACCCTGTTCTTTGCAACGCATACGACGCTGTCGCTGGTCATCATTGCCCGCGTGCTGCTGCGTCCCAGGGTCGAACCCTCGGTCCGGCTGGCCTGGATCATGGTGATCGAGGCGGTGCCTCTGGTGGGAATCGTCGCCTATCTGCTGTTCGGAGAGATCCGGACGAAGCAGGCAGAGGTCCAGCGCATGTCCGACGTGCGCGACCGCCTGACCGGGTTGCGCACCACCGCGCCCGCCGTCCGGGCCGATCGGTCCGACCCGGCAGGTGCGGTCATCGCCGCGAACGAGGCCGTCGGCGGCATGCAGGCTGTCCACGGCAACAGCCTGCAGTTGTTGGAGGAAAGCGACGCGGCCATCGACGATCTGGTGGCGGCGATCGATGCGGCGACCGATCATGTGCATTTGCTGTTCTATATCTGGTTGCCCGATGTCAGCGGCACCAAGATCGCCCAGGCCCTGTGCCGGGCCGAGGATCGCGGCGTGCAATGCCGCGTGATTGTCGACGCCCTGGGGTCGCGGACATTGGTACGATCCGAACTGTGGGACCAGATGAGTCAGGCAGGCGTCGAGTGCGTCACCGCGTTTCCCTGGGGCCTGCCCTTCATCAGCATCCTGTTCCAGCGGTTGGACCTGCGCAATCACCGCAAGATCCTGGTGATCGACAACACCGTTGCCTTTACGGGCAGCCGCAACTGCGCGGATATGGCATTCGCGATCAAGGCGCGTTTCGGCCCCTGGGTCGACATCCTGGTGCGGGTCGAGGGACCGGCGGTGCGCCAACTGCAGGGCGTGTTTCTGTCAGACTGGATGAGCTATACGGGCCGCGACCTGGGGCCGATGCTGCAACCCGTGGCGTCGGTTGCCGATCCGGGCGTGGCGGCGCAGGTGGTGGCCACCGGACCCGACCTGCGCGCGGGCACCGTGTCGGACTGTCTGAACGCGATGCTGCACGCGGCGCGCGACCGGGTGGTGATCACCACGCCGTATTACGTCCCCGACGATGCGCTGGACGCCGCGATCCGGGCCGCGGCGCGGCGCGGGGTACAGGTCACGATGATCCTGCCCGCCCGCAACGACAGCCTGATCGTCGGGGCGACCAGCCAGGGGTTCTATTACGGGCTGCTGGCCGCGGGGGTGCGGCTGATGCTGTTCCATGACGGGCTGCTGCATTCCAAGATCATGACCGTGGACGGGCGCATGGCGATGATCGGCAGTGCGAACCTGGACCGCCGCAGCTTTGAGCTGAACTATGAGGTCAACATGGCCGTCTATGACGCCGAGTTCGTGGGACTGCTGGACGCGCGGCAGGCCAGCTATGTTGCGCGGGCCGATGCGATCACGCTGGATCAGGTCCGCGCCTGGTCTCCGTGGCGGCGCATCCGCAACAACGCGCTGGCCCTGGCATCGCCGCTGTTGTGATCACAGGGGAAGGGCGGTCGTGTATTTCGTCTGGCGCAGCACGAAATGCGTCACCGTGCTGCGGATGATGCCCAGGGACAACATCCGGCGCATCAGGAAATGTTCCAGCCCCTCGGGGTCGGCGGCCACGATCTTCAACTGGTAATCGAAGGTTCCGGTGATGGTCGCGCATTCCAGGATCTGCGCCTCGGTCTGCACGAAGCGGTCGAACCGTGCCAGCGTCGCCTCGGTATGGTCCAGCAGCGAGACCTGGACATAGGCCAGCGCGTGCAGCCCCGCCTTGGCTGGCGGGACCAGCGCCACCTGCCGGTCGATCACCCCGGTCTCGATCAGCCGCCTTAGCCGCCGCCATGCCGGAGAGGTCGACAGCCCCGCCGCATCGGCCAGCCCCTGGGTCGAGAGTGTGGCGTCCTGTTGCATCAGGCGCAGGATGCGCCGGTCGGCATCGTCCAGATCGGGCATATCTTGCCTCCAGAATGGTATTTATCAGTATTTTGTGCCGGCCCGGGTGCAGGGACAACACAGTTCGGCAACGAATTCCCCCGCCTTGCGGTAATCTGGACCACAGGAGGAGGACATGTCATGCCGAAATCGACCGAATATGCCGCCAAGGTTGCCAACGACCGGGGTTTCATCGCCTATGACGCCGAGGAGGATGCCGTCTGGCGCGACCTGATGGCGCAACAGTTGCCCGCAGTCCGGGCGCACATGGCGTCACCCTATCTGCGGGGGCTGGACCTGTTGGACCTCCCACGGGACCGCGTCCCGCAATGCCCCGACGTGTCGGCCAAACTGGACCCATTGACCGGGTGGCGGGTCGAGCCGGTGCCCGCGCTGATCGGGTTCGGGCGGTTCTTTGGCATGCTGGCCGACCGGACGTTCCCGGCCGCCAGCTTTATCCGCAAGCGCAAGCATTTCGATTACATCGAAGAGCCGGACATCTTTCACGAAATATTCGGCCACACACCCCTGCTGACCGATCCGGCCTTTGCCGCCTTCAGCCAGGCGATCGGTGCGGCGGGCACCCGCTGCGACAAGGCCGATTACGCCTGGCTGATCCGCCTCTATTGGTTCTCGATCGAGTTCGGGCTGATGCGCGAGGACGGACAGCTGAAGGCGTTGGGGTCGGGGCTTGCCAGTTCGGTCACCGAACTGCCCTGGGCGATTTCCGGTCAGCCGGAACAGCGGCCCTTTGACGTGATCGACATCCTGCGCACGCCATATCGCATCGATATCCACCAACCGGTCTATTTCGTGATAGACGATCTGGATGACCTGTTCGCTGCTGCCCGGCGCGACCTGCTGGCCGACATCGCGCAGGCCCGCGCCCTGGGGCTGCACGCGCCGAAATATCCGCCCAAGACCGCCGCCTGAAAGGACCGATGCCATGACCACCTGCAATCTTGCCGCCCGTGATTGTGAACCCTGCAAGGGGGGCGTGGCCCCCCATGACCCCACGACCGCCGCCACGATGCTGGCGCAGTTGACGGACTGGACCATGCCGGATGACGCGACCGCCATCACCCGGCGGTTCACCTTCAAGGGCTTTGCCAAGGCGGTCGAGATGGCGAACCTGGCCGCATGGCTGGGCAACAAGCAGGGCCACCACCCCGACATTGCGTTTGGCTGGGGATATTGCGCCGTGACGTTCACCACGCACGAGGCGGGGGGGCTGACTGACAACGATTTCATCTGTGCCGCCCGGCTGGACGCACTGGTCGCGTGATCCGCACGCGTCAGGGTTGTCCGGCGGCGCATCACGGTCTATCCCCGACAAAGGGAATCCAGCATACGGGCCGTGCCGCATGACGAATCGTAGCCTTGTCCGGGATGTCCGGCGTCAGACCGGAGGGCGCAGCCATGTCTGGCCATGAGACCGGATGGCTGTCGCGTCGCAGGCGGGGCTATGCCGCCCGCCATTGGTCGCGGATGCTGAAATCGGTCACGCGCCGCGACAGCCCCCTGGACCCCGACCTGCGCGACGAGGCGCGCGACCTGCATCAGGTTCTGTCCCGCCTGTTGCATGCCACTGATGCCCGCAGCACCAGCGCGCGCGGTTCGCTGGCGCGGATCGAACTGCCGGCGGGTACCGACTGGCGCTGGCGCCCCCAGATCCTGCAGGCGCGCAACGCAGCCCCTGCACTGATCGGCCCCGATACCGGCAAATGGCTGTCCCCCGAGGTGGCGCTGTTCCATGACTGCCCGCAACGCGCCCTGATCATGCGACAGGTGCGCAACCGGCGCGCCACCGACCTGTCCGATTACGGGCTGGCCCTGGAGGTCATGGGCTTTTCCGGCAGCTTCCTGTCGTTTTCGCTGTCGCTGCCGCCCGAGGCGTTGGCCGATCTGGCCGGGCATCACATCATCCGATTGGACGCGACGCTGCAGGCGGAACGTCCCATCGCAGTCTATGCCCGGCTGAACATCCAGCAGGGGCCCAACACCGAAACCATGCTGCGCCAGATGGGCGAGCCGATCGAGGGCCGCAACTGCGCCCGCACCGTGGAATTCGACCTTGGCTATGCCGAACTGTCCGCCCGGACGGTCGAGAAGGCATGGCTTGACCTGATCTTCGAGGCGCCTTTCATGAACGCGGTCGGGCTGCGCGACGTGATCCTGTCGCGCCATCCCCGCGCCCAGATCTGAGGATATCGCCATGCCGCATTTCGACAATCACGGCCTGAAGGGCGGCGTCTGGCGCGGGCATCTGTCGGGTATCGACGCGCCCGAGGTTCGTGTGGTGCTGGTTCACCACGCCGAGATCCTGGCCGAGGCCCGCCTGACACCGGATGGCCCCGGCTGCTGGCAGGTCGAGACGGACCTGCCCGCCGATGTCCTGTCGGACGGGCTGCAGACGCTGCTGTTGAAGACCGCCGCCGCGTCGGGCGCGGACAGTGGCCCCGACGGGCATGTGCTGGCGCGACTGTCGCTGATGGCGGGCCAGCCCTTGGACGAGGATCTGATTGCCGAGATCGCCGCCCTGCGCGCCGAGCTGGAGCTGGTCAAGCGAGAGCTGCGCCGGTTTGCCGCCGGCGTGGCGGGACGCTAGGCACCGTCAC
Organism: Paracoccus sp. Ld10; assembly: GCF_045064235.1. Lineage (NCBI taxonomy): Bacteria > Pseudomonadati > Pseudomonadota > Alphaproteobacteria > Rhodobacterales > Paracoccaceae > Paracoccus > Paracoccus sp. Ld10. The sequence continues at coordinate 237,654 of NZ_JBISHD010000023.1, read as the reverse complement.
CCTGCCGTCATGGTTCCTTGCGAAAAGCGGGGGGCGTGGCTATATCGCGGCTTCGCGACCCGCCCCCGCCTATGTTCCTTGACGTGAGGTTGACCATGACGCTGCCGCAGACGCCGTATTACCTGATGGACATGGCCCGTCTGCGCGCCAACATGGAAAAGGTCGCCTGGCTGCGCGAGGCGTCGGGCGCCAAGGCGCTGTTGGCGTTGAAATGTTTCGCCACATGGTCGGTGTTCGACCTGATGCGCGAGTACATGGACGGCACCACATCGTCGTCGCTGTACGAACTGCGCCTGGGGCATGAGGAATTCGGCAAGGAAACGCACGCCTATTCCGTGGCCTGGGCCGACCACGAGATCGACGCGGCGGTGGGTTATGCGGACAAGATCATCTTCAACAGCCTGTCGCAGCTGGACCGGTACGGCGACAAGGCCGCGGGCATCGCCACCGGTCTGCGCCTGAACCCGCGCTTTTCGACCAGCGGGTTCGATCTGGCCGACCCGGCGCGCCCCTTTTCCCGTCTGGGCGAGGGAGAGGTGTCGCGGTTGGAAAGCGCGCTGGACCGCATCAGCGGCGTGATGATCCACTACAATTGCGAAAACGGCGATTTCGACCTGTTCGACCGCCAGCTGACCCGCATCGAGGAAGAGTTCGGCGCGATCCTGCACCGGCTGGACTGGGTGTCCTTGGGCGGCGGCATCCATTTCACGGGCGAGGGCTATCCGCTGGACCGGCTGGCCGCGCGGCTGCGCGCGTTTCAGGACCGGTTCGGCGTGCAGGCCTATCTGGAACCCGGAGAGGCCTGCATCACCAACACCGCCACGCTGGAGGTCAGCGTGCTGGACATCATCGACACCGGCAAGCCCGTGGCGATCGTGGACAGCAGCACCGAGGCGCATATGTTGGACCTGCTGATCTATCGTCAGGAGGCCCGCCTGCCGCAGGATGGGGACCACCGGTATCAGATCGCGGGAAAGACCTGTCTTGCGGGCGACATCTTTGGCGAGGCGGGGTTCGACCGCCCCCTGCAGATCGGCGACCGGGTCAGCATCGCGGATGCCGCGGGCTATACGATGGTCAAGAAGAACTGGTTCAACGGCGTCGCCATGCCCTCGATCGCGATTCGCGACGAGGATGGAACGATCCGCACCATCCGCAGCTTCGGCTATGACGAATTCAAAGGCAGCCTGTCCTGAGGCGACCCATCCTCTGCCACCTGAAGGAGACAGAATTGGCGAAGAAGAACGTGCTTATCATCGGTGCCGGTGGCGTGGCCCAGGTAACGGCGCACAAGGTCGCGCAATGGGCGACGGAATTCGGCGATCTGCACATCGCGAACCGGACGCAGTCGCGTGCCGATGACATCATCGCATCGCTGCGCGACAAGGGTCACGACATGGCGTGGACCAGCCACGCGCTGGACGCGATGGACGCCGATGCGGTGGAATCGCTGATCCGGCAGGTGAATGCGGGCATCGTCATCAACGTGGGCACGGCCTTTATCAACATGACCGTCCTTGAGGGCTGCATCCGCGCAGGCGCGGCCTATATCGACACGGCCATCCATGAGGACCCGTCCAAGGTATGCGAGACGCCGCCCTGGTACGGCAATTACGAATGGACGCGCCGCGAAGATGTGGCCGCGGCGGGGATCACCGCGATTCTGGGTGCGGGTTTCGATCCGGGCGTCGTGAACGCCTATGCGCGGCTGGCCGAGGACGAGTACTTCGACACGATCGACAGCATCGACATCGTGGACATCAATGCCGGGTCGCACGGTCGATGGTTCGCCACGAATTTCGACCCCGAGATCAATTTCCGCGAGTTCACCGGCATGGTCTATTCCTGGCAGCAGGGTGCGTGGCAGGAAAACCGCATGTTCGAGGTGGGGCGGGAATGGGACCTGCCCGTGGTGGGCAAGCGCACCGCGTATCTGTCCGGCCATGATGAGGTCCACAGCCTGGCGGCCCGTTACCCGGATGCCGACGTGCGGTTCTGGATGGGGTTCGGAGAGCATTACATCAACGTCTTTACCGTCCTGCAAAAGCTGGGGTTGCTGTCCGAACAGCCCGTGACGCTGGCCGACGGCACCGATGTCGTGCCGCTGAAGTTGGTCAAGGCCGTGCTGCCCGACCCCGCCAGCCTTGCACCGGACTATGAGGGCAAGACCTGCATCGGCGATCTGGTGCGCGGCACCCGCGACGGCAAGTCGGCCGAGGTGTTCATCTATAACGTCGCCGACCACAAGGAAGCGTTCCAGGAGGTGGGCAGCCAGGGCATCAGCTATACCGCTGGCGTGCCGCCCGTCGCCGCTGCGATCCTGATCGCACGCGGCCCATGGGACGCCGGCAAGATGGCCAATGTCGAGGACCTGCCCGCGCGGCCGTTCCTGGACCTGCTGGGCCAGATGGGCCTGCCGACACGCGTCATCGACGCATCGGGCGATCATCCGGTCTGATCACCGCTGAACCAGAATGCTGGCATGAAAACGGCGGCCCGGAACATCCGGGCCGCCGATTGCGTTTGCGCAGTACATCGGTGTCATCTGCGTTGGGGAACGCGGCACCGGCATCGGGGGTTCGACATGCCAAGTCCTTCAGGACATCTCTTTCCACGTTTCTCACAGCGCGCCGACAGCAAGGTTCCGGCGCTGGCAAATTGGGCCGTGATCGGCATCTTTCTGGTCATGGCTTTTGGGGCCATCGCGGCGGGCCGCGACTTTCTGATGCCTGTGACCATGGCCATGCTGCTGTTCTTTGTCTTTACGCCGCTGCGCCGGTTTGCCGAACGACGCGGCATTCCCGATGCGGCGACGGCGGCGGGCATCACGCTGTCGATCCTGCTGGCCGTGGGGATCATTGCCTATGCGGCCAGTGGCCCGCTTAGCCGGGCGATGACCAACATGCCGCTGATCAGCGCGCAGCTGGAACAGAAATTCGACAGCGTGCGCGACAGTCTTGCCGACCTGCGCGACGCCGCGCAGCGTATCGACGAGGCGCAGAGCGCCGATCCCGACCCCGAGGAGCCGGCCGCGGTCCGCGTCCAGTCCGAGGGTGAGACAACCCTGGGCACTGTCATGCAGATGGCGCCGCTGTTGGTGGGGCAGGTGTTGTTCACGCTGATCTTGCTGTTTTTCCTGATCGCATCCGGTGACCTGTTGTATCTGAAGATCGTGCAGAGTTTCGACCGGATGCGGGACAAACGCGGCGCGTATCTGGCGCTGCGCCAGATCGAGGATTCGCTTGGCAATTACCTGGGTGCGATTAGCATCATCAACGCGGGCCTGGGGCTGGCGGTGGGGCTGGCGATGTGGGCATGGGGCATGCCGGGCGCGCTGCTGTTCGGGATCGGGGCGTTCCTGTTGAACTTCATCCCCTATCTGGGGGCGATCACTGGCGTCGCCATCGCCGGGATGGTCGCGCTGGTGGTGATGCCGGGGCTGTTCTGGCCCGCGATGGTCGCGTTGACCTATCTGGGCCTCACGTCGCTGGAAGGACAGATCATCACGCCGTTTTTCGTGTCACGGCGGCTGCAGATGAACACCGTCGTGGTGTTTCTGGGTGTCGCGCTGTGGGCCTGGCTGTGGTCGGTCATCGGGATGATCATTGCGGTCCCGGTGCTGGTTGTCCTTCGCGTTCTGGCCGACCATATCCCCGGATGGGAAAAATTCGGAAACTTTCTGGCGGGCGACGCCCCTCCCGCGCTGACCGACGAGGATGAGGAAGAGGCGCGCGAACTGGTTCAGGCCGGTGCCACGGCCGAAGATGGTCCCGCCGCCCACGTCGCAACCGCAGAGGTGGTCGCGACACATGTTTCCCGCGATGGACCATAAGAGAACGGGCCGGCGATTGCCGGCCCGTTTCGCTGTGTGGCCAGACCTGCGGATCAGCCGGCCGGCAGGGTCGGCGCGATCTCGTTGACGGCGGCCTCGATCTGCTGACAGGTCGCCTCTACCGTGCTTCCTTGGGCCTCGACGGCCTCGGCCAGCGACAATTCGTTCCCACCGACAGACACGGTTCCCTCGGCGCCCTTTTGCTCTGCGGCGCTGCCGACGGCCTCGTCACCTTCGGGCAGCAATCCGACCAGCTGGCCTTGCGCCTCGACAGCTTCGGCGCCGGTGAAACCCTGCTCCTGACAATATTGCAGGATGCCCAGCTGATTGCGCGCAGCCTCGTAGGTTGCGGCAGGATCAGCGGGGGCAGCCTGCGCAGGGGCCGGATCGGCGGGGGCTGCGGCGTCCTGGGCGAAAACAGCGGCGGGCAGCAGGCCCAGGCCCATGGCGAATGCAATCTTGCGGATCATATCGTTTCCTTTTCTTGCGTACCCGGCGGTGATCCGGGCGACGTCGGTGTGACGCTAAAACGCCGTTTTCAGAATGACCCGCGCTTGTTGCGTCGGCTCGCAAAAGCGGCAAGACCCTGCCGGAACGCTATAACCCGACCGTCTGGTTTAGGCGGGTTCCGGCGCAGCCTGTCGACGGTCGATCACATCAGGACACAAAGGCATCAGCCATCGCCTTAGCACAGCGTGACGCGGGCGTGATTGAACCGCGCGACCGCGCGGTTCGTTGGTCATCATACTGCGGCTGATGCCGCGCAGGCAGTTCCCGGAGAAAACGATGACCCACCTGATCACAGCCATGAAACTGGGCGGCAAGGCCGCTGTTCTTGCCATTGTGATGGCTTCCGCGTCCGGTGCGCAGACTGCGGCGCCTGTCGACGGAATGACAACGATGGAGGAAATTCAGTTTCCCACCCTGGACGGATTCGCAACCGACCAACAGGTGATCGACAGCCTATCGGCACAAGGCTATGAAAACGTTGCTGTTGTCAGGGGCGCAGACGCGTTGGTCGTCAGTGGCGAGCGTGGCGGACTGCCGACAGAGCTGATCTTCAGCGCGATGGACGGCACCTTGGTGATGGTCGATGGCATCGAGCCGGTGCCAGCGGGCGCCGTCGCCGAACCAGCAACCGTACCGCCCACGGATGACAGAGCGCCCGAAACCGATTCCCCTGCCGCCAGCAATTTTGGCAACTAGCGCAGGTGCCGAATGTGATGGAGCAATGCAGACGAGCCAATGCCGCGTCGCGTGACCGTTCGTCTTAAAGGCGCGAAAGCACCGGCGACAGGTCGTGAAGAAGTGGTTCGCATTGCCTGATGGATCATGGGGTTTGCGCGTCTTGGGTCAGGCGGTCCAACGCGGCCAGTAACGACGTCGCGTCGGGGCCCAGTTCGGCCAAAAGCTGGTCCTGAAACCCTTGCGCCAGATCCTCTAGTCGCGCCATCAGCTCGCGTCCCTGTGGCGTCAACTGAAGCGCGATCAGACGCTGATCACCGGCGTGATCGGATTTGCAGACCAGCCCCGCCTGTTCCAGTCGCGTCGCGGCACGGCTGACCACGGATTTGTCCAGATTGACGCGGGCATGGATGTCCCGGACGCTGACGATCCCCGAATGATTCAGATGCGCCAGTACGCGCCATTCGGGAATCGTCAGCCCAGCCTCTGCGGCATAGAGGCGGGCAAAACGGCGGCTTACCAGTTGGGCCGCGACGGCCAGACGGTAGGGCAGGAACTGGTCCAGGTGAAAGGTCATCGGATCCCCGTCGATACGCGATCAGATGACCCCAATCCGGGGGTGGGGGCAACCGTTCGTCAGACCAGCCCCAGAATCATCGGCACCGCGATCAGCGCGGCCAGTGTCGCTGTCTGCACCAGCAGCATCGCGATGGCGGTCGGTCCGACATCGGCCAGCTTTGCCAGTGCTGTCTTCATGCCGACCGCGGCCACCGCCGCCACCAGCAGCGCCCGCGACAAGGTCGATGCGACATCGGTGACCGGCGCTGGCACCAGATGCGCCGAATTGATCGCCGCCAGCACAAGGAACGCCAGCACAAATCCCGGCAACAGCGGCGGGCGCGTGGCCCCCGCGGGGTTCGACCGGCGCAGGACAAGCGCGGCGATCAGCACCACAGGCGCCAGCAGCGTCACGCGGATCAGCTTGACCACGGTGGCGATGTCGCCCGTATCCTCGGACACGGAATAGCCCGCGCCCACGACCTGCGCCACGTCATGGATCGTGGCGCCCAGAAACAGACCTGTCTGATGCTGATCCAGCCCCAGCCCTGCGGCCAGCATCGGATAGACGATCATGGCGACGGTCGACATTGCGGTGACGGTGATGACGGTAAACGACAGGTCGCGTTCCGTGCTGGCGCGGCCCGGCAGGACCGAGGCGATGGCCATCGCAGCCGATGCGCCGCAGATGGCCACCGAGCCCCCCGTCAACAGGCCAAAGGCCCGGTCCTGACCGACCCGGCGGGCCAGTGCGACCGATCCCAGGATCACCGTCGCCACCGATGCCGCAACCAGCGTGACAAAGGGCCAGCCGATTGCCGTCACCATGTCCAGCGACACGCGCAGGCCCAACAGCGCGACCCCCGCGCGCAGCAACGTGCGGGCGGCAAAGTCGATGCCCGGACCGGCGCGATCATCCTCGGTCAGGAAATGCAGCGGCATGCCCAGCAGGATCGCCATCAGCATGACGGGCACACCGTAATGGCCTGACAGGAACTGTGCGGCCATGGCGACGGTGACGGCCAGCATCAGGCCGGGTGCCAGCGTGCGGGCGCGCGCGGCAAGGAGGGGAGGGGAAAGGGTCATGGTCGTCCCGAAAGGGGTGGGGGGCCGCGGTGACGGCCCCCGCGCCAGGGTTACTGGATGTCGCGGGCGCGTTCTTCGGCCAGCGAGGTTTCGGCCTCGGCCACGGCCTCGCGGAAGCTGGCCAGGATCTCGTCGCCGCCGTCGATGCTGCCGGTGAACCAGTCATAGACCGGGGCCGCGGCTTCGGTGAAGGCGGCCTTTTCCTCGGCGGTGGGCACATAGACCTCGCCGCCACCGGCGCGGAAGTCCTCATAGGCGGCGATGGACTTGCGCTTGGGCGAGGCGAACGTCGCCTGCTGCAGCTGGGCAAAGCCGTCGACGACGATGGCGCGCATGTCTTCGGGCATTTCCATGAAACGCTCGTTCGACATCCACCACATCGCGCCCATATAGGCGTGCCCGTCCAGCGTCAGGTATTGCAGCCCCGCCTCGGGAAAGCGCATCGACATGATGTCGGTGATGCCGTTCGCGGTGCCCTCGACCACGTTGGTCTGCAGCGACGTGAACAGTTCAGCCCACGGGATCGGCGTGGGCGACGCGTCCAGCGCGCGGACCAGCTCCTGCGGCAGGTCGGCCACCACGGTGCGCATCTTCAGGCCCGACAGGTCGGCGGGCGTCTGGATGCGGCGTTCGGTGTTGGCAAAGTTGCGCCATCCGCCGGTATTGCCGATGGTCATCAGCCGCAGCATGCCGCCCGAATCCTCCAGCGTCATGTCCCGCAGCTGGCGCGTGAAATCGCCGGTCAAGACACGCTCGGCCACCCGGTCGTCGGCCATGATATAAGGCAGGTCCAGCACCTGCAGATAGGGGAACAGGCCCGCCGCCCCGTCCGAGGTCGAGATGTAGACGTCGATCGATCCGTCGGCCACGCCCTGCAGGCATTCCGCACCGTTGGAGCACAGCTGCGTGCCCATGAAGATCTCGACCGCGATGGCGCCGTTGGACGCCGCCTCGACATGGGACTTGAAGACCTGCAGGCCGTCGAAATCCTCGTCGTTCTCGTTGGAGTTGGCCACGGCGCGCAGGGTGTATTCCTGGGCCATGGCGGGGGTGGCCAGCGCCAGCGCGGCGGCCAGGGTCAGTGCAGATTTCAGCATGGTATCCTCCCTTGGTGGTCTTAGTTCGCAAATCCGGTCAGACGCGGAATGGTCATGGAAATGGCCGGGACAAAGGTAATCAACATGATCACCAGCACTTCGACCAGCAGAAACGGCAGGATGGCGCGGGCGATGGTCATGACCTTTTCACCCGATACCGCAGAGGCCACGAACAGCACCAGCCCCATGGGCGGCGTCGCCAGCCCCACCGTCAGGTTGACGCACATGATGATTGCGAAATGCACACTGTCGACGCCCATGCCGGTGAACACCGGCCCCAGGATCGGCGCCAGGATGATGATCGCGGGACCCGCGTCCAGGAACATGCCCACGACGAACAGGAACAGGTTGATCAGCAACAGCAGGACCAACGGATTGGCGGTCAGCGTCAGGATCCAGTCGGCCATCATCTGCGGCGTCTGCGACAGTGAGATGACCGTCTTGAACGACATCGCTGCCCCTACCAGCAGCAGAACCACCGCCGAGGTCAGCGCCGCGCGGCCCAGCACGTCGGGCAGTTCCGATATCCGCATGGTGCGCAGCACGAACAGGCTGATGACCAGCGCATAGACGGCGGCGACGGCGGCGGCCTCGGTCGGCGTGAAGACGCCGCCCAAAATGCCGCCCAGAATGATCACCGGGGTCATCAGCGGAAAGAACGCCTTGAGGCTGGCCTGTCCGCGCTGGCCCCAGCTCTGGCGCGGCGAGGCGATGGGAAAGTCGTATTTGTCGGCCATCACCTTGACCATCAGCATCAGGCCGCCGCCGACCAGGATGCCGGGCACGATGCCCGCCAGAAACAGTGCCGCGACGCTTTCGCCCATGACATAGGCATAGATGATCATGATGCCCGACGGCGGGATGATCGGCCCGATGACCGAACTGGCCGCGGTGATCGCGGCGGCGAATTTGCGGGTATAGCCCTGCTTTTCCATCGCCGGGATCAGCATCGAACCCAACGCCGAGGTGTCGGCCACGGCCGAACCGGACAGGCCCGCGAACAGCATCGACGACAGGATGTTCACATGCGCCAGCCCGCCGCGGAAATGGCCCATCAGGGCCTGGGCGAATTCCACCAGCCGCAGCGTGATGCCACCCCGGTTCATCAGTTCGCCCGCCAGCATGAAGAACGGGATCGCCATCAGCGGAAAGCTGTCCATCCCGTTGTACAGGTTGCGGTACAGCAGCGTCAGGTCGCGTTCCTGGCCGTTCAGCATCAGCAGGATGCCCGGCGCGGCCAGCATCCCGAAGAACACCGGCAGTCCGATCAGCAGGAAGGTCAGAAACAGTGGCAAAAACAGGATCAGCATCACTCGGCCCCTCGCAGGCCCGCATCCAGCCCCTCGATCGGGGGCAGGTCGCGGGCGCCGCCCAACTGCGCCAGAATGCGCAGGATCAATTCGACATTCACGGAAATCAGCAGCATCAGCCCGACCGGGATCGACGCCATCATCCACGACCGCGGCACCCGGTACCAATCGCTGAAATCCAGCGACATGGGCAGGAACAGCGATGCGCTGGCAAAGCGTCCGCCAAGGCCCGTCACCTCGCGCCAGCCGATCTGCACGGCCATGACCAGCACCGCCAGCGACACGACCAGCAGAATCAGGTTCAGCAGGCGCGCAAGGGTGGCCGACAGCATACCGGGCAGGAAATCGATGGCGACAAAGCCGCCGCGCCGGAACGCGGTCGGGGCCATCAGCCCGGTCATCCACAGCATGCAGAACCGCGCGGCCTCGTCGGGCCAGGCCAGCGCGCTGTTGAACCCATAACGGGCCACGACCTGGACGATGGTCACCACGACCATCAGGCCGATGGCCACGATGCCCACCGCCCGACCCGCACGCAGCAGGTATTCGTTGATCCGGGCCAATGGCCGGACAATGCCCGTCAACAGGCGCATGTTGGGTGTCTCCTCCCCCTTTGTTCGTGACGGCGCCGGGCTTCCTCCTGCCCGGCGCCGCTTTTATCCTTTGGCGATGCCCGCGGTCTGGCCGCCGAAAAAGGCAAGCGGATCGCCTTCTGTGATCTGGGCGTGCAGCACGCGCCCGACGATGATCATGTGGTCGCCCGCCTCGTGCATGGCGAACAGGTCGCAGTCGAACCGCGCCAGACAGCTGTCCAGCACCGGCACGCCATGCGCATTGGTCGACAGTCCCGCCTGATCCAGCGCGTTGCGGTTGCGCGCGACGGTCCAGGCCAGGTCGCCCTGATCGGCGGCCAGCACGTGGATGGCGAAGTGGCGCGCCTGCGCAAAGACCGGAAAGCGAGAGCTAGCCAGTGCGGGCGACCACATCACCAACGGGGGGTCCATAGAGATGGACGAAAAGCTGTTGGCCGTCATCGCCGCACAGCCATCATCGCTGGCGGCGGTGACCACGGTGACGCCGGTCGCAAAGCGGCCAAAGGCGTCGCGCAGCATCCGCCCGTTCTGCGGATCGGGCACGAAACTGTGCGGGATCGGTCGCGTCATGGCACCTCTTGCCCAAGGGCTGCTTGGTAAAGGCGGAACCACTGCACGCGGTCCAGCCGGACCTTGTCGGCATCGGCGATCCGGGCGATCCGCGCAAGTGAATTGGTGCCCATGACGGGCATGATGGTCGCCGGATGGCGCAGCAGGAACGCCACCGCCACCGCCGCGCGGTCAACGTCGAATTCCGCCGCCAGCGCGTCCAGTTCGGCGGCCACGGCCCCGTGGCCGGTCATCAGGCTGCCGCCGCCCAGGGGCGACCAGGCCATCACCGGGTCGCGGCGACGCTGATGGAACGCCAGATCGCCGTTGGTGAACGGCTGGATCGCCGCCAGCGAGACCTCGATCTGGTTGGTCACCAGCTTGGTCTGCATCGATCCCTGCAGCAGGTCCACGTCCCAGGGACGGAAATTCGACACGCCCACGGCGCGAACCTTGCCCGCCGCGACCAGCGCGTCCAGCGCCGCGCCCGTGTCGTCGGCGTCCATCAGCGGGTCGGGACGGTGGACCAGCAGCAGATCGATCCGGTCCGTGCCCATGTCGCGCAGCGAATTGTCGACCGATGCGCGGATATGGTCGCCCGAAGTGTCGTAATGCTTGCAGGCCGCATCGCTGTATTTGCCGATCGGCGCGATGATGTCGCATTTCGTGACGATCTCTATCCGGTCGCGCAGGCCGGGGGCTGTGCGCAGGGCGGCACCCATGATGGCCTCGGCGGTATAGGCGCCATAGATGTCGGCCTGATCCATCGTGGTGATGCCCTGATCCAGGCATGCCTCGATCTTGGCCTGGACATGGGCGGGGCTGGTATCGGCATCGTCGCCGATTCGCCACATTCCATAGACCAGGCGGGACAGGGTCAGGTCGTCGGTCAGCGTCACACGGTTCATCTCAGCGCCTTTCGCCGGTGCCCAGGGGCGTTGGTGGGGTGGTGTCGGGCACGCGGCCCCAGACACGGTTCAATTGGCAGGTGTTCATCTGCGGCAGGACGCGGCTGCCGAAATGGCAGGCCTCTTCCTTGTGGGGATAGCCCGACAGGACAAAGGACCGGACGCCCATGCGGCGCAGTTCCTCCAGCTTGGTCAGGACCTGGTCGGTCGATCCGACGATAGCCGCACCACAGCCCGACCGCGCCCGGCCGACGCCGGTCCACAGGTTGGGCTCGATATACCCCTCCAGGTCGGCCAGTTCGCGGTTGCGCGCCTGCCGGCTGACGCCGAGCGAACCCGCGTCCAGCGCGCGTTCGCGGATCAGCCGGCCCTGATCGTCATCCAGCTGACTGACCAGATCGCGGGCATATTCGCGGGCCTCTGCCTCGGTGTCGCGGACGATCACATGGGCGCGAAAACCGTAGTCCAACGTGCGGCCATATTTTTCCGCCGCAGCATGGGCAGCCTTCATGCGGTCGGCGATATCCTCGGTCTTTTCAGGCCACATCAGATAGACGTCGCAGTGCTGGCCGCACAGGTCCAGCGCGTCGGGGGAATAGCCCCCGAAATACAGCATCGGGCCGCCGGTCTGATAGGGCTGCACCGGGTCCGTGGTCAGGCCGCTGAACTGATAGACCTGGCCCTCATAGTTGATCTCGTCCAGGGTCCAGGCCTGTTTCAGGATCTCGACCACCTCGCGACTGCGCTGATAGCGAAAGGGGCTGGGTTCCTTTTGGCCAGGGAAATCGCTGCTGATGATGTTGACCGTCAGGCGCCCCTCCAGCATGTGGTCCAGCGTGGCGATGGTGCGGGCCAGCATGATCGGCTGCATCTCTCCGCAGCGGACGGCGGCCAGCATGTTGATGCGGTCGGTGATCGGCGCGCAGCCCGCGACGAATGACAGCGTGTCCTGTCCGACCTGATAGCTGGACGGGCACAGGATGTTGCCGAATCCCTGCTGTTCCGCCGTTTTGACGATGTCGCTGCAATGCGCCCAGGACGACCGCAACGACCCGTCGGGAACGCCCAGATGGCGATAATCGTCGGAACAGAGGGCCGAGAACCAGGCGACCTCGACGGCGTCCAGATCGGATGATGTGACGGGGACGACGGACATGGTTTCCTCCGGGGGCGGCGTCAGATTTCTGATTGCATAGCGCCGTCCATCATGTAAATCAATGGTGCATCAATTTTACCGGGGAGACAGTCGTGGCAGGGGCAGGGGAACATCGGTCGGACGCATTGCCGATCCACCTGCAGATCACCGAGATGATGATTCGCGACATCGCCGCGGGTCGTCTGATCGATGGTCAGAAGCTGCCGCCCGAACGCCAGATGGCCGAGGCGCATGCCACGACCGTGCGCACCCTGCGCAAGGCCCTGGCCGAACTGGAGGCCCAGGGCCTGCTGGACCGCCGGCAGGGGTCGGGCAACTATATCCGTGCGGGTGAACCGACGCGGGCCGTCTATTCGATGTTCCGGCTGGAACATGCGCAGGGCGGCGGCGGGCTGCCGCGCGCGCGGCTGTTGTCTGTCGGCTGGCATCCCAAGGATGCGGACCAGCCCCGTTATGGCACCTCTGATCACGGCACGCGGTTCCGGCGGCTGCGGTTTCTGGACGACACCCCCATCGCGGTCGAGGAGATCTGGCTGGATGGCGGCGTGGGCGCCGTCCCCGCCGACATGGTCCAGGATTCTCTGTACCTGACCTACAAGCGGGCGCTGAAACTGTGGATCACCCGGGCCGAAGATCGCGTCGGCCTGGGCACCGTGCCCGATTGGGCGACGCCCGAATTTGCGCCCCGCCCCGGCAGCACCACCGCCTTTATCCAACGCCTGTCCTGGGCACAGACCCGGGATGCGGTCGAATTTTCGCGCACTTGGTACGACAGCGACCGCGCGCTGTACGTCCAGCGCCTCGTCTGAGGGAGATGACATGACCATGCAAGACAGCCGCCTGATCACCTATGGCGTGATCGGTTGCGGGATGATGGGCCAGGAACACCTGCGCAACATCGCCCTGCTGCCCGGAACCGCCATCGGTGCCATATTCGAACCCGACGCCGAGATGCGCGCGCGTGCCGCCGCGCTGGCCCCCGGCGCGCGCATGGTCGACAGCGTGGCCGAACTGCTGGCCCATCCGGGACTCGACTGCCTGCTGATCGCCAGCCCGAACCATCGCCATGTCGAACAGCTGCAGGCCGTGGCCGCACACAGGCCCCTGCCGGTGCTGGTTGAAAAGCCGCTGTTCACACAGGCCGCGGACGCGGCGGCGGTGGCGGCGCTGGCGGAACGCCACGCGGCGCCCGTCTGGGTCGCGATGGAATACCGCTATATGCCCCCCGTCGCCCGGCTGCTGGAGATGGCCCAGGATGCGACCGGCGGCATCCGCATGCTGACCATCCGCGAACACCGCTATCCGTTCCTGTCCAAGGTCGGAAACTGGAACCGCTTCAACCGCTACAGCGGTGGGACGTTCGTGGAAAAGTGCTGTCACTTCTTTGACCTGATGCGGTTGGCCCTGGGGTCGGACCCGGTCCGCGTCATGGCCACCGGCGGTCAGGCCCTGAACCACCTGGACGAGACGCATGACGGCCAGACGCCCGACATCTTTGACCACGGCTATGTCGCGGTCGATTTCGCCGATGGCACCCGCGCCATGCTGGAACTGTGCATGTTCGCCGAAGGGTCCCGCTGGCAGGAAGAGATCAGCGCCGTCGGTCCCCGCGGCAAGATCGAGGCCTTTGTGCCCGGTCCCACCCGTTTCTGGCCCGCGCATCTGGGCGATCCGCCGGTGGCGCAGGTGGTCGTGTCGCCGCGCGAACCCAGTGGCCCGCAGGTTCATGTGATTCCCGTCGACCCGACGCTGCTGGATGCGGGCGACCACAACGGTTCGACCTTCTATCAGCATCGGCGTTTCCTGGAACTGGTGCGCGGCCAGCGTGCCCAGCCCGACGTCAGCGTTCAGGACGGCATCTGGGCGGTGCGCATGGGATTGGCAGCACAGACCGCGATGATCGAACGGCGCGTCGTCGAACTGTAATGCTCCGCACAGCCGATGTGCGGCCAATGCAGTGCCGCACATCCGCGAAATGCGCTATCAGGGGGGAAATCCGCATCAAAGGACTCCCATGCGCCAGAACACCGAGACCGGCTATGGTAGCGTCGCCCGCAGCCTGCACTGGCTGACCGCCCTGATCATCCTGTCCAACATCGGGCTGGGCCTGTGGGCCGAACGCATCCCGCTGGACCAGATGACGCTCAAGGTGCAGGTGTTCTCGGTTCACAAATCCCTTGGCCTTGCGGCGCTGACCGTCGCGCTGGTGCGCATCGGATGGGCGCTGACCCAGACCCGTCCGGCGCCCGTCCACCCAGAACGCCGGCTGGAGACCCTGCTGGCCGAGGCGGTGCACTGGACGCTGTACGGGTCGATGGTGCTGGTACCGGTGACGGGCTGGATCGAACATGCCGCGACCGATGGTTTCGCGCCGATCCTGTGGCCCTTGGGGCAGGGGCTGCCGCTGGTGCCGAAATCCCCCGCGCTGGCGATTATCATGGCCCAGATACACCATGTCTTTGCGTTCCTGCTGATCGGGTCGGTGGTTCTGCATGTGGCAGGCGCGGTGAAACACGCGCTGATCGACCGCGACGGCGTGCTGGGCCGCATGACGCGGGGCGTGCCCGCAGGCCGTGGTATCGCCACGCGCCATGCGCTGCCGGCGGTGATCGCGGCGGCGGTGTTCGGTGCGGGGGCGGCCTATGCGCTGGCCACCGCCCCCCGCGAGGTGGCGACAGCGGCCCCGCTGGAGCAGGCGGCATCCGAATGGCAAGTCACCGACGGCCAGCTGGGCTTTGCCGTGCGCCAGATGGGATCGACGGTGACCGGCAGCTTTGCCGACTGGACGGCGGCGATCGCGTTTGACCCCGATGCGGGCACGGGGCAGGTCACCGTGACCATCAACATGGACAGCGTGACCATCGGCACCGTCACCGATCAGGCCAAGGGGGCCGACTTTTTCGACGTCGCGACCCACCCCACCGCCGTCTTTGAGGGCACCATCCGCCCCGATGGCGAGGGCTATGTCGCCGAGGGCCCGTTGAAATTGCGCGACCAGCAGATGCCCGTCACGCTGCCGTTTGACCTGACCATCACGGACGGCGTCGCGCAGATGCAGGGCCAGGCCGTGATAGACCGCCGCGACTGGCAGGTGGGGGCCGGATATGCCGATGAAAGCACGGTAGGATTCCAGGTCGACCTGACCGTCACGCTGACCGCCACACGGTGATGTGCATGGGCGGACAGGCCCTGTTCGCGCATCGCCAGTTGCCCCAAGGGCCCGTTGCAAGGATGCTGGCCCGATAACAAACGGAGAGTCCGATGCTGAAAACGACCGCCCTGACCGCCGCCTTTGCCCTTGTCGCCGGTGCCGCGCTGGCCGAACCGCAGGCCTACAGCCTGGAAACCTCGCACAGCCAGATCGTGTTCGACTATAGCCATCTTGGTTTTTCGACCACGACGGGCATGTTCAGCGACATCACCGGCACGATAATGTTCGACCCCGAGGATCCGGCCGCATCCTCGGTCGAGGCGACGTTCCCGGTCGCGTCGATGATGACCGGTTTCGCACAGCGCGACCAGCATTTTCAGTCGCCTGATTTCCTGGGCGCCGAGGGTGCTGCCCCCGAGGTGACCTTTGTCTCGACCGGGATCGAGGTCACGGGCGACACCACCGCCATGATCACCGGCGACCTGACCCTGAACCGCGTCACCAAGGAGGTCGTGCTGGACACCACGCTGAACCAGCAGGGCACCCACCCGATGGAGAACAAGCCGTGGCTGGGCTTTGACGCGACCACCACTCTGCTGCGCAGCGATTTCAACGCCGGCATGTTTGCCCCGGCTGTGTCCGACGAGGTTCAGGTCCGCATCTCTGTCGAGGCGATGCCGGCAGAGTGATGACCGTTCTGGCGTGACAACAGGGGCCCGCGACGTCGTTGCGGGCCCTTTGGTCATGGCGCCGCTTTGACCGACCGATGACAAAACCCCTGTACCGGGCGTTCGCATGCGGCGACGGACCAGAAACCGTATCAGAGTTCCGGTGGTCGGTTTTTTTACCTGAAGGGGAATGACTGGTAGCGGAAGAGGGACTCGAACCCCCGACACGCGGATTATGATTCCGCTGCTCTAACCAACTGAGCTACTCCGCCACGAGTAGCGGCGATTTAGGGGACTGACGCAGAGTCGTCAAGCGCGATTTTCCAGAAACCGCACACAGAGCCGCCGCGCTAGATCTGCAGGCCGGCGCAACGTGCGGTGTTGCGGATGTGGTCGCGCATCTGCTCTTGCGCCGCATCGGCGTCCCGGCGGTCCAGCGCGGTCAGGATGGCGCGGTGTTCGGCGATGGATTGGGCCATGCGATCGGGGTCGGTATTCGGGATGGGCTGGCGCTGTGTTTCGGTCAGCAGTTGGCTGACCGTGCTGTACAGCGTGGCCAGCATCCTGTTCGGACAGGCCTGCGCAATGCCCTGATGCAGGGCCAGATCCGCATCGACATGCGCGACCAGGTCACCCTGCGCCCAGGCCTGTTCGAACTGCGCGGCGGCGGAATGCAGACCGGCCAGCGCGTCGGGGGTGATGGCGGTGGCGGCCAGACGGGCCAGTTCCCCCTCGATCAGCAGGCGGGTCTGGAACACCTCGCGCAGGTCGTGGGCGTCGTCATAGCGCCAGATCGTTTGCGCGGGACGCGTGGCCGGGTCCATCACGAACGTCCCCCGCGCGGGCAGGGTCTGGACCAGGCCCAACGTCTCCAGCGTCAACAGCGCCTCGCGCAGCGACGGGCGCGACACGTTCAGCTGTTCCGACAGCACCCGCTGCGACGGCAGCTTTTGCCCCGCGCTGAGTTCGCCCGACCGGATCATTTCCTGCAGGCGACGCGCGATCGTCTGCGTCACTGGCGCTTTGTCCCACATCACCCGCGCATTGCCCTTTCTGTTGGCACCTGATCCGGCATCCATCTGCACAGGAACCACGGCCATTGCAAACCGGATCGACCCGTGGCTTGATACTGGTCAGACCGGTTAGGCCGGTCAATCCAGAATCATAAAGACGGGGAGATGATCATGCACGGAAAAAAGATGCGCGGCACGGCTGTTGCACTGGCGCTGCTTGCCGGTTCGGCCTGTGCTGCTGTGGCACAGGATACGCTGACGGTCGGCGCCAACATCGGCAACGTCCCGTGGGAGTTTCAGGACGATGCCGGCGAGTTCGTGGGTTTCGAGATCGACCTGGTCGCCGCCGTGGCCGACCGCATGGGCGCCGAGGTCGAGACGGTGAACATTCCCTTCAACGGGCTGTTCTCTGCCGTGCAGTCCGGGCGGATCGACATCGCGACCAGTTCGATCACCATCACCGACGAACGCCTGGAATCGGTGACCTTTGCCCAGCCCTATTACGACAGCGACCAATCGCTGACCGCGCTGGCCGAGGGGCCGAAGTCGCTGGCAGAGATGGAGGGCAAGGTCGTCGGCGTCGACACCGGATCGACCGGCGACATGTGGGCCACCGAAAATCAGGCGGAATACGGGTTTTCCGACATCCGCCGCTATGAGGGGCTGGCACCCGCGATGCTGGACCTGCAGGCGGGGCGGATCGACGGCTACGTGTCGGACATCCCGGCGCTGCAGTATTACGTCAAGGACAAGCGGCAGATGGTCGTCGTCGAGCGCATCCCCACCGGAGAGCAGTATTCGATGATGTTCGCCAAGGACGCCGAACTGGCGACCGAGGTCAACACCGTGCTGGACGCGCTGAAGGCCGAGGGCGTGGTGGCCGACCTGCACGAAAAGTGGTTCGGCGTCGCCCCCGATGCAGGGTCGTCGACCGCAACCGTCCGGCCGATGCCGTCGCTGGACTGACCCGCGACCCCGGGTCCGGGCCGTCCCGGACCCGAAAGGATGCACATGGATATTTTCGACACCTTTCTGAACGCCGAGGTGATGCGGCGCACCTTTCCCATGCTGATGCAGGGTCTGTGGATCACGCTGCAACTGGGGGCGGCCAGCATCGTTGCGGGGCTGGTGCTGGGTCTGGCGCTGGCGATGGCGCGGCTGTACGGGCCCGGGCCGTTGCGGTTCGTGACGCGGCTGTATATCGACATCTTTCGGTCGATCCCGCTGCTGGTGCTGCTGATCATCGTCTATTACGCGCTGCCCTTTCTGGGCCTGCGCCTGTCGCCGTTCCTGTCCGCGATGAGCGCGCTGACGCTGGTGTCGGGCGCCTACACGGCCGAGATCTTTCGCGCGGGCATCGAGGCGATCCCCAAGGGCCAGTTCGAGGCATCCGCCGCCCTGGGCCTGAACGGCCGCCAGACGATGGCCGACGTGATCCTGCCGCAGGCGGTGCGGATCGTCATTCCGCCGCTGACGAACAATTCGATCAACGTCGTCAAGGACACCGCGCTGGCATCCGTCGTCGCCATGCCCGACCTGCTGAAACAGGCGACACAGGCGCAGGCGCTGGCCGCGAACCCCACGCCGCTGATCGTGGCGGCGGTAATTTATATCGCGTTCCTGTGGCCGCTGGTCGCGCTGGTATCACGCATGGAACGCCGCTTTGCGGCACGGGGGCGCTGAGATGACCGGTTTCGTCAGCATCCGCAACCTGCGGAAATCCTATGGCACCTTCGAGGCGTTGCGCGGCATCGACCTGGACGTCGCCCGCGGCGAGGTGGTGTGCATCATCGGCCCGTCGGGGTCGGGAAAATCGACCCTGATCCGCTGCATCAACCGCCTTGAGGGTTTCGACCCGGCCAGCGAGATCCGCGTGGACGGCACCCCCGTCACCACCGGCCGCGCGCTGGCCCGCGTGCGCGCCGAGGTTGGCATGGTGTTTCAGTCCTTCAACCTGTTCCCGCATCTGACCGTGCGCGAGAACGTCATGCTGGCACCCCGCCGCGTGCGGGGCACGTCCCGTGCGGATGCCGCGGCCCAGGCCGACCGCCTGCTGGCCCGCGTCGGTATCGGCACCCAAGCCGACAAGTACCCCCAGCATCTGTCCGGCGGCCAGCAGCAGCGCGTGGCCATCGCCCGGGCGCTTGCGATGGAGCCGCAGGTGATGCTGTTCGACGAACCGACCAGCGCGCTGGACCCGGAAATGGTGGGCGAGGTGCTGGACGTCATGCGCGATCTGGCCCGGACCGGTGTCACCATGATCGTCGTCACCCACGAAATGGGGTTCGCGTCGCAGGTGGCCGATCGCGTCATCTTCATGGATGCGGGCCAGATCGTCGAACAGGGACCGCCCGCGCAGGTGCTGTCCGACCCCCAAGAACCACGCACGCGCAATTTTCTGGGCGCTGTGCTGAATCACTGAAGGACGACCCCGATGACACAGCTGGACATGGCCTATGTGCAGTCTCAATTCCCCGGCCTGACGCAGGACTGGGTGCTCTTTGACAATGCGGGCGGCGCACAGATCGCACAGCCCGCGCTGGACCGCATGGTCGAGTTCCTGACCCACAGGAACGTCCAGACCGGCGGCAGCTATGCGGTCTCGCTGGCCGCGGCTGATGCGTTGATGGCGGGGCGGCGGGCGGCCGCCACCCTGATGAACGCTGCCCGCCCCGAAGAGATCGTGTTCGGCCCGTCCACCACGGTGCTGATGGGCAACCTGATGCAGGCCATGCGCCGCCAGTTCGCCCCCGGTGACGAGGTGATCGTCACCATGGCGGACCATGAGAGCAACATCGGCCCCTGGACCCGGCTGGAGGAGTTCGGCGTCACCCTCAAGGTCTGGCCGCTGAACGCGGATACGATGGACCTGCAACTGGCGGACCTTGAACCGCTGATGACCGACCGCACCCGGCTGGTCTGCGTCACGCATGTGTCCAACATCCTGGGGCAAGTGCATCCCATCGCCGATTTCGCGCGGTTCGTGCATGACAATGGCGCGCAGATCTGCGTCGATGCGGTCGCCTATGCGCCGCACCGGCTGATCGACGTGCGGGCCTGGGATGTCGATTACTATGCCTTCAGCCTGTACAAGGCCTATGGCCCGCATGGCGCGGTGATGTACGGCAAACACGACCTGCTGGCCGAGTTGGACGGGCTGTACCATTATTTCTATGGCAAGGACAAAGTCCCGGCCAAGCTGGAACCCGGCAACCCCAGCTATGAGGCCGCCTTTGCCACCGACGGCATCCTGGCCTATCTGACCGGTCTGGCCCGCCATCATGGTGCCGTGGGCGACGACCGCGCCCTGCTTATCGCGGCCTTCGATCTGATCACCGCGCAGGAGGATGCGCTGACCGACCGCCTGCTGGCATGGCTGTCGGCGCGCAACGACTGTCGCATCATCGGCGGGCAGGTGAACCGCGACAGCACCCGCGTGCCCACCATCGCATTCAAGTTCGACGGCGTCGATTCCGGCACCGTGGCGCGGGCCATGGACGATCACGGCATCGCCATGCGGTTCGGCGATTTCCATTCCCGCCGCCTGGTCGAACATCTGGGAGAGGACCGCGATGGCGGCGTGCTGCGCGTATCGATGGTGCATTACAACACGCTGGAACAGGTGGACCGCCTGACCGGCGCGTTGGCCCAGATCATGTCGCGGATCGTCGCATGAGCGGGCTGGACCTGGTCATCGCGGGCGGCACGGTCGTCACCGCCGCCGACAGCTATGCCGCCGATATCGGCATCCGCGACGGGCGCATAGCCCAGATCGGGCAGGGGCTGACCGGCACTGATCGGATCGACGCCACCGGCCTGTTGGTCCTGCCCGGCGGGATCGACGCGCATGTGCATCTGGACCAGCCGACATCGGACGGCACGACCATGGCGGACGGGTTCGCCAGCGGCACCCGATCGGCGGCGGCGGGCGGCAACACGACGGTGCTGCCCTTTGCGCTGCAGATCAGGGGCCAGTCCCTGCGCGCCTGCGTCGAGGACTATCACCGCAAGGCGCAGGGCAACTGTCACACCGACGTGTCGTTCCACCTGATCGTCAGCGACCCGACGCCCCAGGTCCTGGGGCAGGAGCTGCCGGCGCTGGTGCGCGATGGGTACACGTCGTTCAAGGTCTTCATGACCTATGACGACCTGGTGCTGAACGATGCGCAGATCCTGGACGTGTTCGAGGTCGCGCGCCGCGAACGCGCGCTGGTCATGGTCCATGCCGAAGGCCATGACGCCATCCGCCACCTGACCCGCCGGCTGGAGGCCGAGGGTCGCACCGCGCCGTATTACCACGGTCAGGCCCACGCCCAGATCGCCGAACGCGAGGCCACGCACCGCGCCATCAGCCATGCCCAATTGATCGATGTGCCGGTGGTGATCGTCCACGTGTCGGGCCGCGACCCGATGGAACAGATCCAGTGGGCGCGCGCCCGCGGCCTGAAGGTTCACGCGGAAACCTGCCCCCAATACATCGCCCTGACCGCCGACGACCTGCGCGGGCTGAACATGGATTTCGACGGTGCGAAATACGTCTGTTCCCCGCCGCCGCGCGATGCGGACAGCCAGGCGGCGATCTGGCAGGGGCTGCGGGACGGGACGTTCGACATCTTTTCGTCCGACCATTGCCCGTTCCGCATCGACGGCACCGGCAAGGACACGCCCCGCGCCCGAACGTCGTTCAAATACGTGCCGAACGGCATCCCGGGGGTCGAAACCCGCCTGCCGATCCTGTTTTCCGAAGGCGTTTCCAAGGGTCGCATCAGCCTGCAACGTTTCGTGGCACTGACATCGACCAACCCGGCGCGGCTGTATGGCCTGTACCCGCAAAAGGGCAGCATCGCCATTGGTGCCGATGCCGACCTGGCGCTGTGGGACCCGGCCCTGACCCGGCCCATCCGGCAGGCCGACCTGAACCACGGCTGCGATTATACCCCCTATGAGGGGCTGGAGATCACCGGCTGGCCGGTCCGGACCCTGCTGCGCGGCCAGACCATCGCGCAGGACGGCGTTCCGGTGGGCGGTCCCACTGGAGGGCACCTGTCGCGCGGCACCAGCGAGGCATTCGCCTAGACCGCGATGGTTGCGGCAATGCCATTCTGTCGTTGATCATGACGGTGGGCGGCCACCAGAACGCCTGCGTCCCTGACCGCGTATCCGCAGCATTTGCGCGCCTTTGCCCTGTCGGCCGGTGCGGCCCCGGACCAGGACCTGTCGGCATGCGGCCGGTCGACCGCCCGACACGGGTCATGGCGCGCCAGACTCCGGGCGCAGCCACTGGCGATGGTCGGGCCTGTGCGTGCCGGATCACGCGGCATGCCGCCGCGATGCCTTGGTTGGACAGGATGCCTGACCACGAACATCACAGGGCCCGACCGCAGCATGGCGCGATGCCATGCAAGGGTTGCGACATCAGTGACGTTGCCCAAGGGTTCGCCCGTCCTGATCGGCTCCGGGGTGACGGCATCGGACACCACACCGTGCCGGTACCGGCGGTTCGCATGACACCTGACCGATCAGCGTCGTGAGGTGATTGGTCGTGGCCTCGGATTGGCCGCAGGGCCCGCGTCGTTCAGCGCCATCGGCACGTCCTGTCGGGTGACAGTGGTCGGCCGTTGGGCCGACAGCGATGCCGCGCATGGTCGCGAAAACAGGGCGCGCACCGGGTGGTACGGCTGGCAGACACCCGGGATTGCGCCTGCCCGGTCCGTTCCTGAATGCCGCAATGACCAGAGGCGATCATCAGCCCGTTGCTTCAGGCGTCCCGCACCCGCGGCGGCGCGCACAGGCATGTCGTGCCGTCGCGGGCGCGGATCCGGCGGCAGCACGACTGCCAGGGCGGTGCAGATTCGTTTCCCTCCGCGCCTTTTCGGCAGGATCGCCACGGCGCTGACCGCCGCAGGCGCGCGCCAACGCGACCGTCATGGCACGCGCGGCAGCGGTCGGCGTTTTAGTCCGGCATGCGGATCTGAATCTTGACGTCGGTCTCGCGCGCCTCGACCGCGCGGTCGAATGCGGCGATGCTGTCTGCAAACGGGATCGTCGCCGAGATCAGCGGTGACAGGTCCACCTTGCCCGCCGCGATCAGCGAGATCGCGCGGTCATAGACGTTGGCATAGCGGAACACCGTCTCGATGCGCAATTCGCGGGCCTGCAGGCTGACGATATCCACCGGGACGGGATCAACCGGCATGCCCACCAGCACGACCGTGCCGCCCGGACGCGCCAACGCCGGCAGGCCCAGAACCGCGGGGGCCGCGCCCGAACATTCGAAAACGACATCCGCGCCCCATCCACCGGTGGCCGATGCGATCGCTTCGGCGGCGGGGGTGGTGCGGATGTTGACCGTCTCGATGCCGGGATAGGCGGCGATGATGTCCAGCTTGGGCTGGGCCAGATCGGCCACCAGCACCTTGGCGCAGCCCCCGGCCAGCGCCGCCAGCGCGGTCATCATGCCGATCGGTCCCGCGCCCGTGACCATCCCGATATCGCCCGGCTGGATGCGCGCGCGCATCGCGGCCTGCATGCCGATGGCAAAGGGTTCCACCATCGCGCCCTGTGCCAACGACACGTGATCGGGCAGCAGATAGGTATAGTCCGCCGGATGGACGACATGGGGCGTCAGACAGCCGTGAACGGGCGGGGTGGCCCAGAACCGCACCGCAGGATCGACATTGTAGATCCCCAGCTTGGAGGCGCGCGATGTCGGGTCCGGAATGCCCGGCTCCATGCAGACCCGGTCGCCGGGCCTGAGGTGGGTGACCTGGGTGCCGACCTCGACCACGATGCCCGATGCCTCGTGGCCCAGCACCATCGGCTGTTCGACCACAAAGGGGCCGATCTTGCCGTGCGTATAGAAATGGACGTCCGACCCGCAGATGCCGACAGTGTGGACCGCGATGCGGACATCGGTTGGTGACAGGTCCTGATTCAGCGCGATGTCGCGCAGCGCCAGTTGACCTTTGCGTTCCAAGACCAGCGATGTCGCCATGTCGTTTTTCCCCCCTGATGATCCTTTGGTGTCCCGACAGAACCCCGGTCATGCGGCGGTGTAAACGTGTTTGATGAGGGCAATGGGCCTGCATCAGGCCGAACGCATCATGCCTCGTCGAAAAAACCGTGTATCAATTTCTCCGATGTTAAAAATCGTGACCGATTGATGTGAAATGTTGCAATCCGTGTTCATCTGTGACTGATTGCCCCCAATCTGATCAGGGAGAAGCACAGATGTCCGTCCCGTCCGACTATCGAGTTTGCGTCGTAGGCCTTGGATCCATGGGCATGGGGGCGGCGCAGTCCTGCCTGCGTGCCGGGCTGGCCACAAGCGGCATCGACCTTGATGCGGGTCGCCGCGACGCCTTTGCCGCCCAAGGGGCCGAGGGCGTGGCCGACGGGATCGCGGGCCTGACCGGCGATTTCCACGCGGTCATCGTGCTGGTCGTGAACGGGGCGCAGGCCCGCCAGGTCATCCTGGGTCAGGGGGGCGTCGCCGACCGCATCGCACCCGGCGGTGCAATCATGGTCAGTTGCACCCAATCGGCCGACGATGCGCGCGCGCTGGGCGCCGATCTGGCCGCGCGTGGCGTGCTGATGCTGGACGCGCCGGTATCGGGCGGGGCCGCCAAGGCCGCACAGGGGGCGATGACGGTCATGGCATCGGGTTCAGATGCAGCCTTTGACGCGCTGGCCCCGGTGCTGGAGGCAGTGGCCACCAAGACCTATCGCATCGGCGCGGAAATCGGGCAGGGGGCGACGGTCAAGGTCATCCACCAGCTGCTGGCCGGTGTCCACATCGCCGTGGGCGCCGAGGCGATGGCCCTTGCCGCCCGCGCCGGCATCCCGCTGGACACGATGTACGACGTGGTCACCAACGCGGCCGGAAACTCCTGGATGTTTGAAAACCGCATGAAGCACGTGGTCGACGGCGATTACACACCGACATCTGCCGTGGACATCTTTGTCAAGGATCTGGGGCTGGTCACGGAAACCGGGCGCGCCCTGGGGTTCCCGCTGCCGCTGGCCTCGACCGCGTTCGCGATGTTCCAGCAGGCCTCGAACATGGGCCACGGACACGAGGATGACAGCGCGGTCGTCAAGACATTTTCCGGGATCACCCTGCCCGAGGGCAAGTCGTGAAGATCGGCGTCATCGCGGATGATTTCACCGGGGCGACCGACATCGCCGGTTTCCTGGTCGCGGGTGGGCTGACCACCACGCAGATGATCGGCGTGCCGGGTGCGGATGCGCAGGTCGACGCCGATGCTGTGGTGATCTCGCTCAAAAGCCGCTCGAACCCGGCGTCAGAGGCGGTGGCCGACAGTCTGGCGGCGCTGGACTGGCTGCGGGCACGGGGCTGTGCGCAGGTCTATCAGAAATATTGCTCGACCTTTGATTCCACGGCCGACGGCAATATCGGCCCGGTGACGGACGCACTGATGGCGGCGATGGGAACCGACATCACGGTGATCTGTCCGGCGCTGCCGGTGAACGGGCGGTCGGTCTATCTGGGTCATCTGTTCGTGGGCCAGGACCTGCTGCAGGATTCGGGCATGCGCGATCATCCGATCACGCCCATGCGCGACAGCAGCCTGATCCGACTGATGGAGGGTCAGGCGCAGGGCCGCTGTGGCCTGGTCGATGCCGCGACGGTCGATCAGGGGCCACGCGCGGTGCGCGCCCGTATCGCCGCGCTGCGGGCGGACGGTGTCCGGTATGTCGTGCTGGATGCGATCAGCGATGCGCATCTGGCGACGTCGGGTCAGGCCGTGGCGGACATGGCGCTGGTGACCGGCGGGTCGGGGCTGGGATACGGCATCGCACGTGCGGTGTCGGGCGGGGCCGATGCGCTGGCCCAGGATGCGGGCGCGCCGCTGGCGGGGCCGGCGGTGGTGATCTCGGGGTCGTGTTCCGTGATGACGAACCGGCAGGTCGCGGCCTATCGCACACTGGCGCCGACGCTGGAGGTCGCGGTCGACCGCTGTCTGGAGGACGCCGACGCCTATGGCGCCGAACTGGCCGAATGGGTGCTGTCGCAGCCACAGGACCGCGCGCCGATGATCACCGCGACCGCCGACCCCGCGCGCCTGCGCGAGATCCAGGCGCAGCACGGCGCCACCGCGTCGGACGCGGTCGAGCGTACCTTTGCCGCCGCCGCCGAACGGCTGGCCGCAGGTGGCATCACCCGCTTCATCGTCGCCGGAGGAGAGACGTCGGGGTCGGTCACGCAGGCCCTGCAGGTCACCGGTTTCGCCATCGGCCCTCAGATCGCGCCCGGCGTGCCATGGGTCCGCGCGGTGGACAAGCCGCTGTCACTGGCGCTGAAATCCGGCAATTTCGGGGCCGAGACATTTTTCACCGACGCCCAGCAGGTCCCCGCATGAGCGCCGCCGACCGCATGGTGATGCTGTGCCGCAGCCTGTTCGAGCGCGGCTATTCCGTGGGCGGTGCGGGCAATGTTTCGGTCCGTAACCCCGATGGCGGTTTCATCGTGACCCCCACGGGCAGCAGTCTGGGCCGCCTGTCGGCCGATGCGCTGTCGGTGATCGGCGCGGATGGCGAACCGCTGCCGGGGCCGAAACCGTCCAAGGAATTCGCGTTCCATCGCGCATTGTACGATGTGCGGCCGCAGGCTGGGGCGATCGTGCATCTGCATTCGACCTATCTGACCGCGCTGTCCTGCCTTGAGGGGCTGCCCCGCGACAACGCGATCCGACCGTTCACCCCCTATTACGTCATGCGCATCGGGCACATGCCGGTCATCCCCTATTCTCGCCCCGGATCGCCGCAGATCGGGCTGGACCTGGCCGCCGCCGCCGCGGGCAGCACCGCACAGGCGTTCCTGATGGCGTCACACGGGGTCGTGGTTCTGGGCCGCGATATCGACGATGCCGTGAACAATGCCGAAGAGCTGGAAGAGACCGCCAAGCTGCAGTTCATCCTGCGCGGCGAAAAACTGCACTACATGACCGAGGCCGAGATCGCCGAACTGGGCGGAGGATACTGACATGACACGCATTGCCGCAAACCTGTCCATGCTGTTCACCGACGCGCCATTTCTGGACCGGTTCGACCGGGCCGGGGCGGCGGGGTTCGACGCGGTCGAGTTCCTGTTCCCCTATGACCACGCCATCGAGACGGTGAAGACCCGGCTGGACCGCAACGGTCTGCGCCTGACACTGATCAATGCGCCCGCGGGCGATTGGGCGGCGGGCGAACGCGGCTTTGCCGCACGGCCGGCCAAGCGCGCCGAGTTCCGCGCCAGCGTCGAACAGGCGATCACCTATGCCACGGGCCTGGGCTGTCCGCGCATCCATGTAATGTCGGGGATCACCGCCGATGAACCCGACCGCGCCGCCTGTGAGGCGGTCTGGACCGAAAACATGCGCGAGGCTGCCGACATGGCTGCGGCAGCAGACCTGTTCATCAGCATCGAGCCGCTGAACACCCGCGACGTGCCGGGATACTTTATCGCGAACCAGGACCCGACGCTGGCCCTGATCCAGGGGCTGGACCGCCGCAACGTGCTGTTGCAGTTCGACGTCTATCACGCGCAGATCATGGACGGCGACATCACCCGCCGGATCGAGCGCCTGAAGGGCGCCTATGGCCATGTCCAGATCGCGGGCGTCCCCGACCGGCACGAACCCGACACGGGCGAACTAAATTACGGCGACATCTTTGCGGCCTTTGACCGGACCGGGTTCGACGGGCATCTGGGTTGCGAATACAACCCGCGCGTCCGCACCGAGGATGGTCTGGGCTGGGCCGCGCCCTATCTGCGCGCGGTGCCATGATCCCGGCCGAACGCCAACAGTTCATCCTGTCCTGTCTGGCCGAACGCGACATCGTCAGCATTGCCGACATGGTGGACCGTCTGGGCGTGTCGCACATGACCGTGCGCCGCGACATCCAGGTGCTGGAGGATGCGGGCCGCGTGACATCGGTCACCGGCGGCGTCCGCCTGTCGCGCCGTCTGGCGCAGGAGCTGCCGCACCGTCAAAAGGCCGAGATGAACACTGACGCCAAGCGCGCGGTGGGACAGGCGGCCGCCGATCTGGTCCACGACGGCATGGTGATCTATCTGGACGCGGGCACGACACTGCTGGAACTGGCGCGCCAGATCGCCGGGCGGCGCGGGCTGACGGTGGTCACGAACGACTTTGTCATCTGCGCCTGGCTGTCCACGCATTCCGACTGCACGCTGTATCACAGCGGCGGGCTGGTCGAACGCGCCAACCAGTCCTGCGTCGGCGGACCCGCATCCGAGGCGCTGGCGCGGTTCAACTATGACATCGCCTTCGTCTCGACCTCGTCCTGGACGGTGGCGGGGCTGAGCTCGCCCTCCGAGGCCAAGGGGCCCGTCAAACGCGTCGCTGTGGACCGCGCACGCTGTGCGGTGCTGGTGTCCGATTCGACGAAATACGGCGCGGTGGCGGCGATGAACATCCTGTCCATCTCGGTCTTCGACACGGTCGTGACCGATGCGGGCATCGACGTAGGGGCGGCGGACGCCCTGCGCGACATGGGCATCCAGGTGATCCTGGCCCCCGATCTGAACGGAGAGACGACATGACCATCGTGGTGACCGGCGGCGCCGGGTTTCTGGGCGCGCGCCTGATCGCGGCCCTGTTGCAGGGCGGCGCGGACCGCATCGTGTCGCTGGACCGGGTGGCCTGCCCGGTCGAGGACGCGCGGGTGGAAAGCCGGGTGGGGTCCATCGACGACCCTGACGCGGTGGCGCAGGCGCTGTCGGGCGGGGCCGACACGGTCTATCACCTGGCCGCCGTGCTGTCGGGTCAGTCGGAACAGGATTTCGACACCGGCCTGCACATCAACGTCGACGCCACCCGCCTGCTGCTGGAGGCGTGCCGCAAGCTGGACCGCGCGCCGCGCCTTGTCTTTACCAGTTCGCTGGCGGTGTTCGGCGGGGACATGCCGCAGGTGGTGCCTCCGACCATGGCCCTGATGCCCCAGTCCTCCTATGGCTGCGGCAAGGCCATCGGGGAACTGCTGGTCGGCGAATACAGCCGCAAGGGGTTCGTCGACGGGCTGGCCGTGCGCCTGCCCACGATCTGCGTGCGCCCCGGCGCGCCCAACTCCGCCGCCTCCAGCTTTGTGTCGGGGATCATCCGGGAACCGGTGGCGGGGCAGGCGTCGGAATGCCCGGTGCCGCTGGACACGCGGCTGTGGATCAGTTCCCCCGGCGTGGCGGTGGAAAACCTGGTCCGCGCGGGCCGCGTGCCGGCCGCCGATCTGGGCATCAACCGCGTCATGGACATGCCCGGCATCACCGCGACACCCGCCGAAATGCTGGACAGCCTGGAACGGCTGGTGGGCGCGGACGCCCGCGACCGTGTGGCGCTGACCCCCGATCCGCGTATCGCGGACATCGTCTGCAGCTGGCCCGGCGCCTTTGACGTGACCCGCGCACGTGCCCTGGGCTTTGGCGCAGATGCCGATTTCGACGCGATCCTGCGCCAGTTCCTGGCCGATCGCTGACCATTTTCAACTGGAGGCGCCCCGTCGGGGTGCAGTGGAGGAGTACCCCATGGCTGAACCCGGAATGGAGTTCCAGCTGATCGCAGG
This sequence comes from Paracoccus sp. Ld10, assembly GCF_045064235.1. Lineage (NCBI taxonomy): Bacteria > Pseudomonadati > Pseudomonadota > Alphaproteobacteria > Rhodobacterales > Paracoccaceae > Paracoccus > Paracoccus sp. Ld10. The sequence goes on along the minus strand of NZ_JBISHD010000023.1, from coordinate 207,960 downwards.
ACTTGGCTTTGCCATCTTTCTGTTGATCTTTCTGGTCGTCAAAACCAAGGTCCACGCGATCATCGCGCTGATCATCGCCGCATCCGTGTCGGGCCTGATCGGCGGCATGATGCCCGCCGAGGTGATCACGTCGATCACCACCGGGTTCGGGCGCACGCTGTCCACCATCGGTCTGGTCATCGGTTTCGGCGTCATGATGGGCCGCATCCTGGAGGTGTCGGGTGCGGCCGAGCAGATGGCCTATTCGCTGATCCGGTGGGTCGGCAAAAAGCGCGAGGACTGGGCGATGGTCCTGACGGGCTATATCGTGTCGATCCCGATCTTTTGCGACAGCGCGTTCGTCATCCTGTCGCCGCTGGTCAAGGCGCTGGCGCGGTCGTCGGGCAAATCGGTGCTGACGCTTGGCATCGCGCTGGCGGGCGGGCTGATGCTGACCCACCATGCCGTGCCGCCGACCCCGGGCCCCCTGGGCGTCGCGGGCATCTATGACGTCGATCTGGGCCTGATGATCCTGTGGGGCGTCGTCTTCACGATCCCTGGCATGGCGGTGATCGTGCTTTACGCGCGCGCCATGGGCCCCCGCATCGAGCGGATGATCCAGACCGACACCGGAGAGGACCTGGCAGCGACCTATCGCCAGTTCGAAACCGCCGTGGACGACCGCCAAAAGGTCCTGCCGTCTCTGGGCCTGTCGGTGCTGCCGCTGCTGCTGCCGATCGTTCTGATCTTTCTGAACACCATCGCCACGACGCTGGTGGGCGCATCCGACAACCCCGACCTGGCCACCAGCCTGCCGGTGCAGGCGATGTCGTTCTTTGGCAACCCGGTCATCGCCGTGGCGATGGGTCTGCTGGTCGCGATCTATACCCTGCTGCCCGGCCGTCCGCGTGACGAGGTGCTGGGCTATATGGAGCAGGGCGTCGAAAGCGCGGGCATCATCCTGCTGGTGACCGGTGCGGGCGGTGCTCTGGGTTCGGTCCTGCGCGATTCGGGCGCGGGCGACGTCATCGGCCAGGCTGTGGCCGGGCTGGCCATCCCCGCCGTGCTGATCCCCTTTGTCATCAGCTCGCTGGTGCGCCTGATCCAGGGGTCGGGCACGGTGGCGATGATCACGGGCGCGTCGATCTCGGCACCGATTTTGATGAACATGCCGGACGTGAACATGGTTTTTGCCGCACAGGCGGCGGCCATCGGGTCGATGGTGTTTGGTTACTTCAACGACAGCTATTTCTGGGTCATCAACCGGATGCTGGGCGTCAAGCAGGCGAAACACCAGATGCTGCTGTGGTCGGTCCCGACCACGCTGGCATGGGGATCGTCGCTGATCATGCTGTTGATCTGCAACGCGCTGTTCGGCTAGGGGTCGATGTGCTGCCGCGCGGTCGCCCTTGATCGCGCGGCGGATAATCCCCTAATGATGCCCAAGGTCGCCCCGTGTGTCGCGCAGTCGCGCCGCATGGCGGGGCAGCGGCAATAAGGACGGCGGGACAAGACCATGAATGCTTCGAGTGATCGGCTGGCCCGTCCGGGATGGAATTGCTGGCGGGTCGAGCAGTCGGAGCGTTTCACCTTCATCGTCGATGCCGACGAATACTTTCGCGCCGTTCGTCAGGCCATGCTTCAGGCGCGCCATTCGATCCTGATGATCGGATGGGATTTCGACGCCCGCATCCATCTGGGCGACGCGTCCGACGGCGGGCCGCCGGCCCTGGGCGATTTCGTCATGTGGCTGGCGCGCAGGCGTCCCACGCTGCATATCCGGCTGTTGCGGTGGGATACCGGCGCGCTGAAATCGATGTTCCGGGGCAGCACGCTGTGGACGATCCTGCGCTGGAAGATGCACCCGCGCATCACGCTGCGCCTGGACGGCAAGCACCCCCTGGCCAGTTCGCACCATCACAAGATCGTCGTGATCGATGACTGTCTGGCGTTCTGCGGCGGCATCGACATGACCGAGGGACGGTGGGACACGCGCGAACACAAGGATGACGATCCCCGTCGCACCAGTGCCAGCGGCAAGCCGATGAAGCCGTGGCATGACGCGACCAGCGCCTTTGACGGACCCGCCGCGCGGGCGATGGGCGATCTGGCCCGCGACCGCTGGCAGATCGCCTGCGGAGAGGAGTTGTCCCCGATCAGCGATTCCGCGGAATGCTGGCCCGAGGTGCTGAAGCCCACGTTCCGCGACGTGGCGCTGGCCATCGCGCGGACCCGTCCGGACATCCCCGAGGTCGAGCCCGCCTATGAGATCGAGCAGATGTATCTGGACCTGATCGCCCGGGCGGAACGGGTCATCTATGCCGAGAGCCAGTATTTCGCATCGCGCCGCGTGGCACAGGCGATCGCCCGGCGCCTGGTCGAGGAGGACCCCCCAGAGATCGTCATCGTCAACCCGGTCAGCGCACAGGGCTGGCTGGAGCCGATGGCGATGGACACCGCCCGCGCCCAACTGGTCGAGGCGCTGCGCAAGCTGGACCATCGCGACCGGCTGCGCATCTATCACCCCGTGACCGATGCGGGGGCCGAAATCTATGTCCATGCCAAGGTGACCGTAATCGACGACACCTACCTGCGGGTCGGGTCGTCGAACTTCAACAACCGCTCCATGCGGCTGGACACGGAATGCGACGTGATGCTGGCGGCTGAAAGCCCCGATGCCGACGCAACGCGCAGCACCATCATCGCGCTGCGCGATGATCTGTTGGCCGAACATCTGGCGATGACACCCGAGCAGGTGACGCAGGGCATCAGGGACCACGGCAGCCTGATCGCAATGATCGAGGCCAATCGCGGGCCGCAGGGACAGGGACGCACCCTGATCCCCTATGAAATCCCGGAGTTGAGCGGGTTCGAGACCTGGCTGGCCGATAACGAGATCATGGACCCCGAAGGTCCTGAAAAGATCTTTGAGCCGTTGGGCAAGCGCAAGGGCCTGATCCGACGCTGGCACTGGCCACGGCGCCTGAAATGGCGCCGACGCAAGGCGACCTAGTCTTGATCGGGCTGGGTGGGCAGTCCCTTGCTCAGCCCGGACAGGCTGATCCCGTTCAACAGGCCCGCATCGATCGCCTTGCGGATTGCGTTCGGGTTGTCCTCGACGCCCAAAGCGGCGCGTGCCATCCGCAGCCGATATCGCAATGCGGTGCGCGAAATGCCAAGCGTCTGGCATGCCTGGTCATAGGTCATTCCGCACGCGATGGCGTCCAGCGCCTCGACCAGGATCGGGCGCAGCATGGCGGTGCGGTCGACGATGTCATGTGCGTGCTGCAACAGTTCAGCCATCCGGTCGATTTCAGCATCAGAAAATTCGCGGTCGTCGCGTGCAGCGCCAATATAGGACCGGGATTCCGCCGGTCCCAGGGACAGGGCCACACCATGGATCAGGCCATGATCACGGGCCTGACCCATGACGTTCAACGGATCGGCTATGACGCGGGACAGTTCGCTCCACCGGATCTGTCCCTCATGCATCACGCACCAGATCAACATCGGATCGCCGACACCCAGATTGCTGCGGGTATAAGTTTGCATCCACCGCGACGGATAAGTTGACACACGCCTGACGGGACGTGAATAACGTATATGCAACCCCATGCTGAAACCGCGGGGGGCTATTGCCGATAATCTGTCATCGATCTGAGCGAGGGAATTCACTGACATGCTTATGGAACCTTGGCGAAAACGACGGTAGCCGCAGTAAACTGAATTGTACTGACATTTATCCGCGGGCGCGAGTTGCAACAAGCGACGCTTTTTAAGCGTGTGTTGCCTCGGCGCAACATAGCCTTATGGGGCTATATCCCGGGCATTCCGATGCCACTATCTGGTGTGATGCGCACGTCGTTCCGGTCGGGACGGTTAGCGGGCGTAGTGCATTATTTCAGTTCGTTCAGGACACCCCCGCGGGGGTGTCCTTTTTCATCTGGTGTCTGACATCGGCTTGCGCCTGCGGGACGGATCGCTAGCCTGCGCGTAAATCGCAAGCAGGAAAGTGGTCCGATGGAACGTGTGAAACTGGGCGGCAGCGCCGTTGAGGTCAGCCGGATCTGCCTGGGCACGATGACCTTTGGCAACCAGACCGCCGAGGCGGAGGCCCACGCGCAGATGGACGCGGCGCTGGAGGCCGCGATGACCTTTATGGATTGCGCCGAGATGTACCCGGTCAACCCCGTCCGCAGCGAGACGATCGGCGTGTCCGAAGAGGTCATCGGCCGCTGGCTGGCACGGACCGGAAACCGCGACAGGGTCGAGATTGCGACCAAGATCACCGGGCCCAACCAGAAGGTCCGCAATGGCGCGCCCTTTGACGGGGCGACGGTCGCGGCCTGCATCGACACATCGCTGCGCCGGCTGCAGACGGACCGGATCGATCTGTACCAACTGCACTGGCCCGTGCGTGGATCGTACGGGTTCCGGCAGAACTGGGCCTTTGATCCGTCGGGGCAGGACAAGGCGCGGACACTGGCGCATATGCACGACGTGTTGGGCGCACTGTCTGACGCGGTCAGCGCGGGAAAGATCCGCGCCGTGGGCCTGTCGAACGAATCAGCCTGGGGACTGGCGCGTTGGTGCGATGCGGCCGACGGGATGGGTGGGCCGCGTGTGGCCGCGATGCAGAACGAGTATTCGCCGCTGTACCGTCTGTACGACACCGATCTGGCCGAAGCGGCGGTGAACGAAGATGTCACCCTGCTGTCCTATTCGCCGCTGGCGGCCGGGCTGCTGACCGGAAAATACGCGGGCGGCGCGGTGCCCGAGGGCAGCCGCGTGGCGGTCGACAAGGCATCGGGCGGGCCGGGTAACCTGGGCGGGCGCAAGACGGAACGCGCGCTGGCCGCAGCCGAGGCCTATGGCCGCCTGGCGGCGGAACACGGTTGGGACGTGATCCACATGGTCATCGCCTGGCAGCTGACGCGGCCCTTCAAGGTGGTGCCGATCATCGGGGCCACGACGATGGACCAGCTGCGCCATCTGATCGCCGGTCTGGACCGCGACCTGCCCGACGAACTGCGCCGCGGGATCGAGCGTCTGCACCGCGTCCACCCGCTGCCCTATTGATGTGACCCGGACCGTCGCTATCTTACTGACAAGACGGATGAACACAAAGGACCAGGCATGGCAGGCGATCCCTATGCAGCACTTGGCGTGTCGCGAAGCGCCAGTGCCGATGAGATCAAGAAGGCCTATCGGCGCATCGCAAAGACCGATCACCCGGACCTGAACCAGGATCCGGCCGCCGCCAAACGGTTCGCCGCGGCGTCGGCGGCCTATGATCTGCTGAAGGACGCCGACCAGCGCCGCCGCTTTGACGCGGGAGAGGTCGACGCCCAGGGTCAGGACCGCGGCCCCCGCTGGCAGGGGCGTCCGGGTGCGGGCGGCAACCCCTTTGGCGAAGCGCCGGGCCATGGCGGGGACCCCGATCTGTCGGACGTGTTCGCCGATCTGTTCGGTCAGCGCGCGGCACCGCGCGGTGGCGCAGGCTTTGGCGGGTTCGGGGGCTTTGGCGGGTTCGGCGGTGGCGGACGCACGGCGGACATGCGTGGGCAGGACCTGCGGCTGGCGCTGCAGGTTGATTTCCTGACCGCGGCGCGCGGCGGACGCAACCGCATCACGCTGCCGCAGGGCGGCACGCTGGAGGTCGCAATTCCAAAGGGCGTGCGCGACGGGCAGGTGATTCGCCTGCGCGGCAAGGGCGAACCGGGCATGGGTCGCGGAGAGCCGGGCGACGCCTATCTGGAGGTTCGGGTGACCAGTCACCCGCAATTCACGCGCGACAACGACGATATCCATCTGGTGTTGCCGATCAGCCTGGACGAGGCGGTTTTGGGTGGCAAGGTCGCGGCACCGACCATCGACGGACCGGTCAACCTGACCATCCCGCCCGGCGCCACGTCGGGCCAACGTCTGCGGTTGCGGGGGCGCGGCGTGAATGGCGGCGACCAGCACATCGAGCTGCGCATCGCCATGCCGCCCAAGGTGGACCCCAAACTGACCGAGTTCTTTGAGACCTGGCGGCGCGAGAACGCCTATGATCCGCGGCGGGGCATGTCCGAGGCGTCCTGACGCGCAGGCAGCACGGCCATGATGCGGGCGCGGGCGTCGGGGGTCATGCGACCCCAGGCCGCGATCTCGGCCAGCGTGCGGTGGCATCCGAGGCACAGATCGCGGTCCGCATCGATGCGGCACAGTTTGATGCAGGGGCTTTCGATCATCGGTGGCCGTTTCCCTGATGCGCGTGCGAAATTGCGGGCCGCGGGGGGCGGGCCGTGCACAGCACGCCCCGGACGCTGCCGCCCGGCTCTGCGCCGCGCTGGCGCGCGGCGGTTGCGCGCCTATCCATGGGCGGCGATGTGGCGCAGGCGGTCCAGCGCGCCTTGCAGGATATAGCCGGCGGCGACCTGGTCGATGACCTCGGCCCGGCGTTTGCGCGAGGTGTCGCCCTCCAGCAGGGCGCGTTCTGCGGCCACGGTCGACAGGCGTTCGTCCCAATAGGCGATGGGCAGGTCGGTCAGCCGCGTCATGTTGCGAGCAAAGGCGCGGGTGGCCTGCGCGCGCGGTCCTTCGGAGCCGTCCATGTTGCGGGGCAGGCCCAGCACCAGCCCGACCAACCCCCGGTCCGCGATCAGCGCCAACAGGGCCTGTGCGTCCAGGGTAAATTTCGTCCGGCGGATCGTGGTGATGGGGGATGCAACGCCGCGCATCACGTCACTGACCGCGACGCCGATGGTCTTGGTTCCCAGGTCCAGCCCGGCCAATGCGCCAAAGCGCGGCAGGCTGGTGGCGAAATCTGTCATGTCTTCGTGGATCATCCGTCCAACCCCGCATCGGTGGCAGCCTGTTCGATAGGGGCCAGAGCGTCGGGGGTGCTGCCAAAGCGTTGGCGGGCCTCGGCCAGAATGGCCGTCGCCTGGTCGCGCTGGTCCAGCACGACCAGCGCCGCGATCAGCCGCGCCCATTCCTGTGGCGTGCCGCCTTGGGTCGCAAGGCGGTCCTGCAGGCGGTCGACCATGCCCTGGACCATCTGGGCGCGTTCGTCGGGGGGCAGGTCACGGGCAGCGGACAGGGCGTCGGCATCGGGGCCGGGCAGGTCGGCTGCGGGGGCTGCGGGTGCGCGATATTCGTCGTCCCCGGCCAGCCAAGCCAGATCCTGGATCGCGGCACGGATCGGGGCGATCCAGGGCGCGTTTTCTGGGCCTTCGTCCAGCAGGCCGCGCCACAGCGGAAAGGCGCGATCCGGACGGCCGTTCTGGATCAGCAGCACGCCCTGCAGATAGCGGGCCTGTGGCTGTGTTGGGTCCTGTGTCAGTGCGCGCTGCAGGACGGCCTCGGCCTGGGGGGTGATGACGCCGCCTGTGGCATCGACCATCAGGGTTGCCAGCTGCATCAGCTGGACGGCATCGGCCTGATCGCCGCGCAGGTCGACCAGGCGCTGCTGGGCATCGCGGGCGGCGTTCAGGTTGCCCAGCCGCATCTCGTTGCTGGCCAGCAGTGCCAGGCCCTGCTGGTCATTGGGGTTGCGTTCGACAGCGGCGCGCAGCTGGTCGATCATCGTCAGGTATTCGGGATCGGCCTGCGCCAGGTCGGGCGCGGGGCGGGCGGGGGCCGCGGCCTCGGCCTGCTGCTGGCTGGGGCGGTTGCGATAGGCGGCATCGGCGGCGGCGATGCGGTCGGCCAGCGGCATGTCGGGCGCGCCGGGCACCCCCTCGCGCAGATACAGGGCCACGGCCCCGGCCAGCATCGCGGCCAGCACGACGGCGGGCCACAGCAGATGGCCGCCCCGCGCCACCGGGGCCGACAGGGCGGCGCGGCGGTCGGCGTCCAGCACCTTGCGGCCGATCTCGGTGCGCAGACGCTGCGCATCGTCCGGGCCGATCACGCCGCGGTCCAGGTCGCGTTCGACCTCGGCCAGCTGGTCGCGATAGACGCGCAGATCATATTCTGCGGCGGGGGCCGCCCCTGTGCGACCCCGCCGCAGAGGCGACAGGATGGCGAATGCCGTGATGGCCGTCAGTGCGGCAGCCAGGATCCAGAACATGCGTCACCTCCGGTTGGCCCCGTTCCTAGCGCGGTTGGCGGCGGACCGAAAGCGCGGTGCGACAGGGCTGTCCGAATGTCGCATGTCGCATTTCGCCGCGATCTGCCGCAAGGCGCCTTGAGGGCCGGGCCCGCCGCAGCCATGGTGCACCGGACCCATCCCTGAGAGGCACCATGCCCGACGCCCCACGCGCCCGACGTTATTCCGTCTTTGCCATCGCCCGCGAGGCGCTGCGTCAGCACAAGGGCTGGACGCGGGCCTGGGCCAGCCCGGAACCGAAATCGCGCTATAAGGTGATCGTGGTCGGCGCTGGCGGGCACGGGCTTGCCACGGCCTATTACCTTGGCAAGAACTTTGGCATCACCGATGTCGCGGTCATCGAAAAGGGCTGGCTGGGCGGCGGCAACACCGGCCGGAACACAACGATCATCCGGTCGAATTATCTGCAGGATCCGTCGGCGGCGATCTATGAAAAGGCCCGCAGCCTGTATGAGAACCTGTCGCAGGACCTGAACTACAACATCATGTTCAGCCCGCGCGGGCTGATCATGCTGGCGCAGACCGAACACGAGATCCGCGGATACAAGCGTACCGTCTATGCCAACAACCTGCAGGGCGTTCAGACCGAATGGCTGGACCCCCAGCAGCTCAAGGCCAAGGTTCCGATCATCAATCTGGACGGACCGCGATACCCAGTTCTGGGCGGGCTGTATCAGGCCCGCGGCGGCACGGCGCGCCACGACGCGGTGGCCTGGGGCTATGCCCGCGCCTGCAGCGATATGGGCATGCACATCATCCAGAACTGCGAGGTGACCGGGGTCGAGACCGAGGGCGGACAGGTCCGCGCGGTCAACACGTCTAAGGGACGCATCGGCTGCGACAAGATGGCGATCGTGGTCGCGGGTCATTCCAGCCAGCTGGCCGCGATGGCCGGGTTCCGCCTGCCCATCGAATCCGTCGCCCTGCAGGCGTTGGTCAGCGAACCGATCAAGCCCTGCATGGACGTCGTGGTGATGGCCAACACCGTCCACGGCTACATGTCGCAATCCGACAAGGGAGAGATGGTGATCGGCGGGGGCACCGACGGGTTCAACAACTTTACCCAACGCGGCAGCTGGCAGCATGTCGAGGAAACCGTCCGCGCCCTGGTCGAGACGTTTCCGATGATCAGCCGCCTGAAGATGCTGCGCCAATGGGGCGGCATCGTGGACATGACCGGGGACCGGTCCCCGATCCTGTCATCGACGCCGGTCGGTGGCGTCTTTGTGAACTGTGGTTGGGGCACCGGCGGCTTTAAGGCGATCCCGGGTTCTGGCTGGGCGATGGCCGAACTGGTCGCCAAGGGCACGCCCGGACCGCTGGCTGCCGATTTCGGACTGAACCGGTTCCGCGAGGGCCGGTTCATCGACGAATCGGTCGCCGCCGGCGTCGCGCATTAGGCGGGCGGACGCCAATGTATCGCCCCTACGGAACCCTTGGTGCCACCCGCGACTTGGCTTGTCATGACAGGTCCGACAGAAGGGGTTCATCATGGCTGACCGCAACAACAACGGCCTTTATTTCATCGTCGGCGGCATCGTCGTCGCCGTGGCTCTGCTGTTCTTCTTCATGTCCGGTGGGGATGACGGCATGGCCACGACCGATCCCGCCGCAGGCGGCGATACCAACATCAGCGTCGAAACGCCCGCAGCCGAACCTGCCGACACGCCGGCCGTCTCGGTTGAAACCGACAGCCCACCGGCTGTCGACGCTCCGGCTGAACCGGCCCCGGCCAACTGATGCCCTGAACCGCGCGGCGGTCTTGCCGTCACGCGCGGCAGCGGGCGTCCGGGGGCTGGCCGCCCTGACACTGCGTCCGACGACATGTCGGACGGACGGCACCGCCGGCACATGCCGCTGCGGTGCCTTTTCGCATCCGCAACATTCGCCCCTCGAGGAAGCCCGATGCTGATCCTGACCTGTCCCTATTGCGGTGTGAACGCCGAGGAAACCGAACTGCATCCCGGCGGAGAGGCGCACCTGGCCCGCGTCGGCCCGGACGGCACCGACGAGGATTTCGAAAGCTATCTGTTCGATCGCAAGAACGCCAAGGGCGTGCATTTCGAACGCTGGCGACACGCGTATGGCTGCGGCAAGTGGTTCCTGGCCGCGCGCTGCACCGCGACGCTGCAGGTGTTCGGCACCTATCGGGCGCAGACGCCCCATCCCCCCGCCGACATCGTCGATGCGATCCGCAAGGCCCGCCCCGATTGGACACCCGACTGGACCCCCGCCGAAGGCACCGCCGAATGACCCACACACCCCCCTTTCGCCTGCCTGCCGGTGGCCGCCTTATCGACCGTGCCTGGCAGGTGCCGTTCCGTTTCGATGGTCGCCATCTGCGCGGCCTGACGGGCGACACCATCGCCTCGGCTCTGTTGGCCAACGGCCAGATGCTGATGGGCCGGTCGTTCAAGTATCACCGCCCGCGCGGGCCCATCGCCTCGGGCGCCGAGGAGCCCAACGCCTTGCTGGGTCTGGGGCAGGGCGGCCGGTTCGAACCGAACCAGCGCGCCACGACCACGCCCCTGACCCATGGCATGATCACGCGCAGCCAGAATTGCTGGCCCAGCCTTGATGCCGATGTGGGCGCGGTGAACAACTGGCTGTCGCCGGTCTTTCCGGCGGGATTTTATTACAAGACCTTCATCCACCCGCGCCCCTTCTGGAAACACCTGTTCGAACCAATCATCCGCCGCAGCGCGGGGCTGGGCAAGGCACCGACGGATCCCGATCCCGACCGCTATGAACAGGCCTACGGCTTTGCCGATACGGTCGTCGTCGGTGGCGGCATTGCCGGTCTGACCGCCGCGCGCGACGCCGCAGCGGCGGGCGGGACTGTGCTGGTGCTGGAACAGGACGGGCATTGGGGCGGGCGCACGCCCACCGACCATGACGGCGGGCAGGCGGCGATCGACGCGGCTTTGGCCGACCTGCGGGGCCGGGACAATGTCACGCTGCGCCGCAACACCATGGCCACGGGCCTGTATGACCACGGCTATCTGATCGCGCGGGAATCGCTGGCCGATCACGACCCGAACCAGGGCATCCCCCGCCAGCGCCTGTGGCGCATCAGGGCGGGCCGGGTGATTGCCGCGACCGGCGCGCTGGAACGCCCGCTGTCCTTTGCCTGCAATGACGTCCCGGGCGTGATGCTGGCCAGTGCGGTCCGTGATTTCATCGCGGATTACGCCGTGGCACCGGGCCGGCGCATCGTCGTGGTCACGAACAACGACGACGCCTATCGCACCGCCCTGACCGCGCATGCCGCGGGGCTGGAGGTGCCGGCGATCGTCGACGCGCGGTCCACCGCCGACGGTGCATTGCCCCAGGCCGCGCGGGCCGCGGGCATAACCGTCCTGACCGGCACCGCCATCGCCAAGGTCAAGGGGGCCAAGCATGTCGAGGGTGTGATCCTGTGCGACCACCAGTCCGACGGCACGCCACGGCAGACCATCGAATGCGATGTGGTCGCCATGTCGGGCGGCTGGTCGCCGGTCGTGCATCTGTATTCGCATTGCGGCGGCAAGCTGATCTGGGACGAGGCGCAATCGATGTTCCGGCCCGACCCGGACCGCCCGCCGTTGGGTGCGGACGGGCAGGGGAACGTGACCGTCGCGGGCGCCGCCAATGGTGATCTGCACTGTGCCGGCGATCTGGAACAGCCCGCGGACGCGACCATGCCCGTCTGGGTCATGCCCGCCCGCGCATCTTATAAACTGCGCGCCAAGATGTGGCTGGATTTCCAGAACGACGTCAAGGTCACCGATGTCGAACTGGCCGCCCAGGAGGGTTATGCCAGTGTCGAACATACGAAACGCTATACCACGTTGGGCATGGCGACCGATCAGGGCAAGTTGTCCAACATCAACGGTCTGGCGGTGCTGTCGAATGCGCTGAACCAGCCAATTCAGGCGACCGGCACCACGACGTTCCGCCCGCCCTATACGCCGCTGACCCTGGCCACCATCGCGGCCGAGGCCAAGGACGACGCCTTTCAGCCGCTGCGCAAGACGCCGATGCACGCGTGGCACGACCGCAACGGCGCCAGCTGGGAGCCGGTGGGCCACTGGCGCCGCCCCTATGCCTATCCCCGCGCGACCGAGGACAGGCATGCCGCTGTCAACCGGGAAATCCTGGCCGTGCGTGCGGGTGTCGGCACGCTGGACGCCTCGACACTGGGCAAAATCATCGTCAAGGGGCCCGATGCCGGGCGGTTCCTGGACATGCTGTACACCAACATGATGTCCACCCTGCCGGTCGGCAAATGCCGCTATGGCCTGATGTGCAGCGAGAACGGTTTTCTGATGGATGACGGCGTCGTTGCGCGCCTGTCCGACGACACCTGGCTGTGCCACACCACCACCGGCGGCGCGGACCGGATCCATGGCCACATGGAGGATTGGCTGCAATGCGAATGGTGGGACTGGAAGGTTTACACCGCCAACCTGACCGAACAATTCGCCCAGATCGCCGTCGCCGGACCCAAGGCCCGCGCCCTGCTGGAACGTCTGCCCGGCAGCATCGATCTGTCGGCCGAGGCGCTGCCCTTCATGGGCTGGTCGCAGGGTGACATCGCCGGCATCCCGGCCCGCATCTTCCGCATCAGCTTTTCGGGCGAACTCAGCTATGAGATCGCCGTCCCCGCCAATCGGGGGCTGGAGCTGTGGGAGCGTTTGCACGAGGTCGGCCGCGACCTGGGCATCACCCCCTATGGGACCGAGGCGATGCACGTCATGCGCGCCGAAAAGGGTTTCATCATGATCGGGGACGAGACCGACGGCACGATCATCCCGCAGGATCTGGGGCTGGACTGGGCGATCTCGAAGAAAAAGGCCGACTATATCGGCAAGCGCGCCCAACGCCGCAGCCACATGACCGACGGCACCCGCTGGAAGCTGGTGGGCCTGGAGAGCCTGTCGGGCAAGGTCATCCCCGACGGCGCCTATGCGGTCGCCGAGGGTACGAACGGCAATGGCCAGCGCAAGACGCAGGGCCGCGTCACCTCCAGCTATCATTCGCCGACGCTGGACAAGCCCATCGCGATGGGGCTGGTCCGCCATGGCCCCGCCCGCATGGGCCAGGTCCTGGATTTTCCGATGCCGGGCGGCGCGGTGATGCAGGCGCGGATCGTCGATCCGGTCTTTTACGACAAGGAAGGAAGCCGTCAGAATGGCTGAAGCGCTGGCCCTGATCACCCCCGTCGCGGGGTTGGGCATGATCACCATCCGCGCCGACCTGGACCGCGCCGGCGATGTCCTGGCCGAGGCCGCGGGCCTGGCCATCCCCGGTGCCACCGGCACCGTGACCGACGGCACCCGCACCCTGGCATGGATGTCGCCGGACGAGCTGTTGCTGATGCTGCCGGTGGCAGAGCTGTCCGCGGCGCTGTCGGACCTGTCTCAGGCGCTGACGGGCGAACACGGGCTGGTCGCCGACGTGTCCGATGCCCGTGCGGTCTTTGACGTGACCGGGCCGCATGCGGCGGATGTCATCGCCAAACTGGCGCCGGTCGATGCCGCAGGTCTGCCTGTGCAGGCCTTGCGCCGGACGCGCATGGCCCAGACCGCCGCAGCGTTCTGGCGTATCGACGGCGGGTTTCGCGTCATCGGGTTTCGATCCACGGCTGATTACTTGTCGCTGATCCTGACCAATGCGGCCACGGCCGGCAGCCATCTGGCCCCGCGCTGATCGTTTTGCCGCAAGGGGTGGGCCGGAACTCGGGCCCACCCCTTGCGTTGGTCCCCCGAATGCGCGACCGTTCGCGCCGAACCGAACCAACCCTTTCGAAAGGACCGCAAAATGGCCTTCACCCTTCCCGATCTTCCCTATTCGCATGATGCCCTGGAAGCCGGCGGCATGTCGCGTGAGACGCTGGAATACCACCACGACAAGCACCACAACGCCTATGTCACCAAGCTGAACGAGCTGGTGGCGGGGACCGAGTGGGACGGCAAGTCGCTGGAGGACATCGTCACCGGCACGTATCAAAAGGGCGCCGTTGCGCAGAACGGCATCTTCAACAATGCCAGCCAGCATTGGAACCATGCCCAGTTCTGGGAGATGATGGGTCCGAACCCCGGCCCGATGCCCGCGAACCTGGAAACCGCGATCAAGGACAGCTTTGGCTCGGTCGAGGATTTCAAGAAAAAGTTCTCCGAAGCCGGTGTCGGCCAGTTCGGTTCGGGCTGGGTCTGGCTGGTCCGCAACAGCGACGGCTCTTTGGAGATCACCAAGACCGAAAACGGCGTGAACCCGCTGTGCACCGGCCAGACCGCGTTGCTGGGTTGCGATGTGTGGGAGCATAGCTACTACATCGATTTCCGCAATGCGCGCCCCAAGTACTTGGAGAACTTCCTGGACAAGCTGGTGAACTGGGAAAACGTCGCCTCGCGCATGTGAAATCTGCACGATCGCGATTGCAAGGCCCGCCCCACGGCGGGCCTTTTGCGTGGTACCCGCGCCGGCATTGGCATTTCCGCGCGTCGCGGTATAAGACCACGAGAACACAGGACAGATCGGCAGGGCGGGCATGGCCAACCAAAGCGACACCTTTATCGACGAAGTCACCGAAGAGCTGCGGCGCGACCGTCTGTACGGAGCCATGCGCCGCTATGGCTGGATCGTCGTCGCGGTGATCGTCACGGTGGTCGGTTTCACCGCATGGCGCGAATACAGCAATGCCCAGGACCGCAAGACGGCCGAGGATTGGGGTGACGCCGTTCTGGCGGCCGAGGCCGAGGGTGATCCCGCTGCCCTGCTGGCCGTCGATCCGCGCGGATCCGCCGGGCGACAGGCGCTGACCGGGCTGTTGGCCGCGGGCACGGCGACCGACGCACAGGCAGGGGTGCAGGCGTTGCAGGGCGTGGCCGATGCCCAGCCCGACAGCGTGCTGGGAGAATTGGCGCAGCTGAAGTTGGTGATGGCGCAGGGCGCGCAGATGGACGCCGCCGAACGCGACGCGATCCTGACCCGCCTGTCGCGCGCAGGTGCCCCGTTCGAGCTGCTGGCGCTGGAGCAGAAGGCCGTCGCGCTGATCGGCGCCGGACGCCCCGAGGACGCCATTACCCTGATCCGTCAGATCCAGGACAAGGACGGCCTGACCGAGGCCTTGCGTCGCCGCCTGTCCGAGATGATGATCGCCCTGGGCGAGACGCCCGAACCGACCGAATAACGGACTGAATGACAGGGATGACCGCCATGCTGCGACTGACCTTGGCGATGGCCGCCGGACTGGGACTTGCCGGGTGCGGCGACCGCGACACCATCCTGCCCGGAGAGCGTCTGGACCCGCTGGCCGTGACCTCGGCCGATGGTCCCTCGGTTCAGGGCGCGCCCGGCATCACCGGGACCGCCCTGTCACTGTCCGCACCGGTCACCAACGGCGAATGGACCCATCGCGGTGGCAATGCCGCCCATGCGCCCGGCCATCTGGCCCTGGGTGCGGGCAGCACCGCCCTGTGGTCGGCTTCCATCGGCCAGGGCGAAAGCCGCCGGCACCGCATCACCGCCGATCCCGTCGTGGCGGCGGGCCGGGTCTTTACGCTGGACAGTCGCGCGCGGGTCACAGCGACCGGGCTGAACGGCGGACGCGCATGGTCCACCGACGTGACCCCCGCGCTGGAGAACACCGACAGCGCGTCGGGCGGCGGTCTGGCCTATGAGGGCGGGCGCATCTTTGTCACCACCGGGTTCGGCGAACTGGTCGCGCTGGATGCGGCCAGCGGCGCTGTCCTGTGGCGCCAGCGGGTCGAGGCCGCGATCAGCGGCGGCCCGGCCGTGCAGGACGGCGTGGTCTATGTCGCGGCCCGCAATGCTGTGGGTTGGGCCGTGCGCGCCAGCGACGGACGCGTGTTGTGGCAGGCGGCGGGCACGCCGTCGGGATCGGGCGTCATGGGTGTCGCGGTCCCTGCGGTGCAGGGCGATACGGTGGTATTCCCATTCTCGTCCGGCCAGATCGTGGCGGTGGACCGCCAGTCTGGACTGACCAACTGGACATCGCAGATCGCGGGCACCCGGCCGGGACGATCCATCGCGGTGATCCGCGACGTGACCGGCGATCCGGTGATTTCGAACGGGCGCGTTCATGCGGGCACCTCATCGGGGCGGATCAGCGCGGTCGATCTGTCGACCGGGCTGGGCGACTGGACCGCTGACGAAGGCGCGAACAGCCCTGTCGTCGTGGCGGGCGGATCGGTGTTCGCCGTGAACGACCAGGCACAGCTGGTGCGGCTGGATGCGGCCACCGGCGGCGTGATCTGGCGCCAGCCCCTGCCGTATTACACGACAGAGCGTGTGCGGCGTCAGGATGCGGTCCATGCGCATTACGGCCCCGTGCTGGCAGGGGGGAGGTTGCATATAGCCTCCAGCGATGGCATGTTGCGCAGCTTCGATCCCGCCTCCGGCGCGCTGGTCGGTCAGGTGGCGATTCCCGGTGGGGCGGCATCGGCCCCCGTGGTTGCCGGTCAAACCCTTTACGTCGTTGCACGCAACGGCCAGTTGCACGCGTACAGATGACATTCACCCTTGCGATCGTCGGACGGCCCAATGTGGGCAAGTCCACCCTGTTCAACCGTCTGGTTGGCAAGAAACTTGCGCTGGTCGATGACCAGCCCGGCGTGACCCGCGACATCCGCGAGGGCGCGGGTCGCCTTGGCGACCTGCGTTTCGTCGTGATCGACAGTGCCGGTCTGGAAATGGCCGAGGATGACAGCCTTCAGGGCCGCATGCGCCGCCTGACCGAACGCGCCGTGGACGAGGCCGACATCTGCCTGTTCGTCGTCGACGCCCGCATCGGCATCACCGCCGCCGATGAATATTTCGCCGAGATCCTGCGTCGCCGGGCGAAACATGTGATCGTCGCCGCCAACAAGTCCGAGGGCCGCGCCGGAGAGGCGGGCGCGATGGAGGCCTATGCCCTGGGCCTGGGCGAACCCCTGCGCATTTCGGCCGAACATGGCGAGGGGATGGACGATCTGTACCGCGTCCTGATGCCCCTGGCCGATCAGATCGAGGCTGACCGTCCCGCGCCGATCGAGGCTGTGACCGACCTGGACCTGTCCGAGGAGGACGCCGAATCGGGCGAAGGCGCCGAGGACTGGCGCCCGTCCGAGGCACGGCCGCTGCAGATTGCGGTGATCGGCCGTCCCAATGCTGGCAAATCGACCCTGATCAACAAGATCCTGGGCCAGGACCGCCTGCTGACCGGACCCGAGGCCGGGATCACCCGCGACTCGATCAGCGTGACGACGAACTTCATGGGCACGCCCATGCGCATCTTTGACACGGCGGGAATGCGCAAACGCGCCCGCGTGACCGAAAAGCTGGAAAAGCTGTCGGTGGCCGACGGGCTGCGGGCCGTGCGCTTTGCCGAGGTCGTGGTCGTGTTGCTGGATGTCGAGATCCCGTTCGAGACACAGGACCTGCGCATCGCCGATTTCGCTGAAACCGAGGGCCGCGCCGTCGTCATCGCCGTGAACAAGTGGGATACCGAGGACGACAAGTCCCACAAGCTGAACGAAATGCGGGCCAGTTTCGAAAAGCTGCTGCCACAGTTGCGCGGCGCCCCGTTGATCACCGTGTCGGCCAAGACCGGCAAGGGTCTGGACCGTCTGCACAACGCCGTCATCAAGGCGCACGAGGTCTGGAACCGTCGCGTGCCGACAGCCCGCCTGAACCAGTGGCTGGGTGCGATGACCGAAAGCCATCCGCCCCCGGCACCCGGTGGTCGCCGCATCCGCCTGCGGTATATGACGCAGGTCAAGACGCGCCCGCCCGCGTTCATCGTGAAATCGACCCATACCGACCAGATCCCCACCAGCTATCAGCGGTATCTGATCAACGGTCTGCGGACCGATTTCGACATGCCCGGAACGCCGATCCGGCTGTTCTTTCGCGATCAGGGCGGGGAAAACCCGTTCAAGGCCAAAGCGACCAAGATCGTGCAGTCGGGCGCGTTGTCCAAACACAAGCAGCGCCAGAAGCCCAAGGGCAGCTGACCCCGCTCAACTGGCCGCGCGGATCAGCACCGTGGCCATCGCACTGATCCCGATGATCGCGGCCAGCGCGATCATCGGATCGCTGCCCATCGTCGAAATAGCCAACCCGCAGAACGCCCAGATCAACGCTGCGGAATAGCCGACGCTGCGCCCGATCCAGCTCTGTGCGGCCATTCCGAACGCGGCCGCAGGCAGGATTGCCAGTGCCGAAACCGCCTGTGCGGACAGATCAAACTGTTCTGCTGCCAGTTGGGCCAATGCGGCCGAGGCCAATGCCGTGGCCCACCCTGCAAAGAAACCGATCATCGGGCGGTGCCTACCTGTCGCACGGCGGGCGCCGATGGTTGCAGCCACCGCGCCAGTGATCGACGCAACCGTCAGGACTGCCGGATGCTCTGTCAGCGAGGGCCACGCAGCGCCCAACACCAATGCCCCCAGCAGCATCGGCCAGACGCGGAGGCGTCCTGCGCGAACCTGTTCGGCATCGGATGGGTCAATCCATTGCCCGACCGCGTCCAGGATCACCATCAGCCAGATGGCGATCAACAGCATCCACATCAACAGGTTGTCCGGGTTCAGGTACAACTGTGGAATGGCGATGCCGGTGGGCAACGCCGATGGCATCATGGGTGCAGCCAACCGCGCCGCATCCGAGATGATCCGCGGGTCGGGATGCATTGCGAATGCGACGCCGCAGATCACAAAGACCGCCGCGACCATCAGATGTAAGACTGAACCGATCCTTTTCATGCAGGCCAACGCGCGCCGGGGTGCGGCAGTTTCGCGGCGCGCGCAATCGTGCGGTCAGGCCAGCGTCCCTTGGGCGGTCAGCGTGGTCGCGCCCCGCAGATAAGGGTGCAGGGCGGCGGGCAGATGGACCGATCCATCGGCCTGCTGGCCGTTTTCCAGCACCGCGATCAGCGCACGCCCGACGGCCAGGCCCGACCCGTTCAGCGTGTGCACGAATTCCGGCTTGCCCCCGCCCGCCGGGCGATAGCGCGCGTTCATCCGCCGCCCCTGATAATCGCCGCAATAGCTGACGCTGCTGATCTCGCGATAGCGGTCCTGACCGGGCAGCCACACCTCCAGATCATAGGTGATTCGGGCACCCGCACCCATGTCGCCGCTGCACAGGATCATCGTGCGATAGGGCAGTTCCAGCGCCTCCAGAACGGATTCGGCACAGCGGGTCATGCGGTCGTGTTCGGCCAGCCCGGTGTCGGCGTCGGTGATGGACACCATCTCGACCTTTTCGAACTGGTGCTGGCGCAGCATGCCGGTGGTGTCGCGGCCCGCGCTGCCCGCCTCCGAGCGGAAGCACTGGCTGTGCGCGACCATGCGGCGGGGCAGGGCGGATTGTTCCAGCAGATCGCCGTTCACGGTGTTGGTCAGCGTCACCTCGGATGTCGGGATCAGCCAATACCCCTCGCGGGTCAGATAGCTGTCCTCGCCGAACTTGGGCAGTTGGCCGGTGCCCAGCATCATCTGTTCAAGCACCAGAACCGGGGTCCAGGTCTCCTCCAACCCGTGCTGATCGACATGCAGGTCGACCATGAACTGTGCCAGCGCGCGATGGATGCGGGCGACCGTGCCCTTCAGGACGACAAAGCGGCTGCCGGACAGTTTCGCGCCGGTCTGGAAATCCATGCCCGGCACGACGCCCGGGATCTGAAAATGCTCGACCGGGGTGAAATCGACCGCCGCGGGCGTGCCCCACCGGCGCAGCTCGACATTGTCGGCCTCGTCCCGGCCCTCGGGGACGCGGTCCAGCGGCAGGTTGGGAACGCCCAGCAGCAGGTCGCGCAGCTGGCCGTCCAGATCGGCAGCCTCGGCCTGCATGCGGGCAATGTCTGCCTTGGTCGTGGCGACCAACGCGCGAAGGCGTTCAAACTCGGCGTCGTCGCCCCGCGCCTTGGCGGCGCCCACGTCCTTGCTGGCCTTGTTCTGGTCCGCCTGCGCGGTTTCCGCGGCGGCGATGCGACCCCGGCGGGCCTCGTCCAGCGACAGGATCTGCGCGGTCAGGCCGGTCAGCCCACGCCGGTTCAGCGCCGCCTCGAAGGCGTCGGGATTGTCACGGATCGCACGGATGTCATGCATGGCGGCACCTTCGCAAATTGTCTGGGTGCCTGACTAGCGCATGCCGGTCGCAACAGAAAGCCCGCCGCACCGTCCCTTCCGGAATATCACGGGCGCAGTGTCAGCCCTGCATCGCGCATCATCTCCTCCAGCACGGGATGGAAATAGCGTTCGCCGACATATCCCTCGATCCGGCCGGCTTCGGCCCCGTCGGACAGCAGGATAAAGGTCGGCGTGATCCACGGACGCCGCGCCAGGGCCAGCCCGTCGGGATAGGGGCCATCGATATCGACATGCATCATGGGCGCGGCCCGCCCGGCGGCGGATGCGGCATAGCCGGGCCCGATCTGCGCGTGCCAAGCACGGCAGTGGTGGCACGAATCCGATTCGACCATCATCAGCCGCCAGCCGGGGGGGGCAGCGGCCCGACCCGCGACCGGCCCCGCGACGGGCAACATCGCGACCGCGGCGCCCATCAGAACAGTGCGGCGGGACAGAGGGGGCATGGCGGAACCTTTGCGCAGGATGGTATCCAGATTAGGCCCATGCCCCCAGTGGCACAAGGTCGACGGGGATTGCCCCCCCGCGGCGACTGGTCCAGTGTTTCGGGCGAAACGGGACAGGGCGGCGATGGCGGACGATCTTTTGACACCCTTGCTGCGGGGCGATCGGCGGGCGCTGTCGCGCGCGATCACCCTTGTCGAATCGACCCGGTCCGATCACCGCGACCGTGCGCGGCGCCTGATCGCGGCGCTGCCCGACAGCACCGCGTTGCGGATCGGGCTGTCGGGCACCCCGGGGGTGGGCAAGTCGACCTTCATCGAGGCGTTCGGCACGATGCTGACCGCGCAGGGCATGCGTGTCGCGGTTCTGGCGGTCGATCCGTCGTCGACCCGGTCGGGCGGGTCGATCCTGGGGGACAAGACGCGGATGGAGCTGCTGTCGCGCAACCCGCGCGCCTATGTCCGGCCCAGCCCGTCCAGCGCCCATCTGGGCGGCGTCGCCCGCCGCACGCGCGAGGCGATCCGCCTGTGCGAGGCTGCGGGCCATGACGTCGTCCTGATAGAGACGGTGGGCGTCGGTCAGTCCGAAACGCTGGTCGCGCAGATGTCCGACCTGTTCATCCTGCTGCTGGCCCCTGCGGGTGGCGACGAATTGCAGGGCGTCAAACGCGGCATCATGGAGATGGCCGACCTGATCCTGGTGAACAAGGCCGATGGCGATCTGTTGTCGCCTGCCCGCCGCACCGTCGCCGATTACGCGGGCGCACTGCGCCTGCTGCGCAAGCGGGCGCAGGACCCGGAGGGCTTTCCCAAGGCCATGCCCGTCAGTGCCACCACGGGCGGGGGTCTGGACGAGGCCTGGTCCTGCATGCGCCATCTGGCCGACTGGCGCCGCAATGCCGGTCATTTCGACCGCATCCGCGCCGAACAGGCCTGCGACTGGTTCATGGCCGAACTGCAGGGGGGGCTGTTGGCGCAACTGGACGCCCCGGCCGCCCGCGCGCGCATCAGTGATCTGGGCGACCGCGTCACCCAAGGCGCGCTGCCCCCGGTCGAGGCTGCACGCCAGATGCTGGACTGGCTGCGGGCGCCGCGATGAACTGCCCGGAAACGCGCCCCGGCCTGCCCGCGAATCGGCTAGACCGGACCGGACAGGAGGGGGCGATGCCGAACGATGACGATCTGTATGCCGCGCTGCTGGCGCGCGATCCGGGGTTTGACGGGCGGGCGCTGGTGGGCGTCACCTCGACCGGGATCTTTTGTCGGCTGACCTGCCCGGCGCGCAAGCCGCGGCGCGACAATTGCCGGTGGTTCGCGGATGCCGCCGCCGCGCGGGCCGCGGGGTTCCGCCCCTGCCTGCGTTGCCGCCCCGAGGGGCAGGTGCCGCCGCTGGTCGCCACGCTTGGCGCGGCGCTGGCCGCCGACCCCGCCCGCCGCTGGTCCGAGGCGGACCTGATCGCCCTGGGGCACGACCCGTCGACCGTGCGGCGGCTGTTCCGCCAGCATCTGGGCACCAGCTTTCTGCAACTGGCGCGGGCGGCCCGCCTGCGCGCGGGGCTGACCACGTTGACGCAAGGAGGCAGGATGATCGACGCACAACTGGATGCGGGATTCGATTCGGCATCGGGGTTCCGACACGCGTTCGCCCGCCTGTTCGGGCATGCCCCGCACCAGATGCAGGGGATGGCCGACCTGCGCGCGGACTGGATCGACACGCCCCTGGGCGGAATGATCGCGATTGCCGATGACGACGCCCTGCACCTGTTGGAGTTCACCGACCGCAAGGCGCTGCCGCAGGGGTTGCGGCGGCTGTCGGCGCTGGCGGGGGGGCGCATCGGGCTGGGCCGCACGGCGGTGACCGACCGGGTCCAAGCCGCGCTGGCCGGGTTCTTTTCGGGTGGCGACGGGCGGCTGGACCTGCCGGTACGCCTGCGCGGCACGCCGTTCCAGACCCGTGTGTGGCAGGCATTGCAGGCGATCCCGGCGGGGCAGACGCGCAGCTATGGCCAACTGGCCGCGGCCATCGGGCATCCCACCGCGGTCCGCGCGGTTGCGGCGGCCAATGGGGCCAACCGGCTGGCGCTGGTCGTGCCCTGTCACCGGGTGATCGGCGCCGACGGGACAATGACGGGATATGCGGGCGGTCTGTGGCGCAAGGAACGCCTGATTGCACTGGAACGCAGCTATGGAATCACCTGACAAGGCTTGACGGCGGACCCCGTTATGCGTTAGCCACCCGCGAACGGAATTCCGGGCGCTGCCTCGCGGCGCCCTTTCACATTGGGACGGACCCCCCGCCCGCACAGCTGAGACGAAGGAACACACCATGTCGCGCGTCTGCGAACTGACCGGCAAAGGCCCGATGAGCGGTAACAATGTCAGCCATGCCAACAACAAGACCCGTCGCCGGTTTTTGCCGAACCTGAACGAGGTCACCCTGCTGTCCGAAAAGCTGGGCCGCGGCTACTCGCTGAAGATCTCGGCAGCGGCGCTGCGTTCGGTCGATCACCGTGGCGGTCTGGACGCGTTCCTGGCCAAAGCCAAGGACACCGAACTGTCGGACCGCGCGCAAAAGATCAAGCGCGACCTGGTCAAGGCCGAATCGGCTGCCGCGACCGCGTGATCCGATGACTGTCTGATGCTGCAGGGCCCTGCCGATACGGCGGGGCTTTTGCATGTTTGCGACCCTGTTGCCACGACCTGCGCGTGTCATTGCCCCAATCAAGGATACTGTCGAATGAAACTGTCGATCCTTGCCGCCATCGCGGTGCTGACCCCCATGGCGGCTGTTGCCCATGACGGCATGCACGCCAATGACGCCTATGCCCGCAGCACCAACCCCAAGGTGGGCGCGGTCTTCATGCAGCTGGAAAACCATCGGCAGGTCGCCTGCACCCTGCAAGGCGTGTCGTCGGATGCGGCCGAGCGGGTCGAACTGCATACGCATACCCAGGAAGACGGCATCATGAAGATGTCCCGCCTTGAGGATGGCATCGCCGTCGCCGCCGGCCAGATCCACGACCTGAACCGGGGCGGTGATCATGTCATGATGCTGGGCCTGTCGCAGCCGCTGACCGATGGTGACACGCTGACCCTGACGTTGGATTTCGGCGATTGCGGCACCGAGGAGGTGCAGGCCGTCGTCGACAACCAGCGCGAAGAGACAGTCGCCCCGGACGATCACGACCACGGCGACCATCAGGGCCACTGATAAACGTCAGACTGTCCGCTGAACCAGTTCGGCGGCCACCGGGCCCAGATGCTGCACGATCAGCGCAACGCCCTGGGCCGAGGGGTGGACCCCGTCCTGCAACAGCAGGGGCGCGCGGTCAGGCGCCGGAACCCGCGCCAGCGGCGCGTACAGGTCCTGCAGCAGCAGCGCGCCGTGACGTTCGGCAAGGCGGGGCCAGATCCCGCTCCAGGCGCGGCGCCATTCCGGTTGGCCCGCCGGGGCATGGATGCCGACCAGCAGCAGGGGTCTGCCGCCGCTGCCCGCCGTCTGCAGGATCGCGTCCAGGTTCGCTTCGGCGTCGGCGGGTTGCCAACGGCGCAGCATGTCGTTGCCACCCAGTTCCACCATGACGGCGTCGGGGCGGTGGCGGCGCATCGAAACCTCGATCCGCACGCGGCCACCATAGGTCGTGTCCCCCGACAGACCCGCGTCGATCAGATCCGCCGGACGCCCGGCGGCGGCCAGCCACCCGGACAGTTGCGGAACCAGCCCTTCATCACGGTCCAGACCGAAACCCGCGGTCAGGCTGTCGCCGAAACACAGGATGCGCGGCAGCGCCTGTGCCTGAGCGGGACGAACCAGCGTGGCGGTGGCGGCGGCGGCCAGCAGGTGGCGGCGGGTCAGGGTCATGCGGCAGTCCTCAGGCGAAGGGCATTGCTCACCACGAAGACCGAGGACAGCGCCATCGCGCCCGCCCCCAGCATGGGCGACAGTTGCGGCCCACCAAAGGGCACCAGCACGCCCATGGCAACCGGGATCAGCGCGGCATTGTACGCAAATGCCCAGAACAGGTTCTGGCGGATATTGCGCATGACCGCCCGCGACAGGCGAATGGCGCGGACCACGCCCTGCGGATCGCCCGACATCAGCACGGCATCTGCGGTTTCGATGGCGATGTCGGTGCCGGTGCCGATGGCGATGCCCGTATCGGCGGCAGCCAGTGCGGGGGCATCATTGATACCGTCGCCCACAAAGACGCTGCCCGGCCCCATGGCCCGGATCGCCTGCAGCTTATCGTCTGGGGTCAGCCCACCTTGCACCTGGTCGATGCCAAGCCGCGCGCCCACTGCGCGGGCCGTGGCGGGCAGGTCGCCCGACAGCATCAGGGTCCGCAGGCCTATGTCGTGCAGGGCCGCGATGGTCGCGGCGGATGTCGGGCGTTCCGGATCGGCCAGCGCAAAGGTCGCCACATGGTACCCATCCGCCGCCAGATGCACTGGCGTTGCGCCCTCTGCGGAGGCGGCATCGGCCTGTGCGGTCAGCGCGGCGTCCGGCGCGATGCCCGCTGTCTGGAGCGCAGTGGCGTTGCCAATCAGCAGCGACCGCCCCTCGACCGTGGCGGTCAGGCCGCGGCCGGGCAGGGCGGTGACCGATTGCGCCGGGGGCAGGGCCATGCCGTCGGCCTTGACCAGGATCGCCTGCGCCAGCGGATGTTCGGACCGCGCCTCGGCGGCGGCGGTCAGGCGCAGGGCGTCGTCGCGGTCGATCCCCCGGGTCCAGATCTGCGTCACGCGGGGGCGACCTTGGGTCAGCGTGCCGGTCTTGTCAAAGGCCACGACCTGCGCGCCCGCCAGCTTTTGCAGGGCATCGCCCTGACGGAACAGGATGCCGAGCCGCGCGCCGCGTCCACTGCCAACCATGATCGACATCGGCACCGCCAGCCCCATCGCGCAGGGGCAGGCGATGATCAGCACCGACACCGCCGCCACGACCGCGTGGGCCAGATCAGGCCCAAACGCCAGCCACAGTACGAATGACAGCGCCGCCAGTCCCATGACCACCGGCACAAAAACGCGCGTGACCCGGTCGACCAGCGCCTGCACCGGCAGGCGGGCGGCCTGCGCCTGTTCGACCAGCGCCACGATGCGCGACAGGACGGTGTCCTGCCCCGTGGCCGTCACGCGATAGGTCAGCGCGGCGGCGCCGTTGACCGTGCCGCCGGTGATCCCGTCGCCGACCGTGCGCAGGACTGGTACGGGTTCGCCTGTCAGCATGGATTCGTCGACATGGCCCGCGCCTTCGGTCAGCACGCCGTCCAGCGCGATGCGTTCGCCGGGGGCCAGTTGCACCAGATCGCCCGGCTGCAGGTCGGCCACCGCGACCCGCATGGGGCGTCCGTCGCGCAATGCGGTCGCATGATCGGGCGTCAGCGCCAACAGCGCGCGGATCGCGGTGCCGGCCTGTCCCTTGGCGCGCGCCTCCAGCCAGCGGCCGGTCAGGATCAGGGTGACGATTACCGCCGCTGCCTCGAACCAGACCTGACGGGATGCGGCGGGGACCAGTCCGGGGGCCAGCGTGACGACCGTGGAGAACGCAAAGGCCGTGCCTGCGCCAAGCGCCACAAGGCTGTTCATCTCGGGTGCGCCACGCCGCAGGGCGGCCAGCCCGGTGCCAAAGAACCGCCGGCCCGGCCCGGCCAATACCGCCAGCGTCAGGATCATCTGGACCACCCATAGCGCGCGGACGGGCACCAGCCCATGCAGCCAGTGGTGAAAGGCCGGGACCAGATGGCCGCCCATCTCGACCACCACCACGGGCAGGGTCAGGACGGCGGCAGTCAGCGCGGCACGCCGCAGGGCGGGCGCCTCGTCCGGGGGCGGGGGGGCACGATCGGCGATGACGGTCGCGGGATAGCCCAGGTCGGTCACGATCTGCGCCAGCGCATCCGGGGTCAGGGCAGGGTCGTGCGTCACCTGCGCACGATGCGTGGCCAGGTTCACCTGTGCCTGCGTCACGTCGGGGCGCGCCGACAACACGCGGCCCACGCGGCCGGAACAGGCGGCACAATTCATGCCCTGGATGGACAGGCGGGTGACGGGCATGCCGTCGTCAGGGGTCGGGGCTGCGGCTTGGGTCATGGGTCACAGATGTGGCGCGGAGGACGCGCGATCAAGACCGCGAAGGAGCCGAACGCCGTCGTGAGTTGCGGGCAGGGGTGGTTTCGCTGTATCCGGGGCAAAACCAAACCGATTGGAACTGCGCCATGAACCGTCGTCAGATGATCTCTCTGGCCGCCCTGATGGTGGCCGCACCCGCCCTGGTCCCGACGCTGGCCGGTGCGCAGGAGGCCGCGGCCGACCCCTATGCCCCGATCGAGGTCGCCATCCGCGAGGACTTCGAGACCGGCAGCATCGTCGTCGTCAGCCGCGACTTTTTCCTGTACCACGTGGTCGCACCCGGCAAGGCCGTGCGTTACGGCGTGGCTGTCGGCACCGCCGAACTGGTCTGGAAGGGCAAGGCCACGATCGGCCGCAAGGTCGAATGGCCCAGCTGGCGCCCGACCAATGACATGATCGAACGCAACCCCGACGCCTATGCCAAATATGCCGACGGCATGCCGGGCGGCCCGCAGAACCCGTTGGGCGCGCGGGCGCTGTACCTGTACGACGACCGCGGCAACGACACGGCGATCCGCATCCACGGTACGACCGATCCCGGATCGATCGGCAAGGCCGTGTCCAATGGCTGCCTGCGGATGCGCAACGAGGCCGTGATGAGCCTGTTCGATCAGGTGCCGATCGGCACGACCGTCTACGTCTTCTGATCTTGGACCTGACGCTTGCCAGTGCGGCGGACCCGGCCTTGGCCGGGTTCGACGACATCATCGATGTCCGCGCCCCGGCGGAATTCGCCGAAGATCACCTGCCCGGTGCGATCAACCTGCCGGTCCTGACCGATGCGGAACGCGCCCATGTGGGCACGATCTATAAACAGGTGTCGCCCTTTGATGCACGAAAGCTGGGCGCGGCGCTGGTCGCGGCCAATTCCGCGCGTCACCTGCAGGACACGCTGGCCGATCGGGGCGGCGCGTGGCAGCCACTGGTCTATTGCTGGCGCGGCGGGCAACGGTCGGGCAGCTTTGGGACGATCCTGAGCCAGATCGGCTGGCGCGTGGCGCGCGTCCAGGGCGGCTACAAGGCGTGGCGGTCACTGGTCGTCGACCGTGTCCAGAACGGGCCGATTGCGGCACCCGTGATCGTGCTGGACGGCAATACCGGCAGTGCCAAGACCGCGATCCTGCAGCGGCTGGCCCTGCGTGGTCATCAGGTCATCGACCTGGAGGGACTGGCCCATCACCGCGGCAGCCTGTTCGGCGGCCATCCCGACGGCCAGCCCAGCCAGAAGATGTTCGAGGGTCGTCTGGCCGTCGCGCTGCAGGGGCTGGACCCCGCGCGCCCCCTGCTGGTCGAGGCCGAGAGCAGCCGCATCGGCCAGATCACCGTCCCCAAGGCCATGTGGCAGGCGATCTGTGCCGCGCCCCGCCTGCAGCTGCAGGTGCCGGTCGCGGCCCGTGCGGCCTTTACCGCCGCAACCTATCGCGACATGGTCGACGACCCGGCCCGCGTATCCGCGATCCTGGACCTGATGGCGCCGCTGCACCCGGTCGAACGGGTCGAAGCGTGGCGGCAGGCGCTGGCCCAGGGCCGGTGGCAGCAGCTGTCCGAAGGATTGCTGCGCGACCATTACGACCCCCGCTATGACAAGCACCGGTCGCGGCATGACGACGGGCGCGGACAGATTGTCGCAGTCGACGGGCTGACGGATCTGGACGCCGTCACCGGTCGGGTCGAGGCTGCGCTGGCGCGCATGACCGTGGGTGGTGCGTATTCGGTATCGGCTGGTGGCTATATCGGCACGCAGGTCTCTGATTTGTGATCGGCCTTGGGCGCGGGCTGGCCTAGGCTGTCCGCGACCCGATGTCAGGAGAATGCAATGACCCGAATGAGTGCCAAGGATTTCCCGCAAGAGCTGTTGGAGCTGTACGACTTTTACGCCCATGGCCGCATCACCAAGCGGCAGTTCCTGGATCGCGCTGGCAAGTTCGCGGTGGGTGGCGTGACCGCGATGGCGCTGTTGAACATGCTGCGCCCGAACTATGCGCTGGCCCAGCAGGTCAGTTTCACCGACCCCGAAATTCTGGCGGAATACGTGACCTATCCCTCGCCCGAGGGGCATGGCGACGTGCGCGCCTATCAGGTGACCCCGGCAGGCGATGGGCCGTGGCCCGCCGTGCTGGTGATCCACGAGAACCGTGGCCTGAACCCCTATATCGAGGATGTCGCGCGGCGGCTGGCCAAGGCGGGCTATCTGGCGATGGCGCCCGACGGGCTGACCTCCAGGGGCGGCTATCCCGGCAATGACGAGGAAGGTCGCGTCCTGCAGGCAGAGGTCGATCCGACCAAGCTGATGAACGATTTCTTTGCCGGGGCCGAACACCTGATGGCGCATGACCAGGCGACCGGCAAGGTAGGCGCGGTGGGCTTTTGCTATGGCGGGGGTGTGTGCAACGCGCTGGCTGTGGCCTATCCGGAACTGGGCGCGTCGGTGCCATTCTATGGCCGACAGGCCCCCGTGGCGGACGCCCCCAAGATCGAGGTTCCGCTGCTGTTTCAGTTCGCCGAGATCGACGAGAACGTCAACGCCACCTGGCCCGCCTATGAGGCAGCGCTGAAGGAGGCCGGCAAGACCTATGAGGCGCATGTCTATCCGGGCACCAACCACGGGTTCCACAACGATTCCACGCCCCGTTACGACCCCGAGGCCGCGGAACTTGCGTGGCAGCGAACGCTGGACTGGTTCGCCCGCTACCTGGCCTGACCCCGCAGGAAACGGCGCAGCACCGTTTCCAGCTTGGCCGCCCCCAGGGGGGCCATCGCCTTGGTATGGTCGTGGCTGATCGATTCGTCGGACAGCCCGGCCCCCATGTTGGTGATCACCGATATGGCCGCCGCCCGGAGGCCCAGGAACCGTGCCAGGATGATTTCCGGCACGGTCGACATCCCCACCGCATCCGCGCCAAGCGTGCGCGCGGCGCGGATCTCGGCGGGGGTCTCAAAGCTGGGGCCGGAAAACCAACAATAGACGCCCTGTGGCAGATCCACCCCTTCGGCCTCTGCGGCGGCCACCAGGGCCTCGCGCATGGCGGTGTCATGGGCGTCGGTCATCGGCACGAACCGCGCATCCGTCGCCTCTCCGATCAGGGGGTTGGTGCCGGCGAACGCGATGTGGTCGTTCAGCAGCATCAGCCCGCCGGTCGGAATGTCGGGGCGCAGCGACCCGGCGGCATTGGTCAGGATCAGCTTTTCGCACCCTAGGGCCTTCAGAACCTCCAACGGCAGACGCATCGCGTCCGCCCGCCCCGATTCATAGTAATGCGACCGCCCGCCGAACACGGCGACGCGCACCCCCTCCAACTGGCCGATGACCAGTTGTGGCACATGACCCGAGACGCCCGCATGCGGAAAGCCCGGCAGGTCATCATAGGGAATCGCCACGCCGTCGACGCATGCCGACAGATGGCCCAGCCCGGACCCCAGGATCAGCCCGTATTCGGGGGCCTGTGGACCCGCACGGTCGCGGATCAGGGCGGCAAGTTCAGCGCTCTTTGACATAGGGCTCTCCTCCGGCGCGGGGCGGGATGGCGCGGCCGACAAAGCCCGCCAGAATCACCACCGTCAGGATATAGGGCAGGGCGTTCATGAACATCGACGGCACCGTGATGATGCCCAGGTCCAGATCGGGGTACAGGTTCGCGATCGCCTCCAGCAGACCGAACAGGAAGGTCGCGAACAGCGCCTGCCACGGCCGCCATTTGGCAAAGATCAGCGCCGCCAGCGCGATGAAGCCGCGCCCGGCAGTCATTTCCTTGACAAAGCCCGCCGACAGGCCGGTCGCCAGATAGGCCCCGGCGATGCCGCACAGCACCCCGGCAATGGCGACCGCGGTATAGCGCAGCCGGGTCACCGACACGCCCGCCGTGTCCACCGATGCGGGATTTTCCCCCACCGCGCGCAGGCGCAACCCGAACCGCGTGCGGTACAGCACCCACCACGTGATCGGCACCAGCGCGAAGGCGACATAGACCAGGATCGTCTGACCCGAGATCAGCCCGGAATAGATCGGGCCCAGCACGGGCACCTCGCGCACGGCCTCGGCACCCGGCAGGGTGATCGGGCTGAACCGCCCCGCGCCGGTCAGCGCCGGCGTGCGCCCGCCCAGACCGAACGCGTTCTGCCCGATCAGCACCGTCAGCCCCGAGGCCAGAAAGTTGATCGCCACGCCGGAAATCAGCTGATTGCCCATGAAGGTGATCGAGGCCAGCCCATGGATCAGCGACAGCGACAGCGATCCGGCAATGCCCGCGGCCAGGCCCAGCCACGCGCTGCCGGTCAGATAGGCGACGGATGCGGCGGTGAACGCCGCCATCAGCATCTTGCCCTCCAGCCCGATGTCAAAGACGCCGGCGCGTTCGGAATACAGCCCCGCCAGGCAGGCCAGCAACAGCGGCGTCATCAGGCGCAGCGCGCTGCCGATGCCCTGCTGGGCGGCGGCGCCGTCGGCAAACGCCCAGGTCACGCAGATGGCCAGCACGATGATCGCGATCAGCGATTCCCGGATGTTCATTTCACCGCCCCCCGACCGGTCCGCCGCATGGTCAGGAACAGCCGTTCCAGCGGCATGCGGACCATGTTGTCCAGCGCACCCGTGAACAGGATGACCAGAGCCTGAATGACGATGATCAGTTCACGCGGAATGGTGGTCCACAGGGCCAGCTCTCCTCCGCCCTGATACAGGAACCCGAACAGCAGCGCCGCCAGCAGGACGCCCAGGGGGTGATTGCGGCCCATCAGGGCGACCGCGATGCCGATGAAGCCCGCACCCTCGACCGCGTTCAGGACCAGGCGTTCGGACTCGCCCATGACGTTGTTGATCGCCATCATCCCGGCCAGCGCGCCCGAGATCAGCATGGCGATGACCGTGATGCGCACCGGGTTGATGCCCGCATAGACCGCGCCCGGTTCGGATTTGCCAAAGGCGCGGATCTGATAGCCCAACCGCGTGCGCCAGATCAGCACCCAGATCAGAAAGCACGCCGCCAGCGCCACCAGAAAGGTCACGTTGGCCGGCGTGTTGCGCCCCCATTCGAAACCCATCCCTGCTGCGATGTCTGTCAGCGCAGGCAGGTTCGTGGCCTCGGGGAACCGGGCCGATGCCGGGTCCATGCTGCCCGTGGGACGCAACTGGTTCACCAGCACATAGTTCAGCGTGGCCGCCGCGATGAAGTTGAACATGATCGTCGTGATCACGATGTGGCTGCCGCGTTTCGCCTGCAGGATCGCGGGAACGAACGCCCAGGCCGCACCGAATGCCGCCGCGCCCAGCATCGCCACCGGCAGCGCGATCGCCCAATGCGGCAGCGGCAGGAACAGCAGCACCAGCGCGACCCCCAGGCCACCCATCGCCGCCTGACCCTCGCCGCCGATGTTGAACAGGGCCGCGTGATAGGCGACCATCACCGCCAGCCCGGTAAAGATGAAATTGGTCGCGTAATACAACGTAAAGCCCCAGCCATAGCTGGAGCCAAGCGCGCCCTGGACCATCGTGGTCAGCGCCATCCACGGGCTTTCCCCGATGGCCAGGATCACCAGCGCGGAAATGCCCATCGCCAGCACCAGAGAGATCAGCGGCGTCAGGATGACGTCCGCCCATTTCGGCATCTTGTCCATCAACGCGCCCCCTGCGTCTGGCCCGGCAGGGCAGTTTCCGGCGGAATGCCCGCCTCGTCGGGGACGTGCCCCGTATCGGTGATGCCCGCCATCAGCAGGCCCAGTTCGCCCGTGGTCGTCTGTCCGGGCAGGCGTTCGCCCATGATGCGCCCGTCGAACATGACGGCGATGCGATCGGACAGGGCCAGGATCTCGTCCAGCTCGACGCTGACCAGCAGGATCGCCTTGCCCGCATCGCGCAGGGCCACGATCTGCTGGTGGATGAACTCGATCGCGCCGATGTCCACGCCGCGCGTCGGCTGTCCGATCAGCAGCAGGTCGGGG
Organism: Paracoccus sp. Ld10; assembly: GCF_045064235.1. NCBI lineage: Bacteria > Pseudomonadati > Pseudomonadota > Alphaproteobacteria > Rhodobacterales > Paracoccaceae > Paracoccus > Paracoccus sp. Ld10. The sequence continues at coordinate 175,246 of NZ_JBISHD010000023.1, read as the reverse complement.
TTGCGCTCGATCTCGCGGGCGACGACGATCTTTTGCTGGTTGCCGCCCGAGAAATTGCGCGCCGCCAAGTGGCAGTCGCGCGGGCGCACGTCGAATCGCTCCATCTTGGCCTGGGCGTCGCGGCGGATGGCGTCATTGTCCATCAGCCAGCCCTTGCTGAACTCGGGTGCGTCCTGCCAGCCAAAGGCCACGTTCTCCCACGCGGTGAAATCCATGATCAGCCCCTCGACCTGGCGGTCCTCGGGGATGTGGCCCACGCCGTCGCGGCGGCGCTGGCCCGCGTCGCATCCCGACCCCGACAGGGGCAGGGCCGCATCGTTCATGCGAACGGTACCGCCGACGCGGGCACCCTTTTCGGGGTATCCGCCCAAAATCTCCAACAGCTGGGTCTGTCCGTTGCCGGACACGCCCGCGATGCCCAGGATCTCTCCCGCGCGGATGTCCAGGTCGATGCCGCGCAGGCGCTCCACGCCCTCGATATCGACCATGGTCAGACCGCGCACCTCAAGGACCGGGGCCTGTGGCCGCGCCGGTTGCTTGTCCACGTTCAACAGGACCTTGCGGCCGACCATCAGCTCGGCCAGCTGTTCGGGGCTGGTTTCCTCGGTCCTGACCGAGGCGACCATCTCTCCGCGGCGCATGACGCTGACGTTGTCGGTGATCTCCATGATCTCGCGCAGCTTGTGGGTGATCAGGATGATCGTCTTTCCCTCGTCGCGCAGGCCTTTCAGAATGCGGAACAGGTGGTCCGCCTCGGCAGGCGTCAGAACGCCTGTGGGCTCGTCCAGGATCAGGATGTCGGCCTGCCGGTACAGCGCCTTGAGGATCTCGACCCGTTGCTGGTGACCGACGGAAAGGTTTTCCACCACCTCGTCGGGGTCCACGTTCAGCTGGTATTCGGCGGCCAGACGCTTCATCGCGCCACGGGCCTTGGACAGGGACGGGCGCAGCAGGGCGCCGTCTTCGACCCCCAGAATGATGTTTTCCAGCACGGTGAAATTCTGCACCAGCTTGAAGTGCTGGAACACCATGCCGATACCTGCGCGGATCGCGGTCTGGCTGTCGCTGATGGCGATGGGCGTGCCGTCCACCAGAATCTGCCCCTGATCAGGCTTGTAGAAACCGTACAGGATCGACATCAGCGTCGATTTCCCGGCGCCGTTCTCTCCGATGATACCGTGGATCGTGCCCTTGGGCACGGCCAGGTTGATGTCGCGGTTCGCCTGCACGGCCCCGAACGCCTTCGAGATGCCGCGCAGCTCGATGGCAGCGGGGGCGGCCGTGTCCGACCGCCCCCCCAGCATGTCGCCCGCTGTGGTCATTACGACGCCGGGCAGGCGTTGTCGGTCATGAAGTCGTGCACGGCAACCTCGCCCGAGGCGATGCCCGCCTTGGCCTCGTCCACGGCGGCCTGCATCTCGGCGTTGACCAGTTCGGCATTGCTGTCGTCGACCGCGACATCCACGCCGCCTGCGGCCAGGTCCATGACCTTGACGCCCGGCTCCAGGTCCGCGCCTGCGGTAAAGGCGTCAAAGACCGCGTTGTCGACGCGCTTGACCATCGAGGTCAGGATCTGCCCCGGGTGCAGCGCGTTCTGGTTGCTGTCCACGCCGATGGCCAGGATACCCTCGTCGGCGGCTGCCTGCAGCACACCGATGCCGGTACCGCCCGCGGCGGCATAGATCACGTCCGCACCCTGCGATTTCTGTGCACGGGCCAGTTCGCCGCCCTTGACGGGGTCGTTCCACGCCGCGGGCGTCGTGCCGGTATAGTTGCTGACCAGCGACCCTTCGGGCTGCACCGACTTGAACCCTTGGGCAAAGCCGCATTCGAACTTGCGGATCAACGGGATATCCATGCCGCCGATGAACCCGACGGTCCCGGATTCGGACGCCATTCCGGCCATGACACCGGCCAGATAGCTGCCCTGTTCCTCGGTAAAGACGACCGATTGCACGTTCGGTGCCTCGACGACCATGTCGATGATGGCGAATTGCGTGTCCGGGTAATCGCCCGCGACCTTGGTCAGCACGTCGCCAAAGGCAAAGCCGGTCATCACGATGGGGTTCGAACCGCTTTCGGCCAGACGGCGCAGGGCCTGTTCGCGCTGTGCCTCGGACTGCATCTCCAGCTCGCGATAGGTGCCGCCGGTCTCCTCGACCCAACGCTGCGCACCGCCAAAGGCCGCCTCGTTGAACGACTTGTCGAACTTGCCGCCCAGATCATAGATCAGCGCCGGATCCGCCAGCGCGACACCGGCCGTCAGACCAGTCATGGCCGCACCAGCCAAAAGCGATTTCGTCAGGGACATATAGGAACCTCATCCTGTTTTTCGCGGGCGATTCAACGGGCCCGCTGATCGCACGATTAGGGCGCATCGCATGGGGCCGGTCAACCGCCTTCTTGGGTCGCACGCAGCGTCAGACGCATCACGATCGCATCCGTCGCAGGCCCGTAATATCGCCGCCTGACGCCTGATTCCAGCCATCCCGTAGCCGAATACAGGGCGCGTGCCGCAAGGTTGTCATGCGCGACCTCCAGAAAGGCGTCCTCTGCCCCCATCGACGCGGCCCTGCCCGCGAATGCGGCAACCAGCGCGCGCCCGGTTCCGGCCTGCCGCGCCTCCGGGGCCACGGCCACGGTCAGCAACTCAGCCTCGCCGGCAATGGCACGCCCCATCAGAAAGCCCTGTGGTGCCTCCAGCAGGAACGTCCCGGATGATGTCAAAAGGCCCGTGAATTCGTCGGCCGACCAAGGACGCGGGTTGCGAAAACAACGCGCGTGCAGCGCCGCCAGATCGTTCGGCGTCACGCCAGGATCACCGGCGGCGCGCCCCGCCCAGGCGCCGCATCGGCGGGGCGCAGATAGACAGGCGCGGGCCGCGGTTGCGGCAGATGGGCGCGGTCTGCTGCCAGTCGCGCCACCCCCTCGGCGATCCCCACCGCCGGCACAGCCGGCGCAGGGCCGGGCGGCAGCGCGCCGGTCGCAGCTTGCTGCGGCCGGCCCTCTTTCTCTCTCTCGGCAAAGTCCTGCCAGGTGACCATGTCGCCCCGCCCCGCGATCACCACACGACAGGGCCGCGCCAGCCCACAGGCCAGCGCTTCCGGCGCCTCCACCCCGATTGCGGGGATGCCTAGGGACAATGCCAGTCCGCGCGCCGCCGCGACCGCCATACGGATGCCGGTGAAATTGCCCGGCCCCGTGCCGACCCCGATCACGTCAAGGTCGCGCCAGCTCAGGCCCGCACCCGCCAACAGCTCCTCCAGCATCGGCATCAACCGTTCGGCCTGACCCTTGGTCATGTCCTCGTGCGCCGCCGCCAGCACCGTATCCCCGCGCAGCAAAGCGGCCGCGCAATGCGCGGCCGATGTGTCGAACCCCAGAACCACTGAGTTGGGGGTGATCCGGTCAGGCAACGGGCCTGACCTCGACCACCTCGGGAATGTAATGGCGCAGCAGGTTCTCGATCCCCATCTTCAGCGTCAGCGTGGATGACGGGCAACCGGCGCAGGCACCCTGCATGTGCAGATAGACGATGCCCCGGTCAAAGCCGTGAAATGTGATGTCGCCGCCATCCTGCGCAACCGCGGGACGGACGCGCGTGTCCAGCAGCTCCTTGATCTGCACGACGATCTCGGCATCGGGGCCTGCCTCGTGGGCGACATGGCCGCCGGTATCGGCCGCCGCACCCTCGATCGCCGGGGCGCCCGACTGAAAATGCTCCATGATCGCGCCCAGAACCGACGGCTTCAGGTGATCCCACGGCATCGCGTCGGCCTTGGTCACGGTCACGAAATCGCGGCCCAGGAACACGCCGGTCACGCCGTCAACCGCAAAGATCCGCCGCGCCAGAGGCGATGCGGCACCGGTATCCGGCGAGGGAAAATCGGCCGTGCCGCTGCCCAGCACCGTCTCTCCGGGCAGGAATTTTAGCGTCGCGGGGTTCGGCGTCGTCTCGGTCTGGATGAACATGGGGGCGCTCCTTTGATCCCGATATGGCGATCCGGGGCGCTTGGGTCAAGCCGCAGGGGCCCTTAGGTGATCGCCTCCAGCCGCTCCTTGGACAGATCGCCCGGGACCAGCGATATTGCGCAGGGCAGGGCGGTCGGATCGCGCATCAGCCGCGTCAGCACGGGGTTGGCGCTGCTCTTGTCAGAGGCCAGGCCCAGAACGACGACGCCGATCTCTCCGTCTTCGGTGATCTGCGCCAACAGTTCCTCGGCGGTGTCCCCCTCGCGGATGACCAGCTCCGGCTCGACGCCCGGACGCGACCGCATCCACTTTGCAAAGACCTCGAAATGCGCCTCGATCCGCTCGCGCGCTTCGGCACGCATCACGTCGGCCACCCCAAATCCGTGCTGGATCTCCTCGGCGGGGATGACCGACAGGATCACCACAGCCGCGCCCTGGGACTTGGCCGCACGCATCGCGGCAAAGCGCATCGCGTTCAGGCACTCCCTGCTGTCGTCCAGAAGGACCAGAAATTTCCGCATCGTACTGTCGGCCCTCCCGCCTTTGTCGCGATGACAGTGGCTTAACTGCCATGCCCGCGCAAGTCAGTGCGCAGGAAAGCGCCACCCCCGTTTCCAATCCTTGCATGTCATGCTAACCGCAACGAGGTTGACTGGCGTGAAATGTGCAATGCGGACGGTGTCGTGACGATCCACCATGATTGGGAAAAGGCCGATGCCGCGCATCTGGGGCCGCTGAGCGCGCCCCGCATGGCATGGTTCATTGGCGAGGCGCGGGCTCCCGGCGTCAATCCCATGCCTTTGTCCAAACGCGCGTTCGATGTGATCCTGGTGCTGATCCTGCTGGTGCCGTTGTCTGTGGTGATGCTGACGGTCGCGGCGTTGCTGTTGCTGCTGCAAGGGCGCCCGATCCTGTATGCCGCGCACCGCATGCGCGCCCCGAACCAGCCCTTCACGCAATGGAAATTCCGCACCATGCTGTGCGAAGAGCACGACTTTGGCGCCACCGGCGCGCACAAGGCCTGGCGCATCACGCCCATGGGGCGTTTCCTGCGCCGGTCGCGCATCGACGAGCTGCCGCAGCTGTTCAACATCCTGCGGGGCGACATGAGCTTTGTCGGACCCCGCCCGCCGCTGCGCGAGTATGTCGAACGCTTTCCCGCCGTCTATGCCCAGGTGCTGCATTCGCGGCCCGGCGTCACCGGCCTTGCCACGCTGATCTATCACCGCCACGAAGACCGGATCCTGGCCCGCTGCAAGTCGGCCCAGGCGACCGAGACGGCCTATTACCGCCGCTGCCTGCCGGCCAAGCTGAAGATCGACCTGATCTATCAGCGCCATCGCAGCCTGCGGCTGGACCTGTGGATCCTGTGGAACACGCTCAAGATCGTGATTTCGCGCCGCGACGAACGCCCGCGCCGCCGCCGCCGCGGCCGGATCTATCTGCCGATCGGCCCTTCAAAGGGATCGCAGGGGTAACCCACCCCGGTCAGGTACAGGCCCTGCGGCGGACAGACCGGCCCGCAGGCCGCCCGGTCGCGCGCCGCCAGCGCCTGCCCGACCCGTTCGGGCGCCCACGACCCCGCGCCCACCCGTTCCAGCGTGCCGACGATGGACCGCACCTGATTGTGCAGGAACGACCGCGCGCGCAGGTGGAACCGGTATTCGCGGCCCTGCGGGATGTCCGCGACCTCTATCCTGATCTCGTCCAGCGATTTCACCGGGCTTTTCCCCTGACAGATCGACGACCGGAACGTGGTAAAGTCGTGATGGCCGACCAGATGCGCCGCACCCGCCCGCATTGCATCCACGTCCAGCGGGTTCAGCACCTGCCAGACCTGTCCGCGCCCATGCGTCAGCGGCGCGCGCCGCGCCACCAGCCGGAACAGATAGCGCCGTTCCATGGCCGAGAACCGGGCGTGGAAATCGTCCGGCACGCGTGCCGCCTGCAGGATCGCCACGGGCGCGGGCTTCAGATGCCAGTTGAGCGCCTCGGACAGACGGAACGGGTCCCAATCGCGGTCCAGATCCGCATGGGCCACCTGTCCGGTGGCGTGGACGCCCGCATCGGTGCGCCCTGCGGCGGCGATGCGGCGGGTGGCAAAGCCGGGATCCAGCCGCGACAGTGCGGTCTCTATCGCGCCCTGGACGCTTGGCTGATCGGCCTGCGCCTGCCAGCCGGCAAAAGGCGCGCCGTCATATTCAATCTGCAGGGCAAAGCGGGGCATCAGTCGCGCGGAACCTTTTGCCCGTGATCCGGCATGCGCAGCAGGTCGTCCAGCGTCTGCGCCTCGGCGCTTTGCAGGGCGGGGCGTTCGGCGGGATCGACACGGGTCGCGGCACCGGTCAGACCCTCTCGGGCCAGACGGTCGCGCAGGACGGACATCTCAATGTCCAGCGCATCGCGGTCGCCGTCCAGCAGCCGGTCGGCACGCGCCACGAAATCCTTTTCCAGATCGTCCAGAAACACCTCATAGTCACGCCGCGCCTTCTGGTCCTGCGTCAGCGCATACAGGTCCGCAAAGCGCATCGTCGCATCGCGCGCGCCCATCAGATAGACGCCCAAATAGCGCCGCGCCGAGGCCAGCCCGGCGGGATTGTCGCGCACCCGGTCGAACAGGTGCCGCACGGATGCGTCGAACATCGCGACCCGCGCGACCAGCCGCCTGTCGCCGCTGCGGGCGATGGCGTCGCGCATCTGGTCCAGATGGCCCTCGGCCTCGTCGATCATGCGCTGTGCGCGATCCTGCTGGAAACTGTCGACGCCAGCGGCGGTCTTGTCGCGCCACGGGTCAAGGCCAAAGGACAGCTGGTGCAGGGCCAGACCGGCCATGCCGATCAGCCCGGCCTCGGCCCAGACCCCCGGTTCGGCGGCCCCCAGACCCAGACCGATCCCGGCCAGCACACCGCCGAACAGCTTGCGCGGAATGGCGGGACGCTTGGCCACGCGGCGTGCGGCAAAGGTCGCCTGGGCGACCAGCCCCTCGCGCGTCAGGACCATGCCGCTGGCAACAAGTCCGAATGCCGCAAGGTCGGTGACCATTCCCGTGGCCCCCTGAAAGAACGCACCCAGCAGAAAGGGCGTCGCCGCCAGGGTGATCCATTTCGGCCGCCCTTCGTGCGGGTGGCGAGGGGTGGGGGGCAGGACGGCGCCCGGACGTGTTCCCGGCTGCGTGTCGGGCGAAAAGCGCCCGCCGAAACGTTGCGACATGATGCCCCCTCAGCCCGCGCCGGCCATGGCCGCGTACAGCGTCAGCAGCAGCAGCAGGTAGAAACTCAACCGGCTCTTGGCAGTGGGCGACATGGTGATCCTTTCGGGCATCGTTCGCCCTTATATCGGCATCGCAGGCGCGATTTCAAACAGCCGGTCCAGCGCGGCGGTCAGCGGCGCGTCGTCGGACAGGGCCAGCCGCACGGGCAGCGCCATCACCTTGGGGCGGAAATGACGGGGCAGGCGGGCCGCGTCCTTTTCGGTGGTGACCAGCTGGGCGCCGACCATGCGGGCCTCTGTCTCCAGCCGGGTCAGCAGGGCGGGAGTAAAGGGCTGATGGTCGTCCAGCCCCTCGGCCCGGACGATGTCCGCACCAAGGCCCGCCAGGGTGGCGAAGAATTTCTCGGGGTGACCGATGCCCGCGAATGCCAGCACACGGTGGCCGCGCCAGTCGAACCCCATCTGCAACGGTGCCAACCGCCCGCGCAGATGCACGGGCGCGCCGGGCGGTGCGGCAAAGCCCGCCTGCGCCGCGTCCGTCCCGATGGACACCAGCAGGTCGGCCCGGGCCAGCCCGGTCGTCACCGGCTCGCGCAGCGGACCGGCCGGGATGCACAGCCCATTGCCGAACCCCTTGGCCGCGTCCACCACGACGATGCCCAGGTCATGGGCCAGCGCCGGATCCTGAAACCCGTCGTCCAGAATGATCGCCTGCGCGCCGTCGGCCACCGCCGCGCGCGCGCCCGCCTTGCGGTCGCCCGCCACCCAGACCGGGCCGAAGGCGGCCATCAACAGCGGCTCGTCCCCGGTCAGGGCGGCATCGTGATGCCGTTCGTCCACGCGCAGCGGCCCGGTGGCCGACCCGCCATACCCACGGGAGACGACATGCGCCGCCACCCCGCGCGCGGCCAGCGCCATCTGCAGGTGGATCACCGTGGGCGTCTTGCCGGTGCCGCCCGCGTTCAGGTTGCCCACGCAGATCACCGGCACGCCGACCCGCGCGCGTGCGCCTTGGGCCAGACGGCGGGCGGTGGCGCGGGCATAGGCCGCCCCCAGGGGCATCAGCAGACGGGCCGTCGCCGTGGGCGGAGTGCGGAACCAAAAGGCAGGGGCGCGGGTCATGGGGCGGGACTTTCGGCAGGGTCCAGAGCGGCGATCACCCGGTCGGCGATGCGGATCGCGACATCGGCGCCGCCGGTGCTGACCATCCAGGCATTGCTGGCCAGCGTGGCGATGGTTTCGGGTTGGGTCAGTTCGGTCACGGCCTGGGCCAGATCGTCGTCGGTCCGAACCAGACGCGCGGCATGCGCACCGGCCAGCTGTTGCCATTCGGTCGCGTGGGGCCCCGCCTGCGGCCCGTGCACGATGGCCGATCCCAGGGCCGCGGGTTCGAACGGATGGCGCATGGCGCCTGCCTCTCCGGACAGGGTGCCGCCCATGAAGCTGACGGGGGCCAGCCGGTACCACAGCCCCATCTCGGTCGGGCCGTCGGTCAACAGGACCTGGATCTCGTCGCCGAAATCCTCGTCCTCGCTGCGGCGGGCGACGGTCAGGCCGCAGGATTCGATGTCGCGGGCCAGCCCGTCGATGCGCGCCGGATCATTCGGCGCGATGATCAGCAGAGCGCGGTGGGACCGGCGCAACGCGGCCTGATGCGCCGACAGGATCGCCTGTTCCTCTGCCTGGGGCAGGCTGGCAGCGAACCAGGCATGGCGCCCGTTCATCTGTTGGGCCATCGACGCGCGTTCGGTTTCCGAACAGCGCAGTGGCTCGCGGATTTCCGATACCGGGCCGGTCATCGACAGGTCGCCCGGACGCAGGCCCATGCGCCGTGCCAGATCAAGGCTGGTCGCGTCGCTGACCATGACCGCCCCGATCTGTGACAGCAGCTGGCGGCGCATGCGCGTCCGCAGGCCCCAGCCAAGGTCTGCCCCTTCCAAACGGAATTCGGCCAGAATCACCGGGATGTGGCGCGCTGAGGCGGCGGCGATCAGCGCCGGTGGCAGGTCGGTGCCCAACACCAGAATCGCGCGGGGCCGCCCCCGGTCCAGCACCTGCGACACCAGAACCGGGTCGTCGCCCGGATCATCGGACCCCTGCGCCGACAGCCGGATCAGGCGCAGGCCGGGGCGGGCGCGCGACAGGCTGGCCAGGATCTGGGGCTCGGCGCGCGACGCGCTCTCACTGGTGTGGATCACCAGCGCGGGACCCGGACCGGCGGGGATGGCGGGCAGGGCGGGACCGTCACCGCGGCGGCCGCGCAGATGCAGCCACAGCCCCAGTTGGCCCAGCCCGGACCCCGCCGTCGACATCAGTCGCCCAGTTCCTCGGTCGCGCTGACGGCGCGTTCCTCATCGCGCAGGCGATGCAGGTGGGCGATGAAATAGCGGGTATGCGCGCTGTCCACGGTCCGCTGCGCCTCTGATTTCCAGGCGGCAAAGGCGCTGTCGTAATCGGGAAAGATGCCGACCATGTGGATCTGCGAGGGGTCGCGGAACTTGGTGCTGGACGGGTCGACCAGCTCTCCTCCAAAGACAAGGTGCAGACGTTGGGACATGGTACCTCCAAGGGAATGTGCGGGGGATCGGAACGGCCCCGACCCTAGCGCGCGACCGCCCCGGATTGAAGCGTAAACGCGTAAAACTGGACGCGTTCGGCATGTGTCACCCGCCCCGCGACGTCTTTCAGGATCCCCCTGAGGGCAGAGGCCCGGAACCATGCGGGGACGGTGTTTGCCCGCGACGGGGCCGCGGCCCGGTGCCTTGGCAGGCCGGTCGCGGGCCGCAACCGTCAGCCCTGATCGCCCGATAGTTCCAGGATCACCGCCCATTCCGCGTCGCTGACCGGCTGGACCGACAGGCGCGAATTGTTGACCAGCACCATGTCGCGCAGGCGGGGTTCGGCCTTGGCCTCGTCCAGGCTGATCGCGCGGGGCAGCTTGCGCACTGCGCGGATGTCCACGCATTCCCATTTCGGGTCGGGCGCGGTGGTGTCGGGATGGGCCAGGGCGATCACCTCGACGATGCCCACGGCCTCCTTGCCGATGTTGGAATGGTAGAACAGGCCCTGTTCGCCCACCTGCATGGCGCGCATGTTGTTGCGTGCCTGATAATTGCGCACCCCGTCCCATTGTTCGCCCGCATCGCCCTTGGCGACAAGGTTGTCCCAGCCAAACACATCGGGTTCGGATTTGAACAGCCAATGCGCCATCAGCCGATGACCTTGTTCCAGGCGATCACCTCGACGGATGCGAACAGCCCCGCCGCCTTGTAGGGATCGGCCGCAGCCCAGGCCTGTGCGGCGGCCAGGTCGTCTGTGTCCAGCACGATCAGCGATCCGCACATCTGGCCGTCCTCGATCAGCGGGCCGGCCATGGCCACGATGCCGCTGTCGCGCAGGTGGGTCAGATGGGCGTCGCGGGTGTCCAGGCGGACTTGCAGCGCGCCGGGCTTGTCCCGGCAGATTACGGCGAACAGGGGCATCATTCCTCCTTCAGGGGTCGGCTCAGCAGATGGTCCATGGCCTTTTCCACCGAAACGCCGCCTTCGGCAAGCCGGGCGACCATCGCGGCGATGGGCAGGTCCAGCCCGTCGCGTGCCGCCATGCGGGCCAGCGCGCGGGCGGTGGCGGCGCCTTCGACGGTGGTGGCGCTGTCCCAGACCGACCCCGATCCGATCGCGCAGCCAAAGCGGAAATTGCGCGACCCGGCGGATGTGCAGGTCAACGTCAGGTCTCCCAGACCCGACAGCCCGGTCAGCGTTTCCGGACGCGCGCCCAGATGGATCGCCAGCCGCGTCATCTCGGCAAAGCCGCGGGTGATGATTGCGGCGCGCGCACTGTCGCCCAGACCCGCGCCGATCACCGTGCCCGCGGCAATGGCGATCACGTTCTTCAGCGCGCCGCCCAGTTCTGCGCCGGTCACGTCGGTGGTGCGGTACAGCCGCAGGACCGGCGTCGACAGTCGGTCCTGCAGCGCCTGCGCGGCCGCCCCGTCCGCACAGGCCAGCGTCAGCGCCGTGGGCAGCCCGCGCGCGATGTCGGCGGCGAATGACGGACCCGTCAGCACCGCGACCACCGCATCGGGCGCGGCCTGCGCGATCAGTGCCGAGGGTCCGGTCAGATGCTGCAGGTCGATGCCCTTGGCGGTGCTGACCAATGCCTTGCCCGCCAGACGTGCGCCGTGATCGGCCAGAAACCCGCCCAGGGCCTGCGCGGGCAGCGCCAGCAGGATCGTGTCACAGGCCAGTGCGGCCTCCAGATCCTGCGTCACGGTTACCGCATCGTGAATGGCAACGCCGGGCAGGCGCGGGTTTTCGCCGCGCCAGTCGATGTGACGGCCCCACAGGGTCACTGGCCCGTTGGCGGTCAGCGCCACCGCCAGGGCGGTGCCGAATGCGCCCGCGCCCAGAATGCCGATCATGCCTTGGCCCCCCGCTTGCCGCTGCCCAGCATCGGCGCAGCGCCCTGATCCAACGGCCAGCGCGGGCGCGCCGACAGCGTCATGTCATCGCGATGGCCCATGCGGAACCGTTCGATCCCGGCCCACGCGATCATCGCGCCGTTGTCGGTGCACAGACGCAGGGGCGGTGCCAGGAACCGTGCGCCCGCCCGCGCCGCAACCTGTTCCAGCGCCGCGCGGATCGGGCCGTTGGCGGCCACGCCCCCCGCCACTGCCAGCACCGGCACCGGCGACAGCGCCAGCGCGCGGCGTGATTTCTCTGCCAATACGTCGGCCACGGCCGCCTGAAACGCCGCGCACAGGTCGCGCCGGTCCGCGGCGCGCAGGCCGCCCTGATCCGCGATCAGCGTGTCGCGCGCGCGCAGCACCGCGGTCTTGAGCCCCGAAAAGCTCATGTCACAGCCGGGGCGGTCCAGCAGCGGGCGTGGCAGCGGAATGCGATGGGCATCGCCGTCCGCCGCCTGCAATTCGACATGCGGGCCGCCGGGCTGGGGCAGGGCCAGCAGCTTGGCGACCTTGTCGAAGGCCTCTCCGGGCGCGTCATCAATGGTGCCGCCAAGGCGGGTAAAGGCGTCTGGCCCGTCCACGCGCAGGAACTGGCAATGCCCGCCTGACACCAGCAGCATCAGATAGGGATAGTCGATCCCGTCGGTCAGCCGCGGCGTCAGCGCGTGCCCCGCCAGGTGGTTCACCCCCACCAGCGGCAGGCCGGTGCCCGCGGCGATACCCTTGGCGCACATGACGCCCGCCATGACGCCGCCGATCAGCCCCGGCCCGGCGGTGACCGCGATGCCCGTCAGCGCATCAAGGCCCAGACCCGCCTCGCGCAGCGCCTGTTCGACGACCAGATCCAGCCGCTCGGCATGGGCGCGGGCGGCGATTTCCGGCACGACGCCGCCGAAATCTGCATGCAGGTCGGCCTGCGCGCTGACCACGCTGGACAGGATGCGCCGGTCGCCGGTGACCACGGCGGCGGCGGTGTCGTCGCAGCTGCTCTCGATGCCCAGAAAGATCGTCTCGGTCATGGCTCTTGCCCGGATGAGGGGGGACGCGTACCCAAAGGGGCGTAACACCCGCCCGACAGGATGCCAATGCCGCCCGCACCCCGCCCGATCCTGCTGATGACCCGCCCGGGCGACGATTCGGAACGCACCGCCGCGCGGATCGGGGCGGATGTGATCGTCGCGCCGATCCTGCGGATCGTGCCGGTGGACCATGACGGCGCGGCGCTGGCGCGCGCGCCGGGGCTGGTTTTCACATCTGCCCATGCGGTGGCGGCGGCGGGGCCGGGGCAGGGGCGTCCCGCCATCTGCGTCGGCGGCCGTACCGCCCAGGTGGCGCGCGACGCTGGATTCGCAGTGACGCAGGGGGCGGGCACGGCCGACAGCCTGTCGCCCCTGATCGCGTCCAGCCCGGTGCCGCTGGTCCATCCGCACGGGCGGCACCTGGCGCAGCGGCTGGCCGTGCCGGGGGTCGTGGTCTATGACCAGCGCCCCCAGCCCCTGACGGCGCGCGCGCGTGCGGCGCTGATGGGTGCGCGGCCGGTCGTGGTGCCGGTCTATTCGCCGCGATCCGCCCGACTGCTGGCGGGCATGGCGGCAGGCGCGCGTGCGCCCTTGTGGCTGGTGGCGATCAGCGATGCTGCGGCAGAGGCGTGGACCGCGCCCGCCGCGCGCCGGGCGGTCGCGGACCAGCCCTCGGGGCGGGCGATGGATGCGGCAATCCGCGCGATGCTTGCGGCGGAACAAAGCTGAGATGGGCGGGTTGAGCGTTCAGCCCGTGATGATTAGGCTGCCATCGGCGCATGTGTCGCGCGACGGGCACACACAAGGGCACAAGACGGGGACAGGGACGTGAAGACACCGAAAGACAGCACCAGCGGGGACAAATCCACCGCCAGCAAAACCGGACCCGAGATTCGCAAGATCCCCGCGCATGTGGGTGTGGTCGACCACACCGCTGTCGGTGCAGGCAAACCCGCGCAGGCAGGGCAGCCCGGAGAGGTTCGTCCTGCATCATCAGTCCTTGTCGGTGATGGCAGCGATCCCATGCCTGCGGCGGACAAAAAGCCCAAACCCGGCGACCGTGCCAAGGCGGCGCCAAACGAAAGCCCCTTTGGCCAGAAGCCCGATCAGACCGTGACCGAAAGCGCGACGCCGCGACCGGCACCCGCAAAGGCCGCAGCACCCGTGCGCAAGACGGGATTCTGGCCCGTCGTCCTTGGCGGCGTGGTTGCAGCGGGGCTGGGCGCTGGCGCGACGATCTATGCGCTGCCGCATCTGCCCGCAGGGTGGTTGCCCGCCGGGCCGGTGGCGCAGCAAGGCGACGATCAGGCGATGATCGACGCCGCATCACAGGCCGGACGCGAGGCCGCCGAACAGGCGATTGCGGACGCCCCTGCCGCTGTCGGGATGCCTGACGATCTGGTGCCCCGGATAGAGGCGCTTGAGGACCGCATCGCCTCTTTTGAACAGCCCGCGGATGCCGAAACAGATGTCCCGCAGGCTGATGCCCCTGCCGAACCCCCCGTCATTGGCGCAGATGAGATCACGGCGCTGCGCGATCGCCTGAACGAGCAGCAGGCCCGGCTGGACGAACTGGCAGCCCGCCCGACATTTGACCCAGAAGCTGCGATCGCCCTGCAGCAGCAGATCGAGACGACCGCTGCCGAGGCAAGGTCCAGCCTGGACGAAGCCCGCGCCCAAGCCGAAGAGTTGCAGACCGCCGCATCCGAAGGCACCCGCCGCGCCGAGGCGGTGGCTGCCATTGCCGCGCTGCAGACCGCGCTGGATGCCGGTGTGACGCCTGATCAGGCACGCGAGGCTTTGGAGGGCGCGGGTCTGGAGACTCCTGCGGCCCTGCAGGCCGAGGTTCCCAGCCTGTCCCAGTTGCAGACCGATTTCCCCGAGGCCGCCCGTGCGGCGCTTCGTGCCAGCCTGCGCGATACCAGCGCCAGCGGCGAGGGGAACCTGGTGACCAATTTTCTGCGTGCCCAGACCGGCGCCCGGTCGGTGGAACCGCGCGATGGCGACGACCCCGATGCGGTCCTGTCGCGCGCCGATGCCGATGTTCAGGCGGGTCGGATCGACGACGCGCTGACGCAGATGCAGACCCTGCCGGAACCCGCCACGGCAGCTCCCGCCATGGCCGACTGGCTGTCCCGCGCAACCGTCTATTCCCAGGCACGGGCGGCATTGTCCGACCTGTCCTCGGGCACGAACTGAGGGCCGCCCGATGCTGTTGTCTCTGCTGAAAATCCTGTTCTTTTTCGCCGTCGTGCTGGCTCTGGCCCTGGGGGCGGTTCAGCTGTCCGAAACCGGGCAGGTGCTGCGTGTGGAATATGGCGGCATGGAATATGCCCTGTCGCCGCTCAAGGCGCTGATGGCGTTGTTCGTGCTGATGATCGCGGCCTGGCTGATCTTCAAGCTGTTGGGTCTTGCGCTGGCCGTTCTGCGGTTTCTGGTCGGCGACGAGACCGCCATCAATCGCCACTTTGCGCGCTCGCGCGAGCGCAAGGGGTATGCCGCCTTTGGCGAGGGCATGCTGGCCGTCGCGTCCGGAGAGGGCAAGCTTGCGCAGGACAAAGCCGCAAAGGCCGCGAAATATCTTAATCAGCCGCACCTGACCAACCTGCTGGCCGCACAAGCGGCAGAGACGTCGGGCGACACAGGCCGTGCCATTGGCATATACCGGACGCTGCTGGACGATGACCGTACCCGGTTCGTCGGCATCCGCGGCCTGATGCGGCAGAAGTTGGCCGAGGGCGACACCGGCAAGGCGTTGTTGTTGGCGCAAAAGGCCTATGCCCTCAAGCCGCGTCACAAGGAGGTTCAGGACACGTTGCTGGATCTGCAAACGCGCGAACGTGATTGGAAGGGCGCCCGTCAGACGCTCAAGGACAAGCGGACGCAGGGCGACCTGCCCAAGGACGTCGCGCTGCGCCGCGACGCCGTTCTGGCCCTGCAGGAGGCCAGCGACGTTCTGGCCCACGGCAGCTCTATCAGCGCGCGCGAGGCGGCGATATCGGCTGCCAAGGCGTCGCCTGACCTGGTCCCTGCTGCGGTGCTGGCTGCGCGCAGTTATGTCGCGCAAAAGGATTACCGGAACGCCTCGCGCATTCTGGAGAAAACCTGGTCGGTGCGCCCGCACCCCGACATCGCCGCGGCCTATGCCGAGATCGTTCCGGACGAAACGCCGGCGGCGCGTCTGCGCCGGTTCGATGCGCTGATCAAGAAGAACGTCGATCACGAGGAAACCCGCCTGCTCAAGGCCGAACTGCTGCTGGCTGCCGAGGACTTTCCAAATGCGCGCCGCGCCTTGGGCGATCTGGCGGAAAAGCATCCGACGGTGCGGACGCTGTCCATCATGGCTGCCGTCGAACGCGGCGAGGGCGCAGATGACAGCGTCGTGCGCGGTTGGTTGACGCGTGCTCTGTCGGCATCGCGGGGGCCGCAGTGGTGTTGCGACAAATGTCACAACGTCATGCAAGCCTGGTCGCCGGTCTGCGACAGTTGCGGTGGTTTCGACACTCTGACGTGGAGAGAGCCGGAAACCCGGCATAGGACCACATCCGCCACTGGCGCCGAAATGCTGCCGTTGCTGGTCGGTGCGCCAAAGCCCGCTGACGACGTCCCCGACCTGAGCGAGCCGGTCCAGCCCCATCCGCCCGGACCTGCAGAGCCCGAGGGCAACCCCACCCTGCGCAGGATCGAACAGCCCACAGTGACCCCCGGAATGGTCCCACGGGAAAGCGATTATCGCGTTGTGGATGCGCCGTCCTCGACGGTGACCACGCCCGAGCCGGCTGTGGTTCAGGGCCCCGACATGCCGCCCCAGGACCCCACGGCCCAGCCCGTGTCCGAACCAGAGCAGCCACAGCCGACAGCCACGGTGGCAGAGCCGATCATGGTACGGCCCGATGTCGAACCAACGGATGATGCCGGTTGGACAAAGCCCGGTACGGGGCGATAAGCGGATGATCCGCATTTTTCGCAGCTGACCCCTTTTCGTCATGGCGCGAAGGTGCTATCCGCGCGCCATGACCAGACGCCGCAGTAGCTCAGCTGGTAGAGCACATCATTCGTAATGATGGGGTCGGGGGTTCGAGTCCCTTCTGCGGCACCATGGTCCTATACACAAAGGCCGCCCCCCGGGGCGGCCTTTGTCGTTCTACAGGGGCAATGGCGGGGTGCGTCCGCTGTCCTCCAGGTCCCAGACAGCCTGCCACGCACCCCTGCGCCGTTCCAGCACCAGAAAATTGCGCTGCGCGACATAGCGGTGTCGCTGGCCGGGCAAAGGCCGGATGCGGATCGGGTGTTCCGGTAACGGATCCTCTCCTAGCCAGGCCAGCGCGCCGAGGAACCTGGCCCACCCCTTTGGCGGTGCACGATGCGCGATGCCCGATGCGACCAGCTGATGCAGGTGCAGGCCGCCGCCCAGGTCCATTTCGGCACGCGTGGCCAGATGGATTTCGCCCGACAGGGCGGTCAGATCATGTCCGTCGCGGCGCGCCATGTCGCGTACCAGTCGCAGGATGCGGCGCCATTCCTCACGATGGGTGCGGCTTTGCCACTGGTCGCGCAGGTCATCCTCGTATTTCTGCATGCGCGGAATGGCCACCATCAGCGATTCGAGAATCGACATGCGTGGCCCCAGCAAAGGCACGCTGGACATCAGCATGGTGTGACCCTGCGCGTGGCGGCGGCCTTCGGCATCCATCATGGTCCAGCCGCCCGGCCCGATGATGTCATGGCGGGTCCGTTCGGACCGCATGTCGGGGGCCAGGATCCGCAGGCCGGGGACGGTGATGACCCAGCCCAGGTGCATGCCCTGCGGATCGGCAAATCGCGCGGGCAGGTCGCCCGCCACGGTGCCATGCTGGAACAGCAGAAAGCTGTCGCGGGCCGTGGCGAACAGTGCCTGCCCCACCGCCGATTCCGTGCGCGATCGGGGCAGTGACCCCCAGCCGTCGCAGATGTCGTGGTCGTCCCATTGCATCAGCGACGGCACCCGCGCCGCCAGCCAGGCCAGTTCAGGCGCGCCGTACAGCGCCGCATAGCGGTCAAAGAACCGCTGGCGCAGATGCGCGCGCAGGCTCTCCAGAGCGTCGGGGCGAGGGTTGTCTGGAACGCGGTCGGGCCAATCGTCGCTGAGGGGATGGCCCCGCGTCACTTCGTCCGCATAAACCTGATCGCCGCCATGCAGCATCACCGCAAACGGGGCACGGCGGTGGTCGTCGCGCAGGCGCGCCCACATGGCGTTGCGTTCGGACCCCTCACGGTCCATGTCACCAACCTCTTCGCCGTTGCACGACACATAGGCCAGCCGCAGATCCCCTGTCAGGTCGCCCGCGACCTGGTATTGCTGGCCGTTCCACGCATAGTGCGAAGCCCTGTCCGCAGGCAGCGCAAACCGCGCCCGCCAGACGGTCGCCCCGTCGAACAGGGCCAGTGCCACGGGGACCACCGTGCCTGTTGGCGCAATGATCGGGGGCGGCTGTTGACCGCCCGGCATGATGAACAGCGCCGACAGTGACATCTGCCCCATGGCGACATCGTCAAGCAGCAGGATCGGGCCGATGGGATGGGTGATGTGGATGGACATTCCGATCTGCTAAGGCCGAACCTTGGCCCTTGCAATTCGCGATCGTGCCGCAGGCGTTCACATCAGGCGGCGTCCTGACGGGGTGCGGCGCGACACAGCATGCCGAACAGGTCGCGCGGATCGTCTGGGTCGGCGATCATGTCCAGGTTCCGGAACAGCCCGGTGCCCTGCAGACGCTTGTGGATGTGGCGCAGGGCGCTGAAATCCTCGATGGCGAACCCGACGCTGTCGAACAGCGTGACCTGGTCGGCGCTTGTCCGGCCGGGGGCATTGCCTGCGATGACCTGCCACAGTTCGGTCACCGGGTGGTCGGGGTCCAGTTGCTGGATCTCTCCCTCGACGCGGGTCTGGGGTGGGTATTCCACAAAAATGCCCGCCCGCATCAGGATGTCGCGGTGCAGTTCGGTCTTGCCCGGGCCGTCGCCGCCGACCGCGTTCAGGTGCACGCCCGCGCCCACCATATTGTCCGACAGGATGGTGGCGTACTGCTTGTCCGCGGTACAGGTCGTCACGATTTGCGCGCCCAGTATTGCCTCTTCGGCGCTGGCACAGCTGACCACGTGCAGGCCGCGCCCGGTCAGGTTCGCCACGCATTTCGCAGTGGCGGCAGGGTCGATGTCGTACAGCCGCACCTCGGTGATGCCGCAGATCGCCTTGAAGGCCAAGGCCTGGAATTCTGCCTGGGCGCCGTTGCCGATCATCGCCATGACGCGCGAACCGCGTGGGGCCAGCCATCGCGCGGCCATGGCGCTGGTTGCCGCCGTGCGCAGCGCGGTCAGGATGGTCATTTCGGACAGCAGCAGCGGATATCCGGTAGCGACGCCGGCCAGCACGCCAAAGGCCGTGACCGTCTGCAGGCCCTGACGCATGTTGCCGGGATGTCCGTTCACGTATTTGAACCCGTAATGCTGCCCGTCGGATGTCGGCATCAGTTCGATCACGCCGATGTCGGAATGGCTGGCAACGCGCGGGGTCTTGTCGAAATCAGGCCAGCGGCGGAAATCGGCCTCGATCGCGTCGGCCAATTCGATCAGCAGCGGTTCCAGGCCGATGTGATGGACCAGCTGCATCATGTGATCGACGCTGACAAAAGGAACAAGCGCCTGGCGCGAGGGCGGGGTCATCGGTCTTCTCCTGAAGGGTTGCCTCCATGATGCTGCGCGATATGGGACGGTTGCAACTGGACAGGCGGCGCGAATGGACGGATCATTGCCCAAATTGGCGGGCAAGGGTGCCACAATGGACGATCTGGATCAGGCGCTGATCGCACAGCTGCGCCGCGACGGGCGGGCATCGGTGCTGCATCTGGCGGACAGGCTGGGCGTCAGCCGCGCCACGGTCCGCCTGCGTCTGGCACGCCTATTGGAGCGACAGGAGATCCTGGGCTTTACCGCCATCACCCGCGCAGACGCGCAGGACGCGCCGGTGCGCGGCCTGATGATGATCGGGATCGAAGGGCGGGGCACCGACCGCATCATGGCCCGCCTGACCGCGATGGCGCAGGTGACTGCGGTGCATTCGACGAACGGGCGGTGGGATGTGATCGTTGATCTGGCGGCGGGTTCGCTGTCGGAACTGGACGATGTGCTGCGCCGCATCCGTGACCTGGACGGCGTCATGACATCCGAGACGAACCTGATCCTGTCCACCCGTCGCGCCGGCACCCGCTAGGGGCCGACCAATCCGCGATACAGGTCCAGCATTCGAGACAGTGCCGCATCGAACCCGTCCGCATCGGGGGCGCCCGCATCCCAGATGCGCGACAGCACGCACCCCGCCTGATAACCCTGCGGCAAGGCAGCATCCGACCCCAAGGTGATGGGCCCCGTGTCAAAGCCATGTCCCGGCAGGCCGTCCCGCGTGGCCGCCGCCCTGTCGCGCAGATGGCGCAGACCCGCATCATGGCCCCATTCGCGCAGCGCATCCGCTGCGCCATGCTGCAGCGACAGGACGATGCGTTCGTCGGGCGCGTTCACGAAACAGGCGACATAGACGCCGTGGCGCATGCTGCGCGTCACATGCGGTGCGAACCACGCGACCCAAGGCACCGCCGCCCAGCCCGGCGCACCGGTGCTGGCCCGCACCAGCAGGCGTTCGGGTCGCCCTGCCACCGCAGCGCGGGCCAGCGCCGCAACGTCACGGCGAAAAAACCCCGCCAACGGATGCCCGGCCACCGGTTCGACCCGCGCAAACGTATACCGCCGCGCCGTCAGGGACAGCGCGGCGGCAAGCCGGTCGGGAACATCCGGGGTGGGCAGGGGGGCGGTCAGACCAGCCGCCCTTCCTCCATCGCCGCGCGGACAAAACCTGCGAACAGCGGTGCGGGTTCAAAGGGTTTGGACTTCAGCTCAGGGTGCGCCTGCACGCCGATGAACCACGGGTGGTCGGCGTATTCGACGACCTCGGGCAGCTTGCCGTCGGGCGACATGCCCGAAAAGCGCAGGCCCGCCTGCTCCAGCTGCGCCCGATAGGTCGCGTCGACCTCATAGCGGTGGCGGTGGCGGTCCTCGATCTGGGTCGCGCCGCCATAGATGCCGGAAATCCGCGATCCTTCGTCAAGCACGGCGGTATAGGAGCCCAGGCGCATCGTGCCGCCCTTGTCGTCACCGACCTTGCGGCTGACGGTATAGTTGCCCTGCACCCATTCCTTGAGGTGATACACGACCGGGGTGAACCGGGTCTGACCAGCCTCATGGTCGAATTCCTCGGATCCGGCGTTGGGCATGTCGGCCAGGTTGCGGGCAGCCTCGATCACGGCCATCTGCATGCCAAGGCAAATACCCAGATAGGGCACCTTTTTCTCACGCGCATAGCGTGCAGCGGCGACCATGCCCTCGGTCCCGCGTTCGCCAAAGCCGCCGGGCACGATGATGCCATGATACCCGTCCAGCAGATGCGCGCCTTCGCCTTCCAGCTTTTCGCTGTCGACCCAGTCTGCCTTGACGCGGACGCGGTTGGCCATGCCGCCATGTGTCAGTGCCTCGGAGATGGATTTGTAGGCGTCTTCCAGCTGGGTGTATTTGCCGACGATGGCGATGTTCACCTGACCTTCGGCATGTTCCAGACGGTCCATCACGTCTTCCCACCGCGACAGGTCGGGGCGGGGCGCGGGGCTGATCTGGAAGGCGTCCAGAACGGCCCGGTCCAATCCCGCACGGTGATAGGCCAGCGGTGCCTGATAGATCGTTTTCAGGTCATAGGCCGGGATCACGCTGTCAGGGCGCACGTTGCAGAACAACGCGATTTTGGCGCGTTCTTTTTCGGGGATCGGATGTTCCGAGCGGCAGACCAGCACGTCCGGGGCAAGGCCGATGGATTGCAGTTCCTTGACGCTGTGCTGGGTCGGCTTGGTCTTCAACTCACGGCTGGCGGCCAGATAGGGCAGCAGCGTCAGGTGCATCAGGATGCATTCGCCGCGCGGACGCTCGTGGATGAACTGACGGATGGCTTCGAAGAAGGGCAGGCCTTCGATGTCGCCGACAGTGCCGCCGATCTCGCACAGCATGAAGTCGACCTCGTCGTCGCCGATCGACAGGAAGTCCTTGATCTCGTTGGTGACGTGCGGAATCACCTGAATGGTCTTGCCCAGGTATTCGCCGCGACGTTCCTTTTCCAGGACGTTGGAATAGACCCGCCCGCTGCTGATGCTGTCGGTGCGGCGGGCGGCCACCCCGGTAAAGCGTTCGTAATGGCCCAGGTCCAGGTCGGTCTCGGCGCCGTCATCGGTGACAAAGACCTCGCCATGTTCGAACGGGCTCATCGTGCCGGGATCGACGTTCAGGTATGGGTCCAGCTTGCGCAGGCGGACCGTGAACCCCCGCGCCTGCAGCAGCGCCCCCAACGCCGCCGAGGCCAGTCCCTTGCCAAGCGAGGATACGACGCCGCCGGTGATGAAGATGTATCGCGCCATGAGGCCCCCATGATGTGCAGTTCGGTCTGAGCGGGCCGTCAGAATGACGACGATCACGGGGCCCACGAAATAACCGATTCGGCCCGTGGCCGCAACGGACCGCAAGTGAATGGGGGCGACTGTCGCCCCCTTGCAGTGGTGTCTGTTGTCAGTTCGCCGGTGCGGGCGCGGTCTCAGGCGCGGTTTCCGGCGTGGCGGTGGGTGCGGTTTCCACAGGTGCCTCGGCCTCGGGCGGCGTCAGCGTATCGGCCGGGGTTTCAGCCGCCGGGGCCGGGGGCACCGGGACGTCCGCCGCAGGTGCCGGGGTCGCCGTGGCGTCGGCGCCCGCATCGGGGCTGGGCGGGGTCAGCGGGTTGCCTGCCGTCGACGGCGGCGGGGTATAGGCCGGAAGACCCGGAAGACCGGTTGCCGGAGCCTCGGCCGGGGTCTGACCGCCGAACTGATCCATGATAGAGCTGTTGTTGGCCTGACGCGCCGCCAGAATCGTCAGCGCGATCGAGGTCGCAAAGATCGCCACGCCCAGGATCCACGTCATCCGGGTCAGCACGTTGGCCGCCTGGCGGCCCGACATGACGCCGCCGCCGGCACCACCACCGCCGCCCATGCCCAGCCCGCCCCCTTCGGAACGCTGCAGCAGGACGACCCCGGCCAGCATCACTGCCAGGATCAGATGGACGGTCAGAATGACGTTTTCCACGGCTTTCGGCCTTTCATTTGCGGACGCGCCTATCTAGTCACCTGTCAGGGTGATGGCAAGCAAGAGTGTCCGATGGTTGCGGTGATGATCCAGGGCACTGGCTCCAATGTCGGCAAGTCGATGTTGGTGGCGGGCCTGTGCCGTGCCGCGACGCGGCGTGGCCTGTCGGTCGCGCCCTTCAAGCCGCAGAACATGTCCAACAACGCCGCCGTCACCGCCGACGGCGGAGAGATCGGCCGCGCCCAGGCCCTGCAGGCCCGCGCCTGTGGTCTGGACCCGCATACCGACATGAACCCCGTCCTGCTGAAGCCGGAAACCGATCGCGGCGCGCAGGTGATCCTGCAGGGCCGCGCCATCGGTCGGGCCGAGGCGCGCGATTATCAGGGCCTCAAGCCCCGCCTGCTGGGCGGCGTGCTGGAGAGCTTCGCCCGCCTGTCGGCCGCCCATGACCTGATCATCGTCGAGGGTGCGGGCAGCCCGGCCGAGGTCAACCTGCGCCCCCGCGACATCGCAAACATGGGCTTTGCCCGCGCTGCCGGCGTCCCCGTCGTGCTGGCGGGCGACATCGACCGCGGCGGGGTGATCGCCCAGATCGTCGGCACCCAGGCGGTGATCGACGCGGATGACGCCGCGATGGTCCGCGGGTTCCTGATCAACAAATTCCGCGGCGACCCACGCCTGTTCGACGACGGATACCGGATGATCGAGGCGCGCACCGGCTGGCGCGGCTTTGGCGTCGTGCCGTGGTTCGCGGATGCGCACCGCCTGCCGGCGGAGGACGCGGTCGATCTGCGCGCCAGCCGCGGGGCGGGGCTGCATGTCGTCTGCCTGACGTTGTCGCGCATTGCCAACTTTGACGATCTGGACCCGCTGGCGGCGGAACCCGGCGTGCGCCTGACCATGCTGGCGCCGGGGCAGGCGATCCCCGGCGACGCGGGATTGGTGATCGTGCCGGGCACGAAATCGACCCTGGGCGATCTGGCCTTTCTGCGGGCGCAGGGCTGGGACATCGATCTGGCCGCGCATCACCGGCGCGGCGGGCATGTGCTGGGCATCTGCGGTGGCTATCAGATGCTGGGCCGGGTGATCGACGATCCGTCGGGCGCGGACGGTGTGGCGGGGCAGGTGGCCGGGCTGGGCCTTTTGGACGTGACCACCGTCATGGCCCCCGACAAACGCCTTACCCGCGTGACCGGCATCGCCCTGGGCCGGTCCGTATCAGGATACGAGATCCACATGGGCCGCACCACCGGTCCCGATTGCGCGCGCCCCTTTGCCCATGTCCCCGACCCCGACGGCGCCATCAGCCCGGATGGCCGCGTGACGGGCAGCTATCTGCACGGGCTGTTTTCCGACGATGCGTTCCGGGCCGCGTTCCTGGCCCGGTTGGGCGCGGCCTCGCAGCCGGGGTTCGAGGCGGGCGTGGACGCCGCGCTGGACGATCTGGCCGATCATCTGGAGGCGCATCTGGACGTGGCAGCCCTGTTGGCAGTCGCGCGCTGATCGTCGTTGCGTTCGGCGTGCTGTCCGACAGATGTGACCGCGTGGCGCTGGACGAAACCGGGTCGGCACGCTACCTGAGGGGTATGGAACAGATCAAAGCCCCCCTGACCCTGTATCTGGCCGCCCCGCGCGGTTTCTGCGCAGGCGTCGACCGCGCCATCAAGATCGTGGAACTCGCGTTGGAGAAATGGGGGGCGCCCGTTTTTGTCCGCCACGAGATCGTGCACAACAAGTACGTCGTGGACACCCTGCGCGACAAGGGCGCCGTCTTTGTCGAGGAACTGGACGAATGCCCGGCCGACCGTCCGGTGATCTTTTCCGCGCATGGCGTCCCCAAGGCCGTCCCGGCCGAGGCGCAGCGCCGCGAGATGGTCTATGTCGACGCGACCTGCCCGCTGGTCAGCAAGGTCCATATCGAGGCCGAACGCCATCACGCCGCGGGCCTGCAGATGGTCATGATCGGCCATCGGGGCCACCCCGAGGTGCTGGGCACGATGGGCCAGCTGCCAGAGGGAGAGGTGATCCTGGTCGAGGACGTGGCCGACGTTGCCACGATCGCCGTGCGCGACCCCGCGCGGCTGGCCTTCATCACCCAGACGACCCTGTCGGTCGACGATACCGCCGCCGTGGTCGCCGCCCTGCACGACCGGTTCCCCGCGATCATTGGCCCGGCCAAGGAAGACATCTGTTATGCCACCACCAACCGCCAGGCGGCGGTCAAGGCGGTGGCGCCGCATGTCGATGCGCTGCTGGTGATCGGGGCCGAGAACTCCAGCAACTCCAAGCGGCTGGTCGAGGTCGGTCGCGCGGCCGGATGCGGCTATGCCCAGCTGGTGATGCGGGCTGCGGAAATCGACTGGCGTGCGCTGGACGGCATTCGCAGCATCGGCGTGACCGCCGGCGCCAGCGCCCCCGAGGTGCTGATCAACGAGGTCGTCGACGCGTTCCACGCCCGCTATGACGTGACCATCGAGATCGTCGAGACCGCGGTCGAGCGGGTCGAGTTCAAGGTTCCCCGCGTCCTGCGCGAAACGGCCTGATCCAACCAGTCTCTTGCCGGATCGCCCGCCCTGGTCCTATCCTTTGGCCACAGGTTGGAGGACCCCACATGACTGTTTATCTGATTGCCGAAGTCACCGTCACCGACGACGCCTGGATCGCCCCCTATGCGGCGGCGGTCCACGACATTGCCGCCCGCCATCAGGGTCGATATCTGTCCCGGTCCGGCCAGATCGAGACGCTGGAGGGCGAGGCCCGCGACGTCACCCTGATCGCCCTGATCGAGTTTCCGACCCGCGATGATGCGATGGGGTTCGTGAACGATCCCGACTATGCGCCCCATGCCACGGCCCGCAAGGGCGGTTCGGTCAGTCATTTCCGGCTGATCGACGACAGCGATGTGGCTGGCAGCATCCCCTATCTGCCCGCGCCTGCCTGAGGCCCGCTGGCCTGCCGCGCGGATCGCGGCTATAGCGGCGCGGACATGGCAGAAAGGCACAGCATGCGGCTCTATTCGATGCCCTCATCGGGCAACAGCTACAAGGTCAGGTTGCTGGCGGCGCTGACCGGCCAGTCGGTGGACCGCGTCGATTGCGAATACGGATCGGCCGCCCTGCAGCAGGCCAAGGATCTGGGCGCGTTGCCCTTTGGCAAGCTGCCGGCGCTGCGGCTGGATGACGGGACAACGCTGGCGGAATCGAACGCGATCCTGTGCTATCTGGGCGAGGGCACGGCCTATTGGCCCGCCAACCGGACACTGCGCGCGCAGATGCTGGCTTGGATGTTCTGGGAACAGTACAACCACGAACCGGTCATCGCGGTGCGCCAGGCGCTGGTCAGCTATCCCCATCGCGCGGCGGATGCGACACCCGACCGGCTGGCCGACCTGCTGGATCGTGGCCATGCATTGCTGTCCGTGATGGAGGATCACCTGGCAACGCAGGCATGGCTGGTAGGCGATGCGGCCAGCCTGGCCGACATCTGCCTCTATGCCTATACCCACAGCGCGGGTGCGCGCGGCGGGTTCGACATGGACCGCTTTCCGGCGCTGCGCGGGTGGCTGGCGCGCATGGCGGCCCTGCCGGGGCATGTGACCATCGATGGCTAAGCTGTTCGCCTGGACCGACGGCGCCTGCAGCGGCAATCCCGGCCCGGGGGGATGGGGCGTGTTGATGCGCGCGCTGGACGGCGACAGCGTCGTCAAGGAACGCGAGTTGCAGGGCGGAGAGGCCGCCACCACCAACAACCGGATGGAACTGATGGCCGCCATCAGCGCGCTGGAGACGCTGACCCGGCCCAGTACCATCGTGATCGTGACCGACAGCAATTACGTCAAGAACGGCGTGACCCAGTGGATTCACGGCTGGAAGCGTAACGGCTGGAAGACCGCCGACCGCAAGCCGGTCAAGAATGTCGAACTGTGGCAGCGGCTTGATGAGGCGCAGGCCAAGCACAGCGTCGAATGGCGCTGGATCAAGGGTCATGCCGGCCATGCCGAAAACGAACGCGCGGACGAACTGGCCCGCGCGGGCATGGCGCCGTTCAAGCCGTGACGGGACAGGTAATCGCGGGCCTGCCCACGCTGGTCTGGGTGCTGGACTATGCCTCGGTGCTGGTCTTTGCGCTGACCGGGGCGCTGGTGGCCAGCCGGGCACAGCTGGACCCGGTGGGGTTCGTCTTCATGGCCGCGATGACGGCGGTGGGCGGCGGCACGCTGCGCGACCTGATCCTGGGTCGGGACGTCGTGTTCTGGGTCGCCCGGCCATCGCTGGTCGTGGTGGCGGCGGTGGCGGCGATGGTCGTGTTCTGGACCGCGCACCGGTTCGAAAGCCGTTATCGCCTGCTGCTGTGGCTGGACGCCTTTGCCCTGTCGGTGGCGGTCCCCGCAGGCGTCGCCGTGGCGCTGGCGGGCGGGTTCAGCCCGGTCATCGTGGTGATCATGGGCGTGGTCACCGGCACCTTCGGCGGGCTGATGCGCGACGTGGTCGGCAACGAGGTGCCGCTGGTCCTGAAACAGGGCGAACT
Source organism: Paracoccus sp. Ld10 (assembly GCF_045064235.1). NCBI lineage: Bacteria > Pseudomonadati > Pseudomonadota > Alphaproteobacteria > Rhodobacterales > Paracoccaceae > Paracoccus > Paracoccus sp. Ld10. The sequence continues at coordinate 147,868 of NZ_JBISHD010000023.1, read as the reverse complement.
GTACCTGACGGCGGCGTTTGGCGGGGCGTTGGCGGCAGTGCTGCTGGTCGGGATCGGACTGGGGCGGGTCGAGGCGCTGATCGCCTGCGGCGTGGTCACGTTCGTTCTGCGCGCGGGTAGTATGGTGCGGGGATGGAAGCTGCCTGTCTATCGCCCCCGCCCGCCGCGCACGCGCGGCTAGGGCAGGACGGGCGGCTAGCGCAGGACCGGGGGACCGGCGCGGCCCGCGTCGATGTTCTGCACCCCGGCGCGCAGGCCCTGGCCGATGCGATGCGCCATCTGCGACCAGGCACGGGCCGACCACGGTGGCAGGGTGCGGCGCAGCGCCTCGTCGAACAGGGACAGCCAGATCTCGAAATGCTCGGGGCGGAGGTTGCCCGCGGACAGGTGCGCGCGCATCGGGCTGCCGTTATAGCCCGCCTTGTGCAGGATCGCGCCCTTCCAGAAGGCCGCGATGCGATCCTCGTGCGCGGACCAGTCGCCGACATGTTCAGCAAAGATCGGGGCCAGCACTTCGTGCCGCCGCACAGCGCCGTAAAAGACGGCGACGGTGCGGGCGATCTCGTCTTCGGTGATGTCGAAACGCGGGTCCATCCGCCGCATCTGGGGCAGGGGCTGCGCGGTTGCAAGGGGTCGCGTGCCGCCGTAAGGGAGGCCACCCGGTCGCAGCCCACCCGGACAAAACAGGAGCGAGCCATGAGCCACTATACCGACGCGCTGACCCAATTGGGCAGCGCCACCCCCCTGCCACAGCATCCCGACCAGGCCGTGCTGGAGCGTGTGCCCAACCCCCAGCCCGGCCAGACCTATGCCGTGCGGTTCACCCAGCCCGAATTCACCAGCCTGTGCCCGCTGACCGGCCAGCCCGATTTCGCGCATCTGGTGATCGATTACGTGCCTGGCGACTGGCTGGTGGAATCGAAATCGCTCAAGCTGTTTCTGGGCAGTTTCCGCAATCACTGCGCGTTCCACGAGGATTGCACCGTCGGCATCGGGCGACGCATCGCCGACCTGCTGGACCCGGCCTGGCTGCGCATCGGCGGCTATTGGTATCCGCGCGGTGGCATGCCGATCGACGTGTTCTGGCAGACGAGCGCGCCGCCCGCGGGCCTGTGGCTGCCCGATCAGGGTGTGCCGACCTATCGCGGTCGCGGCTAGGCGCGAACCCTCAGCCGCGCCATGATCGCAGCGCGATCAACGCGGTGTCGATCACGTCGCCCAGACGCGCCAACAGATGTTCGGGTTCGGGCGCGGTGTCGTCGGTGTCCGCATCCAGCTGCGCCATCAGCCGTGACAGGCGGCGCCGGTGGATGCCGGTCCACAGCTGGACCGGGTCCGCGATCAGCCCCGCGAAGGTGGTGACCAGCGACCCGGCCACGGCCAGCGCCACCCCCGTGGCGATGACCGTCAGGGGCGAAATATCCACCGGAAACGCCCAGTACCAGGCCCGGCCCAACGTGTCGCCCAAGGCGAAATCGCGCACCGCCGCGCCATGCGCGCGCATCTGTGCCATCGGCCCGGCGAGGGAAATCATACCCGGCGTGGCGCGGTGAAACAGCACGATGCCCACGGTCAGCACGATCAGCGATGTGGTGATCTCGGCCACGGCATTGCGGGTGTCGGCATGGCTGCGGATGGCGCGGGCGATGCGGTCGGGGGATGCGTCCGGGCCCAGACCCTGTTGACGCAGATCGGCGATCAGCGCCGTCAGGTCGCGCTGGATCACCGTCGAGACGTCGGACCCCAGAAACACCCGCCGCGTGCGCAGCCAGCCGCCCGCCCGCGTGGCCCCCACCCGCGTCAGCACCCAGCCCACGCCCAGCAACAGCAGGGCCACGGGGGCCAGCATCACGTTCAGGGGCGCGCGCAGCAGGTCCGCGCCGACCGCGTGCCGGTGCAGCGCCAGCGTGCCGCGCGGCCCGTATCGCGCCATGGCAAAGCGGCGCAGCGCGGCGTCGCGTCGGGTCAGGCGGCTGCGCAGGGGGGCAGGGTGCATCGGAACCTCAGAGCCGCGGTGGCTGCAGTCTAGCCGGGGTGGGGGCCGCGCGCTAGGTTCGGCGCTTGCAGCGCCAAGCGGTGCTTTCTATAGAGGGCGGATGAAATTTCCGGCGTTCGGATCTCGAATTAGCAGCCCGGTGGCGTGAGGTTTCACGCCGCCGGGTCAGTCTTGTCCGAACATCTCTCAAAGGAACGCCCCGATGGCCGACGCCACGCAGCCCGATTACCGCGATACCGTCTTTCTGCCCCAGACTGACTTTCCGATGCGTGCGGGCCTGCCCGCCCGCGAACCCGAATGGCTGGAGCGTTGGGCCCGCATCGGCGTCTATGACCGCCTGCGGTCCACGGCGGCGGGGCGCAAGCCGTTCGTGCTGCATGACGGCCCGCCCTATGCGAACGGGCATCTGCATATCGGCCACGCGCTGAACAAGACCATCAAGGACATCGTTGTGCGCAGCCACCAGATGATGGGGTTCGATGCGCGCTATGTGCCGGGCTGGGACTGTCACGGCCTGCCGATCGAATGGAAGATCGAGGAAAAGTACCGCAAGGAGGGCCGCGACAAGGACGCGGTCGACATGGTCGAGTTCCGTCAGGAATGCCGCCGCTTTGCCGACGAATGGGTGGACATCCAGCGCGACGAGTTCAAGCGTCTGGGCATCACCGGGGCATGGGACCGGCCCTATCTGACGATGGATTTCCATGCCGAGGCCGTCATCGCGGCCGAGTTCATGAAGCTGGTGATGAACGGGTCGCTGTATCAGGGGTCCAAGCCCGTGATGTGGTCGCCCGTGGAAAAGACCGCCCTGGCCGAGGCCGAGGTCGAATATCACGACCACACCAGCCACACGATCTGGGTGCGGTTCGGCGTCGTCAGCGGATCGGGTCTTTTTGCGCGTGAGACGGAGGCCAAGGTGGTCATCTGGACCACGACGCCCTGGACCATCCCCCAGAACCGCGCCGTCGCGTTCAACCCCGCGATCGCCTATGGCCTGTATCAGGTCCAAGCAGTGGGCGAAGGGGCGACGGCAGTGGCTGGAGAGCGTCTGGTCCTAGCAGATGCGCTGGCGCAGGGCGTCATGACGCAGGCCAAGGTGACCGGGTTCGACCGGGTGGCCGACGTGACCGCCGCCGATCTGGACGGGCTGATCCTGTCCCACCCCCTGCGCGGGGTCGAGGGCGGTGCGGCCGAGTGGGACTATGATGTGCCCATGCTGCCCGGCGATCACGTCACCGACGAGGCGGGCACGGGGTTCGTGCATACCGCGCCCAGCCATGGCGACGACGACTATCAGCTGGGCCTGCGGTTCAAGCTGCCGATGACCTACAATGTCGAACCCGACGGCAGCTATCGCAAGGATCTGCCGATCTTTGGGGGAGAGGCGATCGTGGCGCCCGACGGCAAGGACGGCCCCGCCAATGTCAGCGTGATCAAGCAGTTGGCCTGGGCCGGCGGGCTGCTGGCCAAGGGCAAGATCAAGCACAGCTATCCGCACAGCTGGCGGTCCAAGGCGCCGCTGATCTATCGCAACACGCCGCAATGGTTCGCGGCCATCGACAAGCCGCTGGACGACGGCATGGGCACGCATGGCGACACGATCCGGGCGCGGGCGCTGACCTCGATCGACCAGCTGGTCAAGTGGTGGCCCAAGACCGGGCGCAACCGCATCCATTCGATGGTCGAGAACCGCCCCGACTGGGTCCTGTCGCGCCAGCGGGCCTGGGGCGTGCCGCTGACCTGTTTCGTGCGGCGCGGGGCCAAGCCCACGGATGACGACTTTCTGCTGCGCGATTCGCGGCTGAACGACCGCATCGTCGCGGCATTCGAGGTGGATGGCGCGGATGTCTGGTATAGTGCGGGGTTCAAGGCCCGGATGCTGGACGGAATCGCGGACCCTGAGGCCTATGATCAGGTCATGGATGTGCTGGACGTGTGGTTCGATTCGGGCTCGACCCACAGCTTTGTTCTGCGCGACCGCGAGGACGGCGCACCGGACGGCATCGCCGACGTCTATCTGGAGGGCACCGACCAGCATCGCGGGTGGTTCCAGTCGTCGCTGCTGCAGGCATCGGCGACCAAGGGCCGTGCGCCTTATCGTAACGTGGTCACGCATGGTTTCACGCTGGACGAAAAGGGCATGAAGATGTCCAAGTCGCTTGGCAACACGATCGTGCCCGCCAAGGTGATCGAACAGTACGGCGCCGACATCCTGCGTCTTTGGGTGGCGCAGGCCGATTACACCGCCGACCAGCGGATTGGCCCCGAGATCCTGAAGGGGACCGCCGACAGCTATCGTCGGCTGCGCAACACGCTGCGGTTCCTGCTGGGAGCGTTGGCGGGGTTCGATGAGGCCGAACGTGTCCAGCCCGCGCAGATGCCCGAGCTGGAACAGTGGATGCTGCACCGGCTGGCGCAGCTGGATCACCAGGTCCGCCAAGGCTATGCGAATTTCGATTTCCAGGGCGTGTTCCAGACGCTGTTCCAGTTCTGCACGGTCGACCTGTCGGCGTTCTATTTCGACGTCAGGAAGGATGCGCTGTATTGCGACGCGGCGGACAGCGACCGCAGACGCGCGTCGCGGACGGTGCTGGACCTGCTGTTCCATCGGCTGGTGACCTGGCTGGCGCCGATCCTGCCCTTCACGATGGAGGATGTCTGGCTGTCGCGGTTCCCGTCCGACGACGACAGCGTGCACCTGCACGATTTCGCGGCGACGCCGGCCGACTGGCTGAACGAGCCGTTGGCGGCACGGTGGGACCATGTCCGTCGTGCCCGCCGCGTGGTCACCGCGGCGCTGGAGGTCAAGCGGACCGACAAGACCATCGGGGCCAGCCTGGAGGCCGCGCCCGTGGTCCATGTCGAGGATGCCCAGATGCTGGATGCGCTGAAATCGGTGGCATTCGCCGACATGTGCATCACGTCGGACCTGTCGCTGACCGCCGATCCGGCCCCGACCGAGGCGTTCCGCATGACTGAGACCCCCGGCATCGGCGTCGTGTTCGAAACTGCGGACGGCGAGAAATGCCAACGTTGCTGGAAGATCCTGCCCGACGTGGGCACGCACGCCCATCCCGGCGTCTGTGCGCGCTGCGACGCGGTTCTGGGATGACTGACGACGACCTGCGCGGGGCCATCCTTGCGCAGGTCGCCCGGCTGCGTCCGGGCACGACCTGCTGTCCCAGCAGAATCGCCCGCGATCTGACGACGGACTGGCGACCGCTGATGGACCCGCTGCGGCGGCTGGCGTTGCAGATGGCGGCGAACGGGGACATTGCCGTTCTGCAGAACGGGCACCCTGCGGGCCCCAACCCTCACGGCCCGATCCGGTTGGGGCGGCTGGGCTAGACCAGCCACCACCCCCGTGCCTTGAGCTGGTTGCGAATCATGCGTTCGGGGGCGGGGGTCGGCCTGTCGGCAAAGATCGGGCGTACCTTCTGGCGGCCCTTGTCCTGATAGATCAGCTTGCGCGCAGGTTCCCATTCGCGCAGCACACGCTTGACCTCTTTGGTGCCGACGGCATGTTCCAGTGCGACGATCGCGGCCTCGGGGTCGCGGGCGTACAGCAAAGGCAGCCTGCGGTAGTGACACGTCACATCGCCGTCCAGCCCGTCCAGTGCCGGTCCGGGGCGTCCGCCGCCAAGGCTGTGGATGACCAGCGGCAGCACCGCCTGATCCAGCCACGGGTCCATCACCTGACAGGCCAGTTCGTCATGCGGATCGTCGCGCAGCGCCAGCGCCCAGGTCAGGAACCGCTGTCCGAATTCCACCGGGTCCGCGCCAAAGAACCAGCCCGCGTTGAAATACAGATAGCGTTCCCAATGCTCGTCGGGTTGCGACAGGTCCAGCGTGGGCGCGAAACTCAGGCCAAACCGGTCGTACAGCGATTGCCAGATGGCGTGAAAGCCCGGCCCGTAAAGCGGCGGCTTGGGCCATGTCCCTTCGCGGCGCATCGACGCCGACGGGCGCGCGAAATCGAACCGGACCCGGTCCAGCGGTCCGGTGATCAGCGTGTCGGTGTCAAGGAACAGAAACGGTTTGCCCTTGGGCAGGACCGACAGCGCCTCGATCTTGTTGCCCTGCGGATAGGTCGCGCCGAAATGGCTGGCGGTGAACGGCACGATCGTCGCGCCGAAATCGGTCAGCATCTGGCGGCACGGGTCGGAGATCGCCGTGTCATGCCCGAGCCAGGCGCCGTCGGGTGTGGGTTCGGCGATGAACACCGTGCCGGTGAAGTCTGGCGCGTGCGCGCGCAGACTGGCCATGAAAATCACGGCCTCGAACTCCAGCCGACCGGATTGCGCGACGATCAGCAGATTGGGCTGCTTTTGTTTCTTGGCGGGCACCCTGAATCCTTTGCCAAAGCGTGATCGCGTTCAGCCTAGCGGTTGTAGGGGGACAGCAAAAGCCCTTTGCAGGAATGAACCTGCCACCACTTGATCATCCGGAATGTCGGGAAAGTGGTGGGCGACCCTGGAATCGAACCAGGCGTGGGTCTCCCCGGCGGAGTTACAGTCCGCTGCCGCACCTTGCAGCACGTCGCCCGCCGATCGCTTTCGGCGTGCGGGGTGATTAGCTGCCCCGTCGGGGGCCGTCAAGCGGATTTCCGGGGCTTGCGCGATGCGCGCCCTGCGCGCAGAGAAGGGTCCACAAGGAAAGGAGGCCGCGCATGTCCGACAAAAGCGGAAACGCCAAGAAGCCCACATGGGTCATCGACAAGGAACGCGCCCGCCGCGCCGCCGCCGCCGAGACGGTCTGGCTGTTCGGCCTGCACGCCGTGCGCGACGCGCTGGCCAACCCGGTACGCGAAAAGCTGCGTCTGGTGGTCACCCAGAACGCGGTCACCCGGCTGGGCGACCTGCACGGGATGGAGCCCGAGATCACCGATCCGCGGGTCTTTGACAAAACCGTGGGTCTGGCCGCCGAAAGCGTCCATCAGGGCGCCGCGCTGGAGGTCAAGCCGTTGAAATGGGGCAGCCTGTCCGAGGTCGCCCTGCGCGAGGCGCCGGGAGAGACGCGCCCGCTGTTGGTGGCGCTGGACCGGGTGACCGACCCGCACAATGTCGGCGCGATCCTGCGGTCGGCCGAGGTGTTCGGCGCGCGGGCGGTCATTGCCCCGTCCCGCCATTCCGCGCCAGAGACGGGGGCCTTGGCCAAGACCGCGTCGGGCGCGCTGGAACGCCAGCCCTATCTGCGGGTGCCGAACCTGGCCGAGGCGCTGACCCAGCTGAAGAACATGGGATTTATTCTGGTGGGCCTGGATGGCACCGGGACCGAATCGCTGCCCGACCTGATGTCGGATCTGTCGGGCCGTGCCGTTTGTCTGGTTCTGGGTGCCGAAGGGCCGGGCATGCGCGAGCTGACCATGAAGACCTGCGACCATGTCGCGCGCATCCCGTTCGCGGCCGATTTCGGATCGCTGAACGTCTCGAACGCCGCAGCCGTGGCGCTGTATTCCGCGGGGCGTGCCTGAATATCACATCCCTGCGACGTTTATGCCACGCGCGTTGAGATTTGGTCCGGCTGCTGTCAAAAAGACCGGACCGCAACAGTCGAGTCGTCATGAAAGCCCGTGTCCTGTCCCTGCTGATCAGCCTTGCGATCGCCCTTCCGGCGGCGGCGCAGGACTGGGCCGTGGGCGGGTTCGATCCCGTGGGATACGTTCAGGCGGGGCGGCCGATTCCCGGACGCAGCGATATCGCGACGATGTGGAAGGGCCAGCTGTGGCATTTCGCATCCGAAGAGAACCGTGCCCGGTTCGAGGCCAACCCGCGATCATTCGCCCCGGCACTGGGCGGAATGTGCCCGGTCTCGATCATCGACGGGCGTCCGCAGATGGGCGACCCGCGCCATTTCGCGGTGGTGGCCGGCCGGTTGTATCTGCTGGAATCGGGGGTCGCTGAACGCCGCCTGACCAGCGATCCGGCACGGATCGTGGACGAAGCGCGCGGAATGTTCCGCAAGCGCTGATGGTCTGATAATCACGAATGCGCGATTTGTCTGGAACTTTTCCGGCTGATGCCCATTTACATCTCATGGCATGACCCCGGAACGGTCGTGTCCAGATCACTGTCCCTCGTTCCGCGACTTGCGCCCGGCCACAACATGGACCGGGCGCTTTTTCTATGAGAGGCTGCAACCTGTGGGTGCGCCGCAAGGGAGAGACGATCATGGCCATTCTTGCAGACGAAGACCACGATATCGCGCGTATCGCCCGCCAGACCAAGGTCGTGGCGATGGTGGGCCTGTCGCCCAACGAAGCACGGCCCAGTTGGGGTGTCGCCAGATATCTTCAGTCCCAGGGCATCCGTGTCATTCCCGTCAATCCCGGACATGATGGCCAGACCATCCTGGGTGAGCGGGTTTACGCCTCTCTGGCGGATATTCCGGATGCGGAAGGGGTGCAGCTGGTCGACATCTTTCGCCGTTCCGACGCGGTGGGGCAGGTCGTCGACGACGCGCTGGCGCATCTGCCCGACCTGCGGGTGATCTGGACCCAACTGGGCGTGCGCGATGATGTGGCCGCAGAGCGGGCACGGGCGCGTGGCATTGCTGTCATTCAGGACCGCTGCCCGAAGATCGAGTTTCCGCGGTTTCTGTAGCTGCTGGTTATCTGCTTGACGGGCAGGCGGGCTGGCACTAATCAGACCCGACCTCAGGGGTATAGCTCAGTTGGTAGAGCATCGGTCTCCAAAACCGAGGGTCGTGGGTTCGAGTCCCCCTGCCCCTGCCAGGTCCTTTCGCCAGACCTGCGACCTGACCGCGATCAGGGTTGAATTGCCGGAACTGCCCGGCTAGACCCGCGAACGCATTTGCTCAAGGAGCCGCCCGTGGCCAATCCCGTCCAGTTCATCAACCAGGTCCGCGCCGAAGCTGCCAAGATCGCATGGCCGACGCGCCGTGAGGTGATCACGACGACCATCATGGTCCTGATCTTCGCATCCATCACCAGCCTGTTCTTTTTCTTGGTCGACCTGACGATCCGTACCGGTCTGACGCAGGGGCTGCGCCTGATCAGCGGCTGATCGGGGCTTGCAATTGCGGGCAGGGGGCGGTATTTGCCCCCGACTGTCCGGGACACGGCGTGCATCGAATGCGCATGCGCGCCGATTTACATATTTCCGGACATTATGGAATTCAAAGGGTTGGCGCGGTAGCCGCGTGATTCCCGAAAGATGAGCAGGGATCGGTCGAGACATGGCAAAACGGTGGTATTCGGTCAGCGTCCTGTCGAACTTCGAAAAGAAGGTCGCCGAGGCGATTCGACAGTCCGTCACCGAGAAGGGCCTGGACGACCAGATCGATGAGGTTCTGGTCCCCACCGAAGAGGTGATCGAGATCCGTCGCGGCAAGAAGGTGACGTCCGAGCGTCGCTTCATGCCCGGCTATGTGCTGGTGCACATGGAGATGTCGGACCGGACCTATCATCTGGTTAACTCGATCAACCGCGTCACGGGCTTTCTGGGCGCGCAGGGCAAGCCGATGCCGATGCGTGACGACGAAGTGAACATGATGCTGCACCGTTCGGACGACGGCGCACCTGTCGCGCCGCGCAACCTGATCCGTTTCGATGTGGGCGAGAAGGTCAGCGTGACCGATGGCCCGTTCGAAGGGTTCTCGGGGATGGTCGAGGAAATCGACGAGATTTCATCGCGCATCAAGGTGACGGTGTCGATCTTTGGCCGGCCCACGCCGGTCGAACTGGAATTCACGCAGGTTTCCAAATCTTCGTGATTGGCTGCGGGAGGCTGTGAGGCCGCACCGCTAAATCGGCCCCCTTTCGGGGCTTGATGACAAAGGAGAAGGCCACATGGCCAAGAAAGTTGTTGGCAGCCTGAAGCTGCAGATCAAGGCGGGCCAAGCGAACCCGTCGCCCCCCGTCGGCCCGGCTCTCGGTCAGCGCGGCATCAATATCATGGCGTTCTGCAAAGAGTTCAACGCCAAGACCCAGGAGATGGAGCCGGGCTCGCCCGTGCCCGTCGTCATCACCTATTACGCCGACAAGTCGTTCACGTTCGCGACCAAGACGGCACCGGCGTCGTTCCTGCTGAAAAAAGCCGCAGGGCTGAAGCCGGTTGGCAAGCGCAACCGCGCCAAGGGTTCGGACAAGCCGGGTCGCTCGACCGCAGGCACCGTCACGGTCAAGCAGATCCGCGAGATCGCCGAAGCCAAGATGGCCGATCTGTCCGCGAATGATGTGGACGCCGCGATGAAGATCATCGTGGGTTCGGCCCGTTCGATCGGTATCGAGGTGAGGGGCTGATCATGGCACATTCGAAGAAGAAAACCGCTGCGCGCGCCGCCTTTGAAGGCAAGATGAACCTGACCGTCGAAGACGCGGTCAAGCTGGTCAAGACGCAGGCTTCCGCCAAGTTCGACGAGACCGTCGAGATCGCGCTGAACCTGGGCGTCGACCCGCGTCACGCCGACCAGATGGTCCGTGGCGTTGTCACGCTGCCCGCAGGCACCGGCAAGGACGTCCGCGTCGCCGTGTTCGCCCGTGGCCCCAAGGCTGACGAAGCCAAGGCCGCCGGTGCGGATATCGTCGGCGCCGAGGACCTGATGGAAACCATCCAGTCCGGCAAGATCGAGTTCGACCGTTGCATCGCGACGCCGGACATGATGCCGCTGGTCGGTCGTCTGGGCAAGATCCTGGGCCCGCGCAACCTGATGCCGAACCCCAAGGTCGGCACCGTGACGATGGACGTGAAATCGGCCGTCGAAGCAGCCAAGGGTGGCGAAGTCCAGTTCAAGGCCGAGAAGGCCGGCGTGGTCCATGCCGGCATCGGCAAGGTTTCGTTCGACGAGGACAAGCTGGCTCAGAACCTGCGCGCCTTTGTGGACGCGGTCAGCCGTGCCAAGCCGACGGGTGCCAAGGGCACCTACATGAAAAAGGTCTCGATCAGCTCGACCATGGGTCCGGGCGTGTCGATCGACGTGGTTTCCGCAACCGCGAGCTGACCAAAGGAATTTCCCTGCCGGACAAGGGCAGGGAATGGCGGGGCCGCACGCGGCCCTGTCCTGTCCGAGACGGAGGGTGCGGGGGAAACCTTGCTTAATTGCCTTCCTGAGATGGGGAAGCGTTTTTCCGAAGGCACAGTCCTTCGGGTGATCTTGCCCTTACGGACCCGACCCGGTCCCGTTCGAGACCGGGAAAAGTGAGAGCGGGGGGAAACCCCCAACTTGGAGTGAAACCGTGGATAGAGCACAGAAAGAACAGCTGGTCGACGAACTCGGCCAGATCTTTGAAAGCTCTGGCGTCGTGGTGGTTGCCCACTACGAGGGGATGACGGTTGCACATATGCAGGATCTCCGCTCGCGCATGCGCGAAGTCGGTGGTTCGGTTCGCGTTGCCAAGAACAAGCTCGCCAAGATCGCCCTGGAAGGTAAGCCTTGCGCAAGCATCGCCGACTATCTGACGGGCATGACCGTGATCACCTATTCGGAGGATCCGACCGCTGCTGCGCGGATCGCCGACAAGTACGCCAAGGATAACGAACGTTTCGTGATCCTGGGTGGTGCGATGGGTGACTCGGCTCTGGATCCGGCCGGTGTGAAAGCCGTCGCCTCGATGCCGTCGCGTGATGAGCTGATTGCTCAGATCGCGTCGTGCCTTGGTGCGCCTGCTTCGAACATCGCCGGTGCCATTGGCGCGCCTGCTTCGAACATCGCGAGCATTCTTACGACCCTTGAGGAACGTGAGGCTGCGTAAGCAACCTATTCCCGACTGGTGGTTGAACACCCGACGTTGGAACATTAACTGGAAAGAACGGAAAAATGGCTGATCTGAAGAAACTTGCCGAAGAAATCGTGGGCCTGACGCTGCTGGAAGCACAGGAACTGAAGACCATCCTGAAGGATGAGTATGGCATCGAGCCCGCTGCTGGCGGCGCTGTGATGATGGCTGGCCCGGCTGCTGCTGGCGAAGCTGCGGAAGAGAAGACCGAATTCGACGTCGTCCTGGTCGAAGCCGGCGCCAACAAGATCAACGTGATCAAAGAAGTTCGCGGCATCACCGGTCTGGGCCTGAAAGAAGCCAAGGACCTGGTCGAAGCTGGCGGCAAGGTCAAAGAAGGCGCTTCCAAGGCTGACGCCGAAGAAGTGAAGAAAAAGCTGGAAGCAGCCGGCGCCAAAGTCGAGCTGAAGTAATCGATCCTTTGATCGGTTGAAGACAGGCAGGGTCCGGGGTTTCCCGGTCCCTGCCGAACCTGTCTTGAAGGGCGGTCCGGCTGGCGGACATTCCTTCAGGGCATGTTCGAGGTTCGGGAGCCGCGCGGTGGGACGCGTGGCACGAATGGAACCTCACCCCTGCATTCGTAGGTGCGTTCCGGGGGCCCCGACCCGGACGCGCGCGAAGACGAAAGGTGACAAGACCCCATGGCGCAAGCTTATGTCGGCCAAAAGCGGATCCGCCGCTATTATGGCAACATCCGTGAAGTTCTGGAGATGCCGAACCTGATCGAGGTTCAGAAATCCTCCTATGACCTGTTCCTGAACTCGGGCGAGGGCAGCGGTCATAACGATGGTGACGGTATCCAGGGCGTGTTCCAGTCGGTGTTCCCGATCAAGGACTTCAACGAGACGGCGACGCTGGAATTCGTGAAGTACGAGCTGGAAAAGCCGAAATACGACGTGGACGAGTGCCAGCAGCGCGACATGACCTATGCCGCGCCGCTGAAGGTCACCCTGCGTCTGATCGTGTTTGATGTCGACGAAAACACCGGGGCGAAATCCGTCAAGGACATCAAGGAACAGGACGTCTTCATGGGTGACATGCCCCTGATGACGACGAACGGCACGTTCATTGTGAACGGCACCGAGCGTGTGGTCGTGTCCCAGATGCACCGCAGCCCGGGCGTGTTCTTTGACCATGACCGCGGCAAGACGCACAGCTCGGGCAAGCTGCTGTTCGCCTGCCGCATCATTCCCTATCGCGGATCCTGGCTGGACTTTGAATTCGACGCCAAGGATCTGGTGTTCGCGCGCATCGACCGCCGCCGCAAACTGCCGGTGACGACGCTGCTCTATGCCCTGGGCATGGATCAGGAAGCGATCATGGATGCGTTCTATCAAACCGTGTCCTATACCCTGCGCCGCGAGGGCCGCGAGCAGGGCTGGGTCACCCGGTTCTTCCCGGAGCGGATGCGCGGCACGCGCCCGATCTTTGATCTGGTCAACGCCGATACGGGCGAGGTCATCGCCAAGGCTGGCGAGAAGGTCACGCCCCGTCTGGTCAAGAAGCTGCTGGAAGCCGAGGAACAGCTGAACCTGTTCGTCCCGTTCGAACGCATCGTCGGCCGCTTTGTCTCCAAGGACATCGTCAACGACCAGACCGGCTTCATCTATGCCGAAGCTGGCGACGAGATCACCGCGGAATACGACAAGCAGGGCGAGATGACCGGCGGCCTGCTCAAGGTGCTGCTGGACAACGACATTACCGATGTTCCGGTGCTGGATATCGACCACGTCAACGTCGGTCCGTATATCCGCAACACCATGGCTGCCGACAAGAACATGGGCCGCGAAGGCGCGCTGATGGACATCTATCGCGTCATGCGCCCGGGCGAGCCGCCCACCGTCGAGGCCGCATCGAACCTGTTCAACTCGCTGTTCTTTGACAGCGAGCGCTATGACCTGTCCGCAGTGGGCCGGGTCAAGATGAACATGCGTCTGAACCTGGATGCGCCTGACACCCAACGCACGCTGCGCCACGAGGATATCGTGCATTGCATCAGCGGCCTGGTCGAATTGCGCGACGGCAAGGGCGAGATCGACGACATCGACCACCTCGGCAACCGCCGGGTGCGTTCGGTCGGCGAGCTGATGGAGAACCAGTACCGCGTCGGCCTGCTGCGCATGGAGCGTGCCATCCGCGAGCGCATGTCCGGGGTCGAGATCGACACCGTCATGCCACAGGACCTGATCAACGCGAAACCCGCAGCGGCGGCGGTGCGTGAATTCTTTGGCTCCAGCCAGCTGTCGCAGTTCATGGACCAGACCAACCCGCTGTCCGAAGTGACGCACAAGCGTCGCCTGTCGGCCCTTGGGCCGGGCGGTCTGACGCGCGAACGCGCAGGCTTTGAGGTTCGCGACGTTCACCCGACCCACTATGGCCGGATGTGTCCCATCGAGACACCGGAAGGTCAGAACATCGGCCTGATCAACAGCCTTGCGACATTCGCACGGGTGAACAAGTACGGCTTTATCGAGACGCCTTATCGCAAGGTGGTCGACGGTCATGTGACCGACGACGTTGTCTACATGTCCGCGACCGAGGAAATGCGTCACACCGTGGCGCAGGCCAACGCGACCCTAGACGAGAACGGCGACTTTACCGACGAGCTGATCTCGACCCGCCAGTCGGGCGACTTCATGCTGAACCCGGTCGATGCCGTCGATCTGATCGACGTGTCGCCCAAGCAGCTGGTCTCGGTTGCTGCGGCGCTGATCCCGTTCCTTGAGAACGACGACGCCAACCGCGCGCTGATGGGCTCGAACATGCAGCGTCAGGCCGTGCCTTTGCTGCGTGCGGAGGCGCCGTTCGTCGGCACCGGCATGGAAGCCACAGTGGCCCGCGATTCGGGCGCCGCGATCATGGCGCGCCGCAGCGGCATCATCGACCAGGTCGATGCGCAGCGGATCGTGGTCCGGGCGACCGAGGACATGGGTGCGGGCGACGCGGGCGTGGACATCTATCGTCTGCGCAAGTTCAAGCGCTCGAACCAGTCCTCGACCATCAACCAGCGTCCGTTGGTGAAGGTGGGCGAGAAGGTCGTGGCCAACCAGGTCATCGCGGACGGTCCCTCGACCGACCAGGGCGAGCTGGCGATCGGTCGGAACGTGGTCGTCGCGTTCATGCCGTGGAACGGCTACAACTACGAGGACTCGATCCTGATCAGCGAGCGGATTCACCGCGACGACGTGTTCACCTCGATCCATATCGATGAATACGAGGTTGCGGCCCGCGACACCAAGCTGGGGCCGGAAGAGATCACCCGCGACATCCCGAACGTGGGCGAAGAAGCCCTGCGTAATCTGGACGAAGCCGGCATCGTCTATATCGGCGCCGAATGCGGACCGGGCGACATCCTGGTGGGCAAGATCACCCCCAAGGGCGAGAGCCCGATGACGCCGGAAGAAAAGCTGCTGCGCGCCATCTTTGGTGAAAAGGCGTCCGACGTCCGCGATACGTCGCTGCGTCTGCCGCCCGGCGCCTATGGCACGATCGTCGAGGTCCGGGTGTTCAACCGCCACGGCGTCGACAAGGACGAGCGTGCCCTGCAGATCGAGCGCGAGGAAGTCGAGCGTCTGGCGCGCGACCGTGACGACGAACAGGGCATTCTGGACCGCAACATCTATGCGCGCCTGAAGACCCTGATCATGGGCAAGACCGCCCTGAAGGGCCCGAAAGGCATCAGGTCGGGGACCGAGATCACCGATGAGCTGCTGGGCACCATGTCCCGCGGTCAGTGGTGGCAGCTGGCCATCGGCGAGGAGGACATCGCCAAGGATGTCGAGGCGCTGAACGGTCAGTACGACATCCAGAAGAAGCTGCTGGAAGCCCGCTTCGAGGACAAGGTCGAGAAAGTCCGTCAGGGCGACGACCTGCCGCCGGGCGTGATGAAGATGGTCAAGGTGTTCGTCGCCGTGAAGCGCAAGCTGCAGGCGGGGGACAAGATGGCCGGTCGTCACGGCAACAAGGGCGTCGTGTCCAAGGTCGTCCCGATGGAGGACATGCCGTTTCTGGCGGATGGTACCCCCGTCGACCTGGTTCTGAACCCCCTGGGCGTTCCGTCGCGCATGAACGTGGGTCAGATCCTGGAAACCCACATGGGTTGGGCCAGCCGTGCCCTGGGCCTCAAGATCGACGAGGCGCTGGAGGATTATCGCCGCAATGGCGACATGACCCCGGTCCGCGAGGCGATGCGCATCGGTTACGGTGACGATCTGTACGCCGACACGTTCGAGGGCATGGAGGACGAACAGCTGCGCGAGCACGCCGACACGGTGCGCACGGGTGTTCCGATCGCCACGCCGGTCTTTGACGGTGCCAAGGAAGCCGACGTCAACGACGCGCTGACCCGTGCAGGGTTCGACACTTCGGGCCAGTCGGTGGTGTTCGATGGCCGTTCGGGCGAACAGTTCGCTCGCAAGGTCACCGTGGGCATGAAGTACGTCCTGAAGCTGCACCACCTTGTCGATGACAAGATGCACGCGCGTTCGACGGGTCCGTACTCGTTGGTCACGCAGCAGCCGTTGGGCGGCAAGGCCCAGTTCGGTGGCCAGCGTCTTGGCGAGATGGAGGTCTGGGCCCTGGAGGCCTATGGCGCGGCATACACGTTGCAGGAAATGCTGACCGTCAAGTCGGACGACGTTGCAGGCCGCACCAAGGTCTATGAGTCCATCGTCAAGGGCGAGGACAACTTTGAGGCTGGTGTGCCGGAATCGTTCAACGTGCTGGTCAAGGAGGTCCGGGGTCTGGGCCTCAACATGGAACTCCTGGATGTGGACGAGGACGAGTGAGGGCTTTGGCCCTCACCACCCCTTCCTCCATGCCCTTCATTAGGAATTGAGAATGAACCAGGAACTTGCCACGAACCCCCTGAACCCGCTGGCCCCGCCGCGGCAGTTCAATGAAATCAAGATCTCGCTGGCCTCGCCTGAAGAAATTCTGGCCTGGTCCTTTGGCGAGGTAAAGAAGCCCGAAACCATCAACTACCGCACGTTCAAGCCGGAACGTGACGGCCTGTTCTGCGCGCGCATCTTTGGTCCGATCAAGGACTACGAATGCCTGTGCGGCAAGTACAAGCGCATGAAGTATCGCGGTCTGGTCTGCGAGAAATGCGGCGTCGAGGTGACCCTGCAGAAGGTCCGCCGCGAGCGGATGGGCCATATCGAACTGGCCGCCCCCGTTGCGCACATCTGGTTCCTGAAGTCGCTGCCGAGCCGCATCGGCCTGATGCTGGACATGACGCTGCGCGATCTGGAACGCATCCTGTACTTTGAGAACTATGTCGTCATCGAGCCGGGTCTGACCGACCTGACCTATGGTCAGCTGCTGTCCGAGGAAGAATTCCTAGACGCGCAGGACAACTTTGGTGCCGACGCCTTCCAGGCGGATATCGGTGCCGAAGCGATCCGTGCGATGCTGGCCAATATCGATCTGGCGGCGACCGCCGACCAGCTGCGCGAGGACTTGAAGGCCGCCACCGGCGAGCTGAAGCCCAAGAAGATCATCAAGCGCCTGAAGATCGTCGAATCGTTCCTCGAATCGGGCAACCGTCCGGAATGGATGGTCCTGACCGTGATCCCGGTCATTCCGCCGGAACTGCGCCCGCTGGTCCCGCTGGACGGCGGCCGGTTCGCCACGTCGGACCTGAACGACCTGTATCGCCGGGTGATCAACCGGAACAACCGCCTCAAGCGGCTGATCGAACTGCGCGCGCCCGACATCATCGTGCGCAACGAGAAGCGCATGCTGCAGGAGTCGGTCGACGCGCTGTTCGACAACGGCCGTCGCGGTCGCGTCATCACGGGCAACAACCGTCGCCCGCTGAAGTCGCTGTCGGACATGCTGAAAGGCAAGCAGGGCCGCTTCCGCCAGAACCTTTTGGGCAAGCGCGTCGACTTTTCGGGTCGTTCGGTCATCGTGACCGGCCCGGAACTCAAACTGCACCAGTGCGGCCTGCCCAAGAAGATGGCGCTGGAGCTGTTCAAGCCGTTCATCTATTCGCGCCTTGAGGCGAAGGGTCTGTCCAGCACGGTCAAGCAGGCCAAGAAGCTGGTCGAAAAGGAACGCCCCGAGGTCTGGGACATCCTGGACGAGGTCATCCGCGAGCATCCGGTGCTGCTGAACCGTGCGCCGACGCTGCACCGTCTCGGCATTCAGGCGTTCGAGCCGATCCTGATCGAAGGCAAGGCGATCCAGCTGCACCCGCTGGTCTGTTCGGCGTTCAACGCCGACTTTGACGGCGATCAGATGGCCGTGCACGTGCCCTTGTCGCTGGAAGCGCAGCTGGAAGCGCGCGTACTGATGATGTCGACGAACAACGTGCTGTCGCCCGCCAACGGCGCGCCGATCATCGTGCCGTCGCAGGACATGATCCTGGGACTGTACTATGTCTCGATGAGCCGCGAGGGAATGAAGGGCGAGGGCATGGCCTTTGCCAACATCGACGAGGTCGAGCACGCCCTGGCCGCCGGCGAGGTGCATCTGCATGCCAAGATTCAGGCGCGCCTGAAGCAGATCGACCAGAACGGCAACGAGGTCTGGACCCGTTTCGACACCACCCCGGGCCGTCTGCGGCTTGGCGGTCTGCTGCCGCTGAACGCAAAGGCGCCGTTCGAACTGGTCAACCGGCTGCTGCGCAAGAAGGACGTGCAGGTCGTCATCGACACCGTCTACCGCTACTGCGGTCAGAAGGAATCGGTGATCTTCTGTGACCAGATCATGGGTCTGGGCTTCCGCGAGGCCTTCAAGGCCGGCATCAGCTTTGGCAAGGACGACATGGTCGTTCCCGACACCAAATGGACCATCGTCGGCGAAGTGCAGGAGCAGGTGAAGGAGTTCGAACAGCAGTATCTGGACGGCCTGATCACCCAGGGCGAAAAGTACAACAAGGTCGTGGACGCCTGGTCAAAGTGCAACGACCGTGTGACCGAGGCCATGATGTCGACCATCTCGGCCACCAAGAAGGACGAGAATGGCGCCGAAATGGAGCCGAACTCTGTTTATATGATGGCGCATTCCGGTGCGCGTGGCTCGGTCAACCAGATGAAGCAGCTGGGTGGCATGCGCGGCCTGATGGCCAAGCCCTCGGGCGAGATCATCGAGACGCCGATCATTTCGAACTTCAAGGAAGGTCTGACCGTTCTTGAATACTTCAACTCGACCCACGGCGCCCGGAAGGGTCTGTCGGACACCGCGTTGAAGACCGCGAACTCGGGCTATCTGACGCGTCGTCTGGTCGACGTCGCCCAGGACTGCATCATCCGCGAGCATGATTGCGGAACCGAGCGCGCGATCACGGCATCCGCTGCCGTGAACGACGGCGAGGTGATCAGCCCGCTGGCCGAACGGGTTCTGGGCCGCACAACGGCCGAGGACGTTCTGGTCCCGGGCAGCGACGAGATCATCGTGCGTGCCAACGACGTGATCGACGAGCGCAAGGCCGATGCGATCGAGGCGGCGGGCGTGCTGTCCGTGCGCATCCGTTCGGCGCTGACCTGCGAATCCGAGGACGGGATCTGTGCGCTATGCTATGGCCGCGATCTGGCCCGTGGCACGCTGGTCAACATCGGCGAGGCTGTCGGCATCATCGCCGCACAGTCGATCGGCGAACCGGGCACCCAGCTGACGATGCGGACGTTCCACATCGGCGGCATTGCACAGGGTGGCCAGCAGTCGTTCCAGGCCGCGTCCCACGAGGGCACGGTGTCGTACCGCAACGCCAACATCCTGGGCAACGCCAATGGTGACCAGGTGGTGATGTCGCGGAACATGCAGCTGCTGGTTCTGGACGATCAGGGGCAGGAGCGGGCCAGCCACAAGCTGTTCTACGGCTCCAAGCTGTTCGTCAAGGAAGGCGAGCGGGTTATCCGCGGCGCAAAACTGTTCGAATGGGACCCCTATACCCTGCCGATCATCGCGGAGAAGGGCGGCATCGCCAAGTTCGTCGACCTGATGTCGGGGATTTCGGTCCGCGACGAGACCGACGATGCGACGGGCATGACCCAGAAGATCGTGACCGACTGGCGGTCGGCGCCGAAAGGCAACGACCTCAAGCCCGAGATCATCATCATGGACGCCAACGGCGAACCGGTGCGCAACGACCAGGGCAACCCGGTCAGCTATCCGATGTCGGTGGATGCCGTGCTGTCGATCGAGGATGGCCAGGAGATCAAACCCGGCGACGTGGTGGCCCGCATTCCGCGCGAAGGTGCGCGGACCAAGGACATCACCGGTGGTCTGCCGCGCGTTGCGGAACTGTTCGAGGCTCGTCGTCCCAAGGATCACGCGATCATCGCCGAGATCGACGGCTATGTGCGGTTCGGCAAGGACTATAAGAATAAGCGTCGCATCACGCTGGAGCCGTCCGAGGAAGGCAACACCGCCGTCGAATACATGGTGCCCAAGGGTAAGCACATCCCGGTGCAGGAAGGCGACTTCGTGCAGAAGGGTGACTATATCATGGACGGCAATCCTGCGCCGCATGACATCCTGCGCATCATGGGGATCGAGGCCTTGGCCGACTATCTCATCGATGAGGTGCAGGACGTCTATCGACTGCAGGGCGTGAAGATCAACGACAAGCACATCGAGGTGATCGTTCGCCAGATGCTGCAGAAGATCGAGATCCTGGACGGCGGCGACACCACGCTGCTGAAGGGCGAGAACGTCGAGCGTGACGAGTTCGTCGAGGAGAACGCCAAGATCGAGGCACGCGGCGGACGTCCCGCCACGGGCGAGCCTGTCCTGCTGGGCATCACCAAGGCGTCGCTGCAGACCCGCAGCTTCATCTCGGCCGCGTCCTTCCAGGAAACGACCCGTGTGCTGACCGAGGCCGCTGTCCAAGGTAAGCGCGACAAGCTGGTCGGCCTCAAGGAGAACGTCATCGTGGGCCGCCTGATCCCGGCGGGCACCGGTGGTGCGACCACGCGCGTTCGCCGCATCGCGACGGAACGCGACGCCGAGGTCATCGAGGCCCGCCGCGCCGATGCCGAGGCTGCTGCAGCCCTGGCCGCGCCCGAGGCGTCCTTTGCCACCCCTGCGGCCGATCCGGTGGATCTGCCCAAGGATGGCAGCGACGACTGATCGCGACACCTGAACGATCCTGCAAAGGCCCGGCACCCAGTGCCGGGCCTTTGTCTTTTGTGTTGACCGGCCTTTTCGCCTTCCCATACTGCATGGGGCTTTCAAGGAACCGTCATGCGCATTCAAGTTCTTGGTCTTTGTCGATTTTCTCTGCTGGCGCAGGGTGACTTCCAGAGCACCGGCGACGATCTGGACCGCAACCGTGCCATCCTGTACGACCCTGCGCGCATGGAGCGCCGCATGCGCTGGTTCGAGGCGCTGTGCATTCCCCCGCTGATGGCGCAGACCGACCCGGATTTCACGCTGATCGTTGCCACCGGAGAGGATCTGCCGCAGCCGTGGTCGGACCGCCTGGAGGCGCTGGCCCGGACCATGCCCCAGATGCGGATCGAACGATTTGCCCCCGCGCGCCACGGCCCGCTGTGCCGCGAGGCACTGGCCCGGCACATCGATCCCGACGCCGACGTGATGGCGCAGTTCAGGATGGATGACGACGATGCGGTGGCGCGCGATTACGTTTCCCGGATCCGCGCCGACTATCGGCTGGCCGCACGGCTGGTGGGCAAGCATCACCCGGTCATCATCAACTATACCAGCGGTATGGTGGCCGAACTGAAGGACGGTCGGTTCAATCTGCACGCAGAGATGGCGCAGAACTGGGGTCTGGCACAGAGCTTCTATTTCCCGGGCGGCGAGGTCCGGTCCCTGATGAACTATCGCCACGACAAGGTCTGGACCAAGGCGCCGACCATTGCCATTCCGGGCCGTGCGATGTGGATCAGGGGCCATCATGACGTCAATGACAGCAGAGGCCACCTGATCGGCCGCAACCGCGTCGCCACCGATGATGCCGAACTGGCAGAGATGCTGGGCCGCAGGTTCGGCCTGGACATGGCACAGCTGCGCCTTGCGTTGACCCGGCCACTGCGTCATCCGGGACAGGATGCCGAACGCGGCGACCCCGTCATCGGCTGAACGTCCTCCGCCCTCTGTCATCGCATACCGAAAGGCCGCCATGTCCACGCCGCTGATGTCCCCACTGCGCCGCACGCGGCCCGCCTCGATCAGGCCAGAGCCTGTGCAGCCGGGCGACAACCTGCGCGGGGCGGGGCTGATGACGCTGTCGATGATGGGGTTCACCTGCAACGATGCGATCATCAAGTTCGTGGTCCAGGACATTCCGCTGTATCAGGCGATCACGCTGCGGGGCGCGTTCGTCATGCTGGCGCTGATGATCCTGGCACAGCGCGCCGGCGGGCTGCGCCTGCGCATTCCGGCCGCCGCCCGCGCACCCATGGCGCTGCGTCTGGTCGGAGAGATCGGGTCGACCCTGCTGTTCCTGAACGCGCTGCAGCGCATGGCGATCGGCGATCTGACGGCGGTGATGCAGTCGCTGCCGCTGGTGGTCATGCTGGGGGCGGCGGTGTTCTTCAACGAGACGTTGGGCTGGCGGCGCATCATGGCCGTGGCGGTGGGCATGCTGGGTGTGCTGATCATCCTGCGCCCGGGCAGCGGGACGTTCGGCATCTGGTCGCTGGTGGCGCTTGGGGCGATGCTGATGGTTGCGCTGCGCGATCTGTCGACGCGACGGTTCGGGCGGGATGTCAGTTCGAACACCATCGCGTTCTATGGCGCGGTGCTGGTCACCCTGACCGGGTTCGTCCTCAGCCTGGGGCAGGGGTGGGTGATGCCTCAGATATGGCAGCTGGCCCTGCTGGCTCTGGGCAGCGCATTCCTGACGGTCGGCTATCTGTGCGCTGTTGCCGCCATGCGCGTCGGAGAGATCGCGGCCGTGTCGCCGTTTCGCTATACTTCGCTGCTGATGGCGATCCTGCTGGGGCTGGTGATCTTTGGCGACTGGCCGGACAAATGGACCTGGGTCGGATCGGCCCTTGTGGTGGGGGCAGGCATCTATACGATCTGGCGCGAGGCTCAACTGGGACGGCGGCGCTGATGCGGGTGCAGATGCTGGGACTGTGCCGCTTTTCCTACCTGGGATTGCGCGGCTATCAGGTCGAACATGACAGCATCGCGGCGCGGCGTGCCTATCTGTACGATCCCGATCGCCTGGCACGCCGCTGGTTGTGGTTCCAGACAGTCGCGCTGCCGGGATGGCTCGCGCAGACCGATCCCGACTTCACGCTGGTGATCATGACCGGGCCGGACCTGCCAGAGCCGTGGCTGGGCCAGTTGCGCGACCTGTGCGACCGGGTGCCACAGCTGCGTCTGTCGCTGGTGCCGCCGATGGATTATCATCTGGAGGCCTGCCAGGCGGCGGTGGCGCATCATATTGACGGCACAGCGCAGGTGATCGGCCATTTTCGCCATGACGACGACGATGCCGTGGCGGTCGATTACATTGCCCGGACGCGCGCGGATTTCGCCCGTGTCGGCCCGCTGTGGCAGGCCGAGGGCAAGCTGTCACTGGATTACGGGCGCGGCCTGATGATCGCAGCACGCGAGGGCCAGTTGAAGATCACGCCGCGGATCTGTCACAACATGGGCGTGGCGCTGACCATTTTCCTGCCGCCCGACGTGCCGCGGACGGCCCTGCATTTCAACCATACCAAACTGGCGCAGTGGATGCCGGGGGTACAGGTGACGCGGCCGCTGATGTTCATCCGGTCGATCCACGCGGACAGCGATTCCGGCGACATGGGTCCGGGCCTGCCCTGGCAACCCGAAGACGGCACGATGAACAAGCTGTTGCGGACACGGTTCGGGTTGCGTCGGGCCGATCTGGCCGCCCTTGCGCGCGAGCTGGGATAGGCCGCGCGGCCAAGGTGGGCTTGTTGACAGGGACGGGGATTCCCCCTATGACCACGCGACCCGGCGGGAAACCGCATCGGGTGCCAGAACCTGTGAGGTCAGGGTCCGGGCAGAACAGCCTCGATCCTCTGGAATTATGCCCGTCAGCCCTTTATGGGCGGGACGGGCTTGGCATTTTGCGATTCGCGCAAGGTGCCGTCGAGAAGCGGCGCAACCGATCGGTTGCGAGTATTGACAGAGCAAGACGGGGAACCGAATGCCGACGATCCAACAGCTGATCCGCAAGCCGCGGCAGCCGAGAGTGCAGCGGTCTAAATCCATGCACCTTCAGGGCTGCCCGCAGAAACGCGGTGTCTGCACGCGCGTCTACACCACGACGCCGAAGAAGCCGAACTCCGCTATGCGTAAGGTGGCCAAGGTCCGCCTGACGAATGGCTTTGAGGTCATCTCCTACATTCCGGGCGAAAAGCACAACCTGCAGGAACACAGCGTTGTGCTGATCCGCGGCGGCCGCGTCAAAGACCTTCCGGGTGTCCGTTACCACATCCTGCGCGGTGTGCTGGATACCCAGGGCGTCAAGGACCGTCGTCAGCGTCGTTCGAAATACGGCGCGAAGCGTCCGAAGTAAGGAGAGGCATCCATGTCACGTCGTCACGCCGCTGAAAAGCGCGATGTCCTGCCCGACGCCAAGTATGGCGATCGCGTACTGACCAAATTCATGAACAACCTGATGGTTGACGGCAAGAAGTCGATTGCCGAGCGGATCGTCTATAACGCGCTGGAGCGCGTCGAGACCCGCCTCAAGCGCGAGCCCATCGAGGTTTTCCACGAGGCGCTGGAAAACGTGAAGCCGTCCGTCGAAGTGCGTTCGCGCCGCGTCGGTGGTGCCACGTATCAGGTTCCGGTCGAAGTTCGTCCGATCCGCCGCGAGGCGCTGGCCATCCGCTGGCTGATCACGGCCGCGGCCAAGCGCAACGAGAACACGATGGAAGAGCGCCTTGCAGGCGAGCTGTCCGATGCCGTCAACGGCCGCGGAACCGCCGTCAAGAAGCGCGAAGACACGCACAAGATGGCCGACGCCAACAAGGCGTTCAGCCACTACCGCTGGTAAGGCGAAAGGATCCACTTCATGGCACGCGAATATCAGCTTCCGCGTTATCGCAACTTCGGCATCATGGCCCACATCGATGCCGGCAAGACGACGACGACCGAGCGTATCCTTTACTACACCGGCAAGTCGCACAAGATCGGCGAAGTGCATGACGGCGCCGCGACCATGGACTGGATGGAGCAAGAGCAGGAGCGCGGCATCACGATCACGTCTGCCGCGACCACCACGTTCTGGCAGCGTCAGGAAGACCCCACCACCGAGGGGACTTCGGACACTAAATACCGCTTCAACATCATCGACACCCCCGGCCACGTGGACTTCACCATCGAAGTCGAGCGTTCGCTGGCGGTTCTGGATGGTGCGATCTGTCTGCTGGATGCCAACGCCGGCGTCGAGCCCCAGACCGAGACCGTCTGGCGTCAGGCCGACCGCTACAAGGTTCCGCGGATCGTGTTCGTCAACAAGATGGACAAGATTGGTGCCGACTTCTTCAACTGCGTGAAGATGATCAAGGAACGCACCGGCGGCATTCCGTGCCCGATCGCCCTGCCGATCGGCGCCGAGGACAAGCTGGAAGGCATCATCGACCTGATCAAGATGGAAGAATGGGTTTGGGAAGGCGAAGATCTGGGCGCGTCCTGGTTCCGCCGTCCGATCCGTGACGACCTGAAGGCCATGGCCGACGAATGGCGTTCGAACATGATAGAGCTGGCCGTCGACATGGACGATGCCGCGATGGAAGCCTATCTGGAGGGCAATGAGCCCGACGAGGCGACCCTGCGCGCACTGATCCGCAAAGGCACGCTGTCGCTGTCGTTCTTCCCGGTCACCGCCGGGTCGGCGTTCAAGAACAAGGGCGTGCAGCCCCTGCTGAACGCGGTCATCGACTTCCTGCCGAACCCGCTGGACGTGCCGGCTTACATGGGCTTCACCCCTGGCGATGACAGCGAGACGCGCAACATCGAACGCCGTGCGGACGATGCGATGCCCTTCTCGGGTCTGGCGTTCAAGATCATGAACGACCCGTTCGTCGGTTCGCTGACCTTCACGCGCATTTATTCGGGCACGATGAAGAAGGGCGATCAGCTGCTGAACGCCACCAAAGGCAAGCGCGAGCGCGTCGGCCGCATGATGATGATGCACTCGATCAACCGCGAGGAGATCGAAGAGGCATTTGCGGGCGACATCATTGCGCTGGCAGGTCTGAAGGACACCACCACGGGGGATACCCTGTGCGATCCGGCCAAGCCGGTCGTGCTGGAAACCATGACCTTCCCCGAGCCGGTGATCGAGATCGCCGTCGAGCCCAAGTCCAAGGCAGACCAGGAAAAGATGGGCCTTGCCCTTCAGCGCCTGTCGGCCGAAGACCCGTCCTTCCGTGTGGAGACCGATCTCGAGTCGGGCCAGACGATCATGAAGGGCATGGGCGAACTTCACCTCGACATCCTGGTCGACCGTATGAAGCGCGAGTTCAAGGTCGAGGCGAACATCGGTGCGCCCCAGGTTGCCTATCGTGAGACGATCAGCCAACAGGCCGATATCGACTATACCCACAAGAAGCAGACCGGCGGTACGGGCCAGTTCGCGCGTATCAAACTGACCATCACTCCGACGGAGCCGGGCGAAGGTTATTCGTTCGAATCCAAGATCGTGGGCGGTGCGGTGCCGAAGGAATACATCCCCGGCGTCGAAAAGGGCATCAAGTCGGTCATGGACTCCGGTCCGCTGGCAGGTTTCCCGGTCATCGACTTCAAGGTCGCGCTGACGGACGGTGCGTTCCACGACGTCGACTCCTCGGTCCTGGCATTCGAGATCGCGGCGCGCGCTGCGATGCGCGAAGGTCTGCGCAAGGCCGGCGCCAAGCTGCTGGAGCCGATCATGAAGGTCGAGGTCGTCACGCCGGAAGAGTATACCGGTTCGATCATCGGTGACCTGACCAGCCGTCGTGGCATGGTCCGGGGGCAGGACAGCCGCGGAAACGCCAATGTCATCGACTGCTTTGTGCCGCTGGCCAACATGTTCGGTTACATCAACAACCTGCGCTCGATGTCGTCGGGTCGTGCGGTGTTCTCGATGCAGTTCGACCACTACGAGGCCGTTCCGCAGAACCTGTCGGACGAGATCCAGAAGAAATACGCCTGATCTTGCGGCGGGGCGCCATGCCCCGCCACTTTACAAGCATTGAAGAACAAGGAGCCATTCCATGGGCAAGGCAAAGTTTGAACGGAACAAACCGCACGTCAACATCGGCACGATCGGCCACGTTGACCACGGCAAGACGACGCTGACGGCAGCTATCACCAAGTACTTCGGCGAATTCCGCGCCTATGACCAGATCGACGGCGCGCCCGAAGAGAAGGCCCGCGGGATCACGATCTCGACCGCCTGCACGGGCGTCGAGATGTTCCGCAAGCTGCTGGACCGCGGTGAGGCCGGCGACAACGTGGGCGTGCTGCTGCGCGGCATCGACCGTGACGGCGTCGAGCGTGGCCAGGTGCTGTGCAAGCCGAAATCGGTGAACCCGCACACCCAGTTCGAGGCCGAGGCCTATATCCTGACCAAGGAAGAGGGCGGCCGCCACACGCCGTTCTTTGCGAACTATCGCCCGCAGTTCTACTTCCGGACCACGGACGTCACCGGCACCGTCAAGCTGCCCGAGGGCACCGAGATGGTGATGCCCGGCGACAACCTGAAGTTCGAAGTCGAACTGATCGCGCCGATCGCCATGGAAGAAAAGCTGCGCTTCGCCATCCGCGAAGGCGGCCGCACCGTCGGCGCAGGCGTCGTCGCCAAGATCATCAAGTGATCCGACGCCCAAGCGGGCAAAGGACTGCTGATGCTGTCGGATGATCCTTTCGGGGATATCACGGCAGACAGGGCCACCCTTCGGGGTGGCCCTTTTCGTTCCTGACCGGATACGACCAAAAGTCGCGTTGACCCCTCGGGCGATGCACGCCACATTGACGGACAGGAACAGGACAAGATCACGCTGATGTGCCAGATCTTTGCCGGGCAGCACCCGGACCGCTATGAAACCGTGACCCGCCGCTTGCGTCTGAACGGTCAATCGACCTCGATCCGGCTCGAGCGCGCGTTCTGGCGCATCTTGGACGGTATCGCCGCGCGTGAGGGTATCACGACGCCCGCATTCATCTCAAAACTGCATGCAGAGGTTCTTGAGCTGCACGGAGAGGCGCGAAATTTCACGTCGCTGTTGCGATGCGCCTGCACCATTCATCTGGGCGAAGATGATGTGACCCCGGCCATCGCCGCCGAATGAACCCGATATTTGCGCTGTAGTATTCCGATACTACCCGGTCGCTAGCCAGACCCCTAGCCTTGGTCCGACAAGACACGTGCAGGGAGGGCCTGATGGCCAAGTACATCCACTCGATGATCCGCGTTCTGGACGGGGACGCATCGGTCGATTTCTATGACCGCTGCTTTGGATTGAAGGTGGCAGAGCGGCTGGATTTCGAGAAATTCACTCTGATCTATCTGTCCAACAGCGAGAGCGAAACCGAGCTGGAACTGACCGTCAACAAAGGTCGCACCGAACCCTATGACATGGGCGACGGCTATGGGCACGTGGCGTTTTCCGTCGATGATGTCGACGCAACCCACGCCCGGCTGGAGGCGGAGGGGTTTTCACCACGCAAGCTGGTCGATTTTGCCCCGGGTGGTGCGCTGATCGCCCGGTTCTTTTTCATCAAGGACCCCGACGGATACGAGATCGAGGTCCTGCAGCGCGGCGGCCGCTATCGCTGACCGGACTGCCGCGCCCTTGGGAGGGGGCGCGGACTAACATCAAGGGAGGAGGAACCCATGTCTGAACCAATGACCAAGGAGCTGACCCGCCGGGCATTGCTGTCGCGGGCCGTTGCAGTCGGCGCGCTGACCGTCACCGGCGTCGGCTTTATCGCGGCACCCGATGCGGCCTGGGCTGTCGAGGTGACCGCGATCAGCGAACACCAGATGGCGACGCTGCTGCAGATGGCGCGCGATATCTATCCGCACGACCGCGTCGGCGATCGGTTCTATGCGGTCGCCGTCAAGGGATACGACACCGCAGAGAACCAGACCATGGTCGCCGAGGGGATCGCCGCGCTGGATGCCGCCGCGCAGATGGCAGGCCATGATGATTATGTGTCCATCGGCTGGGAACAGGACCGCGTCGCGATCCTGCGCGGTATCGAGGACAGCGCGTTCTTTCAGACCGTCCGCGGCGGGCTGGTGACGGGTCTCTACAACCAAAAAGAGGTCTGGCCGATCTTTGGCTATGAGGGAGAGAGCTTTTCGCAAGGCGGCTATCTCTATCGCGGTTTTGACGACATCGACTGGTTGTAAGGAGGCGGATCATGGCAACGGCAGCAAAATTCGAACTGACCGACGACAGCGTGGTCGTCATTATCGGCACGGGCGCGGGCGGTGGTGTCCTGGCCAACGAACTGGCGCAGAAGGGCGTCAAGGTCGTCGCCTTGGAGGCTGGCGGGCGCTATCTGCCCGAGGATTACATCAATGACGAATGGGACAGTTTCGGCCAGCTGGCGTGGACCGACCCACGCACGACAAGTGGCGATTGGCGTGTGGCCAAGGATTTCAGCGGCCTGCCTGCGTGGATCGTCAAGGCGGTTGGCGGCACCACGACCCATTGGGCCGGCGCATCCCTGCGGTTCCAGGACCATGAGTGGAAAGCGTTGTCCACCTATGGCGAGGTCGAGGGGGCGAACCTGCTGGACTGGCCCATCGACGGGGCCGAGATGGCCCCCTGGTACGATCTGGCCGAAACCAAGTTGGGCGTCACGCGGACGGGCGGGCGCGAGGGGCTGCCCGGCAGCAACAACTATAAGGTGTTCGAAGCGGGCGCAAAGGCGATTGGCTATACCAAGGTCAACACGGGTCGCATGGCGATCAACAGCGGCGATTACGACGATCGCCCGGCCTGTCAGCAGACGGGGTTCTGTTTTCAGGGGTGCAAGTGGGGGGCGAAATGGTCGTCGGCCTATACCGACATTCCTAAAGGCGAGGCGACCGGCAACCTTGAGGTGCGCGATCACGCCCACGCGGCCCGCATCCTGCACAATGACCAAGGGCGTGTCACCGGTGTTGAGTATTTCGACAAGGACGGCGCCCTGCAGGTTCAGGCCGCGCGCATCGTGGCCGTGGCGGGCAACAGTTTTGAAAGCCCGCGTCTGTTGCTGAATTCCGCCAGTGAGATGTTCCCGGATGGCCTGGCCAACAGCAGTGGACAGGTGGGGCGCAACTATATGCGGCACACGACCGGGTCGATCTATGGCATCTTTGAAAAGCCGGTGCGGATGTGGCGCGGCACGACCATGGCCGGCATCATGCAGGATGAGGCCCACCATGATCCGTCGCGCGGGTTTGTCGGCGGATACGAGTTGGAGACCCTGGCCCTGGGCCTGCCGTTCATGGCGGCGTTCATGGACCCTGGCCGGTGGGGGCGCGAGTTCACCACGGCGTTGGACCAGTACGAATACATGGCCGGCATGTGGATCGTCGGAGAGGACATGCCGCAAGAGACGAACCGCGTGACACTGTCGGACACGGTCGATCAGTTCGGGCTGAAGGTCGCCAACGTGAATTTCAGCGACCATCCGAACGATGTGGCGATGCGCAACCATGCCTATGAACAGGGTCAGGCGATGTACCGGGCCATGGGCGCCACGCGGACCTTGCCGACGCCGCCCTATCCATCAACGCATAATCTGGGCACGAACCGCATGTCGGAACGCCCAGAGGATGGTGTGGTGAACAAATGGGGGCAAACCCACGACGTGGCGAACCTGTTCGTGTCCGATGGCAGCCAGTTCACATCGGGGGCGACCGAAAACCCGACCTTGACCATCGTCGCATTGGCGATCCGTCAGGCGGATCATATCGCCAGCGAAATGGCCGCGGGTACGATCTGAAAATACGACCGCCCGGGGAGGTGCCCCGGGCGGTCGTGCGGTTCAGCCGTTGACGGCTTTCTGGTTCACTTCGCCTTCGGCGATGCGGGTCATGTGCAGGTCGCCGTCGCGGGTGCTGTCCAGACACTCCTGCAGCACGCTGCCATCGCCATCCAGATCCAGTCGGTTGGCGAATGTGCGCACACAGCCGTAACCGGCGATCGCGTAATGGGTCAGCCGCTGGTATTGGGTGATGATCGCCGCGTCGCGCACGTCGTCATCGCCGAAATCGGCCTGCAACGCGTGCTTGCGTGCCTCGGTCACCAGACCTTCCATGCCTTTGCAATGCTCTCCGGTGGGGTCGATGCCATGCTGGCTGCACAGGGTTGCCAGATGGTCCATGCCGCGGGCGATGCCTTCGTTGCCGGCGATCAGCGCCTCGGCCAGTTCGCGCGATTTGGCGACGCGACCCATCTCGGTCACGACGGGCATGGATTGCTTGCAGGCGGAATACAGGTCCTGCAGTTGGTCCAGATACAGGTCCTTGAGGGAATTCATGGTCATGTTATGGCCTTTCTGATGGTGCTGCATGCCCAACGATCCTCGGCCCCGCGCGTTCCATCGGCCGGACAAAGATCGCGCCCGTACGCTTGACTTTGTCGGCGGTCCGGGTCAGCACTTCGGCCCGTTCCGTCAGTGGAAGACATCCCATGTTCGCCTGGTTCGAACGACGCATCGACCCCTATCCCGACCAGACCCCCACCATGCCCCCGTCGGGCCTGTGGCGGTTCGTGCTGCATTACAGCCGGGGCACGCTGCCTTGGCTGATCCTGCTGGCCGTGGGCTCCGGCCTGATCGCGCTGATCGAGGTCGCGCTGTTCGGCTGGCTGGGCCAGCTGATCGACCAGCTGGCCGATACCCCGCGAGAGCTGTTCTGGGACCGGCACCGCGGCAGCATCGCGCTTATGGCGCTGGTGCTGCTGGTGGTGATGCCGGCGCTGAACGTGGTGACGTCGCTGGTGCTGCATCAGTCGCTGATGGGCAATTTTCCGCAACGCATCCGCTGGCAGGCGCATCGCTGGCTGCTGCGCCAGTCGGTCGGCTATTTTCAGGACGAATTCGCGGGCCGCATCGCGCAGCGGCTGATGCAGACCGCCCTGGCCGTCCGCGAGGTGTCCATGAAGATCATGGATGTAGGCAGCTATGTGCTGATCTATTTCCTGGGCGCGATGGTCCTGGCGGCCAGCCAGGATTGGCGGCTGGCGATGCCGTTTCTGGTCTGGGCCACGGCTTACGGTTTGCTGCTGTGGTATGTCGTGCCGCGCCTTGGCCGGGTCGCGCAGGAACAGGCCGATGCGCGCAGCGCGATGACCGGGCGCATCGTCGACAGCTATACCAACATCGCGACGGTCAAGCTGTTCTCTCATTCCGACCGCGAAGAGGCGTGGATGCATCAGGGCATGGACCGCTTTCTGGGCACCGTCCATGCGCAGATGCGCCTGTCCAGCCTGCAGGATATGGTGCTGAACCTGCTGAATGTCTGGCTGGTCGCGTCCGTGGCCGGGCTGGGCCTGTGGCTGTGGACCCAAGGCCAGATCGCGGTCGGCGCGGTGGCCATCGCGGTGCCGCTGGCCCTGCGGCTGAACAACATGTCGCATTGGATCATGTGGGAATTCGCCGCCCTGTTCGAAAACATCGGCACCGTGCGCGATGGCATCACCAGCCTTTCCCTGCCGCGAGAGGTGCGCGACGCCCCGGACGCGCAGGCGCTGCTGCCCGGTCCTGCGGCGTTGCGGTTCGACAATGTCACGTTCCGCTATGGCGGCACGGCGGGGGCACAGCCGATGGCGGTGCTGGACGACCTGACGCTGCACCTGCGGCCCGGCGAACGGGTCGGGCTGGTGGGACGGTCGGGTGCCGGCAAATCGACGCTGATCAATCTGCTGCTGCGGTTTCATGACATCGACGCGGGGCGCATCACCATCGACGGCCAGGACATTGCCCAGGTGACCCAGGACAGCCTGCGCGCGGCCATTGGGGTCGTGACGCAGGACAGCTCTCTGCTGCACCGGTCCGTGCGCGACAACATCGCCTATGGCCGTCCTAACGCCACCGCGGATCAGATAGACCATGCGTTGCGCATGGCCGAGGCGGACGGGTTCGTGCCGTTACTGTCGGACATTCAGGGCCGCCGGGGCCTGGACGCGCATGTGGGCGAACGCGGGGTCAAGCTGTCGGGCGGCCAGCGTCAGCGCATCGCCATTGCGCGGGTCGCGCTGAAGAACGCGCCGATCCTGATTCTGGACGAGGCCACCAGCGCGCTGGACAGCGAGGTCGAGGCCGCGATCCAGTCCCGGCTGGAGGCGCTGATGCAGGGCAAGACAGTCATCGCCATCGCGCATCGCCTGTCGACCATCGCGGCGATGGACAGGCTGGTGGTCATGGACCAAGGGCGCATCGTCGAACAGGGCAGCCATGCCGAGCTGTTGGCGCGCGACGGTCTTTATGCGCGCCTGTGGCACCGCCAGTCCGGTGGGTTTCTGGCCGCGGATTAAGTGGGCCGGACATGAAAAAGGCCCCGGCGCGATGCCGGGGCCTTTTTTGTTGATGGCGTTTTTACTGGGCCAGCAGGTCGGTGATCCGGCGGACCGAGGCGCGACGGTTGTCGCGGATGTCGCCTTCGGACCGGATGCGCAGAAACTGTTCGCCATAGCCTTGGGTCACCAGGTTCTCCGGCGGCACGTCGAAATATTCGGTCAGGGCAAGCGCCACCGATTCCGCACGGCGGTCCGACAGCGCAAGGTTGGCAGGGTCCGATCCGACCGTGTCGGTATGACCCTCGATCATAAAGATCTCGCGCGGGTTCTGGGTGATCTGGTCTTGGATCGCGCGACCCAGACCCTGCAGTTGCTGTGCCTGATCCGACCGGATCGCTGCCGATCCGGTGTCAAAGGTGATCGCGTCGATGTTGACCGGGGCCACCAGCGCACGCACCTCGGGGATGTTGCGGATCTGGGACAGGGTGAACCGGCGGTCGACATTTGCCTCACGCTGCAGCGCCTCGCGCAGCTGGTCTTCGTTCAGCGGCGTGTTGCCGGTCTGGACGGTGGCTGGGGCCGGCAGGGCGCTGATGTCGACGGGCTGCACGTCCATGGTGTCGTCGATCAGCTGCGTGGTCGTGCCATCGGCACTGACCAGCGTGCGGCGCAGAACCTGCAGGTTCGCGTCGCGGATGGTCACGACACGGCTGCCGTCCTGACGCGTCACGATGGTCCGCGAAGACCCGTCGTCAAAGTTTTCGGTCTGCACGGTCGAGCCGGGCTGACGCAGCAGCGCGACCTCGTCCTTGATCACCTCCTGGCTGCCATCGGCGCGGGTGACCACGACGCGATCGGGGGCGGACAGGGCAACCTGCCGGTTGTTGTTCAGGTACGATCCGACGGCAACAGCGCCCAGACCCAGCAACAGCGCGTTGCGCAAGCGGTTGTCGTCATCCTCTTCCTCGGCCTGCGGTGCGGTTTCGCCGGTTGCCCCTGCCAGCGCATCGCGCAGGCTGGTGGTGAAATCTTCGGACGACGACCGGGTGCTGTCCTCGGTCACCTGCTGCTCGGTGATTTCTCCCGAACCGTCCGCCGCATCCAGCGCTGCCGCGGTCGACGGCTGGGCAGCCTGCGCGGCCTCGCGTGATGCCTCGGTCTCGACCGTGTCTTCCTCGGCGGCGCGACGGACCATCTCGCCGTTCTGGCCGACGCGGTACATCTGCGCCTCGGTCGGGGCCAGACGCAACTCTCCGGCCTCGTTGGTTTCGACCACGACACCGTTCGGTGTCATCGCGCGGCCACCATCGGCGCAGGGGAAACTACCACCGTTCAGACAGGTCAGGGACGCAGTGTCCAGACCGCCGTCAACTTCTTGTCTCAGAACGCCAGCCAATCCGGGCAGCGCGGTGGCGCGTTCGGTCTGAACGCCCCCTGTCGCCAAGCTCAGGCCATTTCGCGCAGCGGGTGCATCCACGGCAGGCGCCGGGTCGGCATCAGGTTGCCCTGCCGGGTCCTGCGCGCGCAACGCCTCAGCCAGCGCATCGGCATCGGTCGGGACGTCGGTGGGCTGCTGATCATTCTGTGCTGCAGGACGCGCGTTCGGGCGGGGTTCGACTGGCGCATCCTCAGCCGGTTGTGTCTCGCGCTGCGGGTTGGCACGGGGTGCCGCCTCGCCAGCCGCCGGGGCAGGTTCGGCCGTGCGGCCCGGGTTCGGGGCGGGCGCGGCCTCGGGTTCGGCAGCGGGACGGGGCTCAGGCGCCTGGGTCTGCATTGCCTCGGGTTCCGGTGGCGGCGGCGTGCTGTCGGGCGCAGGCTGAGGATCGGCTTCCGCTGCGGGCGCGGCTGCCTCTGGTGCGGGCGCAGGCTGGGCGGCAGGCTCATTGGGCGCGGCTTCCGGCGCAGCCTGAGGTGCCGGGGTCTCGACGGGCTGCTGCTCCGGAGCATCCATCGGGGCCGGTTCCGGCTGCTCTGCCGGCGCGTCCGCTGGTGCGGGCGGGGCCTCGGCTGGCGCCTCTTGTGCGGGCTGCTCTGCGGGTGCGGGCTCTTCCATGGGGGCCGGTTCGGGTTGGCCCATGTCCGCGCCGCTCTGCGGTTCCGCGTCTGCGGGTGCGGGTGCGGCATCCGCTGGTGGTGGAACCTGTCCATCCGGCGCGGGCTCTGCCTGTGCCAGAATCAGGTTCTGCGGAGCGACAGCCTGATCCGGCCCGGGGAGGGCGGTCTGAGCCATGGCCAGATGCGGTGCCATCAGCGACAAACAGGCCGCGATGGCAGTGGTGTTGTGAATGATCCGGCGCATGGGACGCTCCTTGTGAAAACGTGACTGACTGTCTTTGATGGTTTAACAGGCACTTGCCTCAGGGGTTCCCAAACTTGCCGTGACCTTTGCGTGATGCGGGCCGGGGCGCCATGAAAAAGGCCGCGCCGGTGTGGCGCGGCCCTTGGGGCGGTCCGGGAAAACGGTGTCAGACACCGTCGCCGACAAAGGCCTTTTCGACCACGAATTCGCGCGGTTCCGAGTTCGCGCCTTCGTGCAGGCCGAACCCCTCCAGGACGGCCTTGACGTCGACGTTGAACGCCAGGCTGCCACAGATCATTGCGCGATCCTGGGCCGGATCAATGGGTGGCAGGCCCAGATCGGACAGCACCTTGCCCGAGGTCAGGTTGTCGGTGATGCGGCCCATGAAGGGCGACGGTTCGCGCGTCGTCGTGGGATAGTATTTCAACCGCTGCGCAAAGTCGTCGCCATAGATCTCGGTCAGCAGCGGGTCGTGGCGCAGGTTGTTCACCAGCTCCGCGCCATAGACCAGCTCTTCCCCGGTGCGGCAGGTGTGCATCATGATGACCTGTTCGAACCGCTCATAGGTCTCGGGGTCGCGCATCAGGGACGCGAACGGTGCGAATCCCGTGCCGGTGGCCAGGAACCACAGCCGTTTTCCGGGCAGCAGCGCGTCGAGGACCAGCGTGCCCACCGGTTTCGGGCGCAGGATGATCTGGTCGCCCGCCTTGATATGCTGCAGCCGCGAGGTCAGCGGTCCGTCGGGCACGATGATGGAATAGAATTCCAGCTCGTCGTCCCAGTTGGGCGAGGCGATGGAATAGGCGCGCAACAGCGGCTTGCCGTTGTCTCCCGGCAGGCCGATCATCACAAATTCGCCCGACCGGAAACGCAGCGATGCGGGCCGCGTAACCCGGAACGAGAACAGGCTGTCCGTCCATTTCGTGACCGATGTCACGGTTTGGGCGTCGGGAACGGTTATCTTGGCGGCCTCGGTCACGGGCAGATCCAGCGTCATTGTTGCAATCCTTGTCGTCTATTCGATGGGGCGCGCGGGCGAAAGGGTCACCCGGCCAGCTGCGCCCGATGGTCCCATGCCTTCCAGTCGGCGCGGGCAAGCCACTGGTCCTGCGGCTGGCGGGCGGCGATGTCGGCGGCGACCTCGACCTCGTCAAAGCCTACGCGCCGTGCCATGGCGTATTGATCGGCGATCAGCCGCCCCGTCGCGCGCAGACGCCCGGTGTATCCCAGCTCGCGCAGGCGCCGCGCCAAGGTGAAACCGCGCCCGTCGCCAAAGGACGGAAAGGCGATCCCGATCAGCGTCTGGGTCAGATGATCGGCCAGCGTGTCGGGCGCTGTATCGGGGGCCAGCACCACGGCGGGCTGTTCGGTGATCGGGTGAAAACCGTCGTCACGGGCCAGGACGGGTTCGCTGTTCAACTGCTCGCTCATGCCGAGACCTTTCTGCGGACCATGCGTCCGCCGATGAAATGGATGCCGCATTCGGATTTCGCCTGTCCGCGCCAGCGGCCGGACCGCGGGTCTTCGCCCGGTGCGACGGGCGAGGTGCAGGGCGCACAGCCGATGGACGGATAGCCCTGCGCCACCAGCGGATGCCGGGGCAGGCGGTTTTCGATCATGTAATCCTGCACGTCTTCGGGGCGCCAATGCGCCAACGGGTTCACGCGCAGGCGGGTCGGCGGTTCTGGCTCAAAGAACTCCAACGCGGCGCGCTGACCGTTCTGGAACCGCTTGCGCCCCGTGATCCACGCGTCGTAGCCGGACAGAACACGTTCCAGCGGCACCGTCTTGCGGAAATCGCAGCAGGCATCGGGGTTGACCTTGTGCAGCGTGCCGTCCGGGTCATGCACCGCGATTTCCGCACCGCTGGCGGTGATGATCTGGACGTTGGTCAGGGACAGACGCTCGGCGACCTCACGCTGATAGGTCAGCGTTTCCGGGAACAGCATCTGCGTGTCGATGAACAGCACCGGCAGGCCCGGTGCCACGCGGCTGACCATATGCAGCAGCACGACCGATTCAGCGCCAAACGACGACACCAGCGCCACCTGTCCCAGATCGGGGTCGGTCACCGCGCGGCGCAGCACCTCGATGGCGGCATGGTGGCGATAGCGGTCGTTCAGCCGCCCCGCGCGCGTGTCCAGGTTGCCATCAAGCATCGGCTGCGACGGGATACAACGCGGCCTTGAACGGGGCCTGACCCAAGCGGCGATAGGCGTCGATGAACCGTTCGGAGGCGTCCTCGCGGACCTCCAGATAGGCACGCAGCAGGCGGTCGATGGCCGGGACCACCTGTTCCGCCGGGAAGCCCGCGCCCGCGCGTTCGCCGATGGCCGGGATGTCATAGGCGTCGCCGCCAAGCGTGATCTGGTAGTTTTCCACCCCTGCACGATCCAGCCCCAGGATGCCGATATGGCCAAGGTGGTGATGCCCGCAGGCGTTGATGCAGCCCGAGATGCGGATGTTCAGGTTCCCGATCTCCTGCTCCAATCCCAGGGCGCGGAAATGGTCGGCGATCTCTTCGGCGATGGGGATCGACCGTGCGGTGGCCAGCGCACAGTAATCCATGCCGGGGCAGGCGATGATGTCGCTGGTCAGGCCGGCATTCGCGGTGGCCAGACCCGCCTCGCGCAGCGCGGCATACAGCGCCGGCAGATCGGATTTGTGCACATGCGGCAGCGCCACGTTCTGGTCGTGCATCACGCGCAGGTCGTGGTGGCCGAACCGTTCGGCCAAATCGGCCAACAGCCGCATCTGTTCCGCGCTGGCATCGCCCGGCGTCTGTCCGGGGGCCTTGAAGGTCACCACGACGCTGGAATAGCCGTCCACGCGGTGCTGGTGCAGGTTCGTGTCCGACCAGCTGCGAAAGGCAGGGTTCGCCTGACGCTCGGCCTCATAGCCGTCCACGGGCGCATTGCGGAAGGACGGCGCGCGGAAGCGGTCCTTGAACACCGCCAGCGCGTCGCGGTCGGCGCCGTGGAAATCGCGGCGGCGGGCCAGGAACTCTTGCTCGATCTCAGCGCGCATGACGTCCAGGCCGCGTTCCAGCACGGTGATCTTGATGCGGGCCTTGTACTTGTTGTCGCGGCGTCCGGCCAGATTATAGGTCGCGATGATCGCCTCGACATAGGGCAAAAGGTCCTCCTCAGGCAGAAAGTCGCGGACGACCTGACCCAACAGGGGCGTGCGGCCCAGACCACCACCGATCCATACCTCGAAACCGGTCTGGCCGATCCGTTCGGTCAGGCGCAGGCCGATGTCATGGGCTGCGATGACGGCACGGTCTTTCTTCCCTCCGGAAATGGCGATCTTGAACTTGCGCGGCAGGAACTGGAATTCGGCGTGGTCGGTCGACCAGCTGCGCAGCAATTCGGCATAGGGGCGCGGGTCGGCGGCCTCGTCGAACGCGGCCCCGGCAAAGGCATCGGTGGTCACGTTGCGGATCGTGTTGCCGCTGGTCTGGATGGCGTGCATGCCGACATCGGCCAACGCGTCCAGCATGTCCGGGATGTCGACCAGCTTGGGCCAGTTGAACTGGATGTTCTGGCGCGTGGTCCAGTGGCCATAGCCCTTGTCCCATTTCTCGGCCAGTACGGCCAGCGTGCGCATCTGGTCGGGGCTGATCGTGCCATAGGGAATGGCCACGCGCAGCATATAGGCGTGCAACTGCAGATAGACGCCGTTCATCAGGCGCAGCGGCTTGAATTCGTCCTCGGTCAGGCTGCCGTCCAGACGACGGGCGACCTGAGCACGGAATTCGGCGGCGCGGTGGCGGACATAGTCGGTCTCGACGGGGCGGATATCAAACATGGCTGGCCTCGGCTTGCTGATCGGCCTGGATGCCGTGGAAATAGTTCGACGGCCCACGCTGGCGGAACGCCTCGCGGAAATGGACCGGTTCGGGGCCATTGGGGCCGCGCTTGGCCTCGACCAGATAGGGGCCGACGACGACCTCGGACTGGGCGACGGCCTCCAGCAGGGCCAGATCGGCGATGGCCTCGTCATCATAGACGGTGGCCTGACGCGGGTCGGGGGTCCAGCCGTCGGCGCACATCCACAGATTGTGACCTTCGCGAAGGTCGTTCGCGGTGATGACGCCGGGGCGTGCGACCGACAGGGGGAAAGACTTGCTCATGACTGGACCTCGCGGTTTTGCTGTTCTCTATATAGAATTTTGTTCTGGATTCTGCACAGTGGTCGCGGCAAATAAGGACGATCGACCAAGGAGCGCGTAATGCCGGAACTGATTTCCACTGATGCGGGCGCAGGCCAAACGCCTGTCCGCCTGGACGAGGTGGACCGCAAGATCCTGTCCCTGCTGCAGCAGGACGCCAGCCTG
The DNA here is from genome assembly GCF_045064235.1 of Paracoccus sp. Ld10. Taxonomy (NCBI): domain Bacteria; kingdom Pseudomonadati; phylum Pseudomonadota; class Alphaproteobacteria; order Rhodobacterales; family Paracoccaceae; genus Paracoccus; species Paracoccus sp. Ld10. The sequence goes on along the minus strand of NZ_JBISHD010000023.1, from coordinate 108,091 downwards.
TCGCTGGACCAGATCGCGGACCGGGTGGGCGCGTCCAAGACCCCGGTCTGGAACCGGATCCGCAAGCTGCGAGAGGCCGGGGTGATCCGCCGTCAGGTCGCCATTCTGGACCCGGAGGCGCTGGGGCTGGAGGCGTGTTTCTTTGTGCTGATCCGCACCAGCGAACATGACCGCGACTGGGCGGCACGGTTCCTGCGCGCCCTGCGCGAGCGGCCCGAGGTGGTCGAGGCGCACCGGCTGGCGGGCGATATCGACTATATCCTCAAGGTGCAGGTCCGCAACGCGCGGGCCTATGACCGATTCTACCAATCGCTGATCGGCGAGGTAAAGATCCACAACGTCACCGCCCTGCTGTCGATGGAGGAGATCAAGGCCACCAGCGCACTGCCCATTCCGGATGGGGGGCGCTGAGATGGTCTGGGTGATCTGGCACAAGCCCACCTGTTCCACATCCCGATGGGTGCTGGCCGCACTGCGTGATGCCGGGATTGAGCCCGAGGTCCGCGACTATATCGCCGCGCCTCCGACCATGGCGGAATTGCGCGATGCGCTGGCGGTCCTGGGGATCGACGCGCGGGGGCTGATCCGGCGCAAGGGGACGCCCTTTGCGGAACTGGGGCTGGGCGCGCCGGACCTGTCTGACGACGCGCTGATCGCGGCAATGGCCGCGCATCCGATCCTGATCGAACGGCCGGTGGTCTTTGCGCCCCACGGCGCGGTGCTGTGCCGGCCAAAGGAGCGTGTCCACGACCTGATCGCAGGCGGCGCAACAGATCGTCCGTAATAGGCCGTCGCGGAACACGGCCAGAAACGCGTCGCGTCAGGGATCGATGGGATCGAAGGCCCCGACGGAAATGCCCAGCAGCAGCCAGCGCCGCCCCTCCAGCCCCAGAACCAGATCGAAACTGACATGGCGCGGTTCCAGCGGGACATAGCCGGTCAGGCGCAGTTCCTGTCCGCTGTCGGACAGGGCGCTGTCCAGGATGATCGGGTCGGTAACCATCACCTGCAGCAGGTCCAGCCGTTCTTCGCGCAGTGGCGTGAACAGGCCGGCCAGACGCGTCGGATCATTGGCCAGCGCGAATTCAGGCGCGGCGATGTCGCGCAGCACGGTATAGTTGCCCGTCCAGTTGCCGTGGTTCACCGCCGCCAGCACATCGCGGATCAGCGCGGTGGCATAGCTTGGCTCTACCAAAGGGGCCATGCCCTGGGGTTCGGGCGGAATGGGGGCGTCCTGTGCATGGGCACTGGTGCCGACCAGCGCCAGCGCCATTGCGATGGCCAGGGACAGCGCATGCGCCGTCCCCGTCCGTTTTGCGGCGTGGCTTACCACGCGTAGGTCACGCCGATGCGGCCACCGACCTGGTTGCGGTCAAAGCCATAGGTGATGCCCGCATCGAACTGTGTGTTCGTGTCGAAACGATAGCCCATCGATGCCGCCAGCGCCTGCGACCCCTCAAAGCTGCCGATGCTGGTGGACACGGCATAGGTCTTGTCCTCGGGGACATAGGGGGTGTTCAGGGCCATCGCCATGGCGATGCCTTCCTTGTTGTCCTCGACCTGCGACCCAAGCGAGCGCACGCGGCTGTTCAGCGACGACATGCTTTCGCCGATCGACCGGTCGACCGCCAGATTGCCCTGTGCGTCCGACGTCACCACGCCGATGGGGGTGCCCTGCGCCGCGGTGCTGGCGTCGGACGCGATGCCGGCTGCGCGATAGGTATTGGCGCTGTTGCCCAGCACGAATTCGTTCGTGCGGGTCGCGGTTGCACCGTCACCGATGGCGACCGAATTGTCGGCCGCGGCGACCGCCTGGTTGCCCAACGCGATCGAGCCCGAACCCATGGCCATGGCAGCCTCGCCGATGGCGGTGGAGCGCACGCCGCTGGCCGCGGCCAGATGGCCAAAGGCATGGGCGCGTTCGGCGGTCGCCTGAGCCTGCCAACCGAAGGCGGTGGCAGCCGTGCCGTTTGCGACCGATTCACCGCCGACCGCGGTGGTCGAGGTGCCGTTCGCCACAGAGGTATCGCCGATGGCCAGCGCATCCGTGCCGTTGGCGATGGATTCGTTGCCGATTGCGGTCGAGAAGTCGGACTGGGCGTCGGCATTCTCTCCTATGGCCAGGGACCGTTCGCCCTGTGCGGTGGCCAAGTGGCCAAAGGCCTGCGCGCGTTCCGCGGTCGCCATGGACTGCCAGCCGATGGCGCTGGCACCGGCACCCGTGGCGACTGACTCGCCGCCGATGGCCGTGGTCGAGTTGCCGTTCGCTGCTGCCGTGTCACCCACTGCCAGTGCGTCGACGCCATTGGCGATGGATTCATTGCCGATGGCGGTCGACAGGTCCGACTGCGCATCGGCATTCTCGCCGATGGCCATGGAGCGGACGCCCTGTGCGGTCGCCAGGTGGCCAAAGGCCTGCGCGCGTTCGGCCGTGGCCTGCGCCTGCCAGCCGATGGCGCTGGCGCCCGGGCCGGTCGCGACCGATTCGCCGCCCACCGCGCTGGTCGAGGGGCCGGTCGCGGTCGCCACGGCGCCGATGGCCAGACCGTCCACCGCCGTCGCATCCGTCGAGGCGCCATCACCGATCGCCACCGAAAAATCCCCGTCCGCAGTCGTGTTCACACCGCATTCGGTCGAGTTGGTCCCGGCGCCCGTGTTGCAGGGTGCGGTGGCATCGGCCATCGCGAAACCGGTCGTGGCCATCAGCGCCGCAAAAGCCGCGCCAGAATACAGGGTGGTGCGTGTCATGGGATTTTCCTCATCCGTTGGACAGGGCCTTTTGTGGGCCTCTGACCGGAGGACGCGGAAACGTGATGGCCGGATGCAGCGTTTGTGAAATAAATTCGCGCCTGCCGTTGTTCAGCGATCAGTCATCCACGACGTTGAGGATCTTGGGCAGCGCGGGGCACGGCAGCAACTGGTTCTTGGCGATGTCAGCCAGCGTGTGATTGTGCAGGAAAACATAGACATGCGCGGACAGGCTTTCCCACAAACGGTTCGACAGCGTCTGCGCCCGCGACCCCGAAATGCCCCCCGACGCGCCCGCGCCGATATGCATGGCGCTGACGGTCTCGTCGACGGCCTCGAGGATCTCGGCCACGCGGATGGTCTCGGGGGTGCGCGCCAGCCGGTATCCGCCGCCCGGACCGCGTACCGATGCGACCAGCCCCGCCCGGCGCAGGCGCACGAACAGCTGTTCCAGATAGGGCAGCGAGATGTCCTGACGCCTGGAGATTTCCGCAAGCGAGGTCAGGTCGCCCCCCTTGGCGATGGCCAGATCGGTCAGCGCGATGATCGCGTAGCGTCCCTTGGTGGACAGTTTCATGGCGCCTCTTCCCCCGATGGTCGTTGCCGGGCCTGCCTTTGCATTGACGCGCGCCGTTGTCGCGCGCTATGCCCGGCCCAGCATGTTTCTTGCCAAACCTGTGCCGGCTGCCCAGATATCCCGTCTAGAAGCCATGTGCGCACGCGTCAAGAAACCCGACAGGACCTGTGAAGGACAACCATGCCCGAGCTGATTTTTCCCGGCCCCGAAGGCCGTCTTGAAGGCCGTTACCACCCTCAGCCCGGCAAGCCCGACGCCCCCATCGCCATCGTGCTGCATCCGCATCCGCAATATGGCGGGACGATGAACAACCGGGTCGTCTATAACCTGCACTATGCGTTCCACCGCATGGGGTTCACGGTGATGCGGTTCAATTTCCGTGGCGTGGGCCGCAGCCAGGGCGAATTCGACCAAGGCATCGGAGAGCTGTCCGACGCCGCATCCGCGCTGGATTACCTGCAGGCGATGAACCCCAACAGCAAGCATTGCTGGGTCGCGGGTTTCAGCTTTGGTGCCTGGATTGGGATGCAGCTGCTGATGCGCCGCCCCGAGATCACCGGCTTTATCAGCGTGGCCCCGCCCGCAAACATGTACGATTTCAGCTTTCTGGCGCCATGCCCGTCGTCGGGTCTGATCGTGAACGGCACCGCCGACCGCGTGGCTCCGCCCAAGGACACCGCCACCCTGGTCGGCAAGCTGCGCGAGCAAAAGGGCATCACCGTCACCCATGAGGAGATCGAGGGCGCGGACCATTTCTTCCGCGACGACGAGACCCACATGAAGCCGATGATCGATCTTGTGCAGGGTTACGTCAGAAAGCGTCTGACCGAGACGTCGCGCTGACGCCATGCTGGACGATGCGTTCGCGTTCCTGTGCGAGGCGGACCGGCTGAAGTCGGTCCACCGCGCCAGCGTCCTGATGGACCTGTCGCGCCCGGAAAACAGCGCCGAACACAGCTGGCACGTCGCCCTGTGGGCGATGGTGATGGGTGCCAGCGACCGTGCCATCGCGATGATCCTGATCCACGATCTGGTCGAGATCGACACGGGTGACCAGCCGATCCATCTGGACCACGACGCCGCGGGCTTGGCCATCGCCGAGGCTGCGGCGGCTGATCGCATCTTTGGTCTGGCGCCGGACGGGGCACGCCTGTCGGCCCTGTGGCGCGATTTCGAAGCCCGCTCCGGCGATTGCGCGGCGGCCGCCAAGCGGATGGACCACGCACAGCCGATCTTTCAGGTGCTGCAGGCGCGCGATCCGTTTCCCGACCATGTCCAGATCGTTCGCGACAACCTGTTCGACGGCCGCGCGGCCCGGTTCGAACATGAATGGCCGCAGGGATGGCAGGCTGCACATGCACTGCTGGCGGGGCAGGGGGTCGCGGATCGCGATCTGGCCCGCCGGCTGGCGTTTCTGGCCGAGGCCGATGCGCTGAAGGGCGTCCTGCGCGCCAGCCGCCTGCTGGACGGGTCGCGGCGCGAGAACAGCGCCGAACACAGCTGGCATCTGGCGCTGTATGCGCTGGTGCTGGGCGGTCTGGCGGGGCCGGGCGTCGATCCGGGTCGGGTCATCCGCATGGCTTTGATCCATGATCTGGTCGAGATCGACGTCGGCGACGTGCCCCTGCATTCCGCGGGCGGTCAGGCGCATGGGTCGACAGCGATCCAAGCCGCCGAAGAGGCCGCCGCGCGGCGGTTGTTCGGCCTGCTGCCGGACGCGCAGGGTTGCGAGATGCTGGCCCTGTGGCAGGAGTTCGAGGCCGCAGCCAGCCCCGATGCGATGTTTGCCAAGGCGCTGGACCGGTGCCAGCCTGCCGTGCAGAACCTGCGGTCGGGTGGCGCGGGGTGGGTCGAATACGACGTGACGCTGGCGCAGGTGGAAAGCCGAGTGGGCCCATGGGTCGAACGCGGCTGTGCGCCGCTGTGGCACTGGCTGCATGACGGCCTGCGCGCCCATTTCGCGGGCAGTTGATCACCGCGCGGGCGTTTAGCATACCATCGCATACCGTCTTTCATTTGCAGGCGTTTTCGGTTAGAAGCACGGCAGCCGTATCCACCGCACAAGGGGCAGTTCATGTCGAAGATCAAGGTCGCCAATCCCGTCGTCGAACTGGACGGGGACGAGATGACGCGGATCATCTGGGACTTCATCAAGCAAAAGCTGATCCTGCCCTATCTGGACATCGATCTGAAGTATTACGATCTGGGCATCGAGGAGCGTGACCGCACCGACGACCAGATCACCATCGACGCCGCCGAGGCGATCAAGCGCCATGGCGTTGGCGTCAAATGCGCAACCATCACCCCCGATGAGGGCCGGGTTCAGGAATTCGGCCTCAAGAAGATGTGGCGCAGCCCCAACGGCACCATCCGCAACATTCTGGGGGGCGTGATCTTTCGCGAACCGATCATCTGCAAGAACGTGCCCCGTCTGGTTCCGGGCTGGACGCAGCCGATCATCGTCGGCCGCCATGCGTTCGGCGATCAGTACAAAGCCACTGATTTCCGCTTTCCGGGCAAGGGCAAGCTGACCATCAAGTTCGTCGGCGAGGACGGCCAGACGATCGAGCACGAGGTCTATGACGCCCCCGGCGCAGGCGTCGCGGTGGCCATGTACAACCAGGACGATTCGATCCGCGACTTTGCCCGCGCATCGCTGAACTATGGCCTGTCGCGCGGCTATCCGGTGTACCTGTCCACAAAGAACACGATCCTCAAGGCCTATGACGGCCGCTTCAAGGATCTGTTCCAGGAGATCTATGAGGCCGAGTTCCAGGACCAGTTCAAAAAGGCGGGCATCCATTACGAACACCGCCTGATCGACGACATGGTCGCATCCGCGATGAAATGGTCGGGTGGCTATGTCTGGGCCTGCAAGAACTATGATGGCGACGTTCAGTCCGACACCGTGGCCCAGGGCTTTGGCAGCCTGGGTCTGATGACATCGATCCTGATGACACCGGATGGAAAGGTCGTCGAATCCGAGGCCGCGCATGGCACGGTCACCCGCCACTATCGTGAGCACCAGAAAGGGAACGCCACCTCGACCAATTCGATCGCGTCGATCTTTGCCTGGACGGGTGGTCTGAAGCATCGTGCGAAACTGGACGACAACGCTGCCCTGCTGACATTCGCGCAGACGCTGGAGAAGGTCACCGTGCAGGCGGTCGAGGACGGCCACATGACCAAGGACCTGGCGCTGTTGGTCGGGCCCGACCAGAAATGGCTGACCACGATGGGATATCTGGAAAAGGTCGATCAGTACCTGAACAAGGCGCTGCACTGATTCAGAAAGGCCGGGCATAGGTCCGGCCTTTTGCCTCTGGTGCGGGCATCGGAGCAAGGACGATAGATTTGTTGTTTGCCCAAATACCCCCGGTTGGGCGCCGAAGGGCAACGGGGCGCCGGCCCCCCTTTCTTTGGGTGCCGCCCTGCGTTAAGGGCAGGGCGTCCCAAGCAGGAGTCCCGCGATGAAAGCCGCCGTCGTCACCTTTCCCGGATCGAATTGCGACCGCGACCTTGCCGTCGCACTGGAACAGGCGGGCGCCGACGTGGTGCGTGTCTGGCACAAGGACAGCGTCCTGCCCGACGGCATCGATCTGGTCGGCGTGCCGGGCGGATTTTCCTATGGCGACTATCTGCGCTGCGGGGCGATTGCCGCGCATTCGCCCATTGCCGATGCGCTGCGTGCCCATGCCGCGCGGGGCGGTTATGTGCTGGGGATCTGCAACGGGTTTCAGGTGCTGACCGAACTGGGCCTGCTGCCCGGCGCGCTGATGCGCAACACCGGCCTGACGTTTCTGTGCAAGCCGTCCGTGCTGACCGTGACAACCGCGGACAGCGCCTTTACCGCGGGCTATGATCAGGGACAGCAGATCAGCATCCCGGTGGCGCATCACGACGGCAACTATCAGATCGGCACCGAGGGTCTGGCGCAGCTGCGCGATCAGGATCGCATCGCCTTTACCTATGCCCCGGCAATCAACGGCTCGGTCGGCGACGTCGCTGGCGTGCTGTCGGAAAACCGCCGCGTTCTGGGAATGATGCCGCATCCGGAACGCGCCGCTGATCCGGTGACGGGCGGAACCGACGGAATGGCGCTTTTTGCAGGGCTTTCCGCGGCCTTGATGCACGCCTGACTTGAGCCGGACCGCGCTTCGCAATAGATTGCGTCAGTCGATCTTGTGGGACGGGTCCGTGCGTGGTCACTGAAGATCATATCGAAGACAGCGCCGAACGCCGGCGCGGCAGGGTTGGCCAACCGGTCAGCCCGTGGTGGTTGCGTGCGACCATCGCGCTGATCTGCATGGCGGCGCTGGGTACGATCTGGGTCACCAACGCCTGGCTGACGGACCGTTTTTCCGAAAATACGCGGGTTCGGTCCGAACTGCGGCTGGCGCTGTATTCGGGCAACCTGATGTCCGAGCTGCAGCGCAATTCGGTGGTGCCCCTGCTGCTGGCGCGCGACCCGGCGCTGATCGGGGCGCTGAACGGCAATGACTTTTCGACGACCTCGGCCCGGCTGATGACCGCGCAAAAGGAGATCGGCGCGGCGTCGATCCGTCTGCTGGATGCATCGGGGCGGGTCGTGGGCGCGACCGACCGCTATCAGATCGGGACGAACAGCGTGGCCGCCCCGCATTATGTCGAGGCGCTGCGGTCGCGCGATACGGTGTTCACCGTGTCGGAGCTGGCATCGGGCGCCCATGAATTCGCGTACTCCCGCGCTGTCGTGTCCGAGGGTCGGACATTGGGCGTCATCGTCGTGGGGGCCGATCTGACCCGGCTGGAGCGGTCCTGGGCGGGCATTTCCGACGCCGTGGCCGTCACCAACAGCGAAGGCGTGATCATCCTGTCGACAGAGCCGCGTTGGCGCGGTCTGACGGTCGCCGAGGCGCAGGCTGTGCGCGATGCGCCGTCTGCGATCCGCCGTGCGTTTCAGGTGACGGCGGACTGGACCTCCAGCCCCGCCGACGCCTATGTGCAGGGCCGCGCGGTGATGCAGTCCGAGGCGCGGGTGCCGTTCCGCGGCTGGCGGATGATCAGTTTTACCGCCTATTCATCGGTGCGCGAGCGTGTCAACGCGATCCTGGCGCTGCAGATCATGGGGTTCGCGATCCTGCTGGCGGGGGCGTTCTGGATACTGTCGCGGCGCGCGCGCATCCAGAGCCAGGCCTATATGCGCGAATCGGCCGATCTGCGGGCACTGAACGCCCGCCTGACGCGCGAGATCGCGGAACGCGAGCGTGTGCAAAAGGAACTGCGCGTGGCCGAACAGACCATGCAGCAGTCGTCCAAGCTGGCCGCACTGGGCGAAATGTCGGCCGGCGTCAGCCACGAACTGAACCAGCCCCTGGCGGCGATGAAGACCTATCTGGCGGGGGCGCGGCTGTTGCTGCAACGCGGTCGCCCCGAAGAAGCGTTGTCCAGTTTCCAGCGCATCGACGACCTGATCGACCGGATGGGCGCGATCACCCGACAGCTGAAATCCTATGCCAGAAAGGGCGGCGAGGCGGTCGAACCCGTGGACCTGCGCGCCGCCGTCAGCAGCGCCCTGACCATGATGGAGCCGCAATTGCGCACCCGCCCCATCCGCATCATCCGCATCGTCCCGCGCGAACGGGTGATGGTCATGGCCGACCGCATCCGGCTGGAGCAGGTTCTGATCAACCTGCTGCGCAATGCGGTCGACGCTGTCAAGGGTCACCCCGACGCCGCGATCGAGATCACAGTCGAGGCCGCGGCTCACGCCTATGTGTCCGTTCGGGACAACGGTCCGGGTGTCTCGGACCTGGAAAAGCTGTTTGAACCCTTCTGGACGACCAAGAAGCCCGGTGAGGGAACCGGGCTGGGGCTGGCGATCTCGTCCACGATCGTCGCCGATTTCGGGGGTCGCCTGACCGCCCATAATGAAAACACCGGCGGCGCGGTGTTCCGGGTGGAGCTGCCGCTGCACCGCCCCGGACAGCCCCGTCAGGCCCTGGCGGCCGAATGACGCAACACGAGAGGATGACAAGAATGTCCCGCAAGCTGAAGATCGCCATCGTGGATGACGAGCCCGACATGCGCGAGTCGATCAGCCAGTGGCTGGTTCTGTCCGGTTTCGAGACCGAGACCTTTGCCAGCGCGGAAGACGCGCTGAAGGTCATCGGGGCCGACTGGCCGGGCATCGTGGTCAGCGACATCCGCATGCCGGGCATGGACGGCATGGCCTTTCTGAAACGCCTGATGGGGCTGGATTCGAACCTGCCCGTCATCATGATCACCGGCCATGGCGATGTGCCGATGGCGGTCGAGGCGATGCGCCTTGGCGCGATGGATTTCATGGAAAAGCCGTTCAACCCCGACCGCATGACGCAATTGGCCAAGAAGGCCACGCAGGCGCGGCGCATGACGCTGGACAACCGCGCTCTGCGCCGTGATCTGTCCGAGGGCCAGCAGGTCATGTCCAAGCTGATCGGTGCCAGCCCGGTGATGGAACGCCTGCGCGAGGATATTCTGGACCTGGGCCAGGCCGACGGGCATGTGCTGATCGACGGCGAAACCGGTACCGGCAAGACGCTGGTGGCGCATGCACTGCACGCCGTGGGGCCGCGCGCCTCCAAGAAGTTCGTGCCGGTCAGCTGTGCGGCCTATAACGACGAGGCGCTGGCGTCGCGCCTGTTCGGACCCATCGAAGACGGGCTGCCCGCGGTCGAAGAGGCCCGCGCCGGCACGCTGTGCCTGGAGGACATCGAGGCCCTGTCCGAGGCGCTGCAGGCTCGCCTGCTGGCGTTCATCAGTGAACAGGGCACGCCCGCGGAAACCCGCATCATCGCGATCAGCAACGCCCGTGGAGAAGGTCGCAAGGCCGAGGATTCGCTGCGCCCCGACCTGTTCTATCGTCTGTCGGCGCTGAAGATCACCCTGCCGCCGCTGCGCGCGCGGGGCGAAGATATCCTGGCGCTGTTCACCCGCATGACAGAGCAGTTCAGCGAGGAATACGGCTGCGAGCCCCCGCAGGTCAGCGCGCAGGAGGCCGCCCAGCTGTTGCAGGCACCGTGGCCCGGCAACATCCGACAGCTGATTAACGTGGCGGAACGTGCCGTTCTGCAGAACCGTCGCGGGTCAGGGTCGATCGCGTCGCTGCTGATGGCAGATGGCGATGACAACCAGCAGGCCACCACCACCGAGGGCAAGCCGCTGAAGGAATATGTCGAAAGCTTTGAAAAGATGCTGATCGACAACACCATGCGTCGCCACAAGGGCAGCATATCGGGCGTGATGGACGAACTGTGCCTGCCACGTCGAACGCTGAACGAGAAGATGGCCAAATATGCCCTGCAGCGCGGGGACTATCTGTAAAATCCATTGGGGGCGGCGCGACGTGCCGCCCCCAACTGTCCGAGTCCCACTGTCCGGATAAACACGAGATGGTCACAGAAGAAAAACTGGACCGCGGGAACCCTCTTATGGATACAGGTAAAACAACCCCGCCGCTGCGGGCCACTGGTGAACGCGGGGCGTACCCCGGACCGGTTATGGATGAACATCATCAAACCGTGGTTCAACCATAGCTTGCGAGATCGGGATTTCCAACTGTCCATTTGGACAGAATTCTCCTTATAGCCTTGTAATGTAAACTGTAATTTGCAGTCGATGCAAATTGTCGGCTGGGCGACATTTCGGCGCGCGCATGTCGCGGGACTTGCGGAAGTGGCGGCTGCGGATTACCCCGCAGGAGACCACGGAAAGGCAGCCCGCATGAGCGTTTCGTCCGACGACAAGTTCCATCCCCGCACCCCGCACCCCCGGACCCAGGCCGTCCATCACGGCACCCGCCGCAGCCAGTACGGCGAGATGGCCGAGGCGATCTTTCTGACGCAGGGCTTTGTCTATCCCGACGCCGCCTCGGCAGAGGCACGGTTCCAGGGCACTGGCCCGGACGAGTTCATCTATGCTCGCTATGGCAACCCGACCAGCCGCATGTTCGAGGACCGGATCGCCGCCCTTGAGGGCACCGAGGACGCGTTCGCCACCGCCAGCGGCATGGCCGCCGTCAACGGCGCGATGTTCGCGATGTGCAAGCCCGGCGATCATGTCGTCGCGGCGCGGGCGCTGTTCGGGTCGTGTCTGTACGTTCTGGACCTGTTGGTGCGGTTCGGGGTCAAGGTCAGCTATGTCGACGGCACGGACCTGGACCAGTGGGCCGCGGCGATCACGCCGGGCACGCGGGCGGTGTTTTTTGAAAGCGTGTCGAACCCCACGCTGGAGGTGATCGACCTGCGCGCCGTGGCGGACCTGGCCCATGCGGCCGGTGCCACGGTGGTGGTCGACAACGTCTTTGCCACCCCGGTCTTTTCCCGGGCGGTCGAGCAGGGGGCCGATGTCGTGATCTATTCCGCGACCAAGCATATCGATGGCGGCGGGCGCGCGTTGGCCGGGGTGATCTGCGGCACCCGCCAGTTCGTGCGCGAGGTGGCGGAGCCGTACCTGAAGCATACCGGTGGCGCGATCAGCCCGTTCCATTCCTGGATCATGCTGAACGGGCTGCAGACGATGGACCTGCGCGTGCGTGCGCAGGCCGAGGCTGCCGCCGGCATCGCGGCCGCCCTGCACGGCCACCCAAGCCTGAGCCGCGTGATCTATCCGGGTCTGGCCGATCATCCGCAGCACGCGTTGGCGATGCGCCAGATGGGGTCTGGCGGAACGATGATCGCGCTGGAGGTGGCGGGCGGCAAGGATGCGGCATTCGCCGTTCTGGACCGGCTGCGGATCATCGCGATCTCGAACAACCTGGGCGACGCGAAATCGATCGTGACGCATCCGGCCACCACCACCCATTCGCGCCTGACCGACGAGGACAAGGTGCGTCTGGGCATCACGCCGGGCCTGTTGCGCCTGTCGGTGGGGCTGGAGGATGCACGCGACCTGACGGCCGACCTGATGGCCGCGCTGGAGGGCTGAGCCGGGCTGCGTCATGCTGGCATGGTTCAGCCGTCGGCGCGGGCTGACATTTGTTGCTTTGCCCCCTATATCTATGGCGATCATGCCGGAGGCCCCATGACCGAGATCCGCCCCCTGACCCCCGCCTATCCCGCGTTGGCACGCAGCTATGACGCCGATTTTCGCGTCGACCCCGCCTATAAGGACAGCCTGCCGGACCTGCAGAACGGTCCGGCCAGCCTGATCGTGGGCGCACGCACCGCGATCCAGCACGTGGGCATCTCCAACTTTCGTCTGCCGATCCGCTATCAGGTCCGCGATGACGATGCCGGCATGGGCCGGGAGATCACGTTGGAGACCAGCGTGACCGGGACCGTCAGCCTGGAGGCCGACCGCAAGGGCATCAACATGTCCCGGATCATGCGGTCGTTCTATGGCCATGCCGACCACGCGTTCAGCCTGTCGGTGCTGGAGGCGGCGCTGGATGATTACAAGACCGACCTGGACGCGCTGGACGCACGCATCCAGATGCGGTTTTCGTATCCGGTGCGTGTGGACAGCCTGCGGTCGGGCCTGTCGGGCTGGCAGTATTACGACATCGCGCTGGAGGTGATCGAACAGGGGGGCGCGCGTCTGCGGGTGATGCATGTCGATTACGTCTATTCGTCGACCTGCCCCTGTTCGCTGGAACTGTCGGAACATGCGCGTCAGACGCGCGGGCGGTTGGCCACCCCGCATTCGCAGCGGTCGGTTGCGCGGATATCGCTGGTGATGGACGGACCGGAGCGGATCTGGTTCGAGGACGTGATCGCGCTGTGTCGCGCCGCTGTGCCGACCGAGACGCAGGTCATGGTCAAGCGCGAGGACGAGCAGGCGTTCGCCGAGCTGAACGCGGCCAATCCGATATTTGTCGAGGATGCGGTGAGGGCCTTTGCCGGTCAGCTGATCGCGGACCCGCGCGTGGGCGATTTCCGTGTGATCGCCAGCCATCAGGAATCACTGCATTCCCATGATGCGGTCAGCCTGCTGACCAGCGGGCCGACATTTGCCCAAGCATCGCTGGACCCGGCGACATTCGCAGGGCTGCGCGCCTGAGATGCGTCCCGCGGTGGCCGGGGGTGCTGCGCGCCCCCCGGGCCCCCGGCTGATGGCCGTGCACTATTGCCACGGTGGTAAGAACGGATGGCGAACGTCGGGCTTTCCTTGGGCGGCGCGGGTGCCTATGCTGTCGGGATGGAGCATTTCGACGATTCCGAAGATCTGGCGGCGGTGCCGCTGTCGCGCCGGGCAATGGCCGCGCGGCCCACGCCCTATCTGGAGGGGCTGAACGCCGCGCAACGCGCCGCGGTCGAGGCGCTGGACGGGCCGGTCCTGATGCTGGCCGGCGCCGGCACGGGCAAGACCCGTGCGCTGACCACGCGGATCGCGCATCTGCTGACCCAGGGCAAGGCGCGGCCTGGGCAGTTGTTGGCGGTGACATTCACCAACAAGGCTGCGCGCGAGATGAAGGACCGGATCGGTCGCCTGCTGGGCGATGCGGTCGAGGGGATGCCCTGGCTGGGCACGTTCCATTCGATCAGCGTCAAGATCCTCCGCCGGCATGCCGAGCTGATCGGGCACGGCAACCTGCACCTGAAGCCCAGTTTCACCATTCTGGACACGGACGACCAGATCCGGCTGCTGAAGCAGTTGATCGCAGCCGAGAACATCGACGAAAAGCGTTGGCCAGCCCGCCAGCTGGCCCATCTGATCGACGGCTGGAAGAACCGCTGCATCACGCCGGGCAACCTGCCGCGGGGCGAGGGCGAGGCCTTCGACGGGCATGGCGGCAAGCTGTACGCGGCCTATCAGGACCGGCTGCTGACGCTGAACGCGGTCGATTTCGGTGACCTGCTGATGCATTGCGTGATCCTGTTCCAGGCGCATCCCGACGTGCTGCGGCAGTGGCAGGACCGGTTCCGGTACATTCTGGTGGACGAGTATCAGGACACCAACGTCGCGCAGTACATGTGGCTGCGTCTGCTGGCGCAGGCGCATCGCAACATCTGCTGTGTGGGCGACGACGACCAGTCGATCTATGGGTGGCGCGGGGCCGAGGTGGGCAACATCTTGCGGTTCGAGCAGGATTTCCCGGGCGCCGAGGTGATCCGTCTTGAGCAGAATTACCGTTCCACCCCGCAGATTCTGGGGGCGGCGTCGGGGCTGATTGCGGCGAACCAGGGGCGTTTGGGCAAGACGCTGTGGACCGACGCCGAACCCGGAGAGCCGGTGCGCCTGATCGGGCATTGGGACAGCGAGGCCGAGGCGCGTTGGATCGGTGAGGAGATCGAGGCGTTCCAGGGCGGGCATCGACAGGCGTTGGGGCGCGTCAGCCTGAACAACATCGCGATCCTGGTACGCGCGTCGCACCAGATGCGGGCGTTCGAGGACCGGTTCATGACCATCGGATTGCCCTATCGGGTGATCGGAGGGCCACGGTTCTATGAGCGGCAGGAAATCCGCGACGCGATGGCCTATTTCCGGCTGGTGGTATCCCCCGACGACGACCTGGCGTTCGAGCGGATCGTGAATACGCCCAAGCGCGGCCTTGGCGACAAGGCGCTGCAGACGGTCCAGCATGCGGCGCGTCAGAATGGCGTGAACCTACTGGAGGGTGCGCGCATCGTGGTCGAGGACAAGCAGCTGGGCGGCAAGGGGCTGGCCAACCTGCGCGATTTCGTGGCGCTGATCGGACGGTCGCACATGGCGGTGCGCGACGGGGTGAACCACGTGGAACTGGCCGAGCGGGTGCTGGACGAGTCGGGCTATACCGCGATGTGGCAGAACGACAAGTCGCCCGACGCACCGGGGCGGTTGGACAACCTGAAGGAACTGGTCAAGGCGCTGGAGGAGTTCGAAAACCTACAGGGGTTCCTCGAGCACGTGTCGCTGGTCATGGACCGTGACAATGCCGACGATGACGAACAGGTCAGCATCATGACCCTGCACGGCGCCAAGGGGCTGGAGTTTCCGGTCGTGTTTCTGCCGGGGTGGGAGGACGGCCTGTTCCCGAACCAGCGTGCGATGGACGAACAGGGCACCAAGGGTCTGGAGGAGGAGCGGCGGCTGGCCTATGTCGGGATCACCCGCGCCGAGCGGCTGGCCACGATCACCTTTGCGGGCAACCGGCGGCTGTACGGCCAATGGCAAAGTGCCTTGCCGTCGCGGTTCATCGACGAGTTGCCCGAAGAGCATGTCGAGGTGCTGACCCCGCCGGGCCTGTATGGCGGCGGCTATGGTGCGGCCATGGCGATGGCGGGCAGCACGCGGATGGACGAACGGGTGGCCAAGGCCGATGTCTATGCCTCTCCGGGGTGGCGGCGGATGCAGGCGCGGGCCGCGGATCGCGGACAGCCGGTCCACCGGGTGCCGGTGACGATCAACGCGGCGCCCGCGTCGCGGTTCACTGTGGGCGACCGCGTGACCCACGCCAAGTTCGGCGAAGGTCAGGTCATGGGCATCGCGGAGGACACGCTGACCGTCCAGTTCGACGCGGGTTTCAAGAACATCAAGGCGGCCTATGTTCAGCCGGCGGACGGGGGGGACGACGTCCCCTTTTGACGGCGGGTCAGGCGGGGCTGTCCGGCGCGGGTCAGCGCCTGCGCATAGGCCGCGTCGATATCGGTGCCCGGATGGTCCTGCGCCAGCCGCAACAGGCGGAAATGGATGTCGGCCACCCGTTCGTAATAGTCCAGAAAGGCATAGTTTATCGCCGCCCCGGTTGCTGCACCCAGCACCGGAACCGCCTGTGCGCCCAGCTTGGTCGTCAGACGGGTCGCGAACTGACCGGCAAAGCGGGTGATCAACGCCGAAACGGTCTGGCCGTTGGTCAGCAGGCGGTTCGCCAGGAACGATTGCGCGGCCGCGTCGCCATCCTGTCCGGGTTCGCCGTACTGGAACACCGCCAGGCATTCCAGCCGCACCTGCGGGTCGGTCGTGTCGAAGCCGTGCTGTCGCGCGACCTTCTGGATGGAATTGAAGATGACCGTGGTCGAGGCGATCAGGTCCGGCACGATCCCGGCCAGACCGAACCAGCCACCCGTTGCCCCCGACATCACCGCAGCCGCCCGGTTGGCGACCAAGGGCGCGTCGCGCACCACGCTGATGCCGTCACCGCGCGCGGAAAGGTTGTACAGCTGGCGGAATGCGCTTTCCATGACCTTTTCCAGCGCCACGGGCGACAAGCCCAGAACAGTCGTGGCCGCGCCTTCGGTCAGGCGGCCCACGGCCTCGACCCCGCGCATCAGCAGGCCGCGCCCGGCCAGTTGGCGGGTGGCCAGACGGTCCAGTTCGGCCTGCAGGTCGGCGGTCGGATCGGTCAGCGCGGTCGAGGTCATGGTCATGCTCCTGATCAGTCGACCCATTCGGGGTCGGTGGTAAACGCATTGGGCAGCCAGCGGTTCGCACCGGCATGATATTGCGTTCCCCCGTCGGGCGGCAGGCTGGCCATGCAAGACGATCAGATATGACGCGATCTGGCGACCCCGTCCGGCGCGAGCCGCGCGGTCAGCCTGTGCCAGCATGGCGGGCGGCGCATTGGGCACGATATCGGCCAACGCCTGCGCGATTGTGGCGACCGGCCGTGCACGCGAAACCACGCTGATCCGCGCCAGCACCCGGGCGTCGGCGCAGGGGGGGGCGGCGCGGTCGCCAGGTTCGGCCAGCCAAAGACGAATGCCGCACGCAGCGGGACCGTCTGCGATGCCGCGATGGTCAGTTCTGCACGGGCAGCGCGGCACAGTCCGACCGGATCGCGCGGGTGGCGCGGCGGTTGCCGGTCGCCACGCCGATGACCGCGATCAGCACCACCGTCGCATACAGGATCGCCCGTCCGAACTGCAGCGGATGGCCGCCGGTCGGTACACTGCGGGCCGGCGTCACTGGCACATTGGTAGCGGCCGCCGCGTTCAGGCGCCGGGTGCATCTGCGCCACGTGCATATCGCGAACCTCCAGACCAGCCGAGCCTGACGGCGTTCCGAAGGGCACCGGGCGATCAGCGATGATGCCCGCAGGTGCGACCGTGGTCGCGACCGCCTTTGCCAGCAAACAGATACCGCTACATGCGACCTTTCCCGACCCCATGCCGAAACCGATACCCGCCGACACCCCGACAATTGTCATGACGATCAACAGGGGCGGCGCGGCTGGTTCAGGCACCGGGTGGGTGATGGGCCATCACACCGGCGGGCGAACGCGGCGTGCAATCAACGGGTTGCCCGACGGCTGGCCGTGACGCGACGCGACATCTGGCCCCTGACGCGCGGGGCGTGCTAACGTGGACGCCAATGATGACGGGGGCTTTGCTGTGGCGGCTGTAGGGTGGCGGTGATCCGGCTGTGGCTGTTCGTTCTGGCGGCACAGATGGTGTTCTATGTGCTGCTGCGGATGCATATCCGGTCCGGACAGGTTGAACGGCTGGAGAACCGTTGGGATGCCCGCCATCCCGACCATGCGGGAAACACCGCCGCACGGCGGGCGTTCATCGCCAAGGCGATGGTCGGGTTCAACCGGACCCTGCGGGCGCGGCTGGCGGGGCTGGTTTTTGTGCTGCCCACGCTGGCCATCGTGGTCATCGTCATTCTGGTCAATTGGCAATAGGAGCTGCCATGTATTATGTGCGCGTCGTCGCAGGCGTCCTGTTCGGCATCCTGGTCTTTGCCCTGCTGGATTACACGCTGCCATCCAAGAACACGTTGCGGATCAGTGAGACGTATAATCGTCAAACGATGATCCCGCCCTCGGCCAGCCTGTTCTGGGCGTCCGACAGCACCGGCACGGTAGAGAATGCCCAAGGTCTGCGCGACGTGCGCTTTATCAACACGGTCCGCCCCGGCGGCGATGTCTTTGTCTATCGCAACGAGGATACAGGTTGGGTCTGGCCGCCCTATTTCAAGTATGACAGCTCGAACCTGCAGGCCGAGGCGAACAATCTGCAATCGGGACAGGCCGATCCGATCTGGGTCAGCGTGACCGCCTATGGTTGGCGGGTGCCGTGGATGTCGATCTATCCGAACGCGATTTCGATCAACACCGTATCGAGCCCCGACGACCGCCCGACGAACTGGGCCGCGCTGATCATCTGCGGCGTGTTGCTGGCCCTGCTGACGTTGGTCTGGCGGATGTGGGCGCAGTTCCGTCAACGCAGCGCCAGGAGGCCGGCATGACCAACCCAGGGAGCGATCTGCACCCCGACTGGTTCGAGGGGCTTCGCATCAACACGCCCGCGGTCGAACGCCGTGCGGCGACGCTGCCCGCGCGGCGCAGCCTGAAAAAGGACCATCAGGCGGCGTGGCTGTTGAACGCGGTGCGCTGCATCGACCTGACCACGCTGGCGGGCGATGATACGCCCGACCGCGTGGCGCGCCTGTGCGCCAAGGCGCGCCAGCCCATCGCCGCCGATCTGCTGGAGGCCGTGGGCGTCACCGGGCTGACCACCGGCGCGGTCTGCGTCTATCCAACGATGGTGGCCCCGGCCAAGCGCGCCCTGGGCAACAGCGGCATCCCGGTGGCCAGCGTGGCGACGGGGTTCCCCGCCGGGCTGATGCCCCTGGACCTGCGCCTGGCCGAGATTCGCTATGCGGTCGATCAAGGCGCCGACGAGATCGACATCGTCATCAGCCGCGCCCATGTCCTGCAGGGCAACTGGACGGCGCTTTACGACGAGTTACGCGCGATGCGCGAGGCCTGCGGTGCAGCCCGGATGAAGGCGATCCTGGCCACCGGCGATCTGAAATCGTTGGAAATTGTCGCCAAGGCCAGCCATGTGGCGATGCAGGCCGGATCGGACTGGATCAAGACATCGACGGGCAAGGAGGGCGTGAACGCCACCCTGCCGGTCAGCCTGGTGATGGTGCGCACGATCCGCGATTTCCACGCCCGCACCGGCATCAAGGTGGGCTTCAAGCCCGCAGGCGGGTTGCGCACCGCCAAGGACGCAATCAGCTGGCAGATTCTGATGAACGAGGAGTTGGGCCGCGACTGGCTGGCCCCGGACCTGTTCCGCATCGGTGCCTCCAGCCTGCTTGGCGACATCGAGCGCCAGATCAGCCACCACGTGACAGGCCGCTATGCGGCTGCCCACCGCCAAGCGATTGCCTGAGGATCCGATGACCAGAGTGAGCGAGATCATGCAGACGATGGAATACGGCCCCTCGACCGAGGATGCGTCGGCGGCCCGCGAGTGGCTGGCCCGTCGCGGGACGTTCGGCCATTACATCAACGGCAGCTTTACCAAGCCGGGCGACGTGTTCGAAACCCGCGACCCTGCCAGCGGCGACGTATTGGCCCGCGTGACGCAAGGGGCCGAGGCCGACATCGCTGCGGCGGTCAAGGCCGCGCGCAAGGCGCAGCGGGGCTGGGCCGCGCTGTCCGGTACGGACCGGGCGCGGTACCTGTACGCGATCGCGCGGCATGTGCAGAAACGCGAACGCTTTCTGTCGGTGCTGGAGACGCTGGACAACGGCAAGCCGATCCGCGAGGCGCGCGACATCGACGTGCCGCTGGTCGCGCGGCATTTCTATCACCACGCGGGCTGGGCCGAACTGCGCGACACCCAGTTCCCCGACCATACGCCGTTGGGCGTCTGCGGTCAGATTATCCCGTGGAATTTCCCGCTGCTGATGCTGGCGTGGAAGATCGCACCGGCGCTGGCCGCCGGGAACACGGTCGTTCTGAAGCCCGCCGAATACACCCCCCTGACCGCACTGGCATTCGCCGAGATCTGCCAGGAGGTCGGCCTGCCCGCGGGTGTCGTGAACATCGTGACCGGCGACGGCGCGACCGGGGCGGCGCTGGTTGCGTCCGATGTGGACAAGATCGCCTTTACCGGATCGACCGAGGTCGGGCGCGGCATCGCGACCGCGCTGGCGGGCACGGGGCGCAGGCTGACGCTGGAACTGGGCGGCAAGTCGCCCTTTATCGTGATGGACGACGCCGATCTGGACGCCGCCGTGGAGGGCGTCGTGGACAGCATCTGGTTCAACCAGGGCCAGGTCTGTTGTGCCGGGTCGCGCATCTTGGTCGCCGAATCCGTGGCCGAGCGGTTCGAGGCGCTGCTGTCCGCCCGGATGGGCCGATTGCGCGTCGGCGCGCCGCTGGACAAGTCCACCGATATCGGCGCCATCGTTGATCCGGTGCAAAAGGACCGCATCCTGTCGATCTGCCGCGCCGCGACCGATGCGGGCGCGGAACTGGTCGGCGGGCAGGCGCAGGATGGGTGCTTTGTCGCGCCGGGATATTTGCGCAACATCGCCCCCGCCAATCCGGGGATGGAGCAGGAGATATTCGGACCCATCGCGACGCTGTCAACATTCCGCACCGCCGATGAGGCGGTCGAACTGGCCAACAACACCCGTTACGGTCTGGCCGGATCGGTGTGGTCTGAAAGCGCGACGGTCGCCACCGACATTGCCGCGCGGATCAAGGCCGGGGTGATCTGGATCAACTGCGCCAACATGTTCGACGCCGCCGCGCCCTTTGGCGGTTATCGCGAAAGCGGTTATGGCCGCGAGGGTGGGGCCGCGGGCATGCTGGACTATCTGGCGGAGCCCGTGGTGAAATCAGCGCGCGAGGCCGCGCCCAAGGCCGTCGTCGCGGTGACCGACACCGTGGCCGCCAAGGGGCAGGGCATCGACCGCACCGCCAAGCTGTATTACGGCGGCGCGCAGAAGCGGCCCGATGGCGGGGCGATGTACGCGGTGCCGGGCGGTCTGGCCCCTCTGGGCAGCCGCAAAGATATCCGCAACGCGGTCGAGGCTGCCACCAAGGCCGGTAAATGGGCCGCGGCGGGCGGCCATGCCCGCGCGCAGGTCCTGTACTATATCGCCGAGAACCTGTCGGCGCGCGCGTCTGAATTCGCGACCCGGACCAGCCGGGCCGAGGTCGATGCCGCCATCGCCCGCGCGTTCCACTATGCGGCCTGGGCCGACAAGTTCGACGGTGCGAACGTACAGGCCAAGCCGGGCCATCTGGTCAATGTGATCCCCGAACCGATGGGCGTCATCGGGATCGCCTGTCCGAATGCGCAGCCGCTGGCGGGGTTCCTGTCGCTGGTGCTGCCCGCCATCGCAATGGGCAACGCGGTTGTGGCCATCCCCGCGCAGGACGATCCGCTGGCGGTGACGGACCTGTATCAGGTGTTCGACACGTCGGACCTGCCGGGGGGCTTGGTCAACATCGTGACCGGGGTGCGCGCCGATCTGGCCGTGACGCTGGCCGCGCATGACGAGGTCGCGGGTTTCTGGCACGCGGGCCCGGCCGAGGAACTGGCGGCGGTGGATCGTGCGGCTGCGGGGAACCTGAAGCCCGTCTGGGCCGTGCCCGCGCGCGACTGGACCGGTCGTCAGGCGCAGGGGACCACGTTCCTGCATCATGCGACGCGGTCGAAAACGATCTGGCTGCCTTATGGCGCCCTGCCTGCGGGCAGCGGCAGCGCGGCGTACTGAAACGCAAAAGGGGGGCCGCTTGGCCCCCCTTTTCGGTCAGCGACCCCGGATCCGGGGGTCCATGGCGTCGCGCAACCCGTCGCCGATATAGTTCACGCACAGCACCGTCAGCGAGATCAGCACGCCGGGAAAGATCACCCGCCACGGATACAGCACCATCTGGTCCACCGCGTCGAACAGCAGCCGTCCCCAGGTCGGAAAGTCGGGCGGAAAGCCCAGACCCAGAAACGACAGCGCGCTTTCGGTGATGATCGCGGTGGCGATGCCCAGGGTCGCGGCCACCATGATCGGCGACAGCACGTTGGGCAGGATGTGACGCGTGATCATCCGGTGCGACGGCGTGCCGATGGAACGCGCGGCCAAGATGAACTCACGCTCCTTGAGGCCCAGGACCTCTCCGCGGACGATGCGGGCGGCCTGCATCCAGCTGGTCGCGCCGATGGCGGTCACGATCAGGAAGAAGATGCCCAGTGCGGGCCCGAACGTCTGCGACAGCGGCTCGCGGAACAGCGTCACCATCAGCAGCAGCAACGGCAGCAGCGGCAACGCCAGGAACAATTCCGTCAGCCGCATCAACGGTGCGTCCATGCGGCGGAAATAGCCCGATATCACGCCGACCATGCTGCCCAGAAAGATCGCGATGACCATGGCGGTCAGGCCGACCGCGATCGACACCTGTCCGCCCGCCATCAGCCGCGCCAGCAGATCGCGGCCCAACTGGTCGGTGCCCAGGGGATGGGCCATAGAAAAGCCCGAATTGCGGGCGCGGATGTCCACATAGGTCGCATCGATCGTCCAGATCAGCGGTCCGACGGATACGAACAGGATGATCGACACGAACAGCACCAGCGCCACCATCGCACCGCGGTGGCTGCGGAACTGGCGCCAGACGTCGGACCACTGACTGCGGGTCTCCGACGCGCCCTGAGGGGGCACGACGGGGGGGCTGGCGGCGGCGGGGACGGCGGCATTGCCCGCGGCGGCGCGCAGATCGTCGGGGGATTTGGGGTCAGTCATAGCGGATCCTCGGGTCCAGCACCCCATAGAGGATGTCTGCGATCAGGGTGAATACGACGATCAGGATGGCAAAGATGAAGGTCAGCGTCAGGACCATCGGGATGTCGTTGCCGTGGATCGAGGTGATCAGCAGCTGTCCCAGCCCGTTCACCTTGAACACCTGTTCGGTGATGATGGCGCCGCCGAACACCGCCGGCAGGCCAAGCGCGATCACGGTCACGACCGGGATCAGGCTGTTGCGCAACACGTGTTTCAGCACGACGACGCGTTCGGACAGGCCCTTGGCGCGGGCGGTGCGGACATAGTCCTGGCTCAGGTTGTCCAGCATGGACGACCGCATGAAGCGGCTGATCTGGGCCGCGTTGTACAGCGCCAGCACCGTGACCGGCATGACCATCTGGCGGGCCTGCTGTTTGAAGCTGGCCCAGTCGGTGACGTTCAGCGTGGTGTCATAGACCGACGGAAACCATTGCAGGTTCACGGCAAAGATGATGATCAGCACGACGCCCGTAAAGAACGTCGGCATCGAAAAACCGATCATCGAGATGAACGTGCCGATCTGGTCGAACCAGCTGTATTGTTTGTAGGCAGAGATGATCCCGATGGGGATCGCGATCAGGATGCCCACCAGATAGGACATGCCCACCACGGTCAGGGTCTGCGGGACGCGCTGCGCGATCACGTCAAACACGGGGCTGCGCGATTGAAAGCTGATGATGCGTTGTGCGCCCTGGCTGAAATCGGTGCCGAACCAATGGTCGGTCCAGTATAGCGGCTCGACCCAGAAGAACTGTTTCAGCCACAGCAGATAGCGGACGGGCCAGGGTTCGCCCAGGCCCAGGGCCGCGCGCATGCGTTCGCGGACCTCGGGCGGCACGGTCAGGGGTACGTCACCCAAAGGGTCGCCGGGCGACGCTTCCAGCAGCAGGAAGATCACCAGCGAGATGAACAGCAATGTCGGAATGGCCAGCAGCAGCCGGCGGATGGTGAAACTCAGCATGGTGCCTCGATCCGGTGGTTTCTGGGCATCTTGGTCCCCCCGTCACGGTCCCGCGTGCCCGCGGGCCCCTGAGAGAGGGGCGCCCCCCCGGCGCATGGCCGGGGCGGCAGGATGCATTACTGTTCGACGCGGGTCCAGTCCGCGACGTTCCAGATCTCGCTGTCCCAGGCATTCAGCTGCACGCCGCCAAGCGTGTTCGAATGCGCGGACGCGGTGCCGCGATAGACCAGCGGGATGATCGCGTTGCTGTCCTTGGTCAGCATTTCGTTCATGGTGCGGCCCATCGCTGCGCGTTCGTCGGCGTCGACGATGCCCTCGATCTCGGTGACCATGCGGTCATATTCGGGATCGCAGAAGCGGCTGATGTTCTCACCCTGCCACTGGTTCGCGGGCGAGGGTGCCTTGTTGCAGGTCCACTTGGACAGGTAGGGTGCCGGGTTGTTGCCGTCAAAGTTGTCGGCATACATCTCGACATCGGCATAGAACTTTTGCAGCGTGTCGGGCGAGCCCGCGTCCGAGCCGAAGAACACCGACGCATCGACCGTCTTGAGTTCGGTCTGCACGCCGATTTCCGACCACCACTGCTTGATCAGCGCCTGGAAGTCCTGGCGCACCGCGTTGACCGAGGTCTGGAAGACCATGTTCAGCTGCACGCCGTCCTTTTCACGCACGCCGTTGCCGCCCATCGTCCAGCCGGCCTCGTCCAGCATGGCGTTGGCACCGGCGATGTCCTGGGTCAGGCATTCGGTGTTGTCGGACGCCCAGGCCTCGGGGGCGGGGACATAGTTGCAGGTCGGCTGGCCCGAGGTGCCATAGCCGATCTCGACCAGCAGTTCGCGGTCGATGGCCATCGACAGCGCCTTGCGCACGGCCGGGTCCGACAGGAACGGGTGCGGATGGGCATCGGTCGAACGCTCTCCCTCGGGCAGGGACGACGACGGGTCGGTCAGGTTGACGTGGATGCGTTCCACCAGCGTGCCGAACGCGGCCGAGACCTTGCCACGACCCGCGGCCTCCATCCCGGCGATGACGTCGGGGGCCAGCTGGGTGTTCCAGGCATAGTCGAACTCGCCCGTCTCCATGACCGAACGCGCGGCGCCGGCAGCGTCGCCGCCACCCTTGACCAGCACGGTCGCGAATGCGGGCTTGGCCGCGTCACGGTATTCGGGGTTCGCCTCCAGGCTGATCGTGTCGTTGGTCAGGAACTGGGTCACGCGGAACGGGCCGGTGCCGATCGGGCCAAAGTTCTGGTCCGTGCAGGTCGGTGCGTTCACACCCTTGCAGGCCTCGAACTGGGCCTTTTGCAGGATCGGCGACTGCGATCCGACAAAGGCCGAGAACGGGTCGGCGCGGGGCGAATCGAACGTGACCTTGACGGTCTGCGGATCGACCGCCTCGACCGAGGTGATGCCCTCGAACTTGGCCAGCTGCGCACAGCCGCCCTCGGGGTCCATGCAGTATTCGGCGGTGAAGACCACGTCATCGGCGGTCAGCGGCGTGCCGTCGGACCACATGACGTCGTCGCGCAGCGTCCACGTGACCGAGGTCAGGTCCTCGGCAACGCCGCCGTTCTCCAGCGACGGGATCTCTGTCACCAGGCGGGGATAGATAGCGCCTTCGGCGTCATAGCCCGCCAGCGGTTCCAGGACCAGGCTGCCGGCAATGACCTCTTTGGTGCCGCCCGACAGATAGGGGTGCATCAGGGTCGGGGCCTGCCACATGATGATGTTCAGTTGGCCGTCGCTGCCGCGTTCTGCAAAGGCGGCAGGGGCCATCGCCAGCGTTGCGGCGGCGCCCATCAGACCGGTGATCAGTTTCATTACATTCTCCTGTTGGGTATTGCGGCCCGCGGGGGGTTCCACGCCACCTTCAGCCATTCGGGGGCTGATCGTCTTGTCGCGTCCCCGATTGTCCGGGTGGTTGTTCGTGTTGTCATTCGTCCCTGCGGAATGCCCGCATCATCGAACAAAGCCCGCGCGAAAGGCAAGAGCCATCGAACATGCGTTTCGGCTTTGACTTTCCCGGGGCAATGGCTAGCCTGCTGGCTTGATCTTTCCCGGAGGCCCCTGATGCTTGACGATAAACCTCTTGTTTCCATTGAGAAACTGCGGGTCGAATTCGAAACCAACGATGGGGTCGTCGTCGGCGTCAAGGATGTCAGCTTCAACATCAAACCGGGCGAATGCGTCTGTGTGGTCGGCGAATCCGGGTCGGGTAAATCGGTCAGTTCGCTGTCGCTGATGCGGCTGGTGGAATTCGGCGGCGGTACCATCGCGGGCGGCCAGCTGATGTTCGAACAGGACGACGGCAAGGTGGTCGACCTTGCCAAACAGGGCGGCGCCGCGATGCGCGACATCCGCGGCAACCAGATCGGCATGATCTTTCAGGAACCCATGACCGCGCTGAACCCGGTCTTTACCGTGGGCGACCAGCTGGTCGAGGGGCTGATCACCCATCGTGGCCTGAAAAAGGCGCAGGCCCGCGCCCGCGCGCTGGAGATCCTGCGCCAGGTCCGCATCCCCGAACCCGAACGCCGTCTGGACCAGTATCCGCACGAACTGTCGGGCGGCATGCGCCAGCGTGTGGTGATTGCCATCGCCATGGCGTGCGAACCGCGCCTGCTGATCTGCGACGAACCCACGACCGCATTGGACGTTACCATCCAGGCGGAAATCCTGGCGCTGATCGACCGATTGAAGCGGGAAAAGCAGATTGCCGTTCTTTTCATCACACATGATATGGCCGTGGTCGCCCAGATGGCCGATCGCGTCGTCGTCATGTACCGCGGCGAGAAGGTCGAGGAGGGCCCGGTCGAACAGATCTTTGAGAATCCGCAGATGGATTACACCAAGATGTTGTTGGCCGCCGTCCCTCGTCTGGGAGAGATGACCGGCAAGGCCGCCCCCGAACGCCTGCGCCTGATGAGCGATGGGACAACCGGCGCGCCCGAACCCATTATCGTCGCCAACCCCACGCCGCTGCTGACGGTCAAGAACCTGACGACCCGGTTCAAGGTCAAGGGCGGGCTGCTGCGCCGCACGGTCGCGCGCGTGCACGCGGTCGAGGATGTCAGCTTTACCATCAATTCCGGGGAGACGCTGTCGCTGGTTGGCGAATCCGGTTGTGGCAAGTCCACCTGCGGGCGGTCGATCCTGCGGCTGGTCGAACCCGAATCGGGGACGGTCGATCTTGGCGGCACCGACATCATCGGCCTGTCACCGGGCGCGCTGCGCAAGTCGCGCCGCGACATGCAGATGATCTTTCAGGACCCGTTCGCCAGCCTTGATCCGCACATGAAGCTGTACGACCAGGTGGCCGAGCCGATGGAGAATTACGGCATCGGTTCGAAATCGGAACGACAGGATCGCATCGCCGCCCTGTTCGACCGCGTGGAACTGCCACGCAGCTTCATGCGGCGTTACCCGCACGAGATGTCGGGCGGTCAGCGCCAGCGCATCGCCATCGCGCGCGCGCTGGCCCTGAACCCGAAACTGATCATCGCCGATGAGGCCGTGTCCGCGCTGGACGTGTCGGTCCAGGCGCAGGTGCTGAACCTGTTGATGGAGCTGCAGCAGGATCTGGGCATTTCCATGCTGTTCATCAGCCATGACATGGCGGTCGTCGAACGCGTCAGCCATCATGTCGGCGTGATGTATCTGGGCCGCATCGTTGAACTGGGCACCCGACAGCAGGTGTTCGAGAACCCCCAGCACAGCTATACCCGGCAACTGATGCTGGCCGTGCCCGTGGCCGACCCGCGACAAAAGAAGATCAGCGAGGATCTGAGCTTCAAGCCGATCCCGTCGCCGATGCACCCGGTCGATTATGTGGCCAAGCCGTCCGTGTACCGCGAGGTCGCGCCGGGGCACCGCGTGCTGGTCGATCCGGTGACGCACGGCTGATCGTTTTTCGGGCAGGGGGCCGCGGTGTGCCCCCGGCCCCACTTGCAGATCGTGCAGGAAATCGCCACCCTGCGCCCGAAGGAGACAACCATGCCCGTCAAGAACCGCTTTGCCGAACTGCTGCCCGAAATCACCGCCTGGCGCCGCGATTTCCACGAACATCCCGAACTGCTGTATGATGTCCACCGCACGGCGGGCCGCGTGGCCGACCTGTTGCGCGAGTTCGGCTGTGACGAGGTCACCGAGGGCGTGGGCCGCACCGGCGTCGTCGGCGTCATCAAGGGTCGCAGCGACAGCAACGGTCGCGTCGTGGGCCTGCGCGCCGACATGGACGCGTTGCCGATCATCGAGCAGACGGGCGTGGAATACGCGTCCAAGACGCCGGGCAAGATGCATGCCTGCGGCCATGACGGCCATACCGCCATGCTGTTGGGCGCGGCCAAGTACCTGGCCGAGACGCGCAATTTCGACGGCACCGCCATCGTGATCTTTCAGCCCGCGGAAGAGGGCGGTGCCGGGGGCGAGGCGATGGTTCTGGACGGTCTGGTGGACCGCTGGAAGATCGACGAGTTCTATGGAATGCACAACATGCCGGGCATGCCGGTGGGCCAGTTCTCGATCCGGCCCGGCGCGATGATGGCGGCGGCCGATCAGTTCGACATCACCGTGACCGGCAAGGGCGGCCACGCCGCCAAGCCGCATGAATGCATCGACACCACGCTGACCGCCGCGCAGATCGTCGTGGCGTTGCAGTCGGTCGTCGCGCGTAACATCGACCCGCTGAAGAACGCGGTGATTTCCGTCTGCGTGGTCAGCACGGATTCGACGGCGCATAACGTGATCCCGCAGGTCGTCCACCTGAAGGGCACCGCCCGCAGCCTGGCCCCCGAGGTCCGCGACCAGCTGGAGGAGGGGATCAAGCGCGTCGCCACCAATATCGCCGCCGCGATGGGCGCGCGCGCCGATGTCGATTACCAGCGCGGCTATCCGGTCACGATGAACGACCCGCAGGCGACCGACTGGGCCGCCGACGTGGCGCGCGGCATCGCGGGCGACATCAACATGGACATGCAGCCGATGATGGGCGGCGAGGATTTCAGCTATATGCTGAACGAACGCCCCGGCGCCTATATCTGGGTCGGCAATGGCGACACGGCGATGGTTCACCACCCCGCCTACAACTTCAACGACGAGGCGATCCCGGCGGGCTCCAGCTGGTATGCCGGCATGGTCGAGGCGCGGCTGCCGGCTGCGTGATGTCGCGGGCGGCCCCGCGCCGTCGCAAACGCGATTGCCGTTCCCCGGCAATCGGTTGAAATGCCGGTGGCGTTCGCGCCATCGGCATAACGGGGACCCCAAGACATGAAGACCTTTACCCTGCGCGTGACCTGCGCCTCGACCCGCGGTATCGTCGCGGCTATATCGGGCGCGCTGGCGGATGCGGATTGCAACATCACCGACAGCGCCCAGTTCGACGATGTCGAGACGGGGCGGTTCTTCATGCGGGTCAGCTTTCGATCAGAGGGGGCCGCGACGCTGGACAGCCTGCGCGCCATGCTGGCACCCATCGCCACCCGGTTCGGGATGGAGGTCGAGGTCAGCGACGATGCAGAGAAAAAGAAGGTGCTGATCATGGTCAGCCGGTTCGGGCATTGCCTGAACGACCTGCTGTACCGCTGGCGCATTGGCGCCCTGCCGATCGAGATCGTGGGTGTCATCTCGAACCACCACGAATACCAGAAGGTCGTCGTCAACCACGACATCCCGTTCCACATGATCCGCGTGACTCCCGAGAACAAGGCCGAGGCCGAGGCCCGCCAGATGGAGATCATCGACCAGACCGGCGCCGAACTGGTCGTGCTGGCGCGTTACATGCAGGTGCTGTCTGACCGGATGTGCCAGCAGATGTCGGGGCGGATCATCAACATCCACCATTCGTTCCTGCCCAGCTTCAAGGGCGCGAACCCGTACAAGCAGGCCTATGTCCGCGGGGTCAAGCTGATCGGTGCGACCAGTCATTACGTCACCGCCGATCTGGACGAGGGCCCGATCATCGAGCAGGACACCGTTCGCGTGACCCATGCGCAAAGCCCCGGCGATTACGTGTCGCTGGGTCGCGATGTCGAGGCGCAGGTGCTGGCCCGCGCGGTGCACGCCCATATCCACGGGCGCGTCTTCATGAACGCGGCCAAGACGGTGGTTTTCCCGCCGTCGCCCGGCAGCTATGCCAGCGAGCGCATGGGCTGACCATCAGTCCTGAGCAAGCAGGTCCAGACCGGCCAGCAGCCGCGCCGTGGTCGCGTCCGCCAGCGGTGCGATGCGATCATGGACGGGCGTGCGGGCACAGATCGCCCACCATGCGCGGTAATACGGGAAATAGACCGGGCTGATCATCTGGTTGCGGTGAATGGGCATCTTATAGAGCCCGCGCTGCGCCATCACGTCCGTGATTCTGGCTTCTTCCTGAGGAGTCAGCCGCAGGTGGAACGGTTTCGGAATGTTGCCCGCAAAATGCACGACAGCCGCCCGCAACCGCTGGGGACGCCGCGCCGTATTGAAGAACCGAAAATTCCATCGGTCATGGGCCTGCGTGTAATGGCTGCCATGGGTCAGCGAGAACAGGCCCTGATCGCCAAAGGTCATGCCAAGCCCCTGTGCCCATTCCCCCACCGCGATATAGTCGTCGATACCGATACCGTCGCGCCGGAACTTGTCCAGGTTCAGGACGATGGCGCCGCTGTTCATCACGCCTTTGGACACGCGCAGGATCGTGCGTTGGCGCCGACCGCGCGCATGGGCTCGCTGGGCAGGACCGATCATAAGCGGCGGGACGGACGGCACCTCGCGACAGGCGACGATATATTTTCCAAAGAACGGGTGGTGCAGGAACGGCACCAAATCATCGGCAACGATGATGTCCAGCGGGTCCAGAAAAATCACGCGCGACAGATCCGCAGGCAGGTGTTCATGCGCGGCCAGCCACAGATAGCGGGCGCCGTAGGGTCGGGCGCCGATCTTGCTGAGATGGACGAAGGGCTGGGTGTCGGGCACCGCAACCAGATGCAGCGTCAGGTTCGGCAGGGTCTCGCAGAACTGGACAAGCCCGTCCAGAACCGGCCGCGGCAGGGGCAGATGCAGGAACCAGAACTCGATCCGGTCGCGGGGATGGCTTTCGGACAGCGACAAAAGCATCACCTGAACCACGTCCACATCCGGCCCCGCCACGGCCGTCATCACATCCAGCCGCGCAGGCGCCCTGTGCCTGCCGTGACGCCGCCGCAGCACCATGTCCAGACCTGCCGTCCAGCCGCGGGGAAGATGGTCGTAGATCCGCTTGGCAAGCGATTCGAGGCTGGGAAGGGGCATGGTGATCCGGAACGAAAGGGGGGTGGCCGCGGCAATCCGCGCAGCATGCAAAATGCCCGGACCGCTGGCAAGCGGACCGGGCCTGTCGGGCGCCCTTTCAGGCGATGCTACTGCGGGATCTGCGCAGTGATGCCCTCGACGTAGAAGTTCATCGACTGCAGGTCCGCGTCGCTGGCGACCTCTCCTTCGGCCAGCCAGGCGGTGCCGTCGGCCTTGTTCAGCGGGCCGGTGAAGGGGTGGTACTCGCCCGCGCCGATGGCGTCGCGCAGGGCCTCGGCCTCGGCCTTGACCTCGGCGGGGACGGCGTCGGTGATCTCTCCGATCACGACCTCTCCGTCACCGATGCCGGCCCAGCTGGCGCCGCTTTCCCAGGTGCCGTCCAGCATCGCGCCGACGCGCTTGATGTAATAGGGCGACCATTCGTCGATGATCGACGCCACGCGCGGGCTGGGGGCGAACGCCGCCATGTCGCTGGCCTGACCGAAACCGATGGCGCCGGCCTGCTGGGCCTGCGCCAGGGGAGCGGTCGAATCGGTGTGCTGCAGGATCACGTCGACGCCTTCGGCCAGCAGGGCCGATGCGGCCTCGGCCTCTTTCGCCGGATCGAACCAGCTATAGGCCCAGACGACGCGCATCTCGACATCGGGGTTCACCTTGCGGGCGTGGATGAAGCTGGAGTTGATGCCCTGGATCACCTCGGGGATCGGGAAGGACCCGATATAGCCGATCTTGTTCGATTCCGTCATGTGGCCCGCGATGGTGCCGATCACCGCCCGGCCCTCGTAGAAGCGCGCGTCATAGGTGGCGACGTTCTCGGCCTGCTTGTAGCCGGTGGCGTGTTCGAAACGCACGTCGGGAAACTTGGCCGCGACGTTCATCACCGGGTCCATGAAACCAAAGCTGGTCGCAAAGATCAGCTCGTTTCCGGCCAGCGCCAGCTGGGTCAGGGCGCGTTCGGCGTCGGCGCCTTCGGGGACGCTCTCGATGAAGGTGGTTTCCACGCGGTCGCCGTATTCAGCCTCGACTGCCTGACGGGCCAAGTCATGCTGATAGGTCCAGCCTCCGTCGCCCACCGGACCGACATAGATGAAGCCGACCTTCAGCGGCTCGTCCTGCGCCATGGCCGGGGCGGCCATCGCGGTCATCAGGGCGGCGGCCGTGGCCAGAAGATGTCTGCGGTTCATGGTATCCCTCTCTGAAGTGATCGGCCGCGGTTCTACCGCAGCGCGTGGAAATTGGTCCCAAGCGAGCCGGGGGCAGCCGCCCCCGCGCGCCGCGCGTATTTCTGGCGGGCGGAAATGGCCACCAGCACGATGATGGTCGCCAGATAGGGCGCCATCGACAACAGCTGTACCGGCACCTGCACGCCCGCCGCCTGCAGACGCAGCTGCAGCACGGTGACGCCGCCGAACAGCCACGCCCCCGCCAGCACCCCCGGCGCGGTCCAGTTGGAAAAGACGACGATGGCCAGCGCGATCCAGCCTGCGCCCGCGGTCATCCCCTCGGTCCATTGCAGGACCGTCGCGATCGAGATGAACGCCCCGCCGACGCCCGCCATCGCCCCGCCAAAGGCGATGGCCGCCAGCCGGGTCACGCGCACATCATAGCCCAGGGCATGGGCGGCCTCGTGGTTTTCGCCCACGCCGCGCAGGATCAGGCCGCGCCGGGTGCGGTTCAGGAACCACCAGACGACCGGCACCATCACCAGCCCCAGCCAGACGATCCAGTTGATGCGCAGCGGCCCGATGGGCATGGGCGGCGCCTTGACGCCTTCGAACGGCTTGCCGAACATCGCGGCCAGACCCAGCCCGAACAGTGTCAGCGCCAGCCCCGATGCAACCTGATTGGCCAGAAACAGCTGCGTCAGCGCCGCGAACAGCAGCGATATGGCAGCGCCTGCCAGGGCTGCGACCAAAAAGCCCAGAAACGGGTTGCCGCTGGCATAGGCGGCGGCGAACCCGGCCAGCGCGCCGGTGATCATCATCCCTTCGACCCCAAGGTTCAGGATGCCCGCGCGCTCGGCGACCAGTTCACCAAGGGCGGCGAACAGGATCGGGGTGGATGCCGAGATCAGCAGCAGGAAGACGGACAGGGGGTCGATCATGCGATGCGCCTTGTACGGATCTGATAGCGGGTCAGGACGTCGAACCCCAACAGGAAGAACAGCAGCATCCCCTGGAACACCTGAACGGTGGCGGCGGGCAGGGACATGGTCAGCTGTGCCAGTTCTCCGCCGATATAGGTCAGCGCCAGCAACAGCCCGGCCAGCAGGATGCCCACCGGGTGCAGCCGCCCCAGAAACGCCACGATGATCGCGGTGAATCCGTATCCGACGCCCAGCTTGTCGGTGACCTGACCGGCAGGGCCCGCGACCTCGAACAGGCCCGCGGCACCAGCCAGCGCGCCCGACAGGCCCAGGCAGAACGCCACCAGCGTCTGCGGGCGCACGCCCGCGAAACGCGCGGCGCGTGGCGCGGTGCCCGCGGCGCGGATGTGGAACCCGCGGATATGGCGGCTCATCAGGAACCATGTGGCAAGGACGGCGGCGGCGGCGGCCACGACGCCCCAATGCGCGCCGGTCCCCGCGATCAGTTCGGGGTTCGCGGCGGACGGGTATTGCTGCAGGTTGCGCGACCCGGGAAAGCCCATGCCCTGCGGGTTGCGCATCGGGCCGAACGCCATCCACGCGGCGATCCGTTGGGCGACATAGACCAGCATCAGCGACACCAGAATCTCTGACGCGCCGAACCAGTTGCGCAGCAGCGCGGGGATCATCCCCCAGGCCCAGCCCCCGGACAGACCGGCCGCGACCATCAGCGGGAACAGCCACCCCGCCTCCAGCGGGTACAGCGCCAGCGCCACGGCGGCGCCGGTGATGCCGCCCATGATGTACTGTCCCTCGGCCCCGATGTTCCAGATGCCGGCCCGAAACCCGATGGCCAGACCGGATGCGATCAGGATCAGCGGCGCGGCCTTGATCAGCAGTTGCGGGCGGGAATAGCTGGCGGCGGGGCCGAACAGCGGGTCCCAGAAGATCGTGCGGATCGCCGCAATCGGGTCATGCCCCAACAGCGCGAACAACAGCCCGCCGGTGACCATCGTCGCCAGCACGGCCATCACCGGCGTCGCGATCTGCCAGCCGGTCGAAGCGCTCTGGCGGGGGATCAGCGTGATCATGGGTGCGCCTCCTGCATGCCATGCGCGCCGCCCAGCATCAGGCCGATGCGGTCCAGCGTCAGCCCGTCCGTGGGGACGGGCGGCGACAGGCGGCCTTCGTTCAGGGCGCAGAAACGGTCGGACAGTTCCAAAAGCTCATCCAGATCCTGAGAGATGACGATGACGCCCGCGCCCGCACGGGCCAGGTCAAGCAGCGATTGGCGCACGCTGGCGGCCGCCCCCGCATCGACACCCCAGGTGGGCTGGTTCACCACCAGCACGCGCGGGTTCTGCATGACCTCGCGGCCGATGACGAATTTCTGCAGGTTGCCGCCCGACAGCGCGCGGGCCGCGACATGAGGGCCGGGGGTGCGGACGTCGAACCCTTCGATCACCGCCAACGCATAGTCGCGCGCGGCGGTGTGGTCGATCACCCCGCGGCGGACCAGCGACTTGCGACTGCCCGCGGTCAGCAGGGTGTTTTCGGTCAGGCTGAAATCGGGGACGGCCGCGTGGCCCAGACGGTCTTCGGGCGCGCTGAGCAGACCGGCGACGCGGCGCGGCTCGGGGCCGGTCGCCGACAGGTCCACACCCTCCAGCGTGACGCTGCCGGGCGCACTGCGGATCTCGCCCGACAGGGCGGCCAGCAGCTCCTCCTGGCCGTTGCCGGCGACGCCGCCGATGCCCAGGATCTCTCCGGCGCGGAGCGTCAGAGCGATGTCCTTCAGCGCCGTGCCTTCGGCATTCGGCGCGGGCTGGGACAGGGCGCGGACCTCCAGCAGGACGGCGCCGGGCTGGCGGCCCGACCGGTCGATCTGGCGCATCTGGCCGCCGACCATCATCGCGGCCAGATCGCGAGCTGAATGGGCGCGCGGGTCGCAACTGTCGACGACGCGACCGTGGCGCAGGATCGTGGCGCAGTCGCAATGGCTGCGGATTTCGTCCAGCTTGTGGCTGATATACAGGATCGCGGTGCCTGCTGCTGCCAGCTTGCGCAGGGTGGCGAACAGCAATTCGGCCTCTTGCGGGGTCAGGACGCTGGTCGGTTCGTCCATGATCAAGAGGCGCGGGTTCTGCAGCAGGCAGCGGATGATCTCGACCCGCTGGCGTTCGCCTGCGGACAGGGTGACGATGCGGCGGGCGGGGTTCAGCGGCAGGCCGAAATCGTGGCTGACCTTGGTGATGCGCGCCGACAGTTCGCGGCGTGGCGGCGGGTTCTCCATTCCCAGGGCGATGTTCTCGGCCACCGTCAGCGCGTCGAACAGGCTGAAATGCTGGAACACCATCGCCACGCCCGCGGCCCGCGCCGCGCGCGGATCGGATGGCGCATGCGCGGCCTCGCCCAGCCACATCTGCCCGTCATCAGGCCGCACCAGGCCATAGATCATCTTGACCAGCGTGGATTTTCCCGCGCCATTCTCGCCCAGCAGGGCGTGGATCTCTCCGGGCATGACCTGGAACGACACGTCGTCATTGGCGCGGACACCGGGATAGGACTTGCCCAGACCCTTGGCGCGGAACACAGGCATGTCGGTCAATTCTGTCCCCTTGGTCAAATCCTTGACCTGCTTAGACCGCATTTCGGCAGGCGCGCAATTGCGCTGTTTGGTCAGGCTGCGATACTGTCCCTACTATGGCCGCAAAATCCCCCCGATTCATCCACCTTCGCACACATTCCGAGCATTCTTTGCTGGAAGGTGCCATTCCCGTAGGCAAATTGCCAAGCCTTGCCCTTGATGCAGGCATGCCGGCAGTCGCGCTGACCGACACGAACAACATGTTCGCCGCGCTGGAATTCAGCGTGAAGGCCCGCGACAAGGGTATCCAGCCCCTTGTCGGCTGTCAGGTGACACTGATGGCGGATGCCACCGGCCCCGTGGTCCTGCTGGCGCAGAACCAGGCGGGCTGGATGAACCTGATGGCGCTATCGACCTGCCTGTATCTGCGCGACGGCGGTGCGCTGCCGCATGTGACGGTCGACGAGGTGTGCGACCGGGCCGAGGGGCTGATCTGCCTGACCGGCGGGGCGATGGGACCGGTGGGCCTGTTGATCGCGCAGGGACAGATGCCCAAGGCCGAAGCATTGGCCGACCGATTGTCGGGGGCCTTTGGCGACCGGCTGTATGTCGAATTGCAGCGCCACCCCGGAGAGAACGGCCAGCTGATGGCCGCCGAGGCCGCATCCGAGGCCGGGCTGATCGAGATGGCCTATGCACGCGACCTGCCGCTGGTAGCGACGAACGACGTCCATTTCCCCAAGACCACGATGTACGAGGCCCATGACGCGCTGATCTGCATCGCGGAAAAGGCCTATGTCGATCAATCGCAGCCCCGCCGCCGCCTGACGCCCCAGCACTATTTCAAATCGGCCGAGGAGATGGCCGTCCTGTTCGCCGACCTGCCCGAGGCGATCGAGAACACCGTGGAAATCGCCCGCCGCTGCGCCTTTGCGGTGGCCAAGCACGCGCCGATCCTGCCGAAATTCGCCGATGACGAGGTGACGGAACTGCGCCGTCAGGCCCATGCCGGTCTGGCCGAACGTCTGAAGGTGATCCCCCACGCGGTCACGCTGGAGGAGTACACCGCGCGTCTGGATTTCGAACTGGGCATCATCGAACAGATGGGGTTTCCCGGCTATTTCCTGATCGTGGCCGATTTCATCCATTGGGCCAAGGAACAGGGCATCCCTGTCGGACCCGGTCGCGGGTCGGGTGCCGGTTCGCTGGTCGCCTATGCGCTGACCATCACCGACCTTGACCCGCTGCGCTACAACCTGCTGTTCGAGCGGTTCCTGAACCCGGAACGCGTCAGCATGCCCGATTTCGACATCGACTTCTGCATGGACCGCCGCGAAGAGGTGATCCGTTACGTGCAGGGCAAGTACGGTGCCGACAAGGTGGGCCAGATCATTACGTTCGGCGCATTGCTGTCCAAGGCCGCCGTCCGCGACGTGGGCCGGGTGCTGCAGCTGCCCTTCGGTCAGGTGGACCGCCTGTCCAAGATGATCCCGGTCGAGGGGGTGAAACCCGTCAGCATCGCCAAGGCCCGCGCCGACGAACCGCGTCTGCGCGAGGCCGCGCGCGAAGAGGTCGTGGCCCGCCTGCTGGACTACGCCGAACAGCTGGAGGGGCTGTATCGCAACGCCTCCACCCACGCGGCGGGGGTGGTGATCGGGGACCGGCCGCTGGATCAGTTGGTGCCGCTGTACCGCGATCCGGCGTCCGATATGCCCGCGACCCAGTTCAACATGAAATGGGTCGAACAGGCCGGGTTGGTCAAGTTCGACTTTCTGGGCCTCAAGACGCTGACGGTGATCCAGAACGCGGTGGACCTGATCAACGGGCAGGGCCGCCCGCTGCACATCGCCGCCGAAGGGCGACAGCTGTACGACCCCACGCCGGGGACCGAAAACCAGATCAACCTGATCCCGCTGGACGACAAGGCCAGCTATGATCTGTTCGCCAGCGCCCGCACGGTCGCGGTGTTCCAGGTGGAATCCTCGGGCATGATGGACGCGCTGCGCCGCATGAAGCCCACCTGCATCGAGGACATCGTGGCGTTGGTGGCGCTGTACCGTCCCGGCCCGATGGAGAACATCCCGACCTATTGCGAGGTCAAGAACGGTTTGCGCGACCTGGAATCGATTCACCCGACCATCGACGACATTTTGGCCGAAACCCAGGGCATCATCGTCTATCAGGAACAGGTGATGCAGATCGCCCAGGTCATGGCGGGATACAGCCTTGGCGGCGCGGACCTGCTGCGCCGCGCGATGGGCAAGAAGATCGCCGCCGAAATGGCCAAGGAGCGACCCAAATTCGTCAAGGGTGCCGTCGCCAACGGCGTGCCCGACAAGAAGGCCGGAGAGGTCTTTGACCTGCTGGAAAAGTTCGCCAACTACGGCTTCAACAAGTCCCACGCGGCGGCCTATGCGGTGGTCAGCTATCAGACCGCGTGGCTCAAGGCGAACCACCCGGTCGAGTTCATGGCCGCGGTCATGAACTGTGATATCCATCTGACCGACAAGCTGGCCGTCTATAAGCGCGAATGCGACCGGATGGGGATCGAGATCGTGCCGCCCTGCGTCAACCGTTCGGCCCCCACCTTTACCGTGGGACCGGGGCGCATCCACTATGCCTTGGGCGCGCTGAAAGGTGTGGGGCTGGAGGCGATGCGCCTGATCCATGACGCGCGGGCGGACCAGCCGTTCGGCGACATCCGTGACCTGGCACGCCGCACCGACATGAAGCGCGTGGGCAAGCGCCCGCTGGAGATGCTGGCCCGGGCCGGTGCCTTTGACGGGCTGGACGACAACCGTGCGCGGGTGATGAAGTCATTGGACGGGCTGGTCGCCTGGTCGGCGGCGGTGCAAAGTCAGGCGGCCTCCAGCCAGACATCCCTGTTCGGGGGCGGTGAGGACCTGCCGCCGCCGCGCGCGCCCCTGTCGGGCATCTGGTTGCCCACCGAGAAGTTGGGAGAGGAGCACAAGGCCGTCGGGTTCTACCTGTCCGGGCATCCGCTGG
The DNA here is from genome assembly GCF_045064235.1 of Paracoccus sp. Ld10. NCBI lineage: Bacteria > Pseudomonadati > Pseudomonadota > Alphaproteobacteria > Rhodobacterales > Paracoccaceae > Paracoccus > Paracoccus sp. Ld10. The sequence goes on along the minus strand of NZ_JBISHD010000023.1, from coordinate 69,394 downwards.
ACGATTATCTGCCGGCCCTGCGCCGCAAGAAGGTGATGACCCTGGCCGAGATCAGCCAGGACGCCCTGAACGGTCCGCTGGTGGCCCAGATCGCGGGCACGGTCGCCGCGCGGATGGAGCGCAAGTCGGCCAAGGGCACCGCCTATGCCTTTGTCAGCCTGTCGGACCCGACGGGCCTCTATGAGGTCACGGTGTTTTCGGACCTGCTGACCGCCAGCCGCGACAAGCTGGAACCGGGGGCCAGTGTCGTGCTGCAGGTCAAGGTCGAGCCGTCGGGCGATCAGGTCAAGATGCTGGCAAATTCGGTGACCGCGCTGGAGGATGCCGTGGCCGACGCGGGCGCAGGCTGCCTTGCGGTCGAGATGCAGGGCGCCGACACCATCCCCCGCCTGGTCGAGGTGTTGAACCGCATCCGCACCGACATCATCGTGCCGCCCCGGTCGCGCGGCCCGATCCGCCTGCGCATCCGCGAGGGCGACGAGATCATCGAGATCGAGGTCGCCAACGACGCCCCTCTGACCACCCCCGCCCGCCAGGCCCTGCGCGCGGTGCCGGGTGTGCTGGACGTAATCGAGGAATGAGCGCGGCGTCGTCTTTGTCCAGATACCCATGCCCGGTCTGGGCATGCCTCTGGCCAGATGTTCGCGCTTCGTGCTAACAATCGAAAAAAAGAGGGCAGCATGAAGGTCTTGGGCATCGATCCCGGTTTGCGGAACATGGGTTGGGGAGTGATCGAGGTGGACGGATCGCGCATTCGTCACATCGCCAACGGCACCATCCATTCGGACGGCGCACAGGATCTGGGCGCGCGCCTGTCGGTCCTGTTCCGCGGCCTTTGTGCGGTGATCGCCGCCCATGCCCCGGACGAGGCCGCGGTCGAGCAGACCTTTGTCAACAAGGACGCGACCGGCACGCTGAAGCTGGGACAGGCACGGGGCGTGGCTCTGTTGGCGCCCGCAGAGGCGGGGATATCGGTTGGGGAATACGCGCCCAACGCGGTCAAGAAGACCGTCGTGGGCGTGGGTCACGCGGCCAAAGAGCAGGTCCAGCACATGGTCCGCATCCAGCTGCCGGGGACTGTCTTTGACAGTGCGGACGCGGCCGATGCGCTGGCCATCGCCATCTGCCATGCGCGCCATCTGCAGGGGCGCACGCTGCGGGTCGCCACGCCAAAGCGGGGTGCGGCATGATCGGGCGGATCGCCGGCGTCATCCTGCACCGGGCACGCGATCATGTTCTGATCGACGTGCGGGGCGTGGGATACATCATTCATGTCAGCGAGAGGACTGCGGCGGGTCTGCCCCCGGTGGGGCAGGCGGCGGCGCTGTATACCGAACTGCTGGTGCGCGAGGACCTGCTGCAGCTGTTCGGGTTTCCAACCATGCTGGACAAGGAGTGGCACCGGCTGCTGACGTCTGTGCAGGGGGTGGGGGCCAAGGTGTCGCTGGCGATCCTGAGCACGCTTGGCCCTGAGGGCCTGGGACGGGCGATCGCGTTGGGTGATTGGGCGTCGGTGCGCAAGGCGAACGGGGTCGGGCCCAAGCTGGCGCAGCGGATCGTGCTGGAATTGAAGGACAAGGCGCCGTCGGTCATGGCCCTGGGCGGCGCGCTGACCATCGATGCGGGGGACGTTGCCGCGGGCGGTGATGCGGAAGAGCCGGGCATCGAGCCCGGCCCCTCCGCTGCATCCGCGCGTGGCCGCGCCGATGCCCCTGCCGCCGCGACCGGCGCGGATCAGGGTCAGGCGATGGCGGACGCGCTGTCGGCGCTGACCAATCTGGGCTATGGCCCGTCGGAGGCGGCATCCGCCGTGGCCGAGGCGCAGGCACGGGAACCGTCGGCCGCCATGCCGGCGTTGATCCGTGCCGCGCTGCGTCTGCTGGCGCCCAAGGACTGAACCGGAGGTCTGAACATGGCAGGAAACGTCAAGGTCTTTGTGCTGATGGCCGCGCTGACCGCGCTGGTCATGGCCTTGGGCTGGATGCTGGGCGGATCGGGCGGCGCGTTGATCGCGCTGGTGATTGCGGGGGGCATGAACTTTTTCAGCTACTGGAACAGCGACAAGATGGTCCTGCGCCAGCAGGGTGCAGTCGAACTGTCGCCCCAGCAGGGGGCCGAGCTGTACGCGATGACCGCGCGGCTGGCCGAACGCGCGCAGATGCCGATGCCCAAGCTGTACCTGCTGCCGACCCAGCAGCCCAACGCCTTTGCCACTGGGCGCAATCCCGAAAATTCGGCCGTGGCGGTGACGCAGGGGCTGCTGAACCACCTGTCCGCAGACGAGATCGAGGGCGTGATCGCCCATGAGCTGGCCCATATCAGGCATCGCGACACGCTGACCATGACCATCACGGCGACCATGGCCGGTGCCATTGCGATGATGGGCAACATGATGCTGTTCGCGGGCAGCCGCGAAGGGCGTGGGGGCATGTTCGGCGGCATCCTGGCGATGATCCTGGCCCCGATGGCCGCGATGATGGTGCAGATGGCAATCTCGCGTGCGCGCGAGTACGAGGCCGACGCCACCGGCGCGCAGATCAGCGGCAAGCCGCGGGCCTTGGCATTGGCGTTGCAGCGGATCGCGCAGGCGGCGGGGCGCAGCGTGAATCTGCCCGCCGAAAAGAACCCTGCGGCGGCGGCGATGTTCATCATCAACCCGCTGCACGCGATGCGGGCCGACCGCCTGTTCACCACCCATCCCCCGACCGAGGATCGCATCACCCGGCTGATGGCGATGGACGGCACCGCACCGCGTGCCCCCGTCGCCACGGCGCCGAGCCGCATTCCCCGCACGGGCGCCAAGCCCCGCACGCCCTGGGGTCGCGGATGAGCGGTCCGGACCCCGACCTGCGTCCCGAAAAGCTGGATAGCGATGTCGAGGATCGGGCCCTGCGCCCGCAGAACCTGTCCGAATTCGTGGGCCAGGCCGACGCGCGCGCCAACCTGAAGGTGTTCATCGAAAGCGCCAAGATGCGCGGCAAGGCGATGGACCACACGCTGTTCTTTGGCCCGCCGGGTCTGGGTAAAACGACGCTGGCGCAGATCATGTCGCGCGAACTGGGCGTGAACTTTCGCATGACGTCGGGGCCGGTCATTGCGCGGGCCGGCGATCTGGCTGCGATTCTGACCAACCTCGAGGCGCGCGACGTCCTGTTCATCGACGAGATCCACCGCATGAACCCCGCGGTCGAGGAGATCCTGTACCCCGCGATGGAGGATTTCGAGCTGGACCTGGTGATCGGCGAAGGCCCCGCGGCCCGTACCGTGCGGATCGAGCTGCAGCCCTTCACCTTGGTCGGCGCGACCACGCGGCTTGGCCTGCTGACCACGCCGTTGCGCGACCGTTTCGGCATTCCGACGCGTCTGCAATTCTATGAGATCGGTGAACTGGACCTGATCGTTCAGCGCGGCGCGCGGCTGATGGGGATCAGCGCCGATCCGGAAGGCACGATGGAGATCGCCCGCCGCGCCCGTGGCACCCCGCGCATCGCGGGGCGGCTGTTGCGCCGTGTGGTCGATTTCGCGCTGGTCGAGGGCAACGGCCGCCTGACGCGGGAAATCGCTGACATCGCGCTGAACCGGCTTGGGGTGGACGATCTGGGGTTGGACGGCGCCGACCGGCGTTACCTGATGCAGATGGCGCAGCATTACGCGGGCGGCCCGGTGGGGGTCGAGACGCTGTCCGCCGCCCTGTCCGAGAGCCGCGATGCCATCGAGGAAGTGATCGAGCCCTATTTGCTGCAGCAGGGGCTGGTCGCGCGGACCCCGCGCGGGCGGATGTTGACGCAGGGGGCCTGGCGGCATCTGGGTTTGGACATGCCCGTGCCCGCCGGTCAGGCCACGCTGTTCGACGTCTGATTGCAGACGGGCCCAAACCCGCGTATTTTGACGGGCATGAGCCATCACCTGACCTTGCGCGTTTATTACGAAGACACCGATCTGGCCGGGATCGTCTATTACGCGAACTATCTGAAGTATATCGAGCGGGGGCGGTCCGAATGGATGCGCGCCACCGGCATCGACCAGATGCGCATGAAGGAGACGTCGGGCCATGTCTTTGCCGTCCGCCATCTCGAGGCCGACTATCTGCGCCCGGCGCGGTTCGACGACCTGCTGACCGTGGTCACCGACCTGTCGCATGCGACGGCGGCGCGGATCGTGGTCAATCAACAGGTTCTGCGCGGCGACGAGGTTCTGTTTTCGGCCCGCGTGACGATCGTCAGCCTGGATGGACAGGGCCGCCCCATCCGCCTGCCCGCGGCATTGTCGCGGGCGTTGCCGGACACGTGAACCCGGGTGGGCCCGCCGCGTGGATGCGGCAACACGGACGCACCTTGTTAAAATTGACGCCATTGTGTTGCTGCGGGGGCTGAAACCTGTGGCAATTACAGGGTAACAGGCCGCAACGCCGGACTGCCAGGTGGCAGTTGCGGCCCCTGATGATGAGGCAGTAGACCATGGAACCCATTCAGGCCGCCGAGGCCATCGATTTTTCGGCCGTGGCTTTGTTCTGGCGATCCTCGCTGACGGTGCAGGTGGTCATGATCATGCTGATAGCAGCCTCGTTCTGGTCCTGGGCGATCATCGTGCAAAAGTTCCTGACCTTTGCGCAGGCCCGCAAGGAGGCCGCCCGGTTCGACCGCGCCTTTTGGTCGGGCGAACCGCTGGACGACCTGTACGACCGTCTTGGCGACCGGCCCAAGGGCGCGTCCGAGCGAATCTTTTCCGCCGGGATGACGGAATGGCGCCGCAGCCACCGCGATGACGGGCGGCTGATCGCGGGCGGTATCGGGCGCATCGACCGCGCCATGAACGTGGCCATCCAGCGCGAGGAACAGCGCCTGTTCCGTGGCCTGTCGTTTCTGGCGACCGTGGGATCGACCGCGCCGTTCATCGGCCTGTTCGGCACGGTCTGGGGCATCAAGTCCGCGTTCGAGGGCATCGCCCTGACCCAGGATACCAGCCTGGCCGTCGTGGCGCCCGGTATCGCCGAGGCCCTGCTGGCCACCGCCCTGGGCCTGGTCGCGGCCATTCCTGCCGTCGTCTTCTACAACAAGCTGTCGGGCGACGCGGAACGCATCACCGGTGGGTGGGAGGCGTTCTCGGACGAGTTCTCGACCCTGCTGTCGCGCCAGATGGACGAGGCCTGACATGGCATCCGGTGTCGTCAAGCGCGTGCGCAGCAAGGGGCGTCGGCGGAACATGCCGATGTCCGAAATCAACGTCACGCCCTTTGTGGACGTGATGCTGGTGCTGCTGATCATCTTCATGGTCGCGGCGCCGCTGATGACGGCGGGCGTGCCGCTGAACCTGCCCGAAACCGCGGCCAACGCCGTGCCGACCGAAGATGAGGAACCGCTGATGGTGTCGATCCCGGTCGAGGGGTCGCTGACGGTGATGGATCAGCCGGTGGCCGACGATCAGGTCGTGACGACGCTGCGCACGATTCTGGCGGAACGCCAGTCGGGCCGGGTCTTTCTGCGTGCCGACGGCACCATCCCCTATGCCCGCGTGGTCCAGATCATGGGCGCGCTGAACGCGGCGGGCATCACCGACATCGTGCTGGTCACCGAGACCGGCGGACCGCGGATGGACGGCTAGGCCATGGGCGAACGCGAAGGGCGCATCGGTTACTGGATCTCGGGGGTCGCGCACGGCTCTCTGATCCTGTGGGCGATTCTGGGCGGGGCGCTGTTCCGCCCGCAGCCCAGCCCGATGGTGCGCACCACCCAGGTCTCTACCATCAGCGGCGCCGAGTTCGAGGCGATCGCCGCAGCCGCCCGCGGGGCAGGGCCGGTGGGCGCCGATTCGACCGCGGTCGCCACGCTGCCCGACCCTGTCGACCCGACCGAGGATGGCGCCGCGCGGCCTGTCGATGCGGTTCCCCCGCAATCGGGGCAGGCGGCAGCGCTGGAACAGCCCGACACCGCCGAAGCGGTGCCCGATCTCAGCGATTTCGCGCCTGCGGCACCGGTAGACGTGGCAACCGATCTGCCCGCGCCCAGTGCGAACCAGACCGACACCCCCGAAGCCGCCGCCGTCCCGGTCGCGCCGCGATCGGTGTTGGCGCTTGATGCGTCGCGCAGGCCGCAGGACCGCCCGGCCGACCTGGTTGCCGCGTTCAATCGCCGTGTGGCCGAAGCGGCCGCCGCCGAGGCTGCGCGTCAGGCTGCTGCCGACGCGGCTGCCGCCGCCGCGCGCCAAGCCACCGCCGATGCTGCAGCCGAAGCGGCAGCCGAGGCGGAGCGTCAGGCCGCAGCATCCGCCGCCGCAGAGGCGGAACGGCAGGCAGCAGCGGACGCGGAACGCGACGCGGCCGATGCTGCAGCCGATGCCGCCCGTCAGGCGGCCGCTGATGCCGCAGCCCAGGCAGAACGGCAAGCGGCCGCTGATGCCGCGGAGCGCGAGCGTCAAGCCGCTGCGGACGCTGCTGCCGATGCCGAACGTCAAGCTGCGGCAGAGGCGGAACGTCAGGCGGCAGCAGAGGCCGACGAGGAACGTCGCGCCGCAGCCGAAGAACAGCGCCGCGCCGAGGCCGAACGCGAGGCTGCGGTCGCAGAGGCGGAACGCCAAGCCGCTGCGGAGGCAGAGCGTCAGGCCGCCGCGGAGGCCGAGGAACGACGCGCTGCTGCCGAGGCCGCAGCCGAGGAAGAGAGACGCGCCGAGGCCGCGCGCCAGGCCGCCGCGGCCGCCGCTGAAGCCGAGCGTCAGGCCGCTGCCGAACAGGCCGCGCGCGAGGCGGCTGACCGGCAGGCGTTGGAGGATGCGTTGCAGGAAGCGCAGGGCGGGGCCGGAGGACAGGACACCGCCTCGGGGTCCGATACCGCCGGCAGCCCGTCGCAGACGATCGAGGGCGGCAGCGGCGCCTCGGCGGGGCTGGACCCGCTGGCCGCTGCGCTGGCAGGTGCCATGGCCGGAACCGGGGCCCCGGCTGACCCGGCGAACGATCCTTCGGGGCCGCCTGCCGACATGATGCAGCTGACCCCCGGCCCGATCCGGTCGGCCCCGTTGCCGGATGCCGCGCAGGGACTGCCAATGGGTGATCCGCTGACGCTGTCTGAACGTGACGGGTTGCGCTTTGCGATCCAGAACTGCTGGAACATGGGCGCACTGTCGGTCGAGGCGTCGCAGATGACCGTGTCGGTCGGGTTCACGCTGTCCCCGACCGGGGTGCCCGATCAGAACAGCATGCGCCTGGCAGGTTACCAAGGCGGCAGCGAGGGCGCTGCCCAGCAGGGGTTCGAGGTCGCCCGCCGCGCCATCCTGATGTGCGGACGCGCGGGATTCGATCTGCCCGCATCGAAATACGGGCGCTGGCGCGACGTCGTGGTGGACTTCCGCCCCGACGGTGTCGCGTTCCAATGACTGACCGGCGGTGGGGCCACCTTTCGCTGTTCGCCGAAAAAAGGTAGTGATGACGCCATGTTCCGCAGATTGATCCTTGCCCCCGCCTTTCTGCTGGCCGCAGCCCTGCTGCCGGCCGGTCCCGTAGTGGCGCAGGACACCCCCCTGCGCATCGAGATCACCGATGGCGTGATAGAGCCGATGTCGATCGCCATCCCGGCCTTTCACGGCGATGCCGAGATTGCGGCCCGCATCCGTCAGGTCGTGGCGGACGACCTGACCGGCACTGGCCTGTTCAGCGAGATCCCCGCCGATGCGCATGTCACCCGTCCCGCCAGCTTTGCCGAGGCCGTCAGCTATGACGACTGGCGGGCGGTGAACGCGCAGGCGCTGGTTTCGGCCGAGGTGCGCCAGATGGGCGACAATATCAGCGTTGGGTTCCGGCTGTTCGACGTCGTGTCGGGCCAGCCGCAGGGTGACGGGATGCAGTTCGACGCCCGCGCCGGTGACTGGCGTCGCGCGGCGCACAAGATCGCCGACCAGATCTATGTCCGGCTGACCGGCGAAAAGCCCTATTTCGACAGCCGCGTGGCGTTCGTTCAGGAAACCGGCCCCAAAAGCGCGCGGATCAAGCGGATCGGCGTGATGGATTACGATGGCGCGAACATCCTGTGGATGACAGACAGCTCGTCCCTGGTGCTGGCGCCGAAATTCTCGCCCGACGGGCGCCGCCTGCTGTTCACCAGCTATGACAGCGGTTTTCCCCAGATCCAGCTGATGGACGTGGCGACCGTCAGCGCCCGGCCGCTGACCCGCGATGCCAGCACGATGGCTTTTGCGCCGACCTTCAGCCCGGACGGGCGGTGGGTCGCGTATTCGCGCGAACAGGGCGGCAATACCGACATCTGGCTGATGGACGTGGCAACCGGCGCCCAACGCGCGCTGACCAATTCGCCGGCCATCGACACCTCTCCCGGGTTCAGCCCGGACGGACAGCGCATCGTATTCGAAAGCGACAGGTCCGGCACGCCCCAGCTGTACATCATGGGGCTGGACGGCGCAGAACCGTCGCGCATCAGTTTCGGCGACGGGCGTTACGGCACGCCAACCTGGTCGCCAAAGGGGGATCTGGTCGCCTTTACCAAGCAGATCGGCGACCGCTTTCACATCGGCACCATGCGCACCGACGGGTCGTCCGAACGCATGTTGACCGAAAGCTTTCTGGACGAAGGCCCGACCTGGGCTCCGAACGGGCGCGTGTTGATGTTCACGCGCGCCACCCCCGGTGGAAACGGTCTGCCGCGCCTGCATTCGGTGGACATCACCGGGCGCAACATGCGACCGATGAGCCTTGACTTTGCTGCTTCGGACCCGTCTTGGGGTCCCCTGATGCCATGAGGATGACATGATGAACGCCGCGACCAAGCCTGTCCTGCTGGCCGCCCTTCTGGGGCTGGCGGCCTGTACGCAGCCTGCAGCGCCGGTGGCGCCGCCTGTGGTCGATCCCTACGCCAGCACGGGCGGTGGCGCAGTGTTTCAGGGTGATCTGGCCGGTGGCGTTCTGGGCGCCGAAGCCACGGCCCAGTATTTCCGCGGGACGGTTGGCGACACGGTCCTGTTCCCCGCCGACCAGACGACCCTGACCCCCGAGGCGCGCACCATTCTGGCGGGGCAGGCCGCATGGCTGACACGGCACACCGGCTTTACCGCCGTGGTCCAGGGTCACGCCGAGGAAACGGGCACCCGCGAATACAACCTTGCGCTTGGGGCAAGGCGGGCCAGTGCGGCGCAGGAATATCTTGTCGCGCAGGGCGTGGCACCGGGCCGCATCCGGACGCTGTCCTTTGGCAAGGAACGCCCCGCCGCAAGCTGTTCGGACGAGGGATGCTATGCCCAGAACCGCCGCGTCGTGACCGTCGTGACCGAGGCCGCACCGACCGTGGCAATGGCCCCTGTGGCAAGCGCCGCCCCTGTCGGGGGCGTCGTCGGGGCAGGCATGTGATGCGGCTGATCCCGGCGCTGTTCCTGGCCCTGACCGTTGGTGTGCCGGTTCATGCCGCGCCAGACGCCGCGACCTTGGCCGACATGCGCCAACAGGTGACTGACCTGCGCAGCCACCTGCAAGGGTTGCGGGCAGAACTGGTCGCGTCCGGTGCAGCCGGGTTCCAGGCGGCGGGCGGGGCCAGTGCCATCGACCGCATGAACGCCATGGAGGCGCAGTTGATGCGCCTGACCAATCAGGCCGAACAGCTGCAAAACCGGGTCAACCGCATTACGGGCGACAGCGAGCGCCGTCTGTCCGATCTGGAATTCCGCCTGTGTGAGGCTGAGCCCGGCTGTGATCTGTCGGCCTTGACCGTGCCTCAAGCGCAGGCAGGGCTCAGCCCGCAGTTGGCGCCGTCGGCCCCCGCAGACGGCGGGGCGGGACAGGCCGCGTCGACCGCGGCCGAGCAGACCGATTTCGACGCTGCCCGTGCCGCAATGGATGCGGGCGATCACGCCCGCGCCGCCCAGATGTTCGCGGACGTCGCCGAGACCCACGCCGGCGGCCCCCTGACGGCAGAGGCGCTGTTCCTGCGCGGGCAGGCGCTGGCTCTGGCCGGGCAACCGCGCGAGGCCGCCGCCGCGTGGCTGGAGGGCTTCGCCGCCGATCCTGATGGCGCGCGCGCAGGCGAAAGCCTGTTGGGTATCGCCCGTGTGATCGAGGGGCAGGGCGATGCCACCGCCGCATGCCTGTACCTTGCCGAGATCCCGGCCCGGTTTCCCGGCAGCGCGCAGGCTGTCGAGGCCGAAGGCCATGTGACGCGCCTTGGCTGCGGGATCAGCGATCTGGGCGTTCTGGATCCCTTGCTGGACCCGGCGCTGGACCCGGAGGCCGCGGCTGATCTGGCCGAGTACCCGTGAACCGCGACGCTGCTGCCCGCATCAGGTCCGCGCTGGACCGGCTGGCGGGGGATCTGCCCGCAGTTGGGCTGGCGGTGTCGGGTGGTGGTGATTCCGTGGCGATGATGCACGTTGTTGCCGATTGGGCGCAGGGACGCCGGGTCATGGTCGCCACCGTCGATCACGGCCTGCGCGACGACAGCGCGGCCGAGGCCGAGGATGTGGCCCGCGCCGCCCGTGCCCTGGGGCTGCCGCACGCTGTGCTTTTGTGGCGGCGCGACACGCAGATCGGCAATCTGATGGCACAGGCCCGTGACGCGCGACTGCGGTTGCTGTCGGGCTGGGCGCGGCGAAACGATCTGCCGGCGGTGGCGCTCGGCCATACGGCCGACGATCTGGCGGAAACGCTGCTCATGCGGCTGGCGCGCGGGTCTGGGGTTGACGGGCTGTCGGCGATGGCGGAATGGCGCGACGCCTTCGACATGCGCTGGCTGCGGCCCATGCTGGACGCCGGGCGTGCCGAACTGCGCGAATGGCTGACGACCCACAACATCGGCTGGGTCGATGATCCCACCAACGACAACTCTGATTTCGACCGTATCCGGGCGCGTCAGGCCATCGCGGCCCTTGGGCTGGACGTGTCCGGCCTGGCCCGGTCCGCCGCCCATATTGCCGATGCGCGCGATGCGCTGGCCGATTACGCCACCCTGCTCAGCGTGGATATCCAGGTCGATCGCGGCAGCCTGATCTTGCCGCGCGGTGCACTGCGTGATGCGCCGCCCGAAATTCGGCGCCGGATTCTGGTGGCTGCCTGCCGATGGGTGACGGGCGCCGATTATCCGCCGCGCCGCGCGACACTGGTCCATGCGCTGGACGCGATGCTGGCGCAGGGGCGGGTGACGCTGGACGGGGCGATGATCTCTCCGACCGGGGGGGGCTTGCGTATCACGCGCGAGGCCGCCGCCGCCCGACGCACCGGTCCCACGTCCGATCAGATCTGGGATCGCCGCTGGCGGGTGCGGGGGCTGGCTGTCGGCCAGCAGGTCGCGGCCTTAGGGACGGAGCCGCTGTCCCGCCTTCAGTGGCGTGATTCGGGTCTGCTGCGCGACGAGGCGGCGGCAAGCCCCGCCATCTGGCAGGACGGACAGCTGATCGCGGCGCCGCTGTTGCGCGACCAGCCCGGAATCGCCCTGATTCCGGTCCGGGCCGCGGCAGATTTCCGCAGGTTGGTAAAGGCGCATTGAACCTGTCGCGATAATCCCTATTTTCAGATCAAACCGCATTCCGTCGGAGGACCCGTATTGGGCAATGCTCGCAACTTCGCCTTCTGGGTGGTTCTGTTCCTGATGATCCTCGCGCTGTTCAATCTGTTCAGCGACGGATCGAATACCATGAACAGCCGCCAGATCAGCTATTCCGACTTCATCTCTCGGGTGCAGAACGATCAGGTCAGCGCCGTCACCATCGACGGCGAAGATGTGGCGATCACAGGCACCGGTGGCGAACAGTTCGCAACGGTCCGCCCGATGGGCGAGGATATCAGCGACCGGCTTATCCAGCAGGGCGTCGATGTTCGCGTGGTCAAACAGCAAAGCAGCGGCTTCATGTCGATGCTGGGTGTCTGGCTGCCGTTCATCCTGCTGATCGGGGTGTGGATCTTCTTCATGAATCGCATGCAGGGCGGCGGCAAGGGCGGCGCAATGGGCTTTGGCAAGTCCAAGGCCAAGCTGCTGACCGAAAAGCATGGCCGCGTGACCTTTGACGACGTCGCAGGCATCGACGAAGCCAAGGAAGAGCTGGAAGAGATCGTCGAATTTCTGCGCAACCCGCAGAAATTCAGCCGCTTGGGCGGCAAGATCCCCAAAGGCGCGCTGCTGGTCGGCCCTCCGGGCACCGGTAAGACGCTGCTGGCACGCGCGATCGCGGGCGAGGCCGGCGTGCCGTTCTTTACCATCTCGGGTTCCGACTTTGTCGAGATGTTCGTGGGTGTCGGCGCCAGCCGCGTACGCGACATGTTCGAACAGGCCAAGAAATCGGCACCATGCATCCTGTTCATCGACGAGATCGATGCCGTGGGCCGTGCCCGTGGCGTGGGCATCGGCGGGGGCAACGATGAGCGCGAACAGACGCTGAACCAGCTGCTGGTCGAGATGGACGGCTTTGAGGCGAACGAAGGCATCATCATTATCGCCGCCACCAACCGCAAGGACGTGCTGGACCCCGCGCTGCTGCGTCCGGGCCGCTTTGACCGCACGATCCACGTGCCGAACCCCGACATCAAGGGCCGCGAGCGGATCCTGTCCGTCCATGCCCGCAAGGTTCCGGTCGGCCCTGACGTCGACCTGCGCCTGATCGCGCGTGGGACGCCCGGCTTTTCGGGTGCCGATCTGATGAACCTTGTGAACGAGGCAGCCCTTGGCGCCGCCCGGATCGGTCGTCGTTTCGTCAGCATGGCCGATTTCGAGTACGCCAAGGACAAGGTCATGCTGGGCGTGGAACGCCGCAGTCTGGTCCTGACGCCTGAGCAGAAGGAAAAGACCGCGTATCACGAGGCGGGCCACGCCGTCGTCGGCCTGTCGCTGCCGAAATGCGACCCGGTATACAAGGCGACGATCATTCCGCGCGGCGGTGCTCTGGGCATGGTGGTCAGCCTTCCAGAGATGGACCGCCTGAACTTCCACAAGGACGAGGCCAAGCAGAAGATCACCATGACCATGGCCGGCAAGGCCGCCGAGATCATCAAGTACGGCGAGGAGGGCGTGTCGAACGGCCCCGCCGGCGACATCCAGCAGGCCAGCGCGCTGGCTCGGGCGATGGTGATGCGGTGGGGCATGTCCGACAAGGTCGGTGCGGTCGATTATGCCGAGGCGCACGAGGGTTACAACGGCAGCACAGGCGGGTTTTCGGTGTCCGCGGCGACCAAGGAACTGATCGAACAGGAGGTTCGTGACCTGATCGAAGAGGGTTATCAGGAAGCCCGCCGCATTCTGATCGAAAAAGAGGTCGAGTTCGAGCGCATGGCCAAGGGCCTGCTGGAATATGAGACCCTGACCGGAGAGGAGATCGCCCGTATTCTTCGTGGCGATGCGATCGGCGGGGACGACGACGACACCCCGGCCAGCGTGATCCCCTCGGTGACGGCGATCCCGCGGACGAAACCTGCGCCGAGTGGCGATCCCGCCCCGGCCTGACGCAGAAAAAACCCCGGTCCGATGGACCGGGGTTTTTTATTGGCTCATACCAAGGTCGGCGTGATGTTCAGGGTGCCGGCAGTGGCGTGCGAATAAGGACAGACCTTATGGCCTCCTTCGATCAGGTCCCGTGCGATCGCAGTGTCAAGACCGGGCAGGGATACAGCGATCTGGACATTCAGGCCGAAGCCCGGGTCGCTGCGTGGACCAATGCCAACGCTGACATTGACCGTCGCATCATCGGGCACCTTGACCTTTTTGGACGCTGCATAGTGGCGCATCGCCCCCATGAAACAAGCGGCATAGCCGAGCGCAAACAGCTTTTCCGGGTTCAACCCGTCGCCCCCGGGACCGCCAAGTTCCTTTGGAACGACCAGATCGATTGACGTGGTACCATCGTCCAGCGCGGTGGTACCATCACGGCCGCCCCCTGTTGCGGTGGCTGCGGTGTGATACAGAATTTTTTCGACCATCAGATTTCCTTTCCTCGATAATAGATAGCACGATATATAAAATGGATTTCGCAAATCACAACTGTTGCAGGCTATGCATCGTACAATTACACCATACTCATGAGCGATGATCCTGCCTTGCCCAATCCGTCGCCGTTCCACGATATGCTGTGTTTCGACGTCTATGCCGTCAATCTTGCCTTTGGGCGGATCTACAAGCCGTTGCTGGACCCGCTTGGGCTGACCTATCCACAGTTTCTGGTGATGATGGTGCTGTGGGCCAGCGACCATCATTCGGTGGGCGGTATCGGCGACAGCCTTGGTCTGGACAGCAGCACCCTGACGCCGTTGCTCAAGCGGCTGGAGGCGGCCAATCTGGTGACGCGCAAGCGCGATATGCGAGACGAGCGGCGGGTGATCGTATCCCTGACGCCCCAGGGTGCCGCGCTCCACGGTCAATCGGAACGGGTACGCACCTGCGTTGCGGGCAATACGGGCTTGAACCAGGAGACGGCACAGGCGTTACGCGAACAGCTGCGCCGCCTGCGACATCGGCTGCAACAGCCCTCGCAGGACTAGGCTGACCCTTGCGGTTTTCCCCGTGGCGGTGCAAGGGACGAACACGATGACCCGGATCCATGACATTCCCGACATGCCCGCGCTGCGGGTTGAAATCGACCTGTTGGACGAACAGCTGATGGCGCTGCTGGCACGGCGCCACGCGTTGATCGATCGTGCGGCGCAGATCAAGGCGGGCAACGGCATGCCCGCCCGCATCGACGCCCGCGTGGAGGAGGTGGTGGCCAACGTGCGCCGCCATGCCCAGGGCCATGGCCTTGACCCACAGCTGTACGACCGCTTGTGGCGCCAACTGATCGACGCGGCCATCGCCCAGGAAGAACGACAGCTGAACAAGGACCGCCCATGACTGCACAGACCCTTGATGGCAAGGCCTTTGCCGCCCGCCTGCGTGCCCGAATCGCGACGCAGGTCGCCGACCTTGCGGGCAAAGGCATCGTGCCGGGCCTGGCTGTGGTTCTGGTGGGCGAGGATCCTGCAAGCCAGGTCTATGTCCGCTCCAAGGGTCGCATGACGCGAGAGGTCGGGATGACCTCGTTCGAACACCGGCTGCCGGCATCGACCGATCAGGGCACTCTGATGGCGCTGATCGCGCGCCTGAACGCCGATCCGACGGTGAACGGCATCCTGGTCCAGCTGCCCCTGCCCAAGGGCATGGACGAGGCGGCGGTCATCAACGCCATCCTGCCCGAAAAGGACGTGGACGGGTTCCATATTCTGAATGTCGGGCGGCTGGCAACCGGGCAAAAAGCGATGGTGCCCTGTACGCCTCTGGGCTGTCTGATGATGCTGCGCGATCATCTGGGGTCGCTGGCCGGGCGTCATGCCGTGGTGATCGGGCGCAGCAACATCGTGGGCAAGCCCATGGCGCAACTGCTGCTGCGCGACAGCGCGACGGTCACGGTTGCGCATTCGCGCACGACCGATCTGGCGGGTCTGTGCCGTCAGGCCGATATTCTGGTCGCTGCGGTCGGTCGGCCACATTTCGTGCAGGGCGACTGGATTAAGCCGGGTGCTACGGTCATCGACGTGGGCATCAACCGGACCGATGACGGGTTGGTGGGCGATGTCGATTTCGCGGCCGCATCCCAGGTTGCCCGTGCGATCACACCGGTTCCGGGGGGCGTGGGGCCGATGACCATCGCCTGCTTGCTGGCCAATACGCTGACCGCCACCGCGCGCACCCACGGCCTCCCCGACCCCGAGGGGTTGACCCCCTAGGCGCCCAAACGCGCCGACAGCCGGAACGCATGGGCGGGCTGTGTTGCGGCCACCGGCAGCACCGGGTCATAGGCGGCCCTGATCAGCCCGGCCAGTGCGGGGGAAGGCGTCACGTCGCCCGAGAAGGTCAGGGTCGATTGCATCGTGATCCGCTCCGCAAGGGCGGCCGGGTGCGCGTCTGCCAGTGTGCCGCCCATTGACACAAAAGTCAGGCAGGCCCGGATGCCCCCGTCTTCGTCAAAGCGGAACAGCCGGTACTGGTCAGCGCTCTGCCCCGCCAGCCGGTCTGGCAATCCCGGGATCCCCGTCAGCCGGTCCAGGTCGGGCACGGTGCCAAGTTCGGACCAGTTCCGCACAAAGAACAGCATCAGGTTGGCGCCGGTTTCCGGGTCGGCATCGACGACCGGGTGGCGCGCATGGGCATAACCCGCCCGGATTGCGCCGCGAAAGATGTCCAGACTGTCATCGGCCAGACCGAACACGACCGGTGCGACCGGGCGACCCCAACGTGCGCACAGAAAGCTGTTGTCGGGGCGGGTGAACAGGGTTTCGATCGTGGCGGGGTCCATGGCGTCCTTTTCCAAGCATGAGAACGGGGGGCGAATGCCCCCCGGTCGGTTGTCAAAGCAGATCGGTCAGACCAGCGTTGCCTGTGTCGCGGCGCGCATATCGTCTTCGGTAATGCCATCTGCCAGCTGAACGATGCGCAGCCCGCCCGGCACGACGTCCAGCACGCCCAGGTTGGTGATGATCCGGTCCACGACCGCCTTACCGGTCAGTGGCAGGGTGCACGATTTCAGCACCTTGCTGTCGCCCGCCTTGTTGGTGTGGTCCATGACCACGATCACGCGGCCAACGCCCGCGACCAGATCCATCGCGCCGCCCATGCCCTTGACCAGCTTGCCGGGAATCATCCAGTTCGCCAGGTCGCCCTCCTCGGAGACCTCCATCGCGCCCAGGATAGCCGCCGCGATCTTGCCGCCGCGGATCATGCCAAAGCTGGTGGCGCTGTCGAAATAGCTGGTGCGGGACAGTTCGGTGATGGTCTGCTTGCCTGCATTGATGACGTCAGGATCCTCGTCACCCTCGATCGGAAAGGGGCCCATGCCCAGCATGCCGTTTTCAGACTGCAGGGTGATGTCCTTGTCGCCGACATAGTTCGCGACCAGCGTCGGGATGCCAATCCCCAGGTTCACGTACCATCCATCCTGCAACTCCTCGGCCGCGCGTGCGGCCATCTGGTTGCGATCCCAGCCTTTTGCTGCGTCGGCCATCACACAGCCTCCTTCTTGCGGGTGGTGCGCTGTTCGATGCGTTTCTCATGCGTGCCCTGAATGATCCGGTGGACATAGATGCCCGGCAGATGGATCAGGTCGGGGTCCAAGCTGCCACGCGGGACGATCTCCTCGACCTCGGCAACGCAGACACGCCCGCACATGGCCGCCGGCGGGTTGAAGTTTCGCGCCGTCTTGCGGAACACCAGGTTGCCGGTGTCGTCGGCCTTCCACGCCTTGACGATGGACAGGTCGGCAACGATTCCGCGTTCCAGGATGTAATCCTGACCGTCGAAATTCTTGACCTCCTTGCCTTCGGCAATGACGGTGCCGACGCCGGTCTTGGTATAGAACCCCGGGATGCCGCTGCCACCCGCACGCATGCGTTCGGCCAACGTGCCCTGCGGATTGAACTCCAGCTCCAGCTCTTTGGACAGGTACTGGCGCATGAACTCGGCGTTCTCACCGACATAGCTGCTGATCATCTTTTTGATCTGGCGCGTGTCCAACAGCTTGCCCAGGCCGAACCCATCGACGCCGCAATTGTTGCTGGCTATGGTAAGATCGCGAACCTTGGACGCGACCAGCGCGTCGATCAGCAGCTCGGGGATGCCGCACAGACCGAACCCCCCTGCCGCAATCAGCATCCCGTCATGCAAAAGCCCGTCCAGAGCCTCGCCTGCAGTGGCATAGACCTTTTTCATCGATCCCCCGTCCTTGATCCCGTTCTCCGCGCAAACTGTTGCGTGCGCTGGCCAGACTGTCAATCGCGGGGGCGATCTGTTAGCGCCGCCACCCGGTCCTAGCCCTCGTCAGACTTGGCCGCAGGCTTTTTCGCGGCCGTCTTTTTCGCGGCAGGTTTCTTGGCCGCGGGCTTTTTGGCAGCCGCTTTGGGTGCGGCCTTCTTGGCGGCGGGCTTTTTTGCCTTGGCGGGGGACTTGGCGGCCTTGGCCGCGATCAGCTCCAGCGCCTGCTCAATGGTCAGATCCTCGGGGGTGACGTCACGGGGCAGGGTCGCGTTGACCTTGGCCCATTTCACATAGGGACCGTACTTGCCGCCCATGATCTGGATCGGACCGCCGTCCGGATGATCGCCCATTTCGCGCAGGGGGGCGGCTGCGGCACCGCGGCCACGGGTCTGTTTGGCCGCCAGAACCTCGACCGCACGGTTCATGCCGATGATAAAGACCTCATCGACATCGGCGATGTTGGCGTATTTCGACCCGTGTTTCACATAGGGTCCGAACCGACCGATCCCCGCCTCGATCAGCACACCGTCCTCGGGGTGGGGGCCGACGGGACGGGGCAGGGCCAGCAGTTGCACAGCCTGATCCAGCTCCAGGCTGGCGACCTCCCACCCCTTGGGGATCGACGCGCGGGGCGGCTTGGGGGCCTCTTCGGTGGCGTCGCCGCGCTGGACATAGGGGCCGAACCGGCCCGTCTTCAGGCTGATCTGGTCGCCCGCATCCTCGCCCAGCACGCGGTCGCCGATGGGTGCCTCTCCGTCCGGGGCGGACAGGGGGCGCGTATAGCGGCATTCCGGATAGTTGGTGCAACCGATGAAGGCCCCGCCCGACCGCGCGGTCTTCAGGTTCAGGCGGCCCTGTCCGCAGACCGGACAGACGCGCGGGTCACCGCCATCCGCGCGGGGCGGATACAGGTGCGGGGCCAGCGCGTCGTCGATGGCTTCCAGCACCTCGGTGATGCGCAGCTCGGACGTGCCCTCCAGCGCCTTGGAAAAATCTTTCCAGAACCGCGACAGCACCTCGCGCCACAGGCGGTCGCCGGCGCTGATCTCGTCCAGTTCATTTTCCAGATCGGCGGTAAAATCATAGCTGACATAGCGCGGGAAATATTTCAGCAGAAAGATCGTGACCAGCCGCCCCTTGTCCTCGGCAATCAGGCGGTTCTTGTCCTTGCGGACATATTCGCGGTCCTGAATCGTGGTGACGATGCTGGCATAGGTCGACGGGCGGCCGATCCCCAACTCTTCCATGCGCTTGACCAAGGTAGCTTCGGTATAGCGCGGCGGGGGCTGGGTAAAATGCTGGCGCGCGGCGGCCTGCGCCGCCTCGCTGACCAACATGCCGGGTCCGCCCTGCAGGCCCGCGGGTGCCGCGATCACATCGCCGCCCTTGTCGCGGGCCTTGGCCAGTTCGTCGTCGAACGCGTTGGCGACCAGACGCGCGGCCTCACCCTCGGTGATCGCCGGCAGGCGGGCGCTGTCCTCGCCGTCGTCATCATCGCGGCCCTGATCATAGACCCGCAGAAAGCCGTCGAACAGCATCACCTGACCGGTCGCGCGCAGGCCGACTTGATCGTCGGGGCTAGCGATTTCAACCGTGGT
Organism: Paracoccus sp. Ld10; assembly: GCF_045064235.1. Taxonomy (NCBI): domain Bacteria; kingdom Pseudomonadati; phylum Pseudomonadota; class Alphaproteobacteria; order Rhodobacterales; family Paracoccaceae; genus Paracoccus; species Paracoccus sp. Ld10. The sequence continues at coordinate 50,103 of NZ_JBISHD010000023.1, read as the reverse complement.
CCGCTCCATCCGGGCGGCTTCCATCTGGCTGGCGATCGTGCGTTTCCAGATCAGATCGTACAACTTGCGCTGATCGTCGGCGGTGATCTTCGCCTTGTCGGGCGACGCCATCATGTCGGTCGGGCGGATGCATTCATGCGCCTCTTGGGCGTTCTTGGCCTTGTTCTTGTACATGCGCGGTGATTTCGGCAGGTATTTCTCGCCAAACTTTGCCTTGATCGCGTCGCGTGCCGCCATCACGGCCTCGGGGGCCATGTCGATCCCGTCGGTCCGCATGTAGGTGATCAGCCCGGCCTCGTACAGACGCTGCGCCGCGGACATGCAGGCCTTGGCCCCCATGCCCATCTTGCGGCTGGCCTCCTGCTGCAGGGTAGAGGTCATGAAGGGCGGCCAGGGGTTGCGGCTGGCAGGCTTGGCCGCAACCGATGCGACCTTCAGGTCGCGGCTGGCCACCGCGCTCAGCGCCATGGCGGCCTGATCGGCGGCGGCCAGATCGAACCGGTCCAGTTTTTTCCCGGCCAGCGACACCAGCGTGGCGTCGTATTCGTCGCCGCCCGGCGTGGCCAGACGCGCATGGACGGACCAGTATTCGCGCGCCTTGAAGGCCTCGATCTCCATCTCGCGGTCGACGATCAATCGCAGGCAGACCGACTGCACCCGACCCGCCGATTTCGCGCCGGGCAGCTTGCGCCACAGCACCGGAGACAGCTTGAACCCCACCAAATAGTCCAGCGCGCGGCGCGCCAGATAAGCATCGACCAGCGGCTGGTCGATCTGGCGCGGCTTGGCCATGGCCTCGGTCACGGCGGTCTTGGTGATGGCGTTGAAGGTGACGCGACTGACCGCGCTGCCCTTTTTCAGGGCAGGTTGAAGCGCCTCCAGCAAATGCCAGCTGATCGCCTCGCCCTCGCGATCGGGGTCGGTGGCCAGGATCAGGGTCTGGTCGTCCTTCAGCGCGTCCTTGATCGCCTTGAGATGTTTGCGGCTGTCGGCCGCAACCTCCCATTTCATGTCGAAATCATTGTCGGTATCAACGCTGCCGTCCTTGGGCGGCAGGTCGCGGACATGGCCGAAACTGGCCAGAACCCGATAGTCGGAACCCAGGTATTTCTCGATGGTCTTGGCCTTGGCCGGGGATTCGACGACGACGACGGGCATGATGACCTCGGACAGCTGCAATGGGGCGGCAAGATGGGTGCCGGGCGGCGCAGTGTCAACGGGGGGTGACAGCACAACACCGCAAGACGCGGGTCACGACAGCGCCAGCCGCCCCCCCGCCAGTCGCGTGACGCGGCCTTGCAGCTCCAGCGACAGGATCACCGCGCTGGCCGTTGCCGCCGCGACGCCCAGATCGCGGATAAGGTCGTTTTCCTCGGTCGGGGACGGGGACAGACGCTGCAGGATGCGGCTTTCCAGCTGAATCGGACCGCCGTGGTCGCGGGGCGGCGGCAGGGGTTCGGGCGTGGCAATGGCGATCGGTTCGGGCAGGGGCCGCGTCTGTGCCAGCGCATCGGCCACGTCGGCGGCGCTGCGCACCAGCGTCGCCCCGTCGCGGATCAGTGCGTTGCAGCCCGCAGCACGGGCATCCATCGGGTGACCGGGCACCGCCATCACCTCCCGGCCCTGATCCAGGGCGTTTCTGGCGGTGATCAGGGTGCCAGAGCGCTGCGCGGCTTCGATCACCACCACGCCTCGGGACAGGCCCGACACGATGCGGTTGCGGGTCGGGAAATGCCGCGCCGCCGGTTCGGTGCCCGGCGGCTGTTCCGACACCAATACGCCGCAATCGGCGATCCGCGCGGCCAGTTCGGCGTTTTCTGCCGGATAGATCACATCGACGCCCCCGGCCATCACGGCGATGGTTCCGGTGGGCAGGGCGGCGGCATGGGCCGCGGTATCGACGCCGCGCGCCAGCCCGGCGACGACGGTGAACCCGGCCTCACCCAGACCAACGGCCATGCCGCGCGCCATGCGCAGCCCCAGGGACGAGGCGTTGCGCGCCCCGATCACCGCCATCACGTCGCGCGACAGCCATGCCGGGTCACCGCGCACCCACAGGATTGCGGGCGCGCCGTCGATCTGGCGCAGGCTGTCGGGATAATCCGGGCTGTCGTGGCGAACCAGCCGTGCCCCTGCGCGCCGGCCTGCGGACAGTTCGGCGGCCGCGACGCCTTCGGGGCACACGGCATAGTCGGCGATGCCGGACTGGGCCGCGATGCGGGGCAGCGCATCCAGTGCGGCGTGCGCGCTGCCGTGTTCGGCGATCAGGCGGTGAAAGGTCGTTGGTCCGACCCGTCGCGACCGGATCAGCCGCAGGACGGACAGGTCGTCATCGACCGCCGACGCGGGCAGGCCGAAACGGGCAGGGGCAAATCCGATCGTCATGGGTCACCTTGGGCTGGACCGCCTCAGCATAACCCGGTGGTGGTTAACAATCCGTTAGCATGCCCTCAGGCGGCTGATCCGCCGACCGTCAACCCGCCGATCATCAACGTCGGCTGGCCCACGCCCACCGGAACCCACTGGCCTTGCTTGCCGCAATTGCCGATGCCGGGGTCCAGCGCCATGTCGTTCCCGATGGCACGGATCTGCTGCAGCGCAGTTGCGCCGTCGCCGATCAGCGTTGCGCCGCGAATCGGGTCGCCCACGACGCCGTTCCTGACGCGATAGGCCTCGGTGCAGCTGAACACGAACTTTCCGTTGGTGATGTCGACCTGACCGCCGCCGAAACCCACCGCATAGATGCCGTCGCGCAGCTCGGCCAGAATCGCCGCCGGATCCGCGTCGCCGCCCGGCATGAAGGTGTTCGTCATCCGCGGCATGGGCACGTTGGCAAAACTTTCGCGCCTGCCGTTGCCGGTCGGTTCCACACCCATCAGCCGTGCGTTCTGGCGGTCCTGCATGTATCCGGTCAGGATGCCGTCCTCGATCAGCACGTTACGAGCCGGGGGCGTGCCCTCGTCGTCGATGTTGATGCTGCCGCGGCGGCCCGCGATGGTGCCGTCATCAACCACGGTGACGCCGGGCGCCGCGACGCGCTGGCCCATCAGCCCGGCAAACGCAGATGCCTTCTTGCGGTTGAAATCGCCCTCCAGGCCGTGGCCCACGGCCTCGTGCAACAGGATGCCGGGCCAGCCGGGCCCCAGCACCACGTCCATCACGCCCGCGGGCGCAGGCACCGATCGCAGGTTGACCAGCGCAATGCGCAGCGCCTCGTCGACCAGTCCCTGCCAGTGGTCCGGGGCCATAAGCTGCTCCAGCCGATGCCGCCCGCCGCCACCCGCGCTGCCGCTTTCGCGACGGTCGTTGTTCTCGACGATCACCGCAACGTTCAGGCGCGCCATCGGACGGATGTCTGTGGCAAGCCCCCCCTCCGGACGCAGAATGGCGACTTCCTGCAGGCTGCTGCCCATGGATATCGTCACCTGAACCACGCGCGGGTCCAATGCCCGGGCAAAGGCGTCGATTTCCCGCAGCAGGGCGATGCGACGGGCGATCGAAATTCCTTCGGCCGGGTCGATCGCGGGATACAGGTTGACCGGCCGCATGGCGGGCTCCATCGCTGCCGTGCCGCCACCACGCCCCACGGCCAGCCGCGCGGTTTCCGCCGCCCGGCGCAGTGCCGCCGCAGACAGGTCGGTGGAATGGGCATAGCCCGTGACTTCGCCCAGAACCGCGCGCAGGCCGAAACCGCGCCCGGCCGAGAAGCTGGAATTGCGCAACCGCCCATCGTCGAACACCAGCGATTCATGTTGGCTGCGTTCCAGGAACAGCTCTCCATCATCGGCGCCGGCCACCGCATCGCGCAGGATCTGCAGTGCGCCGTCCCGGTCCAGATCGGTCGAGAACGGGTCGAAGGACGGGCTGGGCATGGCGGATCTCCTGGCGTTTGGCGGGCGGGCTGGGCCTGCGGACAGGCGCGGCAGGGGGTCGCGTTTCCTTTGGACGGGGAAATGCTGTAGGTATGTCTTGCCCGTAAGGGCGAGATATGGTCATAGAACGGTCACTGTGAAAGGAAAAGGGGCAGCCTCCCGGCAGCCCCTGCGGTCATTGGGACCGGGCCACTGCAACGGGATGGAATGATGGCAAAAGCGATGATGGGCCGTGCATTCGCGGCAGCGACAGGGTTCGCGACGGCGGGCATGTTGGCCGGGGCTGCGACGGCGCAGGGCGTGCTGGGCGATCTGCCCACGATCGGCAAGCCGGTCGCGGGGGGCATGGGCTTTCAGCCGGCATCGACGGAATTGGCGCGCGATCAGCAATGGCTGGACCATTTCGTGCTGATCATCATTACGGTCGTGACCGTATTCGTCTGCCTGCTGTTGCTGTTCGTGATCTTCCGGTTCAACGCAAAATCGAACCCCGTGCCGGCAAAGTACACGCACAACACGCCGCTGGAAATCGGCTGGACGCTGGTTCCCGTGCTGATTCTGGTGGCCATCGGTGCGTTCTCTCTGCCGATCCTGTTCCGCAGCCAGGAGATGCCGGAAAACCCCGATGTCGTCATCAAGGCGACCGGCCAGCAGTGGTTCTGGTCCTATGAGTATCCCGACAACGGCATCGCCTTTGATTCGCTGATGCTGCCCGAGGACGAGTTGGCCGAAAACGGTTATTCGCCTGACGAATACCTGCTGGCGACCGATACCGCCGTGGTGGTGCCGGTCGGTCAGACCGTGCTGTTGCAGGTGACCGCCAGCGACGTGATCCATTCCTGGACCATTCCGGCATTCGCCGTAAAGCAGGACGCCGTCCCGGGCCGCATCGCCCAAGCCTGGTTCAACGTCGAACAGGAAGGCACCTATTTCGGCCAGTGCAGCGAATTGTGCGGCATCAACCACGCCTACATGCCGATCGTCGTCAAAGCCGTCAGCCCCGAGGTCTATGCGGCCTGGGTCGCCGAGCAGGGCGGCACCCTGGGCGACGAACCCGCGCCAACCGCCAGCCTGGACGCCGATGCGCAGGTCGATCTGGCCCGCGCGGACTGAAGGCTGACCCACCCAGGTCCGCGGCGGCATCCTGCCGGCGCGGCCACGGAACACAGATTGCAGGCCCGATGACCGATATCAACGCATATGACGCCGCCCCCGAGGGCGAGTTCGGCGACTATGTCGCGCTGCTAAAGCCGCGTGTGATGTCGCTGGTCGTGTTCACGGCATTCGTCGGGCTGTTCGTGGCGCCGGTGACGGTGCATCCGTTCATCGCCTTTTGCTCGGTGCTGTTCATCGCATTGGGTGGCGGCGCGTCCGGTGCGTTGAACATGTGGTACGACCGCGACATCGACGCGATCATGAACCGCACGCAAAGCCGACCCATCCCGTCGGGTCGGGTCGAACACAGCACGGCCCTGGGTCTGGGGCTGGTCCTGTCGATCATTTCGGTGATGATGCTGGGGCTGGTCGCGAACTGGTTCGCGGCCGGGTTTCTGGCATTTACGATCTTCTTTTATGCTGTGGTCTATACGGTGTGGCTGAAACGCTGGACGCCGCAGAACATCGTCATCGGCGGTGCTGCAGGCGCGTTTCCTCCGATGATCGGATGGGCCTGCGCCACGGGCGGCATCAGCGTCGAATCGCTGCTGATGTTTGCGTTGGTGTTCTTCTGGACGCCGCCCCATTTCTGGGCGCTGGCGCTGTTCATGAAGGAAGACTACCACAACGCGGGCGTTCCGATGCTGACCGTGACCCACGGTCGGCGTGTCGCGCGCCGTCATATCTTTGCCTATACGCTGGTGCTGGCGCCCTTTGCGCTGTGGCTGGGGCTGACCTCTGTCGGCGGGCCGCTGTACATGGCGGTCGCGGTCGTGCTGAACGCGGCGTTCATCCATGGCGGCTGGCAGATCCTGCGCCGCGAAGAGGATGCCGCCATCGCGGACGGCTATCTGGTCGAGCGGCGGGTCTTCAAGTTGTCGCTGTATTATCTATTCCTGCATTTCCTGGCACTGCTGGTGCAAAGCTGGATGGGAGGCTGGTAAATGGCTCTGAGAACCGAACATGAAATTCATGGCCGCCGCCGGTCCCGCAACGTGGGGCTGGGCATCGTGCTGCTGGGCTTTGTCGCGCTGGTCTTTGCGCTGACCGTGGTCAAGGTGCAGGAGGGCGGCTTGGTCGAGGGCTACGACCACCAGCCCCGCGTGTCGTTGACACCGATCGAGCCTCAGGCCGCGACCAACGCCCCGGCCCCCGCGCCGGAGGTGCCGGAATGAGACGTCTCAGCCCCGAGGGCCGCACCGTCGCCATGCTGCTGGGCGTCGTCATCACGATGGGCGCATTGGCATGGGCCGCCGTGCCTTTCTACAGCTGGTTCTGCCGCGTCACTGGTTTCGGCGGCACCACGCAGGTGTCCCAGACGACCTCCGACCAGATCCTGGACGAGGACGTGCGCATCCGGTTCGACGCAAACATCGATTCCAACCTGGAATGGACGTTCCGTCCGATGCAGCGTCGCATGGACCTGAAGATCGGCGAAAGCGGGCTTGCCTTCTATGAGGCCGTGAACAATTCCGACGTGCCGCTGACCGGAACGGCCAGCTACAACGTCGCGCCCGAGATTACGGGATATTATTTCATCAAGGTCGAGTGCTTCTGTTTCACCGAACAGACGCTGCAGCCGGGCGAGCGGGTCGAGATGCCGGTCAGCTTCTATGTCGATCCTGAACTGGTCGACGACCGCGATGCCGGTCATGTCCGCGACATCACTCTCTCCTATACCTTCCATCTGACCGAGCCGCGCAGCGCTGCGCTTGACAGCGGCGCGGCCGACACCATCAACTAAGACGAATACACGAGGGAGCCGACGGGGATCCGACATGGCGCATGCAAAGAACCACGACTATCATATCCTACCGGCCTCGGTCTGGCCGTTCCTGACCGCCATCGCGGTCTTTGTCATGCTGTTCGGCGCCGTGGCCTGGATGTCCGGGGACGTGACCGTCATGGGCGCACCGATCACGGGCCCCTGGATGTTCGCGATCGGCCTGGTCGGCACGTGCTATATCGCATTCGCCTGGTGGGCCGACGTGGTCCGCGAGGCCGAGCAGGGTGACCACACCCCGGTGGTCCGCATCGGCCTGCAATACGGCTTCATCCTGTTCGTGATGTCCGAGGCGATGCTGTTCGTGTCGCTGTTCTGGAACTTCATCAAGCACGCCATGTACCCAATGGGAGAGAACAGCCCCATCGTGGACGGTGTCTGGCCGCCCGAGGGGATCGAGACGTTTGACGCATGGCACCTGCCGTTCATCAACACGCTGATCCTGCTGTTGTCGGGCGTGGCCGTGACCTGGGCGCACCACGCCTGGGCGCACGAGGGCGACCGCAAGACCACGATCAACGGCCTGGCCGTCGCCGTGGTTCTGGGCCTGATCTTTACCGGGCTGCAGGCCTATGAATACAGCCACGCGGCCTTTGGCCTGGCCGACACCGCCTATGCGGCTGCGTTCTACATCGCGACGGGCTTTCATGGCCTGCACGTGATCATCGGGACGATCTTCCTGGCCGTCTGCCTGCTGCGCTTTCAAAAGGGCCAGATGACCAAAGACCAGCACCTGGGGTTCGAGGCCGCTGCCTGGTATTGGCACTTTGTCGACGTGATCTGGCTGGTGCTGTTCGCCGTCATCTATGTCTGGGGCAGCTGATCCCCGACGGTGACCGTCCAAGGCGCGCGGGGCATTCGTCCCGCGCGTTTTCCATTGTCCCTGGCCCTGGAACGCTCGCATGCGTCGCTATCTGTTTCCCCTGATCCTCGGCATCGCCGGCTGTGCCGTCCTGATCTATCTGGGCCTGTGGCAGCTGGATCGCCGCGACTGGAAAGAGGGGATGCTGGCCCAGATCACCGCCGGCATTCAGGCGGACCCCGTGCCGCTGCCCGACACCATAGACCCATCGATGAAGTACCTGCCCGTGACGGTCACCGGGACCACGACCGGCGCCGAAATCGACGTGCTGTCCCACACCCGCGAGGAAGGCGCCGGCTATCAGGTCGTGTCGCGTTTCGTCACCGATGACGGGCGTGCCATCCTGCTGGACCGGGGGTTTGTGCCGCAGGAGGCCCGGCGCCTGGATCGCCCGCCCGTCCGTCTGCAGGTGACCGGAAACCTGCACTGGCCGCAGGATGCCAGCAGTTCGACCCCGGCGCCGAACATGGACGAGAACATCTGGTTCGCCCGTGATGTCGACGCAATGGCCGTAACGCTGGACACATTGCCCGTGCTGGTCGTGGCCAGCGCCATCACCGGCGACAATCAGGGTGCCCGCCCCCTGCCGGTCGCCATTGATGGCATCCCCAACAACCACCTGTCCTATGCAATGCAGTGGTTCATGATCGCGGCCACCTGGGCGGTAATGACACTGGCGCTGATCTGGCGTATCAGGCAGCGCAGCTACTGAAGGATTTCCGATGCGTTACGTCTCGACGCGGGGCCAGGCCCCGGTGCTGAATTTCGAACAGGCCATGCTGTCGGGGCTGGCACGCGACGGGGGCCTGTACCTGCCCCAGACGATCCCCGTCTTCGAGGGGTTGGACCAGCTGGACGGCCTGTCCTATGAGGAGGTCGCGTTCCGCGTGGTGCGTCCGTTCACGGGCGACAGCTTTACCGACGACGAACTGCGCAGCGCCATCGACCGCGCCTATGCGCGCATCGCGCATGACGCCCGCGCGCCGCTGGTGCAACTGGCCCCGGGGCACCACCTGCTGGAGCTGTTCCACGGCCCCACGCTGGCGTTCAAGGATTTCGCGATGCAGCTGATCGCGCAGCTGTTCCAGATCGCCCTGACGCGGTCCGGCCAGCGGATCACCATCGTGGGCGCGACCTCGGGCGATACCGGGTCGGCGGCGATCGAGGCGTTCCGCGGCATCGACAATGTCGACGTGATGATCATGTATCCGCATGGCCGCGTCTCTGATGTGCAGCGCCGCCAGATGACCACGCCGCCCGCGGCCAATGTCCATGCACTGGCCGTGACCGGGCATTTCGACGATTGTCAGGCGCGGCTCAAGGACCTGTTCAACGACCATGCCTTCCGCGACCATGTCGGCCTTGCGGGCGTGAACAGCATCAACTGGGCCCGCGTCGTGGCGCAGATCGTCTATTACTTTACCGCCTGCGCGTCCTTGGGCATGCGTCCCACCGATTTCTGCGTGCCTACCGGGAATTTCGGCGACATCTTTGCCGGATCGATCGCGCGCCAGATGGGCCTGCCGATCCGCCGCCTGATCGTGGCCACGAACCAGAACGACATCCTGCACCGCGCGCTGAGCACCGGCGAACATCGGATGGGCGAGGTCGAACCGACCATCAGCCCGTCGATGGACATTCAGGTCAGCTCCAATTTCGAACGCGCGCTGTATCTGGCCTATGGCGGCGATGCGAACGCGATCCGGCAGTTGATGGAAGAGCTGAAGTCCGGCGGTTTCACGATCAGCCAGGGTGCGCTGGAAACGCTGCGCGAGCAATACGTGTCAGGCCGCGTGTCCGAACAGCAGACGTTGGACACGATCCGCGACATGCGCGACCGGACCGGAGAGATTTTGTGCCCGCACAGCGCCGTCGGCGTCGCCGTGGCGCAGCGCCATCTGGAACCGGGCGTGCCGATGGTCACGCTGGCCACCGCGCATCCGGCCAAGTTCCCTGACGCCGTGGAACGCGCTATCGGGGTCCGCCCCGGCCTGCCGCCGCATATGGCGGACCTGTTCGACCTGCCCGAGCGCGTGACGCGGGTTGAAAACGACGTGGACGCGATTAAGTCCCTGATCCTTGAACGGAGGACCGCGTGAGCCAAGACCCCACCCCGCGACTGACGACGCTGCCCAACGGCTTGCGCATCGTGACCCGGCAGATGCCCGGCCTGCATTCGGCTGCCCTTGGCATCTGGATTGCGGCCGGCGGCCGTCACGAACGCGCCGAACAGAACGGCATCGCCCATTTCCTGGAACATATGGCCTTCAAGGGTACCGCGACCCGCAGCGCGTTGCAGATCGCCGAGGCGATCGAGGATGTGGGCGGCTATATCAACGCCTATACCTCGCGCGATGCGACTGCATATTACGTCCGCGTGCTGGAGGACGACGTCGATCTGGCCTTTGACGTGATCAGCGACATCGTCCTGAACCCCGTCTTTGACGAGCGCGAGATCGAGGTCGAGCGCGGCGTGATCCTGCAGGAAATCGGGCAGTCGCTGGACACGCCCGACGACATCATCTTTGACTGGCTGCAGGAGGCCGCCTATCCGGACCAGCCGATGGGTCGCACCATCCTGGGTCCGGCGGAACGCGTGGGCAGCTTTGGCCGCGGCGATCTGTCGGGCTTCGTGATCGAGAACTACGGTCCCGGCCAGATGGTCGTGGCCGCCGCAGGCTCGGTCGATCACGACCGCATCGTTCGGCTGGCCGAAAAGGTGCTGGGCCATATCGCGCCGCGCCCCCAGGGGCCGCGCGAGCTGGCCCGGTGGCAGGGTCTGGAAAGCCGGACCGTCAAGCCGCTGGAGCAGGCCCATTTTGCGCTGGCGCTGGAGGGGCCGGGTTATCTGGCACCCGATTTCTATGCCGCCCAGATCTTTTCGTCGGCGCTTGGCGGGGGCATGTCGTCGCGCCTGTTCCAGAAGATCCGCGAGGAACGCGGGCTGTGCTATACCATCTTTGCACAGTCGGGTTTCCATGACGATACCGGCATGCTGACCATCTATGCCGGCACCGGGGCCGAGGATCTGGGCGATCTGGCCACCCTGACCATCGACGAGGTCAAGCGCGCCGCCGAGGACATGTCCGAAGCCGAGATCGCGCGCGCCAAGGCGCAGTTGCGCGCGGGCCTGTTGATGGGGCTGGAAAGCCCGTCCGGACAGGCCGAACGCATGGCGCGCAGCCTGGCGATCTGGGGCCGCGTCCCGGACCCGGCCGAGGTTGCCGAACGCATCGCCGCCGTGACCGCCGCCGACGTGCGCGCCCATGCCGAGGCGATGCTGGCCAATGCCCGTCCCGCGCTGGCATTGTACGGCCCGGTGGACGGTGCCCCGTCGCGCGAAGCCTTGGCTGAAAGGCTGGCTGCATGATTCTGGCGCGGCGCCGTGCCTTTCGGCTGGACGCCGAACGCATCGCGCTGCGCCTGCCTCTGCATTCCGATTTCGGCGCATGGCGGGCGCTGCGTCAGGACAGCCGCGCCTTTCTGACCCCATGGGAGCCGGTCTGGTCCCCCGACCACCTGTCCCGCAAAAGTTTCACCAACCGCGTCTATTGGGCGGCACGGTCCGCCAAGTTGGGAACGGCGTTCCCGTTGTTCGTCGTGCACCGCGACGGCACGTTGCTGGGCGCGATCACGCTGGACAACATCCGGCGCGGCCCGGCGCAGTCGGGGACTATCGGATACTGGATCGGTCGGAACCACGCCCGGCAGGGGTTCATGCGCGAGGCGATCGGGGTGCTGGTGCATCACGCCTTTGCCGCGCTGGACCTGTCCCGCATCGAGGCCGCCTGCCTGCCCGAAAACGCCGCATCGCGGGGCGTGCTGGAACGGTCGGGCTTCAAATACGAGGGCGTGGCCCAAAGCTATCTGCAGATCGACGGTCGCTGGCGCAATCACGTGCTCTACGCCAACCTGCGCAGCGACCGGCGTGGAAAGACCGAGGTGCGCTGATGCTGACCCCCGCCGACGACCGCCTGGCGGCGCTGCTGCCCGCAGGTGTGCTGCGCGACCCGTCCCCGGCCTATCTTGAGGAACCGCGCGGCCGCTTTCACGGACAGGCCGGGCTGATCGCCGCCCCGCGCGATGCGCAGGAATGTGCGGCCATAATCCGGGCCTGCGCCGCGGCGCGGGTGCCGGTGGTGCCGCGCGGCGGTGGCACCGGGCTGGTCGGCGGTCAGGTGATGACCGACGGACCCGCGCCCCTGATCCTGTCGATGGAGCGGATGACCGCGATTCGCGACACCTTCGCCGAAGAGGGGGTGATGATCGCCGAATCGGGCGTTACCCTGCAGGCGGCGCGGCAGGCGGCGATGGATGTCGGGCGACAGTTTCCCCTGTCGTTGGCGTCGCAGGGCTCGGCCCAGATCGGTGGTGTGCTGTCGACCAATGCGGGCGGGGTGAACGTTCTGCGTTACGGCAACGCCCGCGCACTGTGCCTGGGGGTCGAGGCCGTGCTGCCCGACGGGTCGGTGATGCATGACCTGAAGCGCCTGCGTAAGGACAACACCGGGTACGATCTGCGCGACCTGCTGATCGGGGCCGAAGGGACGTTGGGCATCATCACCGCCGCGTCACTGGTGCTGGCCCCCGTGCCAGCCGAAACCGGTGTTTCGATGCTGGTCGTGGACAGCCCCGCCGCCGCCCTTTCCCTGTTGGCCCTAGCACAGGCGCGCATGGCAGGCGGGGTGACCGCGTTCGAGTTGATTTCGGGTCAGGGCCTGCATTTCCTGGACGCCGCCTTTCCCGACCTGCGCCAACCCTTTGCCGATTGCCCCGACTGGCTGGTGCTGATCGAGGTCGGCCTGCCTGCGGGCCTGTCCGCCGATGGCGCGCTGGAGGGGCTGTTCACCGCTGGTACAGAGGCCGGCCTGGTCCACGACGGCGTGATCGCGCAATCGGGCCAGCAGGGCGCCGACCTGTGGGCACTGCGCGAGCATATCCCGCTGGCCAACCGCCATGTCGGCGCGATCGCCAGCCACGACATCAGTCTGCCCCTCAGCCAGGTTGCCCGGTTCATCGACGACGCCGGGGCGTGGCTGGCGGGGCAGGGGGACATGCGCGTCAACTGCTTTGGCCATCTGGGCGACGGCAACCTGCATTACAATCTGTTCCCAGCAGCAGGCCGGACCCGCGACGATTACGAACAGGTCCGCCGCGACCTGTCGCGCGGGATCCACGAGATGGTCATGGCCCGCGGTGGATCATTTTCCGCCGAACACGGCGTTGGGCGGCTCAAAGCTGCCGATCTGGCGCGGTGGGGCGATCCGGCGCGGCTGGCCGCGATGCGGGCCATCAAGGGGGCGCTGGACCCCCTTGGCATCATGAACCCCGGCGCGGTGCTGGCCTAGGCACCGTCGAACGCGCACAGGGCGTGCACGGGCATGTCCATGCCCTCCAGCACCTTGCGGCCGCCCAGTTCGGGCAGGTCGATGACAAAGGCGCACCCGATGACATCGGCCCCAAGGCGTCGGCACAGGGTGATGGCGGCCGCCGCCGTGCCACCGGTGGCCAGCAGGTCGTCCACGATCAACACCTTTTCGCCCGGCTTCAGCGCATCGTCATGGATCTCCATGATCGCCTCGCCGTATTCCAGCTGATAGGCCTCGCTGATGACGGTGCCGGGCAGCTTGCCCTTTTTCCTGATCGGGACAAAGCCTGTGGACAGCTGATGCGCCACCGCACCGCCCAGGATAAAGCCGCGCGCCTCCAGCCCCACGACCTTGTCGATGCGCATCCCGGCATAGGCATGCAGGATCTGGTCCACCGCCATGCGAAAACCGCGCGCATCCGCGAACAGCGTGGTGACGTCGCGGAAAATGATTCCCTCATGCGGGAAATCATGGATCGAACGGACATAGTCCTTGACGGTAGGGTTCATTCAGGGCGGTCCATTGCAAAAAGATCGGTCACGGCGGCATAATCCTTGTATCCCAGCCGCGCAATCCAGCCGCCCGCGGCACGCGGGTCGAACCGCCCGTCGACCACGCAATCGTCGCGCATGTGGACGCCCGTCACGACGCCGAACACCGCGAAATTGGACTGTCCGGCCAGCGGCACGATCTGGGTCATCCGGCATTCCAGCGCCGCCGCCGCACCCGCCACGCGGGGACAGTCGATGGTCGTGCAATCGGCGGCCTCGATCCCCGCGGCGTCGAATTCGCTGGTGCCCGCGGGCAGCGGAGCCGAGGTCGCGTTGACCGCATCGCGCAGGTCGCCCGTGGCGATGTTCACGCAGAACACGCCGGTTTCGATGATCTGGGCCACGCTGTCCTTGGTGCCGGGGCGGTCGCCCTTGGCGCCGGTCGATGCGAACATCACCTGCGGCGGTGTATAAGCAACGGCGTTGAAGAACGAATAGGGCGCAAGGTTGTCGCCCTTTGACCCGCGGGTCGAGATCCAGCCGATGGGGCGGGGCGCGATGATCGCGTTGAAGGGATTGTGCGGCAGGCCGTGTCCGGCTTCAGGGCGATAGAACATGGGCGGCCTCCTTGTGGGTTCGGGCGCCAACCTGCCCCGCTTTTTCGCGCGACGCAATGTATCGCCCGCCTTGCGCCCGTGCTAAAGGCCCGCGCGACAGCAAGGAGGCGCGATGTACGAGATCTGCCCCGAGACGCCCGCCGACGAACCCGAGGTCGAGGGCCTGTACGATCTGTGCTTTGCACCGGGTCGGACGGCGTTGTCATCCTATCGCTTGCGCGACGGGGTGCCGCGGGTGGCCGACCTGTGCCTGGTGCTGCGCGATGCGGGCGGCACGCTGATGGCCGCGATCCGGTTCTGGCCGGTGCGCGTCGATGACCGGTCCGTGCTGCTGCTAGGGCCCATCGCGGTTCACCCCACCGCGCAGGGCGAGGGGCTGGGCGGCCTCTTGATGCGCGACAGCCTGACCCGCGCGCGGCACATGGGGTTCGACAGGGTCCTGCTGGTTGGGGATGCGCCGTATTACAGCCGCTTTGGGTTCCAGCGCCTTGACGATGTGGTAATGCCGCCACCAACGAACCCTGACCGCGTGCTGGGTCTGGAACTTAGCCCGGAGGCATGGGTTGGCGTGGTAGGTCCCGTCCACAGAGAGACGTGGCCGCTTGTCGACCCGCCTGTGCCGGACATCACGGCCTGCACTCAGGTTGACCCTCCGAAAAGGCCCATTGATGACAGCCCCGACACCCCTCGTCCTGCCCCCGATCACTGACCCGGCCCTGCACGCCCAAATCGATCGGCTGGCCGCACGCTATCTGGCGGCGGGGGGATTGGGCATGCAGATCATGTCCCGCATCGGCAACAGTGCCGAAGGGCTGATCGAACGCCTGCCAGGCTTTGTGCGTTCGCGTTTGGACAGCGTTACCCGGGCGGCACTGACGCGGGCCTTTGGTGCGGCCAGCGGATCGCGCAAGGTGGTGCGTGATCGTGGCGATTGGTTCAATCGGATGGCGTCGACCGTCAGCGGCGCGGCTGGCGGCATCGGCGGTTTCGCGGGCGCGCTGGTCGAGCTGCCGTTCACCGTCACCCTACTGTTGCGCGCGATGCTGGACATCGCGGCCGAACACGGCCTTGATCCCGAAAGCGAGGAGGTGCGCCTGGAATGCCTGCGGATCTTCGCCGCGGCGGGGCCTATGGCCTCTGACGACCAGACCGACCTGGGGATGCTGGCCGCACGCCTGTCAGTGACCGGTCAGACGGTGCAAAGCCTTGTCAGCAAGGTCGCCCCGCGCCTGTCCGTCTCTCTGGGGCAGAAGATGGCGGCACAGGCGGCGCCGGTCTTTGGCGCCGTGGTGGGTGCGTCGATCAACTACACCTTTGCGCGCTACTATCAGGAATTGGCCCGCGTCCATTTTGGCGTCATGCGCCTGTCCCACGAAACCGGCATCCCGCACGAAGCCCTGACCGAGGCGCTGCGCTTGTCGATCAGGCGCCAGACACCTCAGGACCCTACGCGCTGACTGCGGGGGGTCCGGGGGGCGGCAGCCCCCCGGCGTCGCGGGACGCAATCACTCCTCCTCGGCGTCCAGCGCCAGGGGCGCGACAGGTGCCACCAGATCATCCGTCGACAGCGGCCCGGCCGGACGCGCCAGTCGCGCCTTTGTTACCCAGTACAACCGCTCCTGCGCGCGGGTGATTGCCACATAGGTCAGCCGCTTCCACAACTGGACCCCAGCCTCGGACCGGTTGGACCAGGCGGCGGCGGCGATATCGGGGCCGAACACTTGGACCTCGGGCCATTGACTGCCCTGTGCCTTGTGGATCGTGACCGCCGCCCCGTGCAGGAATGCCGCCCCCATGCGCGCGGCAAAGGGAATGAACGGCTCCTCGGCGTCCGGCATTTCGATCTTGACGATGCTGGCGGCGGATAGGCGCGGATCCTCGGCCCCGATCACATGCAGGCGCGAAAACCCCGGCTTGCGACCCGGTCCCAGATAGACGACCTGCGCCCCCTTGATCAGACCGCGCGCCTCCAGATCGATGCGCTTTTTGCGGTGCTTCAGCGGCAGCTCCAACCCGTCGCAGACCAGCGGCTCCCCGGGCAACAACGCGTCGCCCGGCGCACCGAAGGCGGTCCGGAACGCATGGATCAGGCGGATGCGCGTCGCGTTGCGCCAGACCAGAACCGGGCTGCGCGCCATCAGGTCGCTCTCCACCCGCTCTGCCCATACCACGCGGTCGTCCTTGCGCGCCGCATCGCGGATCATCTGTTCGAAATCATCGAACCCCAGCTGATCGTCCGCCAGCGCATGGGCCAGATCCAGGATCGGGCTGTCATCCGCCTGCCGGTGTACCCGGCTCAGCATCAGACGTTGCGCCGGGGCCAGCTTGTCGAACACCATCTCGCCGGACTGACCGACGGGGGCCAACTGGGCCGGGTCGCCGAACAGGACCAGCACCGGAAAGATCTCGCGCAGATCCTCGAACTGCTTTTCGTCCAGCATCGAGGCCTCGTCGATCAACCCCACGTCCAGCCCGTCCTCGCGCCGGGTCCAGCCGCGGATGAAATCCGACCCCCGCAGCCCGGCCGTGGCCAGCGCCCCGGGAATCGATGCATGCTGGTCATAGAACGCCTTGGCCTTGTCCAGCGCCGTGTCCGACAGTTCGGGAATGACCGGGCGCTCGGCGGTGCCGGTCAGCCATTCGGCGATCTTCTCATATTGCGGGTCATAGACGGGGGTGTACAGAATCCGGTGGATCGTCGTCGCCGGCACGCCGCGCATGCGCAAGACGAACGCGGCCTTGTTCGTCGGCGCCAGAATGGCGACGCTGCGCCGGTCCTTGCGGCGGCGTCCCTCGTAATCGGGGCTGATCAGCTCGACCCCCGCCTCCAGCAGGGCCTTGGTGATCTGCGACAGCATCAGCGTCTTGCCCGATCCGGCCTTGCCGATGACCGCCATGACGCGACCTTTTCCCGACTGGGGCGGATGCAGTTCCTCTGCGATGATGTCGATGCCCGCCGCACCAAAGGTTTCGGCCAGCGCGTCCCAGGCATCGGCCTGGTCGGGCGAAAGGGTCGGGGCGGGGACGGGGCTGTTCATGCCAGACCCTTAGCCTGCCTTCGCGGCCAAGGCAAAGCGCCGCGCAACTTTTCCGCCCCGGGCCGCGTGCCCGCGGCGCAGACCGACAGGAGAGACGCGATGATCGAATTGTTTTTCGTCACCTGCCTGCTCACCGACCCGCAGCGGTGCAGCGATCACAGCCTGCTGTTCGAGGAACGCAACGGCCTGTTCACCTGCATGCTGCAGAGCCAGTCCGAGCTTGCCAAATGGGTGGCCACCCATCCGACCGAACAGGTCCGCGAATGGAAATGCCGCCGCGCTGGAGAGGCCGACCGCAAGATCTGATCCGCCGAACCGACCTGCGGGGGGTCCGGGGGGCGGCATGCCCCCCGGCACGTCGCGGGACGCAATTCAGCGACGCCCGGCTTCCAGCGCATCCTCAAATGTCCGCAACCCGGTGCGCGGCGACTGAACCAGCACGGCCATGTTGCCCGGCTTGTGCTCGTTGCGGAACATCTTCATGTGCGCGGCCGGGATGTCTGCCCATGGGAACACCTCGGACATGCAGGGGTCCAGCCGACGTTCCAGCATCAGCTTGTTCGCCGCGCTGGCCTGTTTCAAATGCGCGAAATGTGATCCCTGCACCCGTTTCTGGTGCATCCACAGGTACCGAACGTCAAAGGTACAGTTGAACCCAGTCGTCCCGGCACAAATGACGATCATGCCGCCCTTTTTGCAGACCAGCGTGGACACCGGGAACGTCGCCTCTCCGGGGTGCTCGAACACGATATCGACATTGCTGCCCTTGCCGGTGATGTCCCAGATCGCCTTGCCGAACTTGCGCGCCTCGGTGAACCACTCCTTGTATTCGGGGGTGTTCACCTTGGGCAGCTGACCCCAACAGCGGAATTCCTTGCGGTTGATGACACCCTTGGCGCCCAGACCCATGACAAACTGACGCTTGTCCTCTTCGCTGATAACGCCGATGGCATTGCCGCCCGCCGCGTTGATCAGCTGGATCGCATAGGACCCCAGGCCCCCCGACGCGCCCCAGACCAACACGTTCATGCCTGGCTTCAACTCGTGCGGCTCATGCCCGAACAGCATCCGGTACGCGGTGGCCAGCGTCAGCGTATAGCAGGCCGACTGCTCCCACGTCAGATGGCGCGGGCGCGGCATCAACTGCTGGGACTGAACGCGCGTGAACTGGGCGAAACTGCCGTCTGGCGTCTCGTACCCCCAGATCCGCTGCGTGGTCGAAAACATCGGGTCGCCGCCGTTGCATTCCTCGTCGTCGCCGTCGTCCTGATTGCAGTGGATGACAACCTCGTCGCCGACCTTCCACCGCTTGACCTTGTCGCCGACCGCCCAGACGATGCCCGACGCGTCCGAGCCTGCGATGTGATAGGGCTCGCCATGCCCGTCGAACGGGCTGATCGGCTGGCCCAGACCGGCCCAGATCCCATTGTAGTTCACGCCTGCCGCCATCACCAGGACCAGCACCTCGTTGCTGTCGATCGACGGGGTGTCCACGACCTCCAGCTGCATGGCGGTGTCAGGCTCTCCGTGACGTTCGCGGCGGATCGCCCAGGCGTGCATGCGGGCAGGGACATGCCCCAAGGGCGGCATCTCGCCCACGGCGTACAGATCCTTGACCGGAGCATCATAGGGCGCGATCGGGGTCGGGGCGTCGAGGGCCATCTTCATCTCCTGTCCTGTGCCGCAGTGCAGAATCACCGCGCCGATGGCCCCGTTCTACGGCACGGAAAGTAATAATTCAACCATCCTGGCAATATATACGCAATAATATGTCCCAAGGGGCATAAGTTTGCCGCACTGCAGCGAATTGACGGCGCAGCTTTCTGTCTATATTCGTTTTCACAGTGACATATTCTTGCGAGGGAATAATGGCTGATAAGGATAAACCTTGGCTGTTCCGCACCTATGCGGGGCACTCCACGGCGGCGAAATCGAACGCGCTGTATCGGACCAACCTGTCGCGCGGGCAGACCGGCCTGTCGGTGGCCTTCGACCTGCCGACCCAGACCGGCTATGACAGCGATCACGTTCTGGCCCGCGGAGAGGTCGGCAAGGTCGGCGTCCCCGTCTGCCATCTGGGCGACATGCGTGCGCTGTTCGACCAGATCCCGCTGGAACAGATGAACACGTCGATGACGATCAACGCCACTGCGCCGTGGCTGCTGGCGCTGTACATCGCCGTGGCCGAGGAGCAGGGCGCCGATGTCAGCCGCCTGCAGGGCACCGTCCAGAACGACCTGATCAAGGAATACCTGTCGCGCGGCACCTATATCTGCCCGCCCGCGCCCTCACTGGCGATGATCACCGACATCGCCGCCTATACGCGCCAGCATCTGCCGAAATGGAACCCGATGAACGTCTGCAGCTATCACCTGCAGGAGGCAGGGGCCACGCCCGAGCAGGAGCTGGCCTATGCCCTGGCCACGGCGGTCGCGGTGCTGGACGATCTGCGCGACAAGGTGCCTGCGGACAGCTTTCCGCAGATGGTCGGGCGCATCAGCTTTTTCGTGAACGCGGGCATCCGTTTCGTCACCGAGCTGTGCAAGATGCGCGCCTTTACCGAGCTGTGGGACGAGATCACCCGCGACCGCTATGGCATCGTGGATGAGAAATACCGCCGATTTCGGTATGGCGTGCAGGTCAACAGCCTGGGCCTGACCGAACAGCAGCCCGAAAACAACGTCTATCGCATCCTGCTGGAGATGCTGGCCGTCACATTGTCGAAAAACGCCCGTGCCCGCGCCGTCCAGTTGCCCGCGTGGAACGAAGCGCTTGGCCTGCCGCGACCGTGGGATCAGCAATGGTCCCTCCGGATGCAGCAGATTCTGGCCTATGAAACCGACCTGCTGGAATATGGGGACCTGTTCGACGGCAATCCGGTAATCGCCGCTAAGGTCGAAGCGCTGAAGCAGGGTGCGCGGGACGAATTAGCCCTGCTGGACCAGATGGGCGGCGCGATCGCGGCGATCGACCACATGAAGGCGCGGCTGGTCGAATCGAACGCCGCCCGCCTTGGCCGGATCGAGACGAACGAGACGGTCGTCGTCGGCGTGAACCGCTGGCAACAGGCTGAACCGTCACCGCTGACGGCGGGCGATGGCGGGATCATGGTCGTCGACCCGGCGGTCGAGGCCGATCAGGTCGGCCGCCTGACCGCGTGGCGCGCGGAACGCGATGCCGGCGCGGTCGAGGCGGCGCTGGCATCGTTGCGCCACGCGGCGCAGACCGGCGCGAATATCATGGAGCCGTCGATCGCCGCCGCCCGCGCGGGGGTCACGACGGGCGAATGGGCGGGCGTGATGCGCGCCGTTCATGGCGAATACCGCGGGCCGACGGGGGTGTCGCAGGCGCAATCGAACCGGACCGAGGGGCTGGAGCAGATCCGCGTCGCGGTCGACGCGGTCAGCACCCACCTTGGGCGGCGGTTGAAGTTCCTGGTGGGCAAGCCGGGTCTGGACGGCCATTCCAACGGCGCCGAGCAGATCGCGTTCCGCGCCCGCGATTGCGGCATGGACATCACCTATGAGGGCATCCGCCTGACACCGGAGGAGATCGTCGCCCGCGCCCGCGAACAGGACGTCCATGTCGTGGGCCTGTCGATCCTGTCGGGCAGCCACCTGCCGTTGATCGAGGATCTGATGGCCCGCATGCAGGCCGCCGGGATGGGCCACGTGCCCGTGATCGTCGGCGGCATCATCCCCGACGACGACGCCGCGCGCCTGTCGGCGATGGGCGTGGCGCGGGTCTATACGCCCAAGGATTTCCAGCTGAACACCATCATGATGGACATTGTCGGGCTGGTCGCGCCGGGGGCCGCTGCCGCGTGATCGCGCATGGTGCAGATAAGGCGCCCTGCGGGTGAACCAGATCGGCGCCAAGTCGTTGACAAGGTTGCACGACAAAGGCCCGGTCCATGACGTCACCAACCCGGCGCAACAGCGCCATCGATCCGCTGCGCATCGTTCTGGCGCTGACGGTCATTGCTCTTCACACCGGATTTCCGGATGCCGCCCCGCCGCTGGTCAAGCAGGTGCTGTTCAACGGGCTGTACCGCCTGGCGGTGCCGGTCTTTGCGCTGATATCGGGGTATTTCTTTCTGTCGGCCATGCAGGGCGGGCGCAGCGGGCCGTATCTGCGCCGCATCCTGGCGCTGTATTTGCTGTGGATGGCGATCTATCTGCCGATCTATGGGCCTGACCTGACGGGTCCGGGGCATGCGCTGCAGACGCTGGTCTTTGGTTATTTTCACCTGTGGTTCCTGCCGGGGCTGCTGGTGTCCGCAACACTGGTCATGGCGCTGCGCAGGCCCGCGCGGATCGCCGGGGCGGCGGCGCTGCTGGCGGGTACGGGGCTGGTCCTGCAGACGCTGGTCCTGACGGGGCAGGCAGAGATCCAGCTGGACCATTACCGCAACGGGGTCTTTACCATCTTTCCGTTCTTTGCGCTTGGCGTCCTGCTGGCGCATGGATGGGGCGCGGGTCTGCAGGGGCGGGCCTTGCCGTTGGCCGGGCTGGCGCTGTTGGCGGTGATGGGGGAAAGCCTGATCTGGCGTATGATCGCGGGCGGGGGCTGGGGCGTCGACATGATGCTGTCGCTGTTGTTGGCGGCGCCGATGCTGTTTCTGGCGGCACGGCGTGTCCAGGGTCCGTGGGACGGCAAGCGCGCGGCAAGCACCGCGGCCTTTGTCTATTTCGTGCATGTGTTGATCATGATCTGTGCCAGCCGCTTTGGGCTGGAGGGCGACGTCAAGGCGCTGAGCGTCATGGCGCTGTGCCTTGGCATGGCCGCATGGCTGTGCATGGGAGAGCGCCGCCGCGTGCTGGCGTTCTTTACCTGACCCCAAAATGCGAAACGCCGCCCCGAAGGGCGGCGTCTGCAGTATCGATGGTGGCGTGGATCAGAAGCCCAGGCCAGCGTATTTCGACTTGAACTTGGTCACGCGGCCACCGGCATCCATCAGGCGCGACGAACCACCGGTCCAGGCCGGGTGCGAGGTCGGGTCGATGTCCAGCGTCATCGAACCACCCTCTTCGCCCCAGGTGGAGCGCGTTTCGTAGGTGGTTCCGTCCGTCATCTTGACCGAGATCATGTGATAATCGGGGTGAATCTCTTTTTTCATGGCGTGACCTCTGCTCAGGCTTTCGCGTCCGAAAGCGGACGGTAGTTGGTCTTTTCGACGATACGGGCCGACTTGCCGCGACGATCGCGCAGATAGTACAGCTTGGCGCGACGGACCTTACCGCGACGAACGACCTCGATCGTGGCGATGTTGGTCGAATACAGCGGGAACACGCGTTCCACGCCCTCGCCAAAGCTGATCTTGCGCACGGTAAAGCTGGCTGCGATGTTGCTGCCGCCCTTGCGCGAGATGCAGACGCCTTCGTAGTTCTGGACGCGGGTACGAGTACCCTCGGTCACTTTGTAGCCGACGCGGATGGTGTCGCCGGCCTTGAAGTCGGGAATAGTCTTGCCAAGCTCTGCGATTTGCTCGGCTTCGAGTTGTGCGATCAGGTTCATCGCTTTGGTTCCTTGTCATGCTCGCGGTATATCCGCGATTGGTCTGATGCGCCCGAGCGCTGTCGGTCCTTAGCCGGGTCCACATGCGTTTCCGCATATGCCCGCCACAGATCGGGGCGGCGTTCTTGTGTCAGCCTCTCGGCCTCACCGGACCGCCATGCGGCGATGGCTGCGTGATTGCCCGATAACAGCACGGGCGGTATCTCGCGGCCATCCCAGAGGGCGGGCTTGGTGAACTGCGGCGCTTCCAGAAGACCCCGGTTGCCGATGGAAAAGGACTCCTCGGCCAGGGAATCATGATTGCCCAGCACGCGCGGTATAAGCCGGACCGTCGCGTCGATCAAGACCTGTGCGGCGATCTCTCCGCCGGTCAGGACATAATCACCGATGCTGACCTCCTCAATCGCGTGTTTGTCCAGCACGCGCTGGTCGATCCCCTCGAACCGACCACAGATCAGCGTGACGCCCGGACCCTGCGCCAGCGCGCGGGCGCGGGCCTGGGTCAGGGGCTTGCCGCGCGGCGACATGTACAGGACGGGCGGCGCCGGTCCCGGTCCGGACTGCGCCTCGGTCAGGGCCGCGTCCAGCACATCGGCCCGGATCACCATGCCGGCCCCGCCACCCGCGGGCGTGTCGTCGACATTGCGGTGCCGGCCCATGCCGAAATCGCGCAGGCCGATGGTGCGGATGTTCCACAGTCCCTGTGCCAGCGCCTTGCCGGTCAGGGACAGGCCCAGGATGCCGGGAAAGGCCTCGGGGAACAGGGTGACGATCCGCGCAGTCCACGCGCCTGCCACCTGCGGTTCGGTCATCAGTTCGCGCGGGCGCAGGCTGGGGCGGGCGGTCAGGCGGCCATGCGACCGAGGCGTGTCGCTCATGCGTCGTCGCCGGGTGGGTCCACGACGATGCGGCGCGCGGCCAGATCGACGGTCGGCACGATGGCGCGAGTAAAGGGCAGCATCAGCACCTGCGTGCCGCCCACCACCTCGATGATATCGCCGGCACCGTGATCGTACAGCGCACGCACCCGGCCAAGGGACTTGCCGCCGGTATCGACGACATCCAGCCCGATCAGGTCGGCGTGATAGAATTCGTCGTCGGGCAACGCAGGCAGGGCGCCGCGCGGGGCCCACAGGGTGACGCCGCGCAGTGCGTCGGCATCCTCCTTGGTGGCGACGCCCTTGATGCGCGCGCCCAACGCCCCCGTTACCTCACGGGTCAGCGACACGTCGAACAGGCGGGTGCCGTCCTCGGATGTCAGCGGGGAATAATTTGCGATGTCGGCAGGGTCCGAGCAGAAGCTTTTCAGCCGCACCTCTCCGTGGACCCCAAAGGCCCCCGCGATGGCGCCGACGCAGATGCGGTCTTCGGTCATGTCACACCCTTGCAATAAAGGACTGGCGGGGTTTCCCCCGCCAGCGTCAGATCACTCTGCTTCGGCCGGGGCTGCTGCCTTGGCGGCGCGCTCGTCGGCGCGGGCCTTGGCTTTCTTGCCGGGCTCTGCCTTCTTCATGTTCTTGCGCTCGGCCTTTTCCTTGACGCCTGCGGCTTCCAGGAAGCGGGCGACGCGGTCGGTCGGCTGCGCGCCGTGGCTCAGCCAGTACTGGATGCGCTCGACATCCATCTTGACGCGGTCTTCGCTGTCTTTTGCCAGCAGCGGGTTGTAGGTGCCCAGCTTCTCGATGAAGCGGCCGTCGCGGGGCATGCGCGAATCCGATGCAACGATGGCGTAATGCGGGCGCTTCTTGCTGCCACCACGGGCCAGGCGGATCTTCATGGACATCAGATAGTCTCCTTGGGTTGTCGTCCGGTCAGGACTGATAATGTTCGTGGTGCCGAATGACTTCGGCGATCACGAAGTTCAGGAATTTGCGCGCGAATTCCGGGTCGAGATCGGCCTCGCGCGCGAGGCGTTCCAGGCGTTCGATCTGGCTTGCCTCGCGCGAGGGATCGGACGGCGGAAGGTCGTGCCGGGCCTTGAGGCGGCCGACGGACTGGGTGTGCTTGAACCGTTCGGCCAGCGTATAGACCAGAATGGCGTCAAGCCGGTCGATGCTGGCGCGATGTTCGCGCAGCAGGTCGGCCGCGCGGGCGGTGGCGTCGGTCATGCGGCCTCCGGGCTGTGGCGATAGACAAGGCAGTGCTTGTCAAAGACCGGCTGCCGCGCGCTGCGGTCGCGCACCGCGCCCAGCCGTTCGGCCAGCGCGATGGACCGGGCGTTGTCCGGGTCGATGTAGCTGACGGCCGTGTTCCAGCCCAGATCGCGGAACGCATGCGCCCGCACCGCTTGGGCGGCCTCGGCGGCATAGCCGCGACCTTCGGCGGCCTGCGACCAGACGGTCCAGCCCAGTTCCTGTTCGGGCCATCCATCAGGGTACCACGGGCCTGTCATGCCCAGAGGCGTGTCATCGCCCTTGAGACAGAACACGAACATCCCGAAACCGCGCATCACCCAATGGCCGGTCAGGTGGCCAAAGGCCCGCCAATAGGCGCCGGGCTTGGGTTCGGGCGACCCGCCGCCCACGAACTGTGCGCGATCCGACTGATAAAAGCTGCGCCAATGCGGCCAGTCGCTGCCCAATGGCGCGCGCAGGATCAGGCGTTCCGTTTCCAGAACCGGGGTGGGGGACAGGGTGATCATTTCTTGCCGAACAATCCGCCCAGACCGGCGGGCAGGCCCGCGCGGCCCAGTTGCCCGCCCAGACCCTTGGGGTCGGCCAGCATCTTCTGGGCCTCGGCCATCTTGGCGGGGTCCAGGTTGTCCATGTCTGGCAGGCCGCCGCCCTTGCCGGACATGGCGCGCATGGCCTGCTTCATCAGCCCGCCCTTGCCCATCTTGCCCAGCTTTTTCATGGTGTCGGCCATCTGCTTCTGCATCTTCAGCAGCTTGTTCAGGTCCGACACGTCCATACCCGCGCCTGCGGCAATGCGCTTTTTGCGGCTGGCCTGCAGCATGTCCGGGTTGGCGCGTTCCTTTTTCGTCATCGAATTGATCAGCGCGATCTGATGGCGGACGACCTTGTCGTCATATCCTGCGGCCTCGGCCTGCTTGGCCATCTTGGCCATGCCCGGCATCATCCCCATGACCGACGACATGCCGCCCATCTTCTGCATCTGCTCCAACTGGCCGCGCAGGTCGTTCATGTTGAACAGACCCTTTTGAAAGCGCTTCATCATGCGCTCGGCCTGCTCGACCTCCAGCACCTGCTGCGCTTTTTCGACCAGGGCGACGATATCGCCCATGCCCAGGATACGGCCCGCGACGCGTTCCGCATCAAAGGTCTCCAGCGCGTCCATCTTTTCGCCCAGACCGACAAAGCGGATCGGCTTGCCGGTCACGGCGCGCATCGACAGGGCGGCACCGCCGCGCCCGTCGCCGTCCATCCGCGTCAGCACGACGCCGGTCACGCCGACCTTGGCGTCGAATTCGGTCGCGACGTTCACCGCATCCTGGCCGGTCAGGCCGTCGACGACCAACAGCGTCTCGCGCGGGTTCGCGATGTCGCGGACCTGCTGGACCTGGGTCATCAGCGCTTCGTCGATATGCAGCCGCCCGGCGGTGTCCAGCATGACCACGTCATAGCCGCCCAAACCCGCCTGCGTCTTGGCGCGCTGCGCGATCTGTACGGCAGTCTGGCCCATCACGATGGGCAGCGTGTCGACGCCGATCTGCTGGCCCAGAATGGCCAGCTGTTCCATCGCAGCGGGGCGGTTCGTGTCCAAAGACGCCATCAGCACGCGCTTTTTCTCGCGGTCCTTCAGGCGCAGGGCCAGTTTCGCGGTCGTGGTGGTCTTGCCCGACCCCTGCAGGCCGACCATCAGGATCGCGGCGGGCGGGTTGTCGATGCGCAGCGCCTCGGGGGCGTCGTCGCCCTGCAGGACGCGGATCAGTTCGTCATGGACGATCTTGACGACCTGCTGGCCGGGGCTGACCGATTTCGTGACCGATGCACCGGTGGCCTTGGCAGTGACCGCCTTGACGAAATTGCGCGCCACCGGCAGCGAAACGTCCGCCTCCAGCAAAGCGACGCGCACCTCGCGCATGGCGGCGGTCACGTCCTCTTCGGACAGGGCACCCTGTTTGGTCAGCCGGTCGAAGACGCCGCCCAAGCGATCGGAAAGGTTCTCGAACATGGCCGGGCCTCCTATGGCTCCAAATCGGTTTAGCCCCCGTGGGCGCAACGCGCTGACGGGGGGCGATCCCCGCATCTGGCGCAGGGACCGGAAGGCGGTGCTTCCGGGAATCTAGGATTGCTTACGAAAGAACGCCCCCCAAGTCAACCTTGGGGGGCGTTCTTGCCGAAACGCGGTCTCAGGCGGCGATCTGGTCCATCGCCTGCTGCGCGCGGGCCATGCCGGCCTCGCGGTCCATGGCCAGTCCGTCGGCGGCCACGAATGTCACATCGGTGATCCCCAGGAATGCCAGCATGTGACGCAGATAGCCCGAGGCGTGGTCCAGGTCCGACCCCATCGGCGTACCGGCGGCGGTATAGGCGACAAAGGCGCGCTTGCCGGTCAGCAGACCCTCGGGGCCATCGGCGGTATAGCGAAAGCTGACACCGGCGCGGGCGATCTGGTCCAGCCATGTCTTGAGCTGCGACGGCAGGAAAAAGTTATAGATCGGCAGCCCGATCACCAGCGTGTCGGCAGCCTGAACCTCGGCCAGCAGCGCGTTCGAGGTGTCGATCTGGGCCTGTTGCGGCGCGGTCGGATCGTCGGTGCCCACGCGCACACCCTTGAACCATGCGGTGTCGATCGCGGGCACGCCCTGGCTGAGGTCGCGATAGGTCACCGTCGCGTCGGGATTGGCGGCCGTCAGGCGCGCAAGGATGTCGGCGGTCAGCTGACGCGACACCGATGCGTCGGCGGTGATGGCGCTGTCGAGATGCAGGATGTTCATGGCAAGCCCTCATAAAGGATGTTTCTGCGTTGCAGCGTATTTATGTCTATGCATCTGCGAACGTAAGGGCGATAACTGCGCAATCACTGTGCGGGGATGCACATGCAGGTCGAATCCTGGGACGATATTCGGGTCGCGCTGGCCGTGGCGCGTACCGGAACGGTCAGCGGCGCGGCCGCCGATCTGGGTGTCCATCATGCCACCGTGATCCGTCGCATCGACGCGCTGGAAGCCGCCCTGCGCACCCGGCTGTTTCAGCGCCACACCCGCGGCTATGCCCTGACCGAGGCAGGGCGGACGATGCTGGCCGCGGCGGGAGAGGCGGATGAACGATTCGCCCAGATGGCCGCCCGGATCGCAGGCGACGGGGATCGGATCGAGGGAGAGCTGGTCGTCACTTCGCTGCCGGAACTGGTCGATCTGGTCCTGCCGCAGCTGATCGCGCTGATGGGGCGGCACCCGGACCTGCGCCTGACCTATCTGACCGATGCGCGCCTGTTCCGTCTGGGCGCCGGAGAGGCGCATATCGCCATCCGCGGCGGCGCCAAGCCGACCGAGCCGGACTATGTCGTGCGCGCGATGGGGCGGATGGGGCAGGTGATGTATGCATCACAGGCCTATCTGGACCGGCATGGTCCGGTCGATGACCCGCGCGACCACCGCTTTGCGCTGCCCGGTGCCGATGCGCGGGGTGCGCCCCTCATGCGCTGGCTGCAGGACCGCATCGGACCCGAGAACATCGCGGTCACCGCCAATGAGGCCACCGCACGCGAGGCCGTGATCCGCGCCGGGCTGGCGGTCGGCGCGCTGCCGCTCAGTTTGGCCCATGGCCTGTTGCCGGCCTTGGCCTTGCCGGAATGGGAATCCGATTTGTGGCTGGTGACCCATGTCGACCTGCACCGCACCCCAAAGGTCCAGGCCGCGCTGACCGCCCTGCGCGACGGCTGACCCCTTTCCCCCGGCCCCGCCTTGGGGCAGCGTGCGCGCCAGGAGGACCCATGACCCATTCACACCCATCCACCGACAGGACCGCCCGATGATCACCACGCGCATGAGCGCGTCCGACTGGGGCCTGCTGCTGTTGCTGTCGCTGATCTGGGGCGGGTCGTTCTTTCTGATCGCGGTGATCGTGGGTCACCTGCCGGTCCTGTGGGTGGTGACGCTGCGCGTGATGATCGCGGCCACGGTCCTGTGGGCCATCGTGCTGGCGACCGGGCGCGCGCTGCCGCGGGGGGCAGGCCTGTGGGGTGCGTTTCTGGTCATGGGCGTGGTGAACAACGCCATCCCCTTCGGCCTGATCGTCTGGGCGCAGGGGTCGATCCCGGCCGGGCTGGCCTCCATCCTGAATGCGACGACGCCGCTGTTCACGGTGCTGGTATCCACGCTGGTGCTGGCAGATGAACGCGCGGGGCTGATGCGGCTGGCGGGGGTCGCCCTGGGCCTGGGCGGTGTCGCGGTGATGATCGGAGTGGACGAACTGGCCGGTCACGGTCACGGGTTGCTGCCGCAGCTGGCGATGCTGGGGGCCGCGATCAGCTATGCCTGCGCCGCGGCATTCGGGCGCCGGTTCCGCACGCGGGGCGTCGATCCGCTGGTGACGGCGGCGGGCATGGTGACCGGGTCCAGCGTCGTTCTGCTGCCGCTGGCGATGCTGCGCGACGGGCTGCCGCCGGCGGCACCCGCGCAGGTCTGGTTGGCGCTGGCCCTGCTGGGGGTGGTCTGTACCGGGCTGGCCTATGTTCTGTTCTTTCGCATCCTTGGCCGGGCGGGGGCGACGAACATCTCTCTGGTCACGTTTCTTGTGCCCGTTTCCGCGATCCTGTTGGGCTGGCTGTTTCTGGACGAGGTCTTGGGCCTGCCGCAGGTGCTGGGCATGGCGGTCATCGGGGCGGGGCTGGCGATGATCGATGGACGTCTGCTGCGGCGATAGGGCGACACATGGCAGGCGGCGCGGCGCGGCGGGTTTCCATCCGCCTGTAGGCTCGCTAGGTTTCCCGTCGGGACAGCACAAGAGGCGGCTCGTGGCGCATATCATCGTGGTCGGAAACGAAAAGGGCGGCTCTGGCAAGTCCACGACCTCGATGCATGTGGCGACCGCGCTGGCGCGGATGGGGCACAGGGTCGGCGGCCTGGATCTGGACGTCCGCCAGCGCAGCTTTGCCCGCTATCTGGAAAATCGCGCGGCCTTTCTGGCGCGAAAGGGGCTGGACCTGCCCATGCCGGTGCTGGCCCAACTGGGCGACGGCGCCGACCCCCTGACGCCCGCGCTGGAACAGCTGGAGCGGGACTGCGACTTCATCCTGCTGGATTGCCCCGGATCGCATACAAAGCTGAGCCAGATGGCGCATACGGTCGCCGACACGCTGATCACGCCGCTGAACGACAGTTTCGTCGATTTCGACCTGCTGGCGCGAATGTCGCCCGACGGCGAGGTTCTGGGCCCGTCGATCTATGCCGAGATGGTCTGGAATGCGCGCCAGTTGCGCGCGCAGGCGGGGGCGGGGGCCATCGACTGGCTGGTGCTGCGAAACCGCCTTGGCACCCAGCAGATGCACAACAAGCGCAAGGTCGGCGGCGCACTGGCCGACCTGTCCAGGCGTATCGGATTTCGCGTGGCGCCCGGTTTTTCCGAACGCGTGATCTTTCGCGAACTGTTTCCGAATGGTCTGACCCTGCTGGACCTGAAGGATGTCGGCACCGACACCATGAGCATGTCCCAGATCGCTGCCCGTCAGGAACTGCGCGACCTGATCAATGAACTGCGTCTGCCGGGCGTCACCGTCACGTTCTGACAACGAAAGACGGCGGACCAATGGCCCGCCGTCCGTTCCGTTCCGTTGCGCGGCTGGTCAGGCCAGCATGCCCATCGGGTTTTCCAGATGCGCTACGATCGCCTCCAGCAACTGTGCGCCAAGCGCGCCGTCGATCACGCGGTGGTCGACCGACAGGGTCATCGACATGACGTTGCGCACGACGACCTCGCCCTTTTCGACGACCGGGGTCGGGATGCCCGCACCCACGGCCAGGATCGCGCCATGCGGCGGGTTGATCACGGCGTCAAAGTTTTCGATGCCGAACATGCCCAAGTTGCTGATCGCAAAGCTGCCGCCCTGATATTCATGCGGGGCCAGCTTCTTGGATTTCGCGCGACCGGCCAGATCCTTCATCTGCGCGGACAGGGCCGACAGGGTCTTTTGATGCGCGTCCTTCAGCACAGGCGTGAACAGCCCGCCCTCGATCGCGACGGCCACGGCCACGTCCGACGGCTTGAGCTTGAGGATACGATCCCCCGCCCAGACCGCATTCGCGTCCGGCACCTGCTGCAGCGCCAAGGCACTGGCCTTGATGATGAAGTCGTTGACCGACAGCTTGATGCCCCGGCCTTCCAGCTGCTTGTTCAACGTGGCGCGGAACTCCATCAGCGCATCCAGCTTGGCCGAACGGCGCAGATAGAAATGCGGGATGGTCTGCTTGGCCTCGGACAGACGACCGGCGATGGTGCGGCGCATGCCGTCCAGCGCGACCTCCTCGGTCTCGCGGTCGGCATACATCTTCAGCACGGCCTCGGTGGACAGGCCCTTGGGGGCCTGGGCCGGGGCGGCGGCGGTCGCGGGGGCCGCCTTGGCATCAGATGGGGCCGTTGCGGCGGCGGCAGGCTTGGCCGCGCCGGGCTGGGCGTTCTCGACATCAGCCTTGACGATACGGCCGCGCGGGCCGCTGCCCTGAACCTGCGACAGGTCCAGACCCTTGTCCTTGGCGATCCGCCGCGCCAGGGGCGAGGCGAACACCCGGTCGCCCTTGGGCGCGTCGTCCGTGGCCTTGGCGTCACCGGCCACCGGCGCGCCGATCGGGCCGCCATAGCCCTTTTCCGTGGGCTCCGGCTCTGCATCCGCCTTGGGTGCGGGGGTGTCCTTGGCCTCGGCCTTGGGGGCCTCGATATCGCCCGCGTCCTCACCTTCCTCCAGCAGGACGGCGATCGCGGTGTTGACCTTGACCGCCGAAGTGCCCTCGGCAATCAGGATCTTGCCGATGGTCCCCTCATCGACGGCCTCGAACTCCATCGTGGCCTTGTCGGTCTCGATCTCGGCGATCACGTCGCCGGACTTGACCGTATCGCCTTCCTTGACCAGCCATTTGGCCAGCGTGCCCTCCTCCATCGTCGGGGAGAGGGCGGGCATCAGGATTTCCGTGGGCATCGCGCAGCTCCCTTATTTGTAGGTGACTTTTTTCACGGCTTCGACGATCTCGGCGGGCGTGATCAGCGCGTGCTTTTCCAGGTTGGCGGCATAGGGCATCGGCACGTCCTTGCCGGTGCAGTTGATGACCGGCGCGTCCAGATAGTCGAACGCGTTCTCCATCAGCCAGGCCGAGATGTGGTTGCCGATGGCGCCCACGGGGAAACCCTCCTCGACGGTCACGCAGCGGTTGGTGCGCTTGACCGATGCCAGGATCGCGTCATAGTCCAGCGGCCGCAGGGTGCGCAGGTCGATCACGTCGGCCTCGATGCCCTCTTCGGCCAGCTTGGCCGCGGCCTCCAGCGCATGCGCCACGCCGATGCCGAAACTGACCAGCGTCACGTCGTCGCCCGACCGGACCGTGTTGGCCTTGCCGAACGGGATCGTAAAGTCTGGCAGGTCAGGCACCTCAAAGCTGCGCCCGTAGAGGATCTCGTTTTCCAGGAAGATGACCGGGTTGTTGTCGCGGATCGCCTGTTTCATCAGGCCCTTGGCGTCAGCCGCCGAATAGGGGATCACGACCTTCAGACCGGGGATCGCCGCGTACCACGCCGAATAGTCCTGGCTGTGCTGTGCACCCACGCGAGCGGCTGCGCCGTTCGGACCACGGAACACGATCGGACAGCCCATCTGGCCCCCCGACATGTACAGCGTCTTGGCGGCCGAGTTGATGATATGGTCGATGCCCTGCATGGCAAAGTTGAACGTCATGAACTCGACGATCGGACGCAGGCCGGCCAGCGCCGCCCCGGTGCCGATGCCGGCAAAGCCCATCTCGCTGATGGGCGTGTCCACGACGCGGCGCGGGCCGAACTTTTCCAGCATCCCCTGGCTGATCTTGTAGGCGCCTTGATACTCGCCCACCTCCTCGCCCATCAGAAAGACGGTTTCGTCGCGCTCCATCTCCTCGACCATCGCCTCGCGCAGGGCTTCCCGCACGGTCATGGTCTTCATCTTGGTGCCTTCAGGCCAGTCGGGACTGCGCGGCTTGGGCTGCGGGGTCACGACCTCCTCGATGGCCGACTTGCCGGGCTGGGCGCCGTCGTCCTTCTTGGGGGCCTGTGCCTCGGCGGGCTTTTCCTCGGCTTTGGGGGCCGGGGTCGCGTCGGCGTCCTCTCCCTCCTCGACCAACACGGCGATCGGGGTGTTCACGGCGACGCCCTGGGTGCCTTCGGCCACCAGCAGCTTGCCCATGATCCCCTCATCGACGGCCTCGAACTCCATCGTGGCCTTGTCGGTCTCGATCTCGGCGATGATGTCGCCGGACTTGACCGCATCGCCCTCTTTCTTCAGCCATTTGGCCAGCGTGCCTTCCTCCATGGTGGGGGACAGGGCGGGCATCAGGATTTCAATTGCCATGTGACGGTCCCCCTCAGGCGTTCTCTTCGGCACTGCCCTGGGGCAGTTCTTCGGCATAGATGTCGGTCCACAGCTCGGCCAGGTCGGGCTCTGGGCTGGTCTTGGCGAACTCGGCGGAATCGTTGACGATGTCCTTGATTTCCTTGTCCAGCGCCTTGAGGTCTTCCTCGGTCGCGTGCTTGCCGGTCAGCAGCATGTCACGGATGTTCTCGATCGGATCACGCTCGTCGCGCATCTTCTGGACCTCTTCGCGGGTCCGGTACTTGGCCGGGTCCGACATCGAGTGTCCACGATAGCGATAGGTCATGACCTCGAGGATGTAGGGGCCCTTGCCGGCGCGGCAATGGGCCACGGCCTTCTCTCCGGCCGCCTTGACGGCCAGCACGTCCATGCCGTCGACCTGTTCGCCGGGAATGCCAAAGGATTCGCCGCGTCCAAAGAACGTCGTGGATTTTGTCGACCGCTTGACCGACGTGCCCATTGCGTACTGGTTGTTCTCGATCACGAAGACGACCGGCAGGTCCCACAGCTCGGCCATGTTGTAGGTCTCATAGACCTGGCCCTGGTTCGCCGCGCCATCGCCGAAATAGGTAAAGGTGACGTTGTCGTTGCCAAGATACTTGTCGGCAAAGGCCAGCCCGGCGCCAAGCGGCACCTGAGCCGCGACGATCCCATGACCGCCATAGAAATGCTTTTCGCGGCTGAACATGTGCATGCTGCCGCCCTTGCCTTTGGAATAGCCGTCCTGACGCCCGGTCAGTTCGGCCATAACGCCGCGCGCCTCCATTCCGCAGGCCAGCATGTGACCGTGGTCACGATAGCTGGTGATACGCTTGTCGCCTTCCTTGGCGCAGGCCTCCAAGCCGACGACGACCGCCTCCTGGCCGATGTACAGGTGGCAGAACCCACCGATCAGGCCCATGCCGTACAACTGTCCTGCCTTTTCCTCGAATCGGCGGATCAGCAGCATGTCACGATAATAATTCAGCAACTCTTCCTTCGACGAATTCGAAGGAGCCTCCTGTTGGGGGCTGGGTTTTCTGGCCATGCGGCGTGTCCTCCTGGAAGCGTGGCGGATAGTTCAGCGTTAAACTATCCGTAGCGCATCACCGACAGCCGTGCAATCCCGCCCCTAGCGGAGCAGGATCTCATCCGCCCGCAACAGCCCCAGGACCTCGCGGGCGCGTTCGTCCAGCAGGTCCAGATCCAGATAATCGTCCGACAGGCGGCGCGTCAGATTCTGCATGCGCGTCACATCTGCCTGCAGCTGATCGCGGGTTTCGCGCAGATCGTCGGTCTCGGCCTGGATCTGAATACGGCGCAGGATGCCCGACGGCCCCTGGACCGCCGCATAGGCGAAATACAGGCCCAGAAGGACTGTCAGGACCAGGAATATGGTGGCGCCGATCGACAGGCGTTGGGGCATGGCGGGAAATCCTTGTGGTCGGACTGATCATGCCACAGCACAATCGCCGGGGGTATCCCCGTCAGGCGCGGTCGCGGAACATCGCCTCGATCTGGCGTGCGTGGTCGGCCAGCCCCCAGGGGGCGTTCAGCACGAACATGCCGGATCCGATCATCGAATGTCCTGGACGGGTGGGCGGGAATGACACCTCGGAAAGCAGGGCGTCGGGAAAATCGCTGACCAGCTGCGCGGTCATGCCGATGTGGCGGTGATCCGTCAGGATCGGATACCACAGCGCGATGACGCCCACGTTCCATTTGCGGGCAATCAGCCCGATCTGGCGCGGGATCGCGGCGTAATCCGTCTTGACCTCATAGCTGGGGTCGATCAGCAGCATCCCGCGCCGCGGATTTGGCGGGCAGACCGCCTGCGCCATCGCGAACCCGTCCTGCTGATGCAGGGTCGCAAAACCTGCAACCCTCCGCAGCGCTTGGAATTCGGCAGGATGCAGTTCGGCCAGGTGGGCCTTGTCCTCGTACCGCAGGAAATGCCCCGCGATCAGCGGAGAGCCGGGATAGGACTGATCGCCGCGCAGGGTACGGATCGCCTGCAGCGCCTGCATCAGGGGGTGATCGTCCGGCAACCATCGTTCTACCGTGGCGCGGGCTATGCCCTGCGCAGCCTCCTGCGTCTTCTGCGCCTCATCCCCGGTCAGGTCATAAAGACCACGGCCTGCATGGGTTTCCAGATAGGACAGCGGCTTGTCCTTGCGGGTCAGGTAATCCATTCCGACCGCCAGCAGCGCGTGCTTGTGCAGATCTGCCAGGTTCCCGGCGTGATAGGCGTGTTGATAACTGAGCATCTGTCAGCCTTATCGCGGGTCAATGCCGGGGAAAAGCCGTCAATCCGTGCGACGCAGTTCTGATCGGCCCTTCAGCACCTGCGCGCCGTCGTCCTGTTCGATCAAATAGGCGGGGTCATCGTTGGATGCCTTGCGCTTGATCTTGCTGCCCTTGATCGTCCGTTCGACGTCATCGGTAAAGATATCGGTGATTTTTCCGGATGCCGTATGGCCCGACCAATCCCATTCCACCGTGGTTCCCTTGCGCAAAATCATGATGCCTCCGACTGTTTGTCGAAGGCAATGCATCATGGCCGCGTTGGTTCCGGACGGAGGGTGCGGCGACCTCCAGGGAGGAGGAGGGAGGTCGCCGCTGAACGCTGGCCCAGGGAGGAGGAGGGGCCGCGTATGGGTCGCGGTTCCGGCCAGGGAGGAGGAGAGGCCATCACCGCTAACGACCGGGCAGGGAGGAGGAGAGCCCGACGTATCTGTATGCCGCAAACAAGGCGGCTATGAGAGCGCGGCGACCTCCAGGGAGGAGGAGGGAGGTCGCCGCTGAACGCTGGCCCAGGGAGGAGGAGGGGCCGCGTATGGGGTGCGGTATGGCCAGGGAGGAGGAGAGGCCGTACCGCGAACGCCGGGTCCGGGAGGGAGGAGGAGAGGACCGGGCGTATCAGCGTGCCGCGAATGGGGCGGCTATGAAACTTTTGCGGCGACCCCTGGGAGGGAGGAGCGGGGCCGCCGCCTGGCGCACAAACCCGGGGAGGAGGGTCAGGTTCCTGCGCGTCTTTTGGGCGGCACCCTCCAGGGAGGAGGAGAAGAGGATGCCGCCGATCCCGAACCCAGGGAGGAGGAGAGGGTCGGGAATGCGAATTCTTTGTGTCCCAGCCTTACTGGGCCGAGCCCCATGCCGCTTCGTGCGCCAGGCGGGTGATCATCGAGCGATTGATGCCCAGATCATCCAGGTCGCGGGTCGTCAGAGCATTGAGTTCACGCACGGTCTGGCGGTAAACAGCGCGGCGGGCGCGGTTTTCCTGCATCCGCTGGATCGCGCTCAGCATGCGGCCACGCAGGCCTGCTTCGGCGGTGACGTTGTGTGCTTGGGCGATAACAGCCATGGTCGTATCCTTTCGGTTCATCTCGTCTGCGCCGTTCCCGGATTGGCCCGGCGTTTCGTTGAGTTGAAGATGGCCTTGTTAGCGCCATTACACAACGGACGGTTTCGTAATGCTGCCATGCAGCAATTGCATAGCAAAGGCTGACCTATCGTCTTCTTTAACGATGAATTAACGACATAAAATTGACACGATACATCTGTTAGCGATCACGCTGCAGGTGCAAAAACCACCTGTTTCAAAGCGTTTAGCGCATGGCTGTACGGATTGTCGCAGGGGGTGTTGAGGGCCGGGCATCTATGCTTCATGCTGCCGGCCGAACAAAGATACAGGTCCTTCACATGCCCGTCACACGCGAAACGATCCTCACGGCAATTTCGGATATTGTCCTTCCGCAGGGGGGAACGCTGGGTCAGGCCGACCTGATCCGCGCCCTGAGCATTGATCAGGACACGGTGCGATTCGTCCTTGAGGTCGAGAACGCAGCCACAGCGCAAGCCATGGCACCGGTCGAGACCGAGGCACGCGCCCGGCTGGAGCGGCTGCCCGGCGTGGGCAAGGTCCAGATCGTCATGACTGCCCCCGCCAAACCCGCGCCGCCAAAGGCCGTGTCGGGCCAAGGTGCGGCACCGTCGCTGAAGATCGGCGGACACCCCACGCCCCAGGCCGGACCGCAGGCGATTCCCGGTGTGCGCCACATCATCGCCATCGGCTCGGGCAAGGGTGGCGTCGGAAAATCGACCGTCACATCCAACCTGGCGGTGGCGTTGGCAAAGGCGGGGCGCAAGGTCGGGCTGTTGGATGCCGACATCTATGGTCCCTCGCAGCCGCGGATGATGGGCGTGTCGGGCCGACCCGCCAGCCCCGATGGTCAGCGCATCGACCCGATGCACGCTCATGGCGTCACCGTCATGTCGATCGGCCTGATGCTGAAGGAGGGCGAGGCGCTGGTCTGGCGCGGGCCCATGCTGATGGGCGCATTGCAGCAACTGTTGCAGCAGGTGAACTGGGGTGAGCTGGACGTGCTGTTGATCGACCTGCCGCCCGGCACGGGTGATGTTCAGCTGAGCCTGTGCCAGAAGGCCCCTGTCACCGGCGCGATCATCGTGTCCACGCCACAGGACGTGGCCCTGTTGGATGCGCGCCGCGCCATCGACATGTTCGGCAAGCTGAAGACCCCGGTGCTGGGGTTGATCGAGAACATGTCCACCTATGTCTGTCCGAAATGCGGTCACGAGGCGCATCTGTTCGGTCATGGTGGCGTCGCCGCCGAAGCGGAGGCGCTGAACCTGCCGTTTCTGGGGGCGCTGCCGCTGGAACTGGAGGTTCGGGTGGCTGGCGATTCGGGGCGTCCGGTTGCATTGGGCGATGGCGCGGTCGCACAGGCCTATGCCCGTCTGGCCGATCGCCTGATTCAGGGCGGCATCGCCTGAACTGGGAATGAACGGGATGAACGGGATTTTGCGGGACGGGGGGGTTGATCTGACCTCTCGGTTCCGTGACCTGTTGTGATCCGTTACGAAAGTTTCGCAGGTCTCTCCATATTTTTGCCTTGCGGCACCGTGAACTGTGGTGAATTGGACCCAGTCACCTGAAAAACATCACTAGCACTCTCCTTCTAGATGTGGTGTGGCTTTCGCGGCACTCTACCAAATTTTGTTGATCAAGTGCCGCGATGGCATTGTCTGGCGATTCGCGCCTGTTTTGGGCCCCCGGCGGAATGCGGCTGGTGGCCCAATAATACCGTTGCTTCCCATGAAATCCCATGTCACAACCGGATCACGAAAACGGGCAGTTCAAGGGGCATCAAGACCCCGGACAGGCGAAGCAGAGTTCATACAGGCAACCGTTTTCCAACATAGTCGGCCCGCGTGCGCGAGCAGCACCTCCCCCAGGTGGCGCGCGGAGGGTCGGCAACCAACCCCGCAAAGGGGCCCGGGTAATCGGGAACGAGGGCGGCGGATCGGGCAGTGGCAGCGGCCCGATCCGCCCTTTCTCTTTCGGACGTCCCGAAAGGGCAGGACAGTGAGGGCGGGCCCAGGTGGCGCGGAAGTTCAGAGGCACCGAAACCGTCAAGGTCGATGGCAAGGGTCGGATGTCGATCCCGGCCCGCCTGCGCCGCGTGTTCGATGCCGGCGATCCGTCATTCTCGGGCGGGAACACCGGGCGCACGCAGCTGGTGGCCGTCTATGGCCCCGACTGGTGGAACTGGCTGGAGCTGTACACCATCGAGGCCATCGAACAGATCGACGAACAGATCGACCGCCTGACCCGCGGCAGCCAGGAACGCCGCTGGCTGGAGCTGTTGATGAACGGACAATCCACCGACCTTGAAATCGACCGCGAGGGCCGTCTGGTCCTGCCCGCAAAGCTGCGCGACAGGCTGGGCTTTGCCGACGGGACCGAGACGATCTTTGAATCGCGCGGCGACTATATACAGGTCTATCACCCCGAATCGCGTCCCAAGGACGTGCAGGCGCTGGAGGATTTCGCCGCCAGCAAGGGCCCCGAATTCGACCCGCGCGCCTTTCTGCAGCAATCGATCGAGGGTTAGGGCATGGCGGATCCGCATATTCCCGTCCTGCTGGCGCCGCTGCTGCGCGCGACAGCACCCATCGGCGGTGTCTGGCTGGACGGCACGTTCGGCGCGGGCGGGTATGCCCGCGGGCTGCTGGACGCGGGCGCTGATCTGGTGATCGGCGTCGACCGCGACCCGTCGGTGTTCCAGATGGCCGAGGCGTGGCGGGGGCAGTACGGTGACCGTCTGCGTCTGGTCGAGGGCACGTTTTCCGACATGGACGTGCTGGCCGGACAGCCGCTGGATGGGGTTGTGCTGGACCTTGGGGTCAGTTCGATGCAGCTGGATCAGGCCGATCGCGGGTTCTCGTTCATGCGCGATGGGCCACTGGACATGCGGATGGGGGGCGACGTGCCATCCGCCGCCGACCTGCTGAACAGCGCCGAGGAAGCGGAGATCGCCGATGTGCTGTACCATTACGGCGAGGAACGCGCCGCGCGCCGCATTGCGCGCGCCATCGTGGCCGCGCGCCCGCTGACCCGCACCACGCAGCTGACGCAGGTGGTCACCGGCTGCCTGCCGCGCGCCAAACCGGGGCAGAGCCATCCCGCGACGCGCAGCTTTCAGGCGATCCGGATCTGGGTGAACGATGAATTCGGTCAGCTGGTCGCGGGTCTATCGGCTGCCGAACGCGCATTGAAACCGGGCGGCCAGCTGGCTGTGGTCAGCTTTCATTCGCTGGAGGACCGGATCGTCAAGCGGTTCATGCAGGCCCGGTCCGATGCGGGTGGGGGCGGCAACCGCTATGCCCCGGTCACGCAGGTCGTCGAGCCCGCATTCCGGTTGCCCTTCCGGCGCGCTATCGGTCCTGACCCGGACGAACTGGACGTGAACCCCCGTGCGCGATCCGCGCTGTTGCGCGTCGGCATCCGCACCGATGCCCCCGCGGGCGAGGTCGATGCCCGGTCGCTGGCGATGCCACGTCTTCCGGGGGATGGCTGATGCGGTCGCTGACCTATCTGGGCTGCGTGCTGGTGGTCATGGGCCTGGCCTTCTGGGCCTATCGCGAGAACTATGCCACCCAGGCCGCGATCGGAGAGATGTCCCAGGTCCAGCGCCAGATCGCTGGCCTGCGCGAGGAGTTGGGCGTGCTGCGGGCCGAATGGGCCTTTCTGAACCGGCCCGACCGCCTGCGCCAGCTGGTCGACCTGAATTTCGAGCGGCTGGAACTGGGTCCGGTCGAATCCGGCCAGTTTCTGGATCTGGGCCATATCGACTATCCCAAACCGCCGCCGCCGCCCGACATGGTCAGCGACCTGCTGCCCGAAACCGACCCTGCCGAGGAGTCTCAGCCATGATCCGCACCCCCCTGCGCCCGCTGGCCCGCATCCTGAGGGCCCGCGAACGTGGCGAAAACCCTGATGACATCGAGGCCGAGAACCGCCGTCGTCGCCACGAACAGATCCAGGATCGTGCCCGCCGGCGGGCCGAGGGACGGCTGGTCGTCATGGCGGGCTGTTTCATGTTGGCGTTCGGCACGGTTGCGGTGCGCATGGGCACGCTGGCCTCCAGCGAGGCGGCGGAACCGCGCGCGCAGGTGCTGTCGTCCCAGATCATCTCTCAGCGGGCGGATATCACCGACCGGCGGGGCCGCGTGCTGGCCACCAACCTGCTGACGCATTCGGTCTATGCCCACCCCCACCAGATGGTCGATCCGATCGGCACCGCGCAGGGTCTGGCCGCCATCTTTCCCGACCTGGACGTTCAGCGCCTGACACGCGATTTCACCGGCAGCCGCAAGTTCATGTGGATCAAGCGCAAGATCAGCCCGGAACAGATGCAGGCCGTCCACG
Source organism: Paracoccus sp. Ld10 (assembly GCF_045064235.1). Classification (NCBI taxonomy): domain Bacteria; kingdom Pseudomonadati; phylum Pseudomonadota; class Alphaproteobacteria; order Rhodobacterales; family Paracoccaceae; genus Paracoccus; species Paracoccus sp. Ld10. The sequence continues at coordinate 9,173 of NZ_JBISHD010000023.1, read as the reverse complement.
ACCTGGGCGAGCCCGGCCTGCTGTTCGGTCCGCGCGAGATGCGCATCTATCCCAACGCCGATCTGGCCAGCCACATCCTGGGCGGGTCGGGTTTCGGCAACGAGGGCGTCAACAGTGCCGAGGTCATCGGCGTCGCGGGTGTCGAGAAGGCGTTCGACGCCTGGCTGCGCGATCCCGGCAACGAAGGCGCGCCGCTGGCGCTGTCCATCGACCTGACCCTCCAGCAGGCGATGGAGGACGTTTTGTGGTCGGGCATGAACGTCATGAACGCCAAGGGCGCCACCGGCGTCCTGATGGAGGTCAAGTCCGGAGAGATCCTGGCGATGGCCAGCCTGCCCGATTTCGACCCGAACGACCGCCCCCGGCCCCTGCTGACCGGAGAGCCGTCGGACAGCCCGCTGTTCAACCGTGCCGTCCAGGGCCAGTACGAACTGGGATCGACGTTCAAGATCTTTCCGGTTGCGCAGGCGCTGGACCTGGGGCTGGTCAATCCGTCGTCGGGCATCAATGCGACGGCGCCCATGCGGATCGGGCGGTTCCTGATCAACGATTTTCACAATTACGGCCGCGAGTTGAGCGTGACGGACGTGATCGTCAAGTCCTCGAACGTGGCGACGGTGCGGATCGCGCAGATGATCGGCCCCGACCGTCAAAAGGATTTCCTGGAAAAGCTGGGCCTGTTCGTGCCGACCCCCATCGAGATGGTCGAGGCCCCCACCGGGCAGCCGCTGGTGCCCGCCCGCTGGCCTGCCGTGACCTCTGCCACGGTCAGTTTCGGCCACGGTCTGGCGGCCAGCCCGCTGCACCTGGCCGCGGCCTATGCGACGATCGCGAATGGCGGCAAGCGCGTGACGCCGACGCTGGTCCATGGCCGCCAGCGCCCCGAGGGCGAACAGGTGCTGTCGCCCCGCGCCGCGGCGATGGCCGTCGACATGCTGCGCCAGGTCGTCACCCGCGGCACCGCGCGCCAGGCCGAGGTTCCGGGATACGAGGTGGCGGGCAAGACCGGCACCGCCGACAAGCCCCGCGCCGCCGGCGGGTATTATGAGAACAAGGTCATCGCTACGTTCGCCTCGGTCTTCCCGGCCAGCGACCCCAAATACGTGCTGATCACCGTTCTGGACGAACCGACCGCCAATATCGGCAATGGACAGGAAAGCCGCACCGCCGGTTACACCGCCGTGCCCGTCGCCGCCGAGATGATCCGCCGCCTTGGCCCGCTGCTGGGGCTGGAGCCGATCAACGACGAAATCCTGCCGACGATCACCGCGCGGTTCGAACCGCGTGTTGAACCCGACAAGGAGGCTGCGGTAAGGCTCGTCGCAAATCAATGACGGGTGGGACTGTGGACAAGGACGACGTGACGCTGTCGCAACTGGGGCTGCGTGCCCCCGGCGGGCGCGACCCGCGGATCACGGGGCTGTCCATCGACAGTCGCACGGTCAAGCCCGGTCACCTGTTCGCGGCCTTGCCGGGTTCGGCGGTTCATGGCGGGGAATTCATCCAGTACGCATTGCGGATGCAGGCCGCCGCCATCCTGACGGACCGCCAGGGCGCCGAGATTGCGGCCGACGTGCTGTCGGGCTGGGATGGGGCGCTGATCGTGGCCGAGGATCCGCGCGCGGCCCTGGCGGGGGCGGCGTCGCTGTGGTTCGCCGATCAGCCCGACCATGTCGTGGCCGTCACCGGCACCAGCGGCAAGACCAGCGTCGCCAGTTTCACCCGCCAGATCTGGCAGGCCCTGGGACACAAGGCGATCAGCCTTGGCACGATGGGGGTCGAGGGCGATCATCAGGCCAAGCTGGCCCATACCACGCCCGACCCCCTGACTTTGCACCGCGTTCTGGCCGAGGCGGTGGCCGCGGGCGTGACCCATGCCGCGATGGAGGCCTCCAGTCACGGTCTGGACCAGCGCCGTCTGGACGGCGTTCGGGTGCAGGCCGGGGCCTTTACGAATTTCAGCCAGGATCATCTGGATTACCACGCGGGCTTTGACGAATATTTCGCCGCCAAGGCGTTGCTGTTCAACCGCGTGCTGGATGACGGTGCCGCCGCCGTCATCAACATCGACAGCCAGCGCGGCCGTCAGATGGCCGAGATCGCGACCGATCGCGGTCTGGCCCTGACCACGGTGGGCACCGGAGAGGCCGCGATGCTGCGGATTCTGGGCCAGCGCTATGATGCGACGGGGCAGGACCTGCGGTTTTCGGTGATGGGGCGGGCGCATCTGGTGCGGCTGCCGCTGATCGGCGGGTTTCAGGCGGAAAACGTGCTGGCCGCGATGGGGCTGTGCCTGGCGTCTGGCGACAGCGCCGACGACATCCTGCGCGTGTTGCCGCAGCTGACCACCGTGCGGGGCCGGATGCAGCTGGTCGCGCAACGTGACAACGGTGCGGCGGTCTTTGTCGATTACGCGCACAAGCCCGGCGCCGTGACGGCGGCGCTGCAATCGCTGCGCCCGCATGTGATGGGCCGCATCGTCTGCATCATCGGTGCGGGCGGCGACCGCGACCGGGGCAAACGGCCGCTGATGGGACAAGCCGCGGCCGATCATGCCGACGTGGTGATCGTGACCGACGACAACCCCCGGACCGAGGACCCGGCTCTGATACGCGCCGCCGTCATGGCCACCGCCGGCCCCGACGCGACCGAAATCGCCGACCGGGCCGAGGCGATCCTGCGCGGCGTCGATGCACTGCAGCCGGGCGATGCGCTGTTGATCTGTGGCAAGGGTCACGAAACCGGTCAGATCGTGGGACACGACGTCTATCCCTTTGACGATGCCGAACAGGCCTCGGTCGCGGTGGCGGCACTGGACGGTCGGATATGACACTGTGGACATCTGAGGACGCAGAGCGCGCCACCGGCGGGCGGGTCACGACCGCATGGGCCGCAACGGGCGTGTCCATCGACACCCGGACCATCGCCCCCGGCGACCTGTTCGTGGCGCTGCAGGCCGACCGTGACGGGCATGATTTCGTGGCGCAGGCGCTGTCCAAGGGGGCCGCCGCCGCGCTGGTCAGTCGCGTGCCCGACGGCGTGGCGTCGGACGCGCCACTGCTGATCGTGACCGACGTGCTGGCCGCGCTGGAGGATCTGGGCCGGGCGGGTCGCGCGCGCATGTCGGGCCGCGTCATCGCCATCACAGGGTCGGTCGGCAAGACCTCGACCAAGGAGATGGCGCGCATTGCGCTGGCGGGGCAGGGCGTGATCCACGCGGCCGAGGCCAGCTACAACAACCACTGGGGCGTGCCGCTGACCCTGGCGCGGATGCCCGCCGACACCGATTTCGCAATCATCGAGATCGGCATGAACCATTCCGGCGAAATCGCCCCCCTGTCGCGCATGGCGCGTCCGCAGGTGGCGATGATCACCACCGTCGCCGCAGCCCATCTGGAGGCCTTTGGCGCGATCGAGGGGATCGCCCACGAAAAGGGCGCCATTTTCGACGGTGTTCAGCCCGTGGGCCACGCCATCATCCCCGAGGACCTGTCCGTCACCCAGATCCTGCGCGATTGCGCGGACCGGGCCGGCGCGGTCGTCGTGGGGTTCGGGGACCATGGCGCGGCACGGCCGTTGCGCATCGTTCCGCAGGACGGGGCGCTGTCGTGTCATGTCCGCATCATGGGCGACACGCTGGCATTCACCCTGCCCACGACGGGGCGGCATTTCGCGATGAATGCGGTCGGCGTGTTGGCGGCCCTGTCGGTTGCGGGCGCGGATCTGGCGCAGGCGGCGGTGCATCTGTCCGACTGGCACCCCCCCAAAGGGCGCGGCGCGGTCGAGAATCTGGGCGGCATCCGCCTGATCGACGACGCCTTCAACGCCAACCCGGCATCGCTGGCCGCGGGGCTTGCCACGCTGGCGGGCCTGCAGGGCGGGCGGCGCGTGGCGATCCTGGGCGACATGCTGGAACTGGGCGCGGACGAGGTTGCGATGCACCGCGCGGTGGCAGACGATCCGTCCATGGCGCAGATCGACATCGTTCACTGTGCCGGGCCCCTGATGCGGCACCTGCACGACACGCTGCCCGCGGACAAGCGCGGGCTGTGGACACAGACGGCGGCTGAACTGGCCACCCAACCCGACAAACTGATTTCCGCCGGCGACATCGTGCTGGTGAAAGGCTCGAAATCCTCGCGGATCTCGACGGTGGTTCAGGCGCTGCGCGCCGGTGCCGCCCAAGAAAAAGGATAACGCCATGCTCTACTGGCTCAGCAACCTGTCCGAGGGCGGGGATTTCTTCAACCTGTTCCGATACATCACCTTTCGCGCAGGGGCCGCGTTCTTTACGGCGCTGTTCTTTGGCTTCATCTTTGGTCGGCCGCTGATCAACTATCTGCGCCGGGTCCAGAAAAAGGGTCAGCCGATCCGCGATGACGGCCCGCAAAGCCATTTGGCCAAGGCGGGGACGCCGACGATGGGCGGGCTGCTGATCCTGTCGGCGCTGCTGTTCTCGACCCTTCTGTGGGCGCGGCTGGACAATGGTTATGTCTGGATCGTGCTGCTGGTGACGGCGGGATTTGCGATGATCGGGTTCGCCGACGACTATGCCAAGGTGACCAAGCAGAACACCAAGGGCGTCAGTTCGCGCATCCGGATGCTGATGGGTCTGGCGATCGCGGCCTGTGCCGGGATCGCGGCGACACTGCTGCACCCCGAAGCCCTGACGAACCAGCTGGCCCTGCCGATCTTCAAGGATGTCCTGGTCAACCTGGGTTGGTTCTTTGTGCCGTTCGCGATGATCGTGATCGTGGGGGCGGCCAATGCGGTCAACCTGACCGACGGTCTGGACGGGCTGGCGATCATGCCGGTGATGATCGCGGCGGGCACTCTTGGCATCATTGCCTATACCGTGGGCCGCGTCGATTTTACCGAATATCTGGGCGTTCACCATGTTCCCGGTACCGGAGAGATCCTGATCTTTGTCGCGGCCCTGATCGGCGGCGGGCTGGGGTTCCTGTGGTACAACGCCCCTCCGGCGGCTGTCTTCATGGGCGATACCGGGTCGCTGGCTCTGGGCGGCGCCCTGGGTGCCATCGCCGTCGTCACCAAACACGAGATCGTTCTGGCGATCGTGGGCGGCCTGTTCGTCGTCGAGGCCCTGTCCGTCATCATCCAGGTGCTGTACTTCAAACGGACCGGCAAGCGTGTGTTCCTGATGGCCCCGATCCACCACCATTTTGAAAAGAAGGGTTGGGGAGAGGCGCAGATCGTCATCCGTTTCTGGATCATTGCGCTGATTCTGGCGCTGATCGGGTTGGCGACGCTGAAGCTGCGCTGATCCCCACCCGTTTTCGCAAGGAGCCACCCATGATCCCCGTTCAGGGCGTCGAAGAACTGACCATCGCGGTGCTGGGCCTGGGCCGGTCCGGCAAGGCCACCGCTGCGGCACTGGCCGCGGGCGGGGCGCAGGTCGTGGCCTGGGACGACGGGGTCGACACGCGCGACGCGGCAGAGGCCGACGGCGTGCGCATTCTGGATCTGACGCGCGAGGCGAATTGGCAGGGCATCACGATGCTGATCGTCAGCCCCGGCATTCCGCATCTGTATCCCCGCCCACATCCGGTCATCGCGATGGCCTGGCAGCTGGGGATCCCGGTCGACAACGACATCGGCCTGTTCTTTCGCAGCTATGCGACCGGGGACTGGGATCAGTTCGACCGCGCGCCCCGGGTGATCGCCGTCACCGGGTCGAACGGCAAATCGACCACTACGGCACTGATCCATCATGTGCTGGAGGAATGCGGCCGGCCCACGCAGATGGGCGGCAATATCGGCACCGGCGTTCTGTCGCTGGAACCTGCGATCGATGGCGAGGTCGTGGTGCTGGAACTGTCCAGCTATCAGACCGATCTGGCACGTGCGCTGACCCCGGATGTGGCGGTGTTCACAAACCTGTCGCCGGATCACCTGGACCGCCACGCCGGCCTTGGCGGCTATTTTGCGGCCAAGCGGCGGCTGTTCTCCGAAGGTGGTCCGGACCGGGCCGTGATCGGCATCGACGACCCCGAGGGGATGTATCTGGCCAACCAGATAGCAATGGGCCCGACCGACGACCGGGTGATCCGGGTGTCGTCGGGGCAAAAACTGGACCGGGCGGCGTGGTCGGTCTTTGCGCGCAAGGGGTTCCTGTCGGAATACCGCAAGGGGCGGCAGGCGGCATCGATCGACCTGCGCGCAATGCAGGGTTTGCCGGGCGCGCACAACCATCAGAACGCCTGCGCCGCCTATGCGGCCTGCCGTGCCGTGGGCTTGGCGCCCCGAGAGATCGAGGCTGCGTTCCACAGTTTCGCGGGCCTGCCGCATCGCAGTCAGACGGTGGCGCAGATCGATGGCGTGCGTTACGTCAACGACAGCAAGGCCACCAATGTCGATGCCGCAGCCAAGGCGCTGCAGGCCTTTCCGCGCATCCGCTGGATAGCCGGGGGGCTGGGCAAGGAGGGTGGCATCGCCGCATTGCAGCCCCATCTGGGCGCGGTGGCCAAGGCCTATCTGATCGGCCATTCCGCCCGCGATTTTGCGCTGGAGATGGGTCAAACCCCGTACGAAATCGCTGACACGATGGAACAGGCGGTGGCGCATGCTGCTGCCGAGGCCGAGCCTGGCGATACCGTCCTGCTTGCACCTGCCGCCGCAAGTTTCGACCAGTATCCGAACTTCGAAAAGCGCGGAGAGCATTTCGTTGCCATCGTTCAGGCATTGGCAGCGCGCACTGGGGGATCAGTCACCGTCTGACGGGTGACTGTCCATCAACGCATCGCGCCCCTCGACTGTCTGTGGCACGACCATTTTGATGCACATCACCCCGGGCATGGCCGGGGAGGATCGACGGTAACGTTGGTCCGGATGGGCGGGGTGGGCGCGTTTGCCCATGCGGGACACGTGGTGCGGCGTGGCGACCCTCGGCGATGTACGGCTGGGGCACGGATCATCGGTGTCAGATCGGCATGCTGCTGGTACAAACGCGCAAGTCCGGCCCGATCTGCCGCAGATCGGGCCCGGCGCATAGGGCTTTGCCCTCGACGGACAGAATCACGATCCGCGCTTCGGCGCCGATATCGGCAAGGGCCGCGATCAGCGTCCTGATGATCTGCAGCGATGGGGCGTCGACGACTGGGATTGCAACAGTCTGAGGCGGGGCGCGGTGCCAGGGGCGCTGCAGCAGGTCGTCCGTTCTTGCATCCTCTCTCTTTTGGCGAAAGCCTCAGGCCGGGACACATCGGAGAAAGCATGGCAATCGTGATGGACAAGGATGCGTTGAACGCGTTTTCTGGCGCGTAAGTTTCCGCAGGTGGCCGACAGCTATTGAGTCGAGGCGACGACCGCGACGGGTCTGACCGCGCGCCTGATCGTGGGGGACCACCATCTGCGCCCGGGCGGAACGGTCAGCGGGCCGGCGATGTTCGCGCTGGCCGATCTGGCGATCTATTGCGCGATCCTGTCCCGGATCGGGCCGGTGCGGTTGGCGGTCACCACGAACGCGTCCATCGATTTCATGCGAAAGCCCGCGGCGGGCGTCGATTTGCTGGCGGAATGCCGGGTGCTGAAGCTGGGTCGCGTACTGGCGGTGGCCGAGGCGCTGATCGTGGCGCAAGGGCAGGGGGATCCCGTCGCAAGCTGTTCGATTCCGCCGAAAGCCAGCGATTTCCGCGCTGTATGATGTGGTAACAAAATACCTAACTTGCAGGGTGTTGATTTTACGTTATTAATCAGATGCCGCTGCACTTGACGTCCGGCGGGCAATCTTCGATACACCGCCATCTCTTACGATTACGACCCTGAAGGGACGACAGATGAAAACCTATACCGCGAAACCGGCGGAGATCGAGAAGAAGTGGATCCTGATCGACGCCGAGGGCGTCGTTCTGGGCCGCCTCGCCACGATCGTCGCCAGCCGCCTGCGCGGCAAGCACAAGCCCACCTTCACGCCGCACATGGACATGGGCGACAATGTCATCATCATCAACGCCGACAAGGTGCAGATGACCGGCAACAAGCGTGAAGACAAAAAGTACTACTGGCACACCGGCCACCCGGGCGGCATCAAGCACCGCACCGCGCGCCAGATCCTGGAAAGCGCGCACCCCGAGCGTGTGGTGGTCAAGGCCGTCGAGCGCATGATCAGCCGCAATAAGCTGGGCAAGCAGCAGATGACGAACCTGCGCGTCTATGCCAGCGCCGAACACCCGCACGAGGCCCAGCAGCCCGAAGTTCTGGACGTCAAAGTCCTGAACAAGAAAAACACCCGGAGCGCATGATCATGGCCGACGACATCAAAACTCTGGACGATCTGAAATCCGCCGTGTCGGGCACCCCCGCCGCCGTCGTCGAGGCCGCCATCAACCGCGAGCCGCAGATCGACAGCCTGGGCCGCAGCTATGCCACCGGCAAGCGCAAGGACGCGGTCGCCCGCGTCTGGGTCAAGCCGGGTTCCGGCAAGGTCACCGTCAACGGCAAAGAGATCAACGCCTACTTTGCGCGTCCCGTTCTGCAGATGATCCTGAAGCAGCCGTTCGAGGTTGCGGGCGTGGTCGGCCAGTACGACGTGGTTGCCACCGTCAAGGGCGGTGGCCTGTCGGGCCAGGCAGGCGCCGTCAAGCACGGCATCAGCCAGGCACTGCAGCTGCACCAGCCGCACCTGCGCGCCGCGCTGAAGGCCGCGGGCTTCCTGACCCGCGATAGCCGCGTGGTGGAGCGCAAGAAGTACGGCAAAGCCAAGGCTCGCCGCAGCTTCCAGTTCTCGAAGCGCTGATTTTCGACCATCGACATGCAAAGGCGCGCCCCATTGGGCGCGCCTTTCGCGTTTCAGGACCCTGGATTCGGCCAGATTCTGCTGATCTGAGTTTATTTGTTCCCCATGGCCATGATTCCGGCAGCCGGAAACACCCGAGTGCCTTAGCGTCGGGCATAAATAAGATCATAACATCAACAAGATGACAGAAATATGGCGGCGACTGTTGTTTTTGTGCTTGCGTCCCTCGGCACCTCGGCCTAAACACCGCTTCACCGAAGGCGGGAACGCTGGAGGGGCCGGGAAGGCGGCGCTGAGAGGCGCGGTTGGATCGGGAGACATTCTGGGGATTTGGTGACGGTTGTGGCGTCGAGTTGACGTCGTGATCGTGATTTTGGTTCTCTTGCTTTTTGACATTGATGGATATCTGAAGAGATAT